>CANQUJ010000005.1 GCA_947627005.1 uncultured Clostridia bacterium
GGTCTGAAATGCAAAATCTAAAAAGAAAGGAAAATCACGATGAACAAGTACAAACCGCAGCTTTTTGAACATGAGTAGAGGGTGAGTTCATAATAGACGCCCTTCACGTAAAACGCAGTCATATCGCTGACTATGCATTGTAAAGGCTTGTCGATCTGCATCTCAGACAGCAAAAGATTCGGAAATATGCGATAAGGCTCGCCCGGTTTCTTGTACTTATAATGCTTTGATTTGCTCTTGATTCCCACCGTTTTGCAGCATTTATAAGCATATGGATCAGATAGAATAACCCCGGTATCAAGCCGTATTTTGGCATTCAACCATCTGTATCCGTGGGACGGATACTTAAGATGATACTCCTCAAACAACATGATATTACTGACAAATGCTCTTGTCCTGTCCGACGGATTGGAGAGTCGCTTTTTCCAACTATAGAAGCTGCTGCGATGTATGCCTGTCGTTTCACAGAGCAGCTTTACCGAGAAATCTCCCGACAGTTCCATGATCACTTGATATTCTTGTTGCCGTACAGAATTACCGTACCATCCCCCTTCACCTCGTAGCCTTTTTTTAGCCGAGCTTCCGTGATTCGAGCTTTTACAATCTCTTGAATGAGTTGCTCTTTTGTCATGGATTCAAGTTCTTCTATTCCTGCTGGCGGAGTCTGAAAGGACGGCGCAGAGATTGAATGCTTTGCCGCCTGTTTCGGTGGAAGCTGTTCGGAATCGCGGTACAGTCTCATATAGTCTCGTGCCGACTGTTCGCTGATTCCATAGATTTCGGCTGCCTGACGGCGAGTGAGTTCACCGGAATAGAGTTTACGTCCGATGTCTAATCGTTGTTCTTTGGTGTACTTCATTTTAAACCTCCTGTTTGCTTTTGGGATTGCTTGTGCGAAAGATGATTCTTTAATGTCTTATATTATACCACCTTCTGTGCAGTTTCTACCCCCTACGTGTACGATTTTAGGATAGCACTACAATCCGACAAATAATATCCCCCCGCCTTGTCAAGCCTCGGCGGGGGTTATAATTATTCTCCGTTATGCTTTGCTTAGATCGAGAACGCCGTCGAAAGACGGCAGCTTCTCTTCCGTAAATTGATGCGAAACCACAAGCAGCAGCTTTCCCTCGACGGAGAGCAGCAAATCCTCGATTTTCCCCGCGGTTGCCTCGTCTAAATTTGCCAGCGGCTCGTCAAGGATCAATACGTCCGTATCCCGCAGCAAGGCCCTTGCAAGGCAAACGCGCTTCTTTTCCCCGCCCGAAAGGTTCGCGCCGTTCTCGGCGACGACGGCGTCGAGAGCGCCTTTTTCGGCAAATTTGCCGAGGCCGAGGGCTTTTAGCGTCTCGACAAGCCTTTCGTCGGGAATGTCGCGGTACATCGTCAGATTGTTTCTCAAAGAATCGTGGAACAGCACGGCTTCCTGCCGAACGACCGTTATGCAGCCGTATGTATCGCAATAGTCGGTGATCGGCGCTCCGTCGACTTCCACGCAGCCGGCGGTTGCGTCGTAGTAGCGAAGCAGCAGATTTACCGCCGTTGTCTTTCCGCAGCCGCTGGGGCCTTTGATCAGATAGCGGCCGCCCTTTTTTGCCAAAAAGTTGAGATTGTTCAGCACCGGCTTTTCGTTAGGATAGGCAAACGATACGCCGCGATACCGAATATCCCGCGCAAGCCCGGTAAGCGGCCTTCCCCGGCCTTTGATATTTCCCTCTTCGATGAATTTCTCCATCGCCAGGCAAGAGGGCTTTATCGCCACGAGCCGGCGAATGATCTCTGCAAGAGAAATCAAGGGATAGGATAGCTGGTCGATCATTCCGATCGCGACGAAGAAATTGCCGGCGGAGAAGTCGCCTTTAAGCACGAGCAGGGTCGCGCAAATCAGCACCACAAAGTAGGAAAGATAGGAAATCAGCGTTGTTATAAGCTGCGAAACCGCCTCAAGGGTCATATTTCCGAGCAGTTTGTTCATCGCCGATTCGTTGGTCTCGTCGAATTTTGAGAGGATCTTTTTTAGATCGAAAAATTTTTGACGATCTCAAAGCCGCTCAACCAATCGTTGACCTTGGCCAGATTCGCTTCGACTTCTTTCAAATACGCGGTCTGCGCGTTTTGAAGCCGCTTTTCTATCAGCTTGGGAATATACAGAGGCGTGGTCAGAAGCCCGATCGTGATCAAAGCAAGGCGCCAATCAAGCGCGAACAGCGCCGCGCCGACAAAGACGATTTTGAAAAGAATCTCCCATAACAGGGGCAGAGTCTCGAATCGGCGGGACTTTATCGTATCCGCCTCGTTCGCGTATTTTGCGATATATTCGCCCCGCAAAGCCGACTTGTATTCGACATAGCCGCGGTTTAAAATGCTCTCGAAGATGTCTCTCTTAAGCGATTTCGTGCAGTCGACGGCAAATCTCGCGCCGAACTGCCGGTAGGCGAAGTAGAACAGAATCTCGCCCAAAATAAACGCGCCCAAGAGAATTGCGTATCTAAGAGCAGAGCTGGTATCCCCGGCGACGGCGCAGTCCAGAACATCGCCCTTGAAGAATTGAAGCGTGACCGCAAAAGCGGTGCTGATGAGTACGGAAACCAAAGCCCCTATAAAATAGGCGCCGGCGCGTTTTTGATATTTTTTCATAGTTACCTCCTATGCGCTGCCGCGATAGAAGGATTGAATGAATTTTCCTTCTATCGTTTAGAAGGAAAGGCGATATTTAACCACGAAAAATCCCCCTTGTTTTTGATTACGACCCGTTTTCGGCGGTTTTACCTCATCACCAAGAACAGATAAACCGCGTAGGCGGCGATCATAAGCGCGCCCTGCCACTTTTGAAACTTCTCGGTTATAAGGGTCGGGATTATCGCGATTACGACGAGAATAAGGCAGGCGGGCATATCGTAGACGAGCCCTTGGCGGTCGATGGTAAGCTGCCCGCGCGAGACGAGCGAGCTTATCGGAAGAATAAGGGTGAGGTCGATTATATTCGCGCCGATGATGTTTCCGGCCGAAAGGCCAGACTGTTTTTTGACGATGGCGGTTATCGTGGTGACGAGCTCGGGCAGAGAAGTCCCTATCGCGACCATAGTTACGGCGATTATCCCCTCGGGGACGTGGAAGAAGGTCGCGATATTAGAGCCGTGGTCGACCAAAAGATCCGAACCGATGACGAGCATAACCGCGCCGACTACGAAGAGAATGATCTTTATAACGAGGTCTTTTTTCTCGAACTTCGGCTTTTCCGACGCGCCGCTCATATCCTCTTTTGCCGAGCGGACGTTTTCGTATACGAAAGCCGCGAATACCGCAAGAAGTATCACGCTCGCGATCACCGAGAGCTTGCCAGAAAGGCAGCCGAGCCAAACCGCAGTGACCGCCGCGACCAGCAAAATCCCTTTTACGAGATATTTTTTTCTTGTGACGGCGATGGACATAAAGATAATCCCGATAGACAGAATAAGGCCGGTGTTCGCAGTGACCGAGCCGACGGCGTTACCGACGGCCATTGAATATTTCCCCTGCGCCGCCGCCATAACCGAGACTATCATCTCGGGCATCGTGGTCGCCAGAGAAACTATCGTCGCGCCGACTATAAATTTCGGTATCCCCGAAATTTCGGCAATGAAGGAAGCGGAGTCGACGAAGAAATCGCCGCCCTTGACGATCAGAACAACCCCGACCGCGAAGAGCAAAAGATCGAGCCAAATCATTTTATATACCCTCTTTTAAAGAAAATTTTCGGAGCGCGGCGAGCATAAAAAAGACCCATCCGCCGAGAATACGCCCCAAAGCGGATAAGTCTCATCGTTTAGAACCATGCCGGGCCGCAAAGCAGCGGCCGCGATGACGGCAGGGTAACGCTTGCGCGCCAATTACTCCCTTATCAAGAACATTTTAACCCAACCCGCAGGTTTTGTCAACCCCCGCGGGCAGAAGACAGAAATCGGATTGTCAGAAGACAGAAATTAGAAGATAGAGAATAAGGGCTGATTTGCGGTCTCTTCGGCGTTTCGACTGCGCGATGGCGCTTAAGCGAGAAAAAACGCGAAAGAAAAAGTAGCGAAAGGGGCTTGACAACCGCGGAATTTTCCCGTATAATCAAAATGTTCACACGGAGAAATACCCAAGAGGTGAAGGGGCTCCCCTGCTAAGGGAGTAGGTCGGGTAACCGGCGGGGGCGATTTTCGCGACCGCCGCCTGCGGCGGAAACAGGGAGCGAAAATCGGCGAAGCGGTCAAAACCGACAGCGACGAGCAGGAGCGACCGTCGGTTTTGGGCACCGCAAGAGGGGTCGCGAAGCGACTTCAATTCCCTATTTCGGCTACGGACTTCGCGTTAAAATTTAATATTGAAATCAATTCACACGGAGAAATACCCAAGAGGTGAAGGGGCTCCCCTGCTAAGGGAGTAGGTCGGGTAACCGGCGCGAGGGTTCAATTCCCTCTTTCTCCGCCAGCAAAAAAGCTCGTATTACTGCGGTTTTACGAGCCTTTTTCATACCCAAAAAACCGTTTTGACCCCACATTTTACCCCTACCAGAATTAAAAGACGCTTTTTTATAAGGAAAACCCCGCCGAGAGATAACTCCGAGCGGGGGATTTTTTATGCCTGTCTTTTCAAGCTGTCATAATAGTTCTGCATACGCGCCGCCATATCCTCTTTCATCTTTTCGGAAACGTGGGCGTAGGTCGATAATGTGAACGACGCTGTTGCGTGACCCATAAAGTCTTGAACGCTTTTAAGGTCGCTCCCCGACGCGATTGCAGATGTGCAACAGGTATGCCGCAGGTCGTGCGGTCGTGCGTCGGGTCTGCCGATAGAGGTCGCGGCGCGTTTGAAGTGCTTATAAAAAGTTAGAAATGTCAGATGAGTTCCGAGAGGGTCAGTAAATACAAGGTTATCGGGATTACTCCACGCTTGACCCGCCGCAAACCTGTTTTCAAGCTGTTTAACTTTTTCGGCGTGTAGATACTCAAAACAAATGTCAGGGGGCATTATAGTGCGGTCTTTGCCGCTTTTAGTCGTCGGAAGTATGTAATATCGGGCGTTTCGGCTCTTTTCTTTTTGTAGCTGTTGGGCGATGTGCAAGGTGTGTTTTTCAAAGTCTACATTATCCCAGCTTAAACCCAGCAATTCGCCCTCCCGAAGTCCTGCAAACAGCGCAACCGCAAAAGCGTTTTTGAGGGGGTCATTTTCTATCGCGTCCAGAAACAGCGGAATTTCACTGTCGGTCAGCGGCTTTATTTCCTTTTTAATCTTTTTCGGCAAAGTGCAGTGGTCGCATGGATTAAAGGGGATTAGCATTTGTCTGAAAGCGTCCGAAAGTGCCTTGCTTAAAACGCCGTTTATATTTGCGACGGTTTTCGGCGAATATCCCTCGTCAATCAGGCTGTTATATAATCCTTGAATGTGAACCGCCCTTAAATCCTGTAGCTTTATGCCGCCCAAGCGTGTTTTTAAATGCTTTTCTATAATGACCGAATATGACGCTTTTGTTAAAGGCTTTAAGTTATGACAAAAAGTCGATAACCACTCGTCGAGCCATTGGCAAACGGTGAGCTTGTTGACTTCGGTATATGTTCCCTCGTCAAGTGCTTTTGTCAATTTTGTTAATTGCTTTCTGACTTCGGCTTGACTGCTCCCATAAATCGACCGTCTTTTCGGTCGTCCTGTTGCGGGGTCAGTTCCTACCACAATTCGAGCCTCCCAGCGACCGTCGGGGCGTTGACGGACACTGCCCTCACGATTTGCACGTTTTGGCATTGTTTAATTCCTCCTTTAAAAAATCGCCATATTCCTTTAAATTTTCCACTGACATCTTTGATTTACAATTATATACATAATCGTCGCGCCGTCTTTCAAATTCGTTGATTTTTTTATAATATTCAAGACTTCCCGACATTTTGCGGTCAAGCGTTTTTCTTATTTGACTGACTTTTCTTTTGTTTAAATCCTGCCAAATATCGTGGACAGCCTCCGCGCAGGTGAGATGAGTAAATTTGCTAAAGGTTGACAGTCGCGGACAATACTTTAATTTTTTTGTGTCGCCTGTAAACCAACGCCCACAATGCTGACAGCGTATGAGGATTAAATCGTTATAGGCGTAAAAGTAAAGCAGGAAAAAGACAACTTCCCGAACCGATTTAACATTAGATACTTTCCAACCCTCCGAGGGGTCAACAGCACTAAGCGGCAAATACGTTTTTGTTATATGCTGTGATATTCTCAATTTCTCAATGTCGCGCAATTTGACGGTTATATAATCCTCGTCGCCGACAACGGAATTAAAGAAATATAATGCACTGCCGTCCTCGTACATATTCCAAATTCTTTTGCTTTTCTGTTTTCCTGTAACGATTGAAACGGCTTGAGCCGCCGCAAAGTCGTCGCCATATCCTGCTTTACTCGGAAACATTTCCTCAAGAACCGAAATGAGATTACCAAGTGCAAGACCAGTGCTGCCAAGACTGTAAACCTTTTCGCCCTCCGAAATGCTCGTTGTGCCGTTGTTTTTAATTATTAGTTCCATTAAAAGCCTCCTTGAATCTGTTACTTTTCAATCAATATTATATCATAAAAAATTATCCTTGTCAACAACATTTTGTTCTATTATAATTTAATTGTCAAGAGAACAAAAATATTTAACCGAGGAGGCGATTTTATGAAAAATAATCTTGATATTCGTTTTAAACTCGACCGAGCAGGTTTCAAGTTGTGGGAGCTTGCAACCGCGTTGGGAACAAGCGACTCCGCACTTAGCCGCACACTTCGGCAAGAGCTTTCAGACGAGCAAAAACAAAAAATCGTTAAAAAGATTGACGAAATGTCCGAGAGGAGGAAAGCGGAAAATGGCTGAAAAGCTCGTTTACAATGCAAGCGAGGTCGCCGAATCGTTGGGGATATGCAAACCAGAAGTCTACCAGCTTTTCAAGCGTGCAGATTTTCCGTCGGTGAAGTTATCGGAACGCCGCGTCGTTGTACCAGTGGACGCGCTGAAAAAGTGGCTGGACAGGCAAGCGCAGGGGGCGGCAGACGGTGAACGATAAAAAGGTTTTATTCGACATCGACGCCGCGCGAGATTTTCTCGACGTTACATTATCAAGAAACAGGGCGACACTTGCTTTCGCTTGACCCCCGACGAACGGGAGCGGCTTGCCGAACGTAACGCGAATTATCAAAAGCCGATAGCGGCGCAGACCGAAGTCGCCGACATACTGCACTCAACCCTCGGTGCAAAAGAATACCGATGGACGTATACGACGGTTACAGAATTTAAGACTTGTTTTGAGGTGTTAAAACCGTACTCGTCGCAGAAAATTGGAAAGGCACTTGATGTCCTCGGCGTTCCTTTAGAGCGGCGGCGCATTAACGGACTTGTCCAACGTGTCCGACTGCTACCACTCCCAGTCTTTGTCGCCAGTCATTGGCAAAGTGAAGCCGTGAACGATGTGAACGAGGCGTGAACGAGCTTTTTCGGCAGGTTCGTTCACACCGCAAAACCGCATAAATAAAGGCTTTGAGCCTGTTTTGTGAACGAGTGTACGACTATTTTTATAAAACTTTACATTTATATGAATACATAAAAAGAAAGTTATAGGGATTTTCACGTTCACACGTTCACAGATAGGGTGCAAAACTGCTATACTAAAGGCTTTGAGCCGTGTACGAGGCTTTAAAAATATTCGTTCACGTTGCGTTCACGCCGTACACGGATATACTCACGTTTTGCTGAATTCAGCAAAAAGTAAAGACACACAGATAACATCTGTCCATAGTTGGACAAAAGTTATCGACTATCCCCCGTTTGTCCAAAATTGGACTAACGGCAAACCTTAATAAGCAAGAGGTGTACAATGAAGAAAACATTATCATTACTTATTATTATCCTGCTAATGGCTACGATGTTATCAGCTTGTAGGAGCAGGGCAGAGCCGCGAATCCTGCTTGATGATGAGTATCTACAAATCACGCAGACAGGCGGCAAAATCAGCGTTTACGACGTTTTGGGCGATGTGACATATACTTTTTCTACATACGCCATAAAAAGCCGTCAAATCGCGTTTTAGAGGCTTATACGGCGATTGATACTCCGACCCTGCGAATCGAAAAGCAATATAAGAAATTATTACTAACTGTAAAAAAGTCAAAAGAAGTGTTTACTATAAGTATAGGCAAGATGTTTCCCGTCATTTCAGTATTTAAAGGGGGTGAAAGAATTTGAAAAAGACCTTAACAGACGAAAAAATTATTGAAATGCTGCTTATTCACGGCTCGGTGCAAAAAGCGGCGGCGGCGCTCGGTTTATCTGCGCGAACCATTTACAACAGATTGCGCGACCCTGCCACTCGGGAACTATACGCCCAAGCGCGAGGGCAAATGCTCGAAAATGCGAGCACGACCCTTTGCAACGCGCTCGGCGACGCTGTGAGTTTTCTCCACGACCTTGTTATAGACCCAGACGCGCCGCTCGGCTTGAAAGTGCAAAGTGCCGACAGCTTACTGCGGCATTGTGTGAGATATGCAGAAACCTGCGACGTTATGCGCCGTATATCGGAGCTTGAAAAAAGACTTGATGAGGCAGAGGCGAACAATGAATAATATTAGGTTAAATGCAATATCAAAGAGGCTTGATGTCTTATGCGGTGAACCGCCACCGTCGTTTAATGAGTTTAAAGAATCGTGGGAAAAAATGGACAGCCTTTCAAAATCCCTGCTTGAAACAGCGTTGTCCGCTCCCGACCTTATAGGCGTACCCCGAAACTTTGAATTGTTAAAAGGGTATCTGCGCCGCCTCGGTGTCAACCCCGAACCGATAGACACCCAGAGCATAATTAGCACATTGACAAGCGATGATTGAGGGGGGTGAGTATATATGTTAAGCATTAAAAGCAAATTGAACAAACTTGAAAAACGGCTAAAGCCTAACAGTGACCCCGACGAATTTGCAGTCGTTAAAGAGTGGGTGAATCAAGGTTTGACTTTCGGTCAACTTACGCCCGAACAGCAAGAAATTTATGTAAAATATCAGGGCTTTGACGTTACATATCTTTACGACCTGTTTGAAGTGGTACCAAATTTTTTGCTTGAATTAAAAGACCCACCGCCAAAGACAAAAGCCGAAGAGGAACGCCAATTCCGCGAACGCGTAGCCGAAGTTAAACAGTTAGTTGATAAGGCAATAGCTGAATACAACGCCCCCGCCGCCGTCGAAGCACGGCGAAAAGACCTCATAAAACGAGGCGTTATCCGAGAAACAAATAACTAATTAAACAAAAGGAGATATTTAACAATGTTGACAAATTCAGAACTTTTTTATCGAAATGCAAAAAAATTCCAAGACGCAAGACAGGCACTTAATGAATCCTACGAAAAACAGCTTGAACTTTTAGCGGATAAACGCGGTTCACAATTTTATGATAGCGAGGTTAAGCGACTGCGAAAGGAACGCGACGACAACTTAGCGGCAGCGAAAAAGGACTGCGAGGAAACAATGCGCCATTGCATTGCCTTAATGCGCGAGAATAACAAAAAGCGGCGTTTACAAGCTCCGAGCGAATCGGAAATCAGAATTTTGCAAGTTTTGCAAATGCGAAAATCCCTATCGCGTGAGGAATTCGACGCGGCGTTTGAGAGCCTTGAAAGCCCTGTTTGCGTTGACGCGCTGAATGAGCTTGCAAAGGAACACGGCATTTTAAAGCGATATTCAGCTAAAGGAAATATGAGTGTCGGAGCGGCTGACGATTGCCTTAACATTATCGAACGCGAATTATCGGATTTTGTGCAATATGACACAAAAAAATCGGCGAGAATCAGCGAAAAATATCATAGCAACCTATACGGACAAAGCGAATCCAGACCCCTGCCAAAACGACCTCTTTTTGAAAATAAACGTGAATGTTTTGAAACGCTCGGCTTGAATAGCTCGACACTTGATGAGCTTTTTGCAGTGGTAGACGCGGAGGGTGGAAACAATGAGTAAAAGACGCGGCAGACCGCCGAAAAGGCTTGACTCCGAAGAGTTGGCAGAACTTTACATTTATAATATGTCAATGGCGGAGTTTAAACAAAAAAAGAGGCGCGAATTGACATCGGAAATCAGCAGGAAAAACGCCGAAGTTGAAGAACAGTTGAAACAGTTTTGTTTGAATTGTAAACAGTCTTGTTGCAAGAGCGGCGACTGTAAAGAACTGCGCGACGCTCGGAAACGATTAGAGGCAGAGAGCGGATTGAAAGACCTTTACGCTCGACTTCGACAACTTTATTATTGACATCATCTAAAGGTGAGAGCCATTTCATAAAATCTCCTAAAAAAAGGAAAGACCGCTGATGTAATAAGTCGGCGGTTTTTTCTTATCTGTCCAAAAATTTGTACTTGTTTTTGGCCCCATTTTTGACCCCAATAAATACCCCAACGACGATTATTTTTGATTTTTTCAAATTTTTTCTAATTGTCTATAAAGCCGCTATAATAAAGGCTTTAATGGCACTTGATTTTCTTTAATTGTATCCGATTTTTCGTACAATTTAAAGTTCAATTCCCTCTTTCTCCGCCACGCCGTCGCGGACTACGTATCGTTCGCGGCGGCATTTTTACGCTTACGCGCTCAATGCCGCCTCTCGCTCGCTCCGTCGCTCCGGCTTCTCCCCAAAACGCGGGCGTTTTGGGGCCCCTATTTGTCACAAGCTCCGTATCGCTTGCTGCACCCTTTTTATGCTATCGCATAATCGGGCGTCCCCGCTCGCTCCGCTCGCGCCCCCGCCCCTCGAGGGGCGGGGGCTGCGTTTTTTCATATTTTCGCGCAAAGTTTTGCGGGGGTGGGGTGCAAGCGACGCCCGCAACAAAGAAATAAAGGTCTTTGTTTGTCAGCGTCGCTGTGAGCCCGCCTTTGGCGGTCTCACAACTCGGGCGGAGCGGTTCAAATAGTATGAGCGAAGCGAATTCCTTTAAGCAAAGGGTCGGCGGGAAGAAAAAATTATAGGCTCTGATGTAATTTAAGAGCGGCAAGATCTCACTATTCACAGCACTTGCCTTTTAACTGCGTGCAGCTGCGGGCGTATGAAATTTCTCTGCAATTATCATCTTTGAAAAAGAGCACGACTTAGTCACCCCGCATAAAACATCAAAAGCAGGCGGATAACCGTCTGCTTTTTTGCTTATGAAGCGCTCATATCAAGATTCATCTTACGGATAAATCGGAATTTATTGTTCTAATACTTCATCTTTTGCACAATTATTTTTTAATATACGATACTGCAAATAACCCCGCCATTATCACCGCATATATTATATAAAAGAGCCGCCATAACGCCGGGCCGACAGCAAAATTGCCTATATAAAATACTTCTCCGAATTCAGGATGCGTTAGTGCATAACTAAGATAGATTACAGCTACTATTAACATAAGTATACTGATTGTTCTTAAAACAGCCTTCGTTTTCATACTTGACAACTCCTTTTTTCATTTGAATATATAATGCTTACAAAAACCCCGATTCATCGCTTTCCCGGTCATATCTCCGATCCTTTTCGCCTGCTCTTTTCCTCAATTTTCCCGCAAATCTTTCCAAGCTTTGACCCGCGTTTTTAATAAGTATAGGGCTGCACCGCTTCGTATCTTATCCTTATATCCGGCAGCTCTGCGACGGTCGAATAGTTGTCCGTGCTCCCCGCGATATCGTTTTCGCCGCTCGCCGGGGGCGCGAATATCTTCATCGTAAGCTCCTTCGGGCCGTCGAGGCGGTTTTCGAAGAACGCCGGCATAAGGTCGACGAACTTCGTCGTCGGCGCCTTATAGAACCACATTCCGTTTATCTCGATCATAAGGTTGTCGTCGCCCTTAAAGAACAGCTCGCAGAATACAGGGTCGCCCTCTAATTTAAGGGGGATTGCTATCCCCTCGGCGTCTTCCGCGCCGCCCCAGCGAAGCTTCGCGGGAAGGGCTATCTCGTCGCCCAAGGTCATTTCGGGCTTGAACCAATCCATATTGATGATCTCTTTATATTCCTTTAAAATCGGCAGCTCTACGCCGACTTCTTTGTTGTTCGGGTCCTCCCATTCAAGGCCGAGGCGCCCTTGGTCGCGGAACTGGTAGAAAGTGAATGCCGAAAGCCAGTCGGCCTTTTCTTCGGCAAGGCGGTCGCAGAAGGCGCGAACCATCTTCGCCTGGTCGTAAGGCCCGGTGACGTCGCCGTCGGTGTTAAGCTCGCTCATAACAAGCGGCTTATCCTGCCCGGTGATCTCGCGGTAGCGCTCAACGGTCGCCTTCGCCGAATCCCAGACCGGCGCGTTGCCGTTGTATGTATACGAATGTCCGCCCTTTTCGCAGATGTCGTTAGGGTAGCCGTAGTGAAGGGTGAAGTATTTGTCGAGGGACCAGATGTCGGTCTCTTTGGCGGCCTCAAGGAAGAGGTCTTCCATCTCAAGCTTGCCCTCGGTGTGTTTTTCGACGCAGCCCGCGCAGAGAATAGTCTTTACGTTCGGGGCGTGCTCGTGGATTATTTTCGCGAATCGGGTGAAGAAATCCGCGACTTCTTTATAGCTGCAGCGCTTGTTAAAGCTGAACCAGCTTCCGGTGGCCTCGTGGTTTATTCTCATTAAAACCCGCCCGAACGGCCGAAGATCCTCGGCTATCGCGATAAGGTGGTCATCGGAAACATGCGGGTCGACTGTCAGGGTGAAGATTATATCCTGCCCGTGGCGGCGAATATCCCGCATCTGCTCGAATACTTCGGCGTTTTTGTCGCCCAAAAGGCCGCCGCGATAGGGGAAATAGTCGTCGTAGGGGTAGCCCCAGGCGTTGGTCTTGTCGGTCGGCGGAAAGGCCACCGAGGCGCGCTCGGGCCAGCCCTTGTCGAGCGGATAGTAGCAATACATAAGGTTTATGCCGCGGTGGGGTCTTCCGAGCTTGCGAAGAATATAGTCTTGGTCGACGTATTCGCCGCGCTCGCTGCCGTCGCCCAGATCTACCGCGCAGCCGGCCTTGCCCATATGAATCTTATAAATTTTCTTGATTTCCATATAAAATCGCTCCTTTATAAAACGTAAATTTCAAAACGGCTTTATGATTTGATAATAAATGAATCCGCCCGATTTGTCAATCGCTTTTAAAAAATCGCGAAGAAAAAACAAAAAAATTTTTCTTTTCGGCGCAAGGAATCGGTGGTAAAATGGAATCTTAGAGATGAAGACGCAAAAAGGAGATGATTCGGTGGAGGACGATAAGATCGTCGGCCTGTTTTTAGAGAGGGACGAAATGGCGATAGCGCAAACTTCCGAAAAATACGGCCCCGCGATATTAAAGCTTTCAAAAAGAATCACAGGCAGCGAGGGCGCGGCGGACGAGTGCCTTAACGATACGCTGTTGAGTCTTTGGAAGAATATCCCTCCGGCGCTGCCGCGAAGCCTTGGGGCATACGCCCTTAAAACGGCGCGGAACCTTTCCTTTAAACGCCTTCGGCACGACCTTGCAGAGAAGCGAAGCATAAATTCGCAGCTGCCGCTTGACGAGCTCGAAGCGGCAATATGCGACGAAAAAGCCTATGAAGCCTTTTCGGACGCCGAATTATCGGCGGCGCTCGACGGCTTTTTGCGAAGCCTAAGCCCCGAGGCGCGGGCGGTGTTTTTAAAAAGATATTTCTTTGCCGACACCGTCCCCGAAATAGCGAAAGACCTCGGTATCTCTCAAAGCAAGGTGAACTCGATTTTATGGCGCGCGCGAAAAAAACTTAAAGAAGCCCTCGGACGGAAAGGAGCAGAAAAATGAAAAAATACCGTTTATCGGAACAGCTCGGCAACATCGACGAGGCATTTTTGGAAGAAGTGTTGAAATATACGGAAGAAAAAAGAAGCGGGAGGAAGACAATTATGAAAAGTTCATTCGTATTAAAATCCGCCGCGATCGCCGCCTGCGCCGCGATAGCGATAGGAATAGGCGCGGTTGCGGTATCGCACAGGGGCGAGATACCGGTTATGCCGAAGGCCGAAACGGCCGAGCCCGCGCAGACCGAAAAGGCCGAGGGGGCGGGCGACGATATCGTTGTGGTGGAAAAATCCTATAACGAGCGCATCGCCGACGGCGAGACGGTAACCCTTGAAACCTACATCGGCAAGAGGATAGAGCATCAAGGCTTCGCGTTTACACTTAAAGACATCACCGTTTCGCCGACATTCCCCGAGGGGATAACCAAGGAGGATATAGCTTATACTCCCACGGTCGCGGCATATACGGACGGCGACGCCGACGGAATGAGCTATAGCGAAAAGTTTTACAGTTACAGAGAATATGCGAAAGAGCACGGCTTGCCGCCGATAGAAGAAGACGAAGACTACGGCGACCCCGAAAGCGGCGAGGGCGCTTATACCGAAAGAGATCTTTATGTAAGCGACGTTATCGACGATAACGGCCTGTATAAAGGCCCGATGGACGTTCCGGACGAGGCTTATAAATGGGTGTTTTTAGAGCTTGAAATAGAAAACCTGACTGACGAGGAGCAGCTCGAATATTTCGGAGATATGCAGGTGTGCTACGGCGATTATATCACCGAGCCCCCTTACGAAATTTACGACAAAGACGGCAACGTTATATATACCCAGCCCGAATATTCCTCATATACGATCTATTCGCTGGTGTGCTATATGAGCGAACACACCGACAAAAAAATCACCGACGACCGAACCGACACGTTCCTTAACGTAAGCTTTGCCCCCTCTGAAAAAAAGAGCATTATCCTCGGCTTCTGTATCAGCGACCACTTTATCTACGGCGATTTGGTTTTACAGCTCCATAATTCCGAACCGATTTTTAATCAAAGCGAATATGTTTATCTCCCCCTAAAATAATCCTTCATCTTGCGGCCCCTCTTATGAAGAGGGGCTTTTTTTCGCCTTTGTGCAACTATTCGGCGGCGGAACCGTACTTTTTAATTGAAGGACAAAAAAGAGGGGGCGAGGCCGTGAACGACGAAGAAATTATAGAGCTCTTTTTTTCGCGTGACGAGCTTGCGATAACCTCCGCGCAGGAAAAATACGGCCCTCTGCTCTTAAAGGTCGCGCTTAAAATTCTCGGCGAACGGTCCGACGCCGAAGAATGTTTAAACGACGCCTACCTTGCGCTTTGGGGGTCTATCCCGCCCGAGCGCCCGCAAAATCTTGCCGCATATTGCTGCAAGATTGTGAGAAATCTGTCCTTCAAACGGCTTGAATATAACCTTGCCCAAAAGCGCTCGGCAAGGTCGGCGGTCCCGCTCGAAGAGCTTGAAGCTTCGCTTTCCGGGGGAGAAGATTTCGCCGCATACGAGAACGTCGACTTCTCGATAGCCGTCAACGATTTTTTAAAAAGCCTTAAGCCCGAAATGCGCGTCGTTTTTATGAAGCGGTATTATATGACCGACAGCGTTCCCGAGATCGCCTCCGACTTGGGATTTTCGGAAAGCAAAGTAAAGTCGATGCTTTTAAGGGCGAGAAAAAAGTTTAAAAGCTACCTGAAAGGAGAATTAAAATGAATAAAAAATTTCCTTTTCTGGAATCGCTCGGCCACGCGGACGAGACGTTCGTCAAAGAAGTGTTTGAATATTCACAACCTAAAAGGAGCGGTATAGTTATGACAAAGCATAAATTAACGGCGGTAGCCGTCGCCGCGATACTCGCGGTTTCGCTTGCGGTTTCAAGCGGCTCGATAGAAATTATGAGAACCCCCGAGGGCAAGCTTTTAGAAGTAGAGTACGTTTTTTCAAAGCCCTTAACAATAGACCCGCGATTCAGACAAATAACGTCCGACGAAAGAATGCACACAAATCTTCCGCTCGACGAAGCCGAGAATATCGTTATTTTCAACGGCGTATATGTTCATCTCGGCGAAGAGGGCGAGGTTATGCACTTTAAAAAAGGTGAAACCGTTAAACTTCGCTTTGAGGCCGATCTTGAGGCCGAGGGCGCTTGCAAAGAAGGTATGCAGTTCGGCTTCGGTAAATATTACAGCAAGACCGATATAGCCCAAGACCTATTCCTTTGCCGCTACGACGACGATGTTAACGGCGTTGTAGAATACTCCTATACTTTCCCGGTAGATACGGACTGTGAATTATATGTGCGCTGTTATAGTCCGTGTATACATGTAAAATCCATCAGCTTGGAAAAATTTTAACCGAAAATGGAGGTAAAAAACTATGTTGAAAAAGTTGGCATCATTCGTAATCGCAATCGCGCTCGTATGTTCTTTCACTATGGGCGTAGCTGCGGCAGAAAACGTCGAGGGGTATGATTATACCACAGCCGACAAAGTTGGAAAAATCGTATCTTTGAAAGATACGGCCGAAGAGCATGTGTATTCCTTGGCATACAAACCGGCTTCCCTAATGTATACGGAAAAATGGGACTTCGGCGACGCCCTCGTCCGTGCGGGCAAAGTTATATCTTTTTTGGATAATAGCACGTCGGATTATTACTTTACCGTAGCGGCCGGAAACGAAATCAGATTCGCGTTTGACGTAAGCGAAGCGGATTACAGCAAGCTTAGGGTCGGCCTAAAGCTTCCGTCGGGAACTTATATTCAATACGATCCGTTCTATCAAGACGGCAAGCTCGTTCTGGATTTAACCCTTCAAAATACCGTAACGTTCCAGCCGTATATCAGCAATTCCACCGACACCAACGTATCGGTATGGAACGCTTTCTTAGCAATAAAATAACCTCCGTTTTTTATATCCTTAAAGCGGCCCCTTTTTTGCGCAGAAAGGGGCTGTTTTTATTGATTGACAACGGCGGGAAAGTGATATATACTCAATGTATCACTTTTTATTCTCAAGGAGACAGCTTATGTCGAACATAATTTACGAGACCTTCGGCTCCGCCGTTTTTAACGACAGGGTCATGCAAGAACGCCTTCCGGTCGACGCCTACGAGGCTTTGAAAAAAACGATTCAATCGGGCAGGCCGCTCGATTCGGGCGTCGCGAACAAGGTTGCCGCCGCGATGAAGGAATGGGCGCTTGAAAAGGGCGCGACCCACTTTACCCACTGGTTTCAGCCGCTTACCGGCATCACCGCCGAAAAGCATGACAGCTTTTTAAACGGTTCGATAAACGGCGAACCGATTACCGAATTCAAGGGCAAAGAGCTTATCAAAGGCGAGACCGACGGTTCAAGCTTTCCCTCCGGCGGCCTTAGGGCAACCTTTGAAGCCCGCGGCTATACCGCCTGGGACCCTACCTCCTACGCATTTATAAAAGAGAATACGCTGTGTATTCCGACCGCGTTTTGCTCATACGGCGGCGACGCGCTTGACACCAAAACCCCGCTTCTTCGCTCGATGGAGGCTTTAAACCGCTCGGCGAAGAGGATACTTTCGCTCTTCGGGAACGAGACGAAGGGGGTTATTTCGACCTGCGGCCCGGAGCAGGAGTATTTTTTGATCTCGCGGGATATGTATGCCCGCAGAAAAGACCTTATCTATACCGGCAGAACGCTATACGGCGCAAAACCGCCCAAGGGGCAGGAGCTTGACGACCACTACTACGGAATGATAAAGCTCAAAGTCAAGGCGTTTATGCGCGACCTTGACGAAGAACTGTGGAAGCTCGGGGTGACCGTCAAGACCGAGCACAACGAAGTCGCCCCCGCGCAGCACGAGCTCGCGCCGATATATTCGACCGCGAACATCGCCTCCGACCACAACCAGCTCACTATGGAGCTTTTAAGAAAGGTCGCCCACCGGCACGGCTTTAAGGCGCTTTTGCATGAAAAGCCCTTCGAGGGGATAAACGGCTCGGGCAAGCACGACAACTGGTCTATCTCGACGGTCGAGGGGCAGAACCTATTCGAGCCCGGCAAGACCCCCCGCGAAAACGCGCAGTTTTTGCTTCTGCTCTGCGCCGTGATCAAGGGCGTGAACGAATATCAAGATCTTTTGAGGATCTCCGTCGCCTCGGCCGGAAACGACCACCGACTCGGCGCGAACGAGGCCCCGCCCGCGATAATCTCTATGTTTTTGGGAGACGAGCTTACCGCTATAATCGACTCTATCGTTGAGGGCAGCGAATATAAGGGCGCGAAGAGGTCGGATATCGAGATCGGGGTAGACGTTTTGCCCCACTTCCCCCGCGACACCACCGACCGCAACCGAACCTCGCCGTTTGCCTTTACCGGCAACAAGTTCGAATTCAGAAGCCCGGGCTCGAGCCAATCTATCGCTTTCCCGACGACGATGTTGAACACGATTTTGGCCGACGAGCTCGACAGGTTCTATGAAGAGCTTAGCGGCGCCGAAAACTTCAACGAAGCCCTCGACGAGCTTATAAGAAAGACCATAGCCGAAAACCGCAGGATACTCTTCAACGGCGACGGTTACAGCGCCGAATGGATAGAAGAAGCGCAGCGCAGGGGGCTGCACAATCTTAAAACCACCCCCGACGCCCTGCCCCACCTTCTCGACCCGGAGAACGTCGCCCTTTTCGCGCGGCAGAATGTTTTTTCAAAGGCCGAGCTCGAGTCGCGGTATCAGATATACCTTGAAAGCTACTGCAAAATAATAAGAATCGAAGCGCTTACGATGATAGAAATGGCGAAGAAAGACATTTTGCCGGCGGTATCGACTTACGTCAGAAAGATGTCGGAAGTAGTCTCCGGCGCAAGAAGCATCGCCGACGTAGAGTGCGGCTTCGAGGTAGATATGATAAAGCGGCTGACCTCGCTTTCGACCGATATGTATAAAAAGATGCAGGAGCTTGAAAGCCTTGCGGCCGAGCTTAAAGAAAACAACCAGCAGGCCGCGAACTATTGCCGCGACGTTATTATCCCCGCGATGGGCGGGCTTAGGGCGGTCGCCGATGAGATCGAAACGCTTGTAGGAGAGAAATATTGGCCCTACCCGACCTACGGGCGAATGCTCTTCGCGGTAGAATAAAAAACACCCGCCTCGAATCTTCGGGGCGGGTTTGATTTTTTTGTTTATTCGGTTGCGGCTGCCGGCTCGGTCGAAGTCTTCGCGGCGCGCTTTTTCGCGATTTTAAAGAAGACGACGAAGCAGAGCGAATGTATCAGCGCGGCGATCACCCAAGAGATCGGGTAGGAAATATACAGGACCATCAGGCAGTCCTCGGTGCTCGCGCCGGTGGCCTTAAAGCTTGCGAAATATGTGTATATCCACAAAATTCTGAATCCGCACACGCAAAGGATAGAGTCTATCGTCGGAATAAGCGAGCGGCCTATTCCGCGAAGCATACCAACCATAACGTCCATAAGCCCGCAGGTGAAGTATGTAAGGCAGATGACGTTCATTCTTACTATTCCGAAGGCTACCTCCTGCGGGTTGTCGGTATATATCCCCAAAAGCTGCGAAGAGAATATCTTCGCCAAAACTCCCATTCCGAAGCCCACGCAGAAGACTATGCCTATACACTCGAACGCTACGGTTTTGATACGCTTAAAGTTGTTCGCGCCGAAGTTCTGGCCGGTAAAGGTTATCGCGGCCTGATAGACCGAGTTCATCGCGGTATAGATAAACCCTTCTATGCTCGCGGCGGCGCCGTTTCCGCCCATAACCGCCGAACCGAAGGCGTTTATCGAGCTTTGAATGATTACGTTTGAGATCGAGAAGACCGAGCCCTGTATCCCGGCCGGAAGCCCGACCCCGATTATTATTTTAAGCTTATCCCAGTGAATTTTAAGCTTTTTAAAGCGGAATCTTATCGGGCCGTCGGTTTTTATAAGGCAGATCATGACCAAAACCGCCGACACCGCCTGCGAGATAATGGTCGCAAGGGCTACTCCCGCAACGTCGAGCCCGAAGCCGATTACGAATACGAGGTTTAAAACGACGTTTATTATCCCCGAGAACATCAGAAAATATAGCGGGCGCTTGGTGTCGCCGACTGCGCGAAGTATCGCCGCGCCGAAGTTATAGAGCATATTGAAGGGGGTTCCGATGAAGAAAATCTTGACGTAAAGCGCCGAAAGCCCGATAACGTCGTCCGGCGAATCCATCCATTCAAGAAGCTGCCGCGAGGCGAAAAACCCGAAGACGCCGACTATAACGCCGCTTAAAAGGGCTATCGCGACGGAGGTGTGGACCGCGTCGCCGACCTCTTTCATCTTTCCGGCGCCGAAGTATTGAGAGACCAAAACGCTCGACCCGATGGAAAGCCCCATAAAAACGTTTACTATAAGGTTTATAAGGGCCCCGGTAGAGCTTACGGCGGCCAAAGAAGTGTCGCTTCCGAATTTGCCGACCACGATAATGTCGGCCGCGTTATATAAAAGCTGAAGCGTGCCGGTAAGTATCAAAGGTATCGTGAATCTTATGATGTTTGAAAAAATCGGCCCCGAGGTCATATCCATGGTATGGCCCGCGCGGCGAGAGGAAAGAGCGCTCAAAAAATCAACCTTCTTCTGTTATAAATGAAGCGATAAAAGCGGGAAATTTATACTTCCCCTTGATTTTAAGCCGATATACGGCGTATAACAGTTTACTCTTTTGCGCCGAAGTTTTCAATAGGTTTTTTTACATTCTCCGAATATGTCAAACCTTGCGGGTTTTCGGCGCGGTTTTTGGTGCAATTGCAGTATAATATTGCGAAAAAATTTTCCGGTCTGCGCAACCTTATCGGCGCGCAAACCTACTTAATTTATGAAAGGCAAAAAGGAGTGGAAGCATGGAGGACGAAAGCATCATAACCCTTTTTTTCGAGAGAGACGAAAGGGCGATAGCCGAAACCGACAAAAAATACCGAAAGCTCTGCCTCGGCATTTCTAAAAGAATAGTCGGCTCGGACTGCGACGCCGAAGAATGTTTTTCGGACGCTCTGATGGCGCTGTGGAAAGCCGTTCCGCCCGAAAAGCCCGAAAGCCTAAAGGCGTATCTTTGCAGGATCGTTCGGAATCTTTCGCTTACAAGGCTCGACTATAACCTCGCGAAAAAGCGAAACGGCGGCCTTGAAGTCTCGCTTTATGAATTTGAGGAATTTCTGCCCGACGGCGCGGCGCGCGACGCGCTCGACAGGGTGGACCTTTCGGCCCTATTCGACGCCTTTCTTTCTACTCTTGCGCCCGAACAGCGAAAAATCTTCGTAAAAAGATACTTTTTCTGCGAGACGATCGCGGAAATATCCGAAGAATTGAATTTAAGCGGGAGCAAGGTAAAGTCTTCGCTTTTAAGAACAAGAAGAAAACTTAAACGTTATCTGACCGAAAAGGAGTGTAATTTATGAACGGAAAAAAAGCGGCGGAAGAGTTCGGAAAAATCGGCGACCGCTTCATCGAAGAGGCCCTTACGCCCGAGCGCTCGGAAGTAGGTCTTGAGAGGAGAATCATTATGAGCAAAAAGAAGATAGTCGCTATCGCCCTTGCGGCGGCGCTTGTGATCGCCGTCGGCGGAGCGACTATCGCCGCGAGCGTGAGCAACCTTGCGAAGATAGGCGACATTTACAAGCAGGACGAAGAGGCTTTGCGAGTCCCGGAAGACCTTAAAAAGGTGGATATAGTCGCCGAGGGCACCGAGCTTGTCACCACCGCGGCCGAAGAGGACGATCCCGAACCGCTTAAGCCCGGCGAGGCAAGGTTCACCAGCGTTGTCGCGACAAAATACAGCGTCGACGCCACCGTTGAGATAAACGTCGCGGGAATGGGCTTCCCCGATGAAATGCCCGAGGACGCCCTCAAGCCCGAGCAAGGCTATCTGATCGAATGGGTAGACATCGACAATGAAGAGACCGCGAATCAAGAGATCGGCCTTCCCTGCGGCATCGGCGGCGGAGAGGTAGTCTCGATTGAGAACGATATTTTAACCGCGGTCGTCAACTGCTCTGCAACCTCAACCGACAGACCGTTCGAGGGCGACCTCACCTTCACCCTCAAAGACATCGGCTATATCGTTCTCGACGGAATCGACAAGGTTATCAAGCCGATTTATGACGGCGAGCTCACCCTCACCCTCAGCGCCGACGACTACAAGGTAATCCCCTCGCGCTATTCCGAGCCTGTCGAGCATGACGGCGTGGTTTATACTCTCGAAGCTTCGCCGAGCGCCCTTGTCCTCACCAAAGACGACGGCGATATGTGGAACGGCTGGGGCGACGACGAAGAAGATAAATATCTCGACGTGTTCGGCGAGGTCAACCTCAACATGAAGGACGGCACGAGCTATACGACCAATTTGAAGAATCATTCCTATAATGATTCTATAATCATCAGCAGCGGCGGAGGCGGCTACGGCAGATTCACCTCGCTCATCGACGTCAACGAATTAGAGAGCGTTACGATCCAAGGCGTTGTGTTCAATTTTGAATGATACCGAATTCAGAATCTAAGGTACGATAATCCGAAAAGGGCAGCGATCACTCGCTGCCCGAATTTTTCTGGCGGAAAACCCCGTGCGGGTTTTATCCCATAATAGTCCTAACCGCCCAATAGATCAGTCCGTAGACTATGCTCGCGGCGGTGCCGTAGAGGATCACCGGCCCCGCTATCGCGAAAACCTTTGAGCCCACGCCCAAGATCCAGCCCTCCGTCCTGAATTCAATCGCGGGCGAGACCACGGCGTTCGCAAAGCCCGTTATCGGCACAAGCGTTCCCGCGCCTCCGTGCTTCGCGACCTTCGGGTAAAGCCCCACCGCCGTTAAAATCGCCGAGCACATAACAAGGGTTATCGAGGTAAAGGCCGCAGCGCTGTCCTTTTCAAGCCCGACCGCGCCGAAGAGCTCGAGTATCCCCTGCCCGATAAGGCATATCAGCCCGCCGATCAAAAACGCCTTGGGAATGTTGAACCACGACTTTGAAGGCGCCGAGGCTTCAGCGGCCATCTCGGCGTATTGGGTCTTTGAAAGCTTCATAAAACCGCTCCTTTCGCATTTTAAGACTATTTTTCCCGCGCGGAGCGCTTATATTCGGGGAAGTTGACTTTTGCCCGCGGTTTGCAAAAGCGCATAATTTTCAAAAACGTCAAAGCATATGAGGCGCGAAAAGCGGGTTTTGAGTCCCTACGACGCGCTTATGCCGGATATAATCGTGTATCAAACGGTTGAGGACTATAAAAACGGAGCGGATACGGTGATGGAGGAGATAAGGCGAGAGCGCCGAAAGACTTGACTTTTTTCGGAATAATGCGTATAATAGAATTGTAAGAATTTCAGAAATTCCGAAATCGTATCGAAAAGGAGTGATTGTTTTGTTGGCAGAGCTCAGAGGGCGGTCGCAAATCACGATACCCGCCGAAATAATAAGAAGCCTCGGCATTTCGGAGGGCGACAAATTCGAGGTCATCGAAAAAGACGGCGGAATATTCCTATGCCCGGTGGTCGTATATCCAAAAGACAAAATTTTGAAAATTGCAAAAATAATCAAGGAGTCGGAAACCGATACCGAATCGCAAAAAGTATTCGACAGCGTAGAGGATTTGTTTGCGGATATGGGGATAGATGTATAAGCTGAAATATACGAGAGCCTTTGAAAAAAGCTTGAAATCGCTTTCTTCCGTCGAGCAAAAGGCCGTTGCGCAAAAGCTGAAAATATTGGCCGAAAATCCGTTTTACCCTTCGCTGCGCACAAAAAAGGTTCAAGGTTTGGAAAACGTCTTTGAAATGAGCGTAAATATGGATATACGGATATTATGGAAATATGACGGCGGCATAATCATCCTGCTTTTAGACGTCGGGCATCACAAGGCCATCCTCGGAAAATAAAAACACCGGCGGGTTCCGTCGGTGTTTGTTAATATGATTATGCTTAGAACAGGTATAGCGCGCCGGCGGAGAAGTCTATGAGAGACGGCTGCGCGGAAAGTATCTGTCCGCCGATAACGCCGTCGACTTCGGCTTTGGCGCGGATTTGGGAGATGTCGGCGAAGGCGGCGTTGATGTTGCAAAAGCTGCGCGCGCCGACCGTTATTTTCGGCAGAACATAGACCCCGGGCGAGCCCTCCAGCGGCGAAGCCGCTATTTTTCCGGACAATTCCGCCGACAAAATACAGGTGTTCGCGCCGGTGTCGAGGACGAATTTGTGCGCGCCGTCGTCGAGTCCGACCGAAATAATCGAAAACGCCCCTAAGTTCAGCGGGATTCTTTCCGCGGTTCGAAGGTCGACGTCCGGGTCGACGGTCATTTCGCACCGCCCATAGTCGAGCAAAATCGGCTTCTTTCCGAAGAAATCAAGCCCGACGGAGCCGTAGAAGCAGATATCGGGGTCGACCGCCCGCAGCGCGTTCTCGACGTATGACATATCGACCAAAATCGCCGGGAAATCGCTTGCGGAGATGTCCCCGACCTCGAATTTGCCGAGAACAATTTCGGCCGCCGACCGGTCGGACATGCCCTTATCGAACACCGCGACCTCGGCGCTCTTCCCCTCGAACCCCGAAAAATACTTTTTGTTGAGGGTCGTCTGCATAGCGCCGATGTCGAACGCGAACAGCCCCTCGACGCCGTCCGCACGCCCCTTGACGAGGACGAGCCCGGCGAGCGGGTTGAATTTGATGAGCGACGACATAGTGAAAGCCTCCTTTGGAAAAAAATAGGACGTATATAAGTTGGCGCTTTGACGCGGTTTCGCGCCCATAGCAAAAAACGTCTTGAGTGACGGGACAAGGCGTCGCCGGAAAAACGGAGTCCAAGTTTAACAGCCTGCAAAGTCGTTGATCTCGGCGCAAGCGGCAAAGACGATTGCGCGCAGCGGCGCGATTAAAACTCTTTGAGGACGAGCGGGCGAGCGTTTATGCCCGCGAAGTCCGAAAAGCAAGTTTTAACGCTTCGCTTGACGCCTCTGCGAAGTCGCCTCGACTTCGTCTCGGGTCTGCTTCGCAGACTTCCGCCTTCGCCCGACAAAGCGCTGATTGCGGCGCAGTTTCGCGCCCATCGCATAAACCAATAAAAAGAGGGCGCTATCGTGCCCTCTTTTTATTGGTCTGAGTGACGGGACTTGAACCCACGGCCTCTACCACCCCAAGGTAGCGCTCTACCAAGCTGAGCTACACCCAGATGCGCTTTTTTAAGCGCTTTGTGTATTATATCACAAGCCGTTTCAAAACGCAAGTGTTTTTTAAAAAAAATTTCCGATTTTGCCCGAAAGCCCGCTTTTGCGCGAATAAACCCGCATAATTGCCCGCTCCGCCCGCGTTTATCCTATCTTCTATCTTCTAACTTCTGACAATCTGATTTCTGCCCTCTGTCTTCTTTGTCTTCCGGTTGACTTTTGCCGCCGAGCGGGTATAATTAAAGAGAGGAAGTGATTTTATGAAAGCTTTGATTTTATCCTGCAATACCGGGCAGGGGCACAATTCGGTCTCGGGCGCGATAGCGAGCGCTCTCGAGGCGAAAAATATAAGCTGCACGGTCGCCGACGCCCTCGGGTTCGTCTCGGAATGGGCCTCGAAGACCATCTGCGAATGGCACGTCAGACTGTACAGATATTTCCCGAAGGCCTCGGGTTCGGGCTACAGCTTTATCGAACGCCACCCCGAGCTCTTCGACCGCCGTTCGCCGGTCCACCAGCTTCTCGGACTCGGCGTAGACGCCCTTTACGAATTTATATCGAGCGGCGGATACGAGATCGTGATCTGCCCCCACGTCATCTCGGGCTTGATGGTCACCGACCTTTTGCGGCAATACCCCGAGGCGAAGCTTCGCACCTGCTTCATCGCGACCGATTACACCTGTTCGCCGATGTGCGACGAGAGCGACTTAGACCTCTATTTTATCCCGACCGAAACCCTCGTTCCCGAATTCGAGGCGATAGGAATCCCCCGCGAAAAGATTTTCGTCTCCGACGGTATCCCGGTCCGCGCAGACTTCTACGCGCGAAAGGAGAAGTCGGCGGCCAAGAAAGAGCTCGGCCTTGCCGAAGACTGCCGCCACGCGGTTATGATGTTCGGCTCGATGGGCTGCGGGCCGATCCCCAAGCTCGCCGAAAAAATTTCGAGGAATCTGCCCGAAAGCGGCGTTTTAACGGTGGTTTGCGGTACCAACGAGGCGGTCTATAAGCGAATGATATCGAAATTCGCCGACTCGAAGAACGTCCGCGTTTTGGGCTTTGTAAAAGACATTTCGACGCTTATGGACTCCGCCGACCTGTTTATAACCAAGCCGGGCGGCCTCTCGACGGCCGAAGCCTCGGTCAAAGGTCTGCCGATGCTTTTAGACAACGCGGTTTCGGGCTGCGAGCAGTATAACCTCGAATTTTTCTGCTCGGTCGGCGCCGCCGAGACCGCCGAGGGCGAAGATAACATCGCAAAGCGCTGCTGCGAGCTTCTTTCCGATGATGAAAAGCTCGCAAAAATGTCGGCCGCGCTCGTCAGAACCGAAAACGCCGCCGAACAGATCGCAGACAAACTTTTAGAAGGCTTTAAGCCCGCCGGCGCGCCCGAAAATATCGACAACGACTTCGTATACTGGCGCGAGCGCTGCAACCTTAGCCAAAGCGAGCTTTCAAAGATGCTCGGGATCCCGCTGCGCACCCTTAAAAGCTGGGAGAGCGGCAAAACCGAGCCTCCGGCGTACATCAAGCGCCTGCTCATCTCCGAACTCAAGCGCATCGAGAGAAGAATCGAGAGAACGAAGGAAATAGGGGAAGAATAGTTGCAAGGGTTGACGCCCCGCCCGACATGCGATATAATAAAAGGCGGGCCAAGCGGCTCGCCTTAATTGCTTTGATTAGAAATAATCGCCACTTTTAGAGGAGCGGGCGGTTATTTCATTTTATACTTGACAAATCGGGAATTATGTGTTATCATAATTGCAGAGAGCCGAACGGCTCGCCAAATTTCGCGTATTAAAGAATAACCGCTGCTTTTGGGAGAGCTGGGCGGTTATTTCTTTTTGTGAAATCTATTTAAAAGCTCGATTATAAGAATAAGAAGCAAGCAGTAAAATAAGTATTCTTCCACAAAACATCCCCCCTTTTCATATAGGAGGACGAGCCGCCCCGGCTCTCTGCGGAAGATATTATATCACAAGGCGCGAAAAATGTCAATCCGGCGATAAATAAACCCCGCCGAGACTTGACAAGGCAGGGAAGTTATGCTATAATAAAACTGCAGAGAGCCGAACGGCTCTACCAGTCTAATTAATTACATAAAAGTAACCGCTTAGCTTTGGTCAGCGCCGGCGGTTACTTTTTTATGGTTTTTAAAATCTCTAAGAGAATATATGCAAGTATGATGTATAAAATCAACTGCGCCATAAAATCACCTCCTCTCGGAGGCAGATACGCGACAAAAGCTCTCGGAGCACGAGCGCCCGATCCTGTATGGGCGCGAAGCTGCGACGAGCAAGCTTTTGCGCTTATCTTGACGCCCCGGCTCTCTGCATTTTGCATTATACCACCGCTGTCGAATTTTGTCAACAAAACGCCCCCGAGGCTGCCCTCGGGGGTTGTTTTAAGCGGTGGAATCACCCTTTACGGAGCGACTGCGCGAGGCTGCGCAGATCGCTTATGTTCGGCTCGTTATGCGCGGTAACCAAGTCGGCTAACGATTCAAACTTGAGCTTGTAACTGTCATTTGTATCCGTTGCCCTGAGCCTGTCAAGCAGTACCGATTTCAGCGCTTTTGAGGTCTCGTCGCTCATAACTCCCGCGTCGCACCGCTCTATTGCGCTGACGATCTGCTCCAATGAAAAATGATTGAAATCGACAGGTTCCGGCTTTATGTCGTCATAAAGCTTCTCGTAAAACGCGATGAGCTTCTGATTCGTGGCCTCGCGGTGCACCGCTACGTCGCGAACGGCCTCGCACTTTGCCTGGTTGGCGATGTCGCCTACGCCGTCGTTAATGACGAGGTTTTCAAGGTCGGTCAAAGCCTTAAAAATGTGCTCGTTGTCCTGCTGAATCTTCTCAATCTGCGAAAGAATGTAGCCGACGGTGAGTTCGGGCTCCGAACTGCTCTTCTTGCCGGTCGTTTCGTCGATTTTTTCGATTTCTTCAATCTTCTCGACCGCTTCCGCGGCGGCCTCGTTCGGCTCGGCGGTTTCGTCGACTTGGGTTTTGATATTGTTATCAGACATTTTTGTATCCTCCAAAATATTCGGCGGACACGCAAGGCAAACCGTATTTTCGTCTACGAAGCGTGCCCTGCCTTTTTTAACAAGACCTTTCGCCCTCTTCGGGTAGGTCGCTTCATATTTTTTGCCTGTTTCGTCGATAACGGAAATGTTTTTTTCGATGGGTTCCGACCCCCTTTTATTGACGCGGATTTCGTTTTTTGTGATGAGTGTCTCCTCCAATCCTTATTTAAAGATACCATAATATCTCAAACCTGTCAAGAAAAAAATTTTTCAAAAACCTATTGACAAACCTGTATCAACTGTATATACTGTAAATATACAGTTTGCGCAGCTGGCAGAAAGGAGCTTTTCGGTGAACATTTTTATCGACAACAAAAGCGGCTCGCCGATATACGACCAGATCTACTCGCAGATAAAAGCCGCGATTATAAGCGGAGAGCTTAAAGAGGACGACGCTCTGCCCTCTATCCGCGCCCTCGCGAAGGATTTGCGAATCAGCGTCATCACCACAAAGCGCGCCTATGACGAGCTTGAGCGCGAGGGGTATATCTACACCGTCGCGGCGAAGGGCTGTTTTGTCGCGCCGAAAAATCTCGAGCTCATTCGCGAGGAAAACCTTCGCAGAATCGAGGAGCATATGGAAGAGATCCTCAAACTCTCGAAGAGCGCCGGTCTTTCTTCCGATGACCTCGTCGAGATGCTCGAAAATCTTAAGGAGGAATAAAAAATGGACAACGCGATCGAAATAAAAAATCTCACTAAAAACTACAAGGATTTTTCCCTCGAAAATCTCTCGCTGACCCTGCCCTCGGGCTGTATAATGGGGCTTATCGGCGAAAACGGCGCCGGAAAATCCACCACGCTTAAGCTTATTCTCAATATGATCAAGCGCGACGGCGGCGAGATCAAAATCATGGGCCGCGACAACCGCGAATCGGAAAAGCTTTTAAAAGAGGACATCGGGGTAGTCCCCGACGAGATAGGTTTACCCACGGTTTTGACCGCAAAACAGGTCGGAAAGATAATGGCGAACATCTTTAAAAACTGGGATTCCGAGGCATACGCGCAGTATCTCGAAAAGCTGTCCGTCCCCGAAAAGAAGAAATATTCCGAGCTCTCGCGCGGTATGAAAATGAAGCTCGGCATAGCTATCGCGATGTCTCATCACCCTAAACTTTTGCTTTTGGACGAACCCACCAGCGGGCTCGACCCGGTGGTCCGCGACGAGGTCGTCGATATGTTCAACGACTTCACCCGCGACGAAAGCCACTCGATACTGATTTCTTCACACATCGTAAGCGACCTTGAAAAGCTCTGCGACTACGTCGCGTTTATTCACAAGGGTAGGCTTATGCTCTGCGAAGAAAAAGACCGCCTTAAGGAGGAATACCGAATAATCCGCGGCGCGGGCGAGGTCGTCTCGAAGGTCCCGGAGAGCGCGGTGATCGGCAAAAAAGTTTCGCCCTACGGGGTCGAGGCCATCGTCCACAAAAGCGCGGTGCCGGCGGGCGTCGAGGTCGGAACGGTCGACATCGAGCAGCTGTTTATCTTTATGGCGAGGAAAGAGGGGTAATTATGAAGGGCTTACTGATTAAAGATTTTTATGTGTCGTTGAGGACCGGCTGGCTGGATTTTGTCGTGACCGTGGTTTTGGGCGGGATAATCGCGTTCGGCGGCGCTCGGCCGTTCGTCTTCCTGCCTGCGGCATATCTGATGATGATACTGCCGATGACTCTTCTTGCGATAGACGAGCGCGCAAAGTGGAACACTTATGCCGACGCCCTGCCGATCACAAGGACGCAGGTCGTCGCCGAAAAATATATTCTGACTTTGATTTTAAGCGCGTTTTCGGCGGTCGTTCTTGCGGTTTCGGCGTTAATCGCGATGATAAACCCCATGCTCGGCGACGAGCGGCCGGATCTTAGCAGCTTTTTGTCCACACTCGGCTGTTTCCCGCTTGAATTGGCGCTGACCTCTGTCTGTATTCCGTTCGTTTTTAAGTTCGGGTTTGATAAGGGCAGGATCGCGTATATGTTTGCCTGCGCTATGGCGGGCGTGGGGCTCGGCGTATTTACCTCCTGGAACGTGAAAGGGGCGCCGAATATAAATATCCCCGCGAACATACTGCTGATTACAGTCGCCGTAAGCGCGGCGGTCTTCGCGGCCTCGTGGGCGCTTTCGACGGTCCTCTATAAAACAAGGGAGTTCTGAAAATGAAAGCCGTGATTTTAGGCGATATCTACTGCTCGAAATTTTTGATAGCATTTTACACCGTTTTTGTGCTGATTTCTGCGGGTTTCGCCTGCTTTGGCGGCCCGCCGTTCGTGACCTTCTATCCGTTCATGATATTTAATTTCGCGATATTTTCTCGCGCGCAGAACAGCGAAAACTGCGGCTGGGAAAGATATCTTGACGCCTCGGGCGTGGCGCGCAGGGCGCAGGTTTCGGCGCGGTTCGTCGAGTCGGCGGTTATAAATCTTTCAACTGCGGCGGTCTTCGCGGCTGCGATGGCGATAAACGCGCTGTTCGTCAAAGAAGAGGTAACGCTTTCGGCGGCGGAGATATTTATGTTTGTCGCGCTCGATTTCTTCATCGGCGCGGCGCTCAGCCTGCTGATAGCGATCTATTACATAATCGCAGACCAAAAGACGCGGGGTTGGGTCTATTTTCTCGCGATAATTGCGATAGTTTTTCTGCCGATACAGCTCATGCCGAAAGTCACTCATACAGCGCATATCCCGCTGACGGATATCGGCGCGAAGAGCGCGGTTTTGTGCGGCTCCGCCCTGCTCGCAGCATCGGCCGCGATCTATGCGGCGCTGTACGCGGCGTCGGCCGCGAGATTTGAGAAGAAAGAGGGGTGAGGGGAAAGATTGGGGAACATGGGGATGTTATATAGCACATTCACCGGCTCTGCTTGAAACAGAATGTGAGCCCGCGCCGCTGCCCGCTACTAAAAGGTATTCGCTGCGCGAATGATGTTTTTGTCGCCACTTTTCCTACCGACAAAGCTTAAAAGGAGATATTTTCCGCCCGCCGACCCTTTTCTAAAGGAACTCGGCTGCGCCGAGTACTATTTTTAGACGCCCACCCCCTGCCCCTCCCGCGGGGAGGGGGATTCAGCTGCGCGAATGATGTTTTGAGCGGTCGAACAGAGTTAAGAACGGAAAAATCCCGCCCGCCGCTGCCCCGATTAAAAGAACTCGGCTGCGCCGAGTACTATTTTTAGACGCCCACCCCCTGCCCCCCTCCCGCGGGGAGGGGGATTTTCTATCAAACATGGTGTTAATTAAATCAAAGGCCCCGCCCGCAGCCTCCCGCTGTTAAAAGGTATTCGCTACGCTCATACTATTTGAAATCACCCCACCCCCTCGCTTCGCTCGCGCCCCCGCCCCTCGAGGGGCGGGGCTCCTTCACTTTTCTGTTCGGGCAGAAAAGTGAAGCGAAAAGAGCCCGCCAGAGAGGTGGATTGCGATTTCCCCCTCTCTGGACTCTCCCCTTGAAACGCTGACGGTAGCCGCGCCTTCGTAGAAGGACTTTTGTTCCCGACCGTTACAGAGGGAAACGGCGCGGCCATGCGCCATTCGGCGCACATACCAAGTCCGTCGCTGTGTTAAGGTCGCTTTTGTGCCTTGAACACCCCACCCCTCTCGCTTCGCTCGCGCCCCCGCCCCTCGAGGGGCGGGGGCGGCAGGAAACTTAAAGTTTGCTCAAATTTTGGCGGGGGCGGGGTGACTAAAAATAGTATCGCGCTTCGCGCGATCCCTTTTCGCACGACCGCAGGCGGGTTGAACCCCCTCCCCGCGGGAGGGGGCAGGGGGTGGGCGTCTAAAAATAGTACTCGGCGAAGCCGAGTACCTTTAGACAAGGGCTCGCGGCCTATGGGCGGGATTACATCTCGTTTTAAGTATAAACTCGCCGGCGTGCCAACCCCCTCCCTTGACACTCCGCCCCTCCGCGTTATATAATTGAAAAAACGCTCGGAGGGGTTTTATGGTTTACGGATTTTTGCTGCTTCTGCTCGCGGGGCTCTGCCAGGGGTCGTTCGGGCTGGGATATAAAAAATACCCGCCGTTTTCGTGGGCGGCTTTCTGGGGGGTCTACTGCCTTTGCTGTATAGTCATCTCTGGCGGGTTCGCGGCGGTATCGGGCGGGGTCGGCGTTTTTTCTATGATCGCCGAACGCGGCCCCGGCTATTGGCTCGCGCCGATTTTGTGCGGTGCGGTCTGGGGGCTGTCCGCAATAGGCTTTTCAAAGGGCATAACAATGATCGGCATGTCGCTCGTCTACGGCGTTTCGATGGGGATTTCAACGATAGTCGGCTCGGTCGCGCCGATGATTATTAACAAAACCGTCCCGTCCGGCGGGTCGCTGTTCTTCTTCGCGATGGGCTTGATACTCACTCTGCTCGGCGTTGTTTTGGTGACGGCGGCGGGTGTCAAGCGCGACGGCGGGGCGAAGGGCTCGGCCCTCGGGATAATCCTTTCGGTGCTTTCCGGCCTCGGCTCGGGAATGATGAACGTCGGGTTCACCCGAACCGAAGACTTCGGCGCCGATATGCTCTTAAACGGCGCGGGCTCGGCGGCGGTTTCTGCCGTAAGATGGGCGCCGGTACTCATCGGCGGGTGTTTGGCGGGCGCTTTGTGGTGCGCGGCCGAAATGTCCGCGAAAAAAGAGTGGAAGACCTTGACCGAAAATGGCGCGCTAAAGCGCTGCGGGGTCTTGTTCGGCGTGGCGATAGTCTGGTACGCCGCCCTGCTGCTCTACGGCCTTTCAAGCGAGGCCCTCGGCTCTCTCGGGTCGACGGCCGGGTGGATACTCTTCAACGCCCTTGCGCTTATCGTGTCGGTCGGCTGGGGGCTTAAGACCGGCGAATGGAAGGGTCACAAAAAGGGCGCGCTCTTCGCGGGCTGCGCGGTTTTGATCGCCGCGTGGGTGTTCACCGCCCTCGCTTGATATAAAGACCGCTTGTCGATATCGCCCTGTATCTTTAAAAATCGGAGGAAAATATGAAAGCTGCTGTATTCGACCTTGGCGGAACGCTTATGGAATACGTCGGTATGCCCTATGTCTGGTTCGACTACTACGAAAAGGCGTTTCACGGCCTTAATGAAAGCCTCGGCCTCGGGCTTTCCGGGGGCGAGCTTGCCCACTCGCTCGAGATTTTAAAAAGCTACAACCCGGGGATAAACTACCGCGAGGTCGACTATACCCCCGAAAAAATCTTCGGCGACGTCACAAAGGGCTGGAATACCGATATCCCCCTTCAAAAAATCATCTGCGCCTTTTTCGGCGAGCTTAGGCTTAAGTCGCTGATATACCCCGAGAGCGTTGAGGTTTTAAAAGAGCTTCGGCGCAGAAATATCATAGTCGGAACATATACCAACGTCGTCGCCGGAATGCCGGACGAGCTTCACAAAAGCTATTTTAAAGAGCTTCTGCCTCTGTTCGACATCTATGTAAGCTCGATAAGCTGCGGATTCAGAAAGCCCAACCCCCGCGGACTTGAGATTATCGCGGAAAAATACCGCCTTTCGCCGAGCGAGATTATTTTTATCGGCGACGAGAAGAAAGACCCGGAGGCCGCGCGAAGGTTCGGCTGTAAATCGGTTCTTATAAACCGCAGCGATGAAGAGCGCAGCTTCGGGCAGGATTACACCGTCAAAAATCTCAAAGAAATTTTGGATATATTTCAGCTCTCCCGGGCATCGGCAAAATGACTTTAATCGGGGCAAAAATTTAGTGCAATATTTATATATTTTAACTCAAATCTTAAAAAATATTGCATTTTTCTTATCAATATGTTATAATGGTATTAGAAGATATTCCGAAGGCTTTTCGCCTTCGGAGTATGCTTTAGTGCCACGAAACCGTGAATTTAAGGCGGCTCTCGGCGAAAAATAACGAAAAGAGGAACGAGAGATGAAAAAGTTCAATAAATCGGCAGCGCTTCTTGTCGCTCTTGTAATGCTCGCCTTGGCGGCTCTTTCGGGCTGTCAGGCCGAGATCAGCAAAGATTCCGACCCTTCCGTCTCTTCGGACGAAACCGTTTCCGAAGATATCGGCGAAGCGCCCGCGACTGCCGCCGACGAAAGCGGTGAAGATCAAGACTCTTCCGCCCCGGCGGACAATGATTCCGCCAACTTCGATTCGGAAAGCGAAAGCTACGCCGAAGATTCGGGCGAGCAAGCCGCGCCCGAAGCGCAGCTCCCCCTGCCGGAAAATCCTCTTAAAAACTATGACGAAGAAGCCGGGTCTCCTCTCGCCGCATTTAATACCGCCTCGAAGGTCACTTTTAAAGACAGTCTGCGCGGGGCGCCGGACGACGCCGCCGATGTTTCGGAAGACGGCAGCAAAAGCGTTTTGGCCTGGCTCGACGACGGAGAGCTTACGGTCGCCGCAAAGGGCAAGGTCTCCGCGATGGATATAAGCTGCCTGTTCGCAAACTTCTCGAATCTCGAAGAAGTCGACTTTAGCGGGTTCGACACCTCCCGCGCGAGCAGTATGCGCGGCCTGTTCTTAAATTGCGACGCACTTTCCGAAGTCAACTTCGGCCCGGATTTCGACACCTCGAACGTGACCGATATGTCATATATGTTCAACTACTGCACCAGCCTTCAAAAGCTCGACGTCTCGGGGTTCGATACCTCTAAGGTCAAGGATATGTCCTTTATGTTCGCGGGCTGCGCGGTCATAAGCCGGCTCGACGTCTCGGGGTTCGACACTTCTTCGGTCCGCGGAATGAGGGCGATGTTCGGAAAATGTTACCGACTCGAAGTCCTCGACGTCTCCGGGTTCGACACTTCCTCGGCGGTCGACCTCTCGTATATGTTCTACGACTGCCGCAGACTTAAAGAGATCGCGGCCTCGGGCTTTAAAACCTCTGACGTCAAAACAATGCGCTCGATGTTCAACAACTGCTACGAGCTTGCCTCGCTCGATATCTCGGGCTACGACACCTCTAAGGTCGAGGATATGTCTTATATGTTCTTCGGCTGCGGCGCGCTCGAATCCCTCAACACAAGCGGGCTTAACACCTCTTCTCTGACCAATTCGCACAGCATGTTCGCCGACTGTTCTTCGCTTAAAGAGCTCGACGTTTCAAGCTTCGACACTTCTAAAGTAACCGATATGCAGGCGATGTTCTACGGCTGCGAGGGGCTTACCGCCCTCGACGTTTCGGGATTCGACACCTCGAGCGCGCAGCTTATGTCGCTTATGTTCTATAACTGCAAAAACCTTCCCGCGCTCGAAGTCGGCGGGTTTAACACCTCTTCGGCGACCGACCTCTCCCACCTCTTCCGCGGGTGCTCGTCGCTTACTTCGCTCGACGTTTCGGGGTTCGACACTTCAAGCGCGACAGACATTCAAGGGATGTTCTACGAATGTCGCAAACTTACCGAGCTTGCGATATCAGGGTTCGACACTTCTAAGGTCACCAACCTCTCCTGCTTGTTCTACGACTGCTCGGGGCTGACCTCTCTCGACCTCTCGGGGTTCGACACTTCTAACGTCACCGACATGTCGAATATGTTCCGCAAGTGTGAAAATCTGCCCGAAATCGACGTCTCCGGCTTCAAGACCTCTAAGGTCAAGGACATGTCTTATATGTTCGCAGAGTGCCCTTTAATCGAGAGCTTAGACCTCGGAAGCTTCGACTCCTCAAGCCTCGAGGCCGCCTCGTATATGTTCTATAACGACTCCGCGCTTAAAGATCTGGCCCTTCCTACCGAAGACTTTGTCTCTCAGCTCGACAATAACACTACCTTCATCGGCTGCTCGGATATGAACATAACGGTGGGATAAACCGAAAAAAATTAAAAAAATAAGCGCCTCGAAAGCATCGGGGCGCTGAATTTTGCCGTTATTTTAAACCACCCGTTTCGCGACTACAACGAATCTTACGCTGCTGTTTTTGCCGCAGGTCGAGAGGGTTATAAGCTCGTCGCCGTATTCGGCCGAAACGCCTGTGTCGTAAAGCTTTAACGAATTTATCCCGGCGATGTATTCGTTAAAATCCTCTTCGTCGCTAAGGTCGGTGTAGTTATACCAGATAAAAACGCCGTCCTCGGCCTTTTTATATACTTTAGAGGAAAACGCCGCGATAACCTCGTATTCGCCGTGCTCTTCGATGGTGTCGAAGATTATCCTGCTGTGCTCTTTGCAAAATTCCTCGTCTTTATAATCCAACAGCGCCGAAAACATCGAGCCGTGGTCCATATGGTGGCCGTAGATTATGTAGTTATAACAGCCCGCGTCGCAGTCGCCGTCGATAAACGGAACGCCGCTTATAGAATATTTTTTCTCGAACGAGCGGTGAAGATAATACTCCGGATCCTCGGGGGTATACATAACCGGATAGTCTATCCTCGTGTCTTCAATCGTTATCCAGCCGTACATATCCGGGTTTTGGGCGTAAAGCTCGTCGTAGCGGCCGTTTGTGCTCATTCTTACGATCGGCTGCTTTTCCGGCTCGGCTTCTTCGCCGTCTTCTTCGGCGACTGTTCCTCCCGCTCCCTCGGCAACGTCGGCGATGTAGGAATAATCCGCCCTCGGCAGGTTGGATTTTATCCCGTCAAAGGCTTCGTCGTCGCGGGCGTATCTTATCGACTGATAAACGGTCACCCCGCCGGAAACGGCGAAAACAACGCAAAAAACCACCAGCGCCGCTATCATAAGCGGCCTTTTTATGCTTTTTTTGCCAGAGTTTTTCATTTTTTAGGCGCTCCTTATATCATTCTGCGCTTAAGCTGCTCGGGGTTGACGGAATAGCTTAGCGCTATGTTAGAGTCGATATGTCCGGCCTTGTAAAGATTCAAGATCGACTGATCCATAGTGATCATTCCCTCGGCCCCGCCGGCGGTTATCGCGTTGTCGATCTGGTGGCTCTTGCTGTCGCGAATAAGGCTTTTTATCGCGCTGTTCATATGCATGATCTCATACGCCGGGACCATTCCGCCGTCTTTCGAGGGGATAAGCTGCTGCGAAACAACGGTATTTAATACCGAGCTAAGCTGAATCCTTATCTGCGCCTGCTGGGTCGGCGGGAAAGAGTCGATAATGCGGTCTATCGTATTTACCGCGCCGCTTGTATGAAGGGTCGCGATGATAAGGTGCCCCGTCTCTGCGGCGGTCATCGCGGTTCTTATGGTTTCGTGGTCTCTCATCTCGCCCAAAAGGATAACGTCCGGCGCCTGTCTTAAACATGCCCTTAGGGCGGTAAGATAGTTTTCGGTGTCGATAGCTATTTCGCGCTGGCTGATTATGCTCTTTTGGTTGCGATGAAGATATTCTATCGGGTCTTCAAGGGTTATGATGTGGCAGCTGCGGGTCCGGTTGATGCGGTCGATTATGCATGCCTGCGTGGTAGATTTTCCGCTGCCCGCAGTTCCGGTGACGAGTATCATTCCGTGGTCCACCCCGGCAAGCTCGATGACCTGCTCGGGAATGTTCATCTCTTTATAGTCCGGAATATTGAACGCTACGACTCTTACTACCGCAGCCATCGAGCCGCGCTGGCGATAGGCGTTAACTCTGAATCTCGCCAAATCTTTAACCGCGAAGGAGTAGTCGTCGTCGCCGGTGCTCAAATAGTGGCTCATATCCCGCCCCGCCGCGGTATAAAGGCCGGTTATAAGCCTTTCGCTCTCTTGCGGGAAGATTTTTTCGTCGCCGACCGCTTCGATCTGGCCTTTTATCTTACAGCTTACCGCGCCGCCCGCGACGATGAAAAGGTCCGAAGCTTCGCTTCCAACCGCTATGCGAAGATAATCAAGTATTTCCATATGTTTCCGTCCTCAGCTTTCTTTGCCCGACCAAACGTTTATCTTATTGTCGGGCGTCCAGTCTGCGGTATATACCGCCTGCCAGCGGGTTATGCGATAGCCTTCCTGCGTAAGCTCTATCTCAACCGCCAAAACCTGCGTGTCCGAAATCGGGCAGGTATAGCTTACAATATTTTCGTCTTTAAATTCAACGCCCTCCGGCCGCTCGCCGCTTCTTATTTCCGAAAGAACCCGCTCGGCCTCGAAGTCGGCGGCGTAATAATTCTCAATCGCCTCGGCCGAAGCGCTTCTAAGCCGCTCGTCGGCCAAAACGGTAGAGAGTGAGAGCATCGCGAAAACGGTCAGACAAAGAACCGCGAAGATTACCAAAAGCGAGCTTCCGCCCACCGCCGGAGGGGAAAATTTGCGCTTTTCTTCGGCCATATCAGCTCTCCCCCTTCTGCCAAGCGGCTTCAAGCTCGATCAAAAGCTCTCCGCTCGAACTCTCTCTAACGTCGATATGAACCGCCCCGAGCTTTTCTTCGCCCGAATCCTTCGGCGAAACGGTTAGGATATATTCCGCCTTTTCGCCGTCTTTATAAGGCTTCCAGTCGCCGGAATATCCGACCGTAAGGCTGCCGGTCGAGTCGCTGAAGCTTCCGCCCAAAAGCCCCGCGGCGGCTTTAATCACCTCTGCCTCGCTTTTGCCGGATCTGCCCTCGTTTTTAATAATCTCCGCCGCGCTCTGCGCCCTAAGCGCCGCCATATCCTTGGCTTCGGCAAGCTCCGAGGTGCGGTCTGACCACACGAACACCCTTAGGCACAAAACCGCAGCAAGGGCAAACACCAAAACCATTATCGCCTGTTCCATAAGCGCCAAAGGGGTTTTGCTTCTCATGCGGGCGCCCCCTCTCCTCTTAAAGAAAGAGTAAGCTCAAGGCTGTCTTCGCCGCCTTCTCTTTCTTGGGCGACGGTTAAAAGCCCGTCTTCAAGATCAAAATCAAGCCCGGCGATCTTAATTATCTTTTCGCCGTCGCTCGGCTCGCAGACCGCGCTTGCAGAGGTAAATATCTCTCTAAGCCAGCCGTCGTAGCAGTAAATCCTCGTCACGAAGACCCTTTCGCCGATATTTTCGGGTATGCAGAGCGCCTCGACCCCGCCGAGGTCTTCTATGTATATCCCATCGCCCGATTCGGCCTGGCGAATTTTGGTCGCGACGTATTGCAAACATGTCCTCTCGCCGAATCCGTCGCGGTCGCGCTCGGTAAGCCGACGATACGCCTCGGCCCCGGTCAGCAAAACCATAAGGATACATGCCGCGAAAACGCCGAACAAAACCAAGGCGATAAGGCTGTCTATGCTGTGATTCTGTGTTTTACCGCGCATCGTCCTTAGCCCTCTCAATCACGGTGAAATCCGGCATAAGATTTGAAGCGAACGCCCTATAATCGACGTAGTAGCGGCTTTCGTCAATCTGAAGTCCGTAGTTTTCTTTCATATATTCGACCGTCGGCGGATAAACCCCCTCAGAGGCGTAGCAGGCCGCGGCGGTTCTTCTTATCGACTCTTCGAGCTGCTTCTTGCCTTCGTCGCCGCTGCCGTTTTGAATGTTAGAAAGCCCGGTGAAAAAGCAGAGCAAAACCGCCAGCGCGACGAGCGGAAGAAATACCCCTTTAATAAAGCCGAAGAGCCGATTTCCGGTAGATTTTCCCATTTATATCACCCTATCGCGGTCATTATATTCATCAGCGGAAGCATTACCGCCAAAAGAATTATTCCGACGAGCACCGAAGTCACCATAACGAGCGCGGGCTCTACCCTTGCGACCGATTCTTCGAGCGCGATGTCGCTTTCCTCCGAAAGACGCCTTGCGATCTGCTCCATCGCCGAGTCGCCGGTTCCGCTTTTAAGCCCAAGCTCTAATATCCTGCATTCCGCGCTCGGCAGCGCGCCCGAGGCTTTCATCGCGGCCGAAAGCGATTCGCCGCTTTCGATACGCTTTTTGCAGTCGTCGCATCTTTGCTTTGCGGCCGGAACGCCGTCCAAAAGCGACCCCGCGAGCGAAAGGGCTTCTTCTATCGGGAGTCCGCTCGAAAGCCCCATCGAAAGCGACTGTGCGAAGCAGGCGGTGTTGATTTTCCGCGAAACTCCCCTGTCGCCCATCTTTTTGCGCCAGGCGGCGGTCATCTTCTCTCTGAAAGCGGGGACCGCCGAGAACAAAACCAAAAATACCACGACGAGCCCGAGGATAACGCACAAAAACGGCATGGCCTTATCCAGCGCCCGCCCGAACGCCAAAAGCCCGCCCGCGATGCCGGTAAGGCTTGCGCCGAGATAGGAGTATACGTCGTTGAAGACGGGGAGAACTTTTATCAAAAGCACCGCGATTACCGCGAGCATTATTATCAAAAGAATAGAGGGGTATAAAAGCGCGGCTTTGACCTGGTGGTCGAGCCTCGCCCTGTCCTCGTAATACCGCGCGAGGGCGCTTAGCGCCTCTTCGGTGCGGCCGGATTTTTCGCCTACGTCCAAAAGCCCGCAAACATAGTCCGGGAATCTTTTGCTCGCCCTGACGGCCTCGGCGAGAGAAACGCCGTTGTCGGCGCTGTCCGCCAGCTCGGTCAGAAGCTTTTTGTGATCCCCCTCGGGCTCCTCTTCGGCTAAAAGAGCGAGACCGTCCCCCACTCCTACTCCGGAATGGATCAAAAGGGACAGTCCCAGACAAAAGGCGCTGATTTCGTTGTTAGACAGTATCCTGTCCGCCATTTTAAACAAATCCCCCTTATACCGCCATTGCAGGAGAATCGCATGATTCTCCCGCAAGGTTGTCAATAAATATATTTTTCGAGATAGCTGCTGTTGTTGATAATGTCCATCGCTTCGTCGCTTCGGTTGCCGGTAGAGGCGAAGGTCGGGTCCATTCTCTGCCAAGTCTCGCCGTTAAAGTAGATCGCGCTTTCGATCCAGCCGTCGTCCTCCGTCCATACGCTTATCCAGGCGTGATAGTCGGTGTCGACGTATCCGATGACGAGCTTACAGGGTATCCCTTGGCTTCGCAACATTCCGGTCATAAGCCCCGCATAGTCGAAGCAGATGCCCTTGCCCTTTTTAAGGATAGAGTCGAGCACCGGGAGATACCCGGACTGGACTGTCGCGGCCTTGTCATAGTCGTATGCGACATTTTCGACGACGTAGTCGTATATCGCCTTGACCTTGTCGAGCGGGTCGCTAAGCCCGCCGCAAAGTTCCGAAGCCTTTTCGATCGTGTTCGGCGCGGACTCAAAGTCAACATACTGGTTAGAGCGCAGGAACGGCGCAAATTCGTCGCTTATCGAGGCGGAGATGTCGGTCGCGATGACCTGCGCGTATGAAGAGCCTTTGACGTTTTCGTAGATGCCGACGGTATAGGTACCGTTGCCGTCCGTAAGCGGCAGGGCGGCCCAAACGCCGGGCTGAATGTCGTATTGATACTGGGTTGAAGGGCCGTTTACCAAAGCCTTTAGGCGGTTAGAGGTCGACGCCGAGAACATAACCATAATGTATCCGTCGTCGGTGTTCGAGTAGTCGATAACCGCCTCCGAGGTTCTGTATTCGTTGATCCCCGGCGCGCTGACCGGCTCATAGTCCGGCGCGGCGGGCGGAGCGACGACCTTTTCGGTGGTCTCTTCGGTGACTTCCTCCGGCGGCTCGGTTTTCTTCTCGGTCTTGGGCGGCTCGGTCTCGGTCAGCTCGGTTGTGGTCTCTTTCGTGGTGGTGACGGTGGTGGTAGCCGGCGCCTCGGTCGTGGTCTCTTCCGTGGTGGTGGTAACGGTTGTAACCGGCGGCTCGGTCTCCGATTCGGTGGTTGGCTCGGTCGAGGGCTCGGTCGCGGGCGATTCCGGAAGAGTCTCGCTCGGCTGATCCGAAGAAGAAGGCGCTGCGCTTTCTTCTTCCGGAACGGTCGCCGCGGGAAGGTCTTCGGTCGCCGCGGCGGGAGTAGTCTCGCCGGTTCCGTCCTCCTTATTCACCTTGATGTCCGCCTGTGCGCAGGCGGACATCAAGAGAGCGGACGCTATAATCAGAATCAATACAAAAACTGCGTTTTTATGCACTGAATTATAACTCCTTTTGTTTAATTAGGGGCTTATTCGGCGTCTTCCTCGCGCTTCCTTCTTCTGCTGTCAATAGCGAGAGCGGTCGAAAGAATCGCTATGCCGAGCGCCGAGACGATCATTGTCGTCATCCAGGCGATCGAATGGCTGTCGTCGCCGGTCCTCGGAAGTGCCCTAAGCGGAACCCCGAGATCGGGAATGTCGATAAGAGGAACGTCGTTATCGGTGATGTTTATAAGCGGAATCTCCGAGTCGGGAATATCCTCGTAAGGAATGTCCGGCGGAGGAGGATTATCCGGCGGGGGCGGGTTATCCGGCGGCGGAGGATTATCCGGCGGAGGCGGATTGTCCGGCGGAGGCGGATTGTCCGGCGGGGGCGGGTTATCCGGCGGCGGAGGATTATCCGGCGGCGGAGGAGTCTCCGAGAAGTTGCGGATTACGAAACCTGTCTCGTCCGAACCCGATACCGTCGAAGTCCACCCGCTGTAAGATACCTCGGACACGGTGTAGACTATCCTATGGCCGTCTGCCGCGTATACGTTCAAGTTGTTGAACGCGCCGCTCCAGTTGGTGAACTGGCTGAGTACCGCGCTTGCGCCGGTCGGGATACCGTCGGCGTAAAGTCTTACGACTATCTGCGCGCCGGTGGGCGCTTGCGCGCGGGCTCCGTCGACATACCACTCTTTGATAACGGTGATGTCGCGGGTCTCCTCATAAGTGTTGACGAAGTCGACTTCCGCTTCGCTGTTCGCGGCGACCGTAACGCTGCCGCCGCCCGTGACGGTCCATCTGAATCCTACGATTCCGGCCGCCTGCTCGGTGACAGTGTATTCGCCGGGCTCGAGGTCGGTAAGCGCCGCGCTTCCCGAGCCGGTGATCCTAACCTCTGCGGTATAGCCGTTCGGCCCGCTTACGGTGAAGATGTATTCTTTATTCGCTGCGATCAGCCCGCCGCCCATAACAGCCTTGACTATTCTCAAGCTGCCGGTGTCGGGCGTGTTCTTGACGTTGGTAACGGTGAAGCCTTCTGCGCTGCCCGAGGTCTCGTAAGTGTAGCCCTCAACCGGCTCTTCTTCAACGCTGTAAACGTATTCCTTGCCGCTAAGGTCATGGGTCGGGAGACCGACGAAGGTGTAGTTCCAGTCGTTGGCCGCGCTAAGCTTAACCTCGCCGACGGTGTTCTTGACCTCCATCGAATATCTGCCGTTTACGGTGGTTACCGCTTGCTTAAGATATACGGTGATTTCGGGAAGCGTCGAGGTGTCGGTAATCGCTTCTCTGTTTTCGTCGAGCCAGACCTTTTCGACCGGAATGTCGATCTTGTTTCTGCTGTTGGTGACGGTAACGCTGCCGTCCGCTTCGACGGTGTTTGCGGCGGTCCAACCCGCAAGCTCAGTCTCGACTACCGAGTAGGTAATCAAGTTGCCGTCTTTATCATACTTGTCAAGCTTGTCGAAGGTCGCTTTCCATTCGCCGGCCGCGTTAAGAATCGCGGTCTTGCCGGTCTCCTCGCCGTTCTTGGTGAGGGTTACGGTCGCCGAAAGGTTGGCCTTTTCGTCGTCGGTGAGCTCTTCGCCGTCGATGTCGAGCCAAGTCTTGTTGACCGTAAGCTCGGTCGATTCCTTAGTGTTGGTGATCGTTACGGTGTAGCTCTTGCCGTCTGCCGAAGCAGTAAGCTCTCCGACTGCGGAGCTCCAGTGCTCGACCGGGTCTTCGACAACGCCGTAAGTGTAGTTGTTGCCGTCGTCGTCGGTGACGTCGAGGTCGGTAAAGCTGCCGGTCCAGCCGTTTGCAGAGTTAAGGGTTACGGTTCTGCCCTCGGTATCGGCCGCGCCGTTGACTGTAAGTTTAACGGTTATCTCGCCTTCAAATTCTTTGGCGATGTCCTCGCCGGTGATTTCCTCGCCGTCGGCGTGCTTCCAAACCTTCTTGACCTCTATCGAAGTCTTGTCGGGCGCGTTGCGCCTGTTGGTAAGGACGTACAACGTCTTGTCGGTCTCATCATAACCGGATTCTGCAGTAGATTTAGTCCACTTATTGGCGTCTTCATCTTCGAGAACTTCTTCGATCTCGTATTTTATCTCGTCGCCGTTGTCGTCATACTTCTTAAGGTTAGTGAAGGTATGAGTCCAACCCTCGGCGGCAGTAAGATCTGCCTCATCGGTCGGTTCGGCCTCGCCCTTCTTATAGAGCGCAACGTGAATCGACTCGGGGAGATTTTCAATCGTGTCGGCGGCGCCGGTGTTGTTCTTCCAGTGCTTAACGACGGTTCTCTCGGTGACGTCCTCGTCGTTGGTGACGGTGACCAAGTAGGTCGCACCGTCCGTAGAAGTCGTCACTTCGCCGACCGTGGACTTCCAGCCTTCGACCTTATCCTCTACTACCGAGTAGGTGATCGGCTTGCCGTCTTTATCATACTTGTCGAGCTTGTCGAAGGTCGCGGTCCAGTTGCCGGCCGCGTTAAGAGTCGCGGTCCTGTCGGTCTTCTCGCCGTTCTTGGTGAGGGTTACGGTGATCGAGCCGGGAATCTCGGCGTTGCCGTTCCAAACCTTTTGAACTTCGAGTTTGACAACCTGTCTGGTGTTGGTGATGGTGACTGTACCGTCGCTGCCGGTGGCGTATGCAGCGTCCCAACCGTTTATTTTGCTTTCAACAACGGTGTAGGTGATTTCGTTGCCGTTCGCGTCGTGAGTGGGCAGGTCGGTGAAGTCTGCGTGCCAATTATTCTTGCCGGTAAGAGTCTGCTTGTTTTCAGTGGGTTTTCCGTTCTTGTAAAGAGTTACCTCAATCGAATCGGGAAGATTCTCGGCCGCTTCGGTGTCGTCAAACTCGTGCCAAACCTTATCGACGGGAATGTTCTTTACGGTTCTTGTGTTGGTAACCGTTACGGTGTAGCCGGTCTTGTCATAGGTTGCAGTCCAGCCGCCGAACGGAGTTTCGCTTACGGTGTAGTCGATGACATTGTTATCGGCGCCGTAGATTTCAAGATCCTTAAACGTGCCCTCGTAGCCGTCCGATTTCTTAAGCGTAAGCTTCTCGTTGGTGGGATTGCCGTTTGCAAGAAGCGTTACTACGATCTCATCGGGAAGGTCAACGGTCGCAACGTTTCCGCCGATCTCTTTGAATACCTTCTTGACGGCAAGGTCGGTCAAGTGCTTCGTGCTCGTGTTTTTGATTGTGAAGCCGGTCGTGGCGTCGCCTTCGACTGTGCTTTCCCAATCGGCCGCGGAAACGCCGGACACGCCGGCCTCGACGACCTTGTAGGTAATCGAGTTTCCGTTCTCGTCTTTCTCCTCGAGGTTCTCGAACTTATTCCGCCATCCGTTCGCGGCGTTAAGGACCACAGAACCGTAGTTGTTGCCGTTTTCGTCCGTAAGGGTTACGGTGACCGTTACGCCCTTAGGCGGGTCGGTTTCTTTGCCGACATAATCGAGCCATTGCTTATTGACGACTATTTCCTTTTTGTCGGTTTCCTTGTTGGTGATGACGTAGCCGTCGCCGCTCGTGTTCTCAACATTGCTTTCGAGATTCCAGCCGGACATCACATCTTCTCTAACGGTGTATTCGATTTCTTCCTGGGTTCCGTTGACGTAGGTGTACTTGTCGAGATTCTCAAACGAGTCGGACCAGCCGTTGCCTTCGTTAAGAGTAACGGACTTACCGGTATTTTCGCCGTCTTTGTAAAGGGTTACGGTCGCCGAAAGCTTTGCCTTTTCTTTGTCGGAGAGCTTGGTGCAGTCGATGGTGTTGCCGTCTTTATCTTCCCAAACCTTTTTGACCGAAACGCTGGTCTTCGCCTTGGTGTTGGTGAAGGTAAGAACTTTAATCTCGATTTCTTTGTTTTCGCCATTCTCCGTCATCGTGGCCTTAGCGGTTGAGACAAAAGGCGCACTCTTTTCCCAAGCGCTCTCAGTGGCGTCTACAAGAGTCTCTGTGGCGTTGATGGTCTTCTCCTTGCCGTCATCATCGTACTTATAGAATTCTTCTGATTCGTAAGACCAATGGTTATCTTCATTAAGAGTGATATAATCGATCGTTTTTCCGTCGACTACATGAGTATACGGCTTTCCGCCTATATTGACTTTTACTGTCAGACTGGCGGGGTGATCCGCAGCATCTGTGTCGTCGGCGTTCTTCCATACCTTTACGACCCTAAACTTGATCTTTTCGGATTCGTCGCGCTTGTTCGTAAGCTCAAAGGTCTTGGTGGTCTCGTTGTATTCGGGCTCGCCGTCTTGAGTCCAACCTTCTACATCGGACTCTTCGACTTTGTATTCGATCTCGTCGCCGTTGTTGTCATACTTCTTGAGGTTGGTGAACGTATGAGTCCAGTTATCGGCCGCAGTGAGACCATACGAACCGGCTTCGGTCTTGGTGACGTTTTGCCCCTCGCCCTCGACCTTGTAAAGAGTTACTGTGATTGAGTCGGGGAGATTCACGGTCGCGTCTTCGCCGTTGTTGTTCATCCAGTGCTTAACGACGGTTATCTTGGTGATATCCTCGTCGTTGGTGACCTCGAACCCGTTCTCGGCGTCGCCGGTCACGGTGCCGTGCCAGCCGGTTATCGCGGTTCCCTTAACGGTGTCGGTTATCGCGATTTCCTTAACGGTGTAGGAGACGTCCTCGCCGCCTTCTTTAACGGGAAGGTTCTCAAACTTGCCGGTCGGATTGTCTTTGTTGAGCGTTACAAACTTGCCGGTAGGTGAATTGTTCTTATAGAGCTCAACCTTAACTTCCAAGCCCTCCGGCCAAGTGACCGTCCTAACATCGGAAGTCCATTTCTTGGTGACCGTAATATCGGTTACTTCCTTGGTGTTGGTGACGGTATACTCGTTGGTATTGTCCGTGTGGCCGTAGCTTACAGTCCAGCCGGCGGGAACGCTGACTTCTTCAAACTTATACACAATCGGCGAACCGTCGTAGTTGTATTTCGGCAGCTTGCCGGTGGTGTAAGTCCACTCGCCTTCTGCTGTCGGCAGAGTTATGCCGCCTTCGACTATTTCGTTTTCGTCTTCGCCCTCGGCGTTTTTAACCTTCTTTACGAGATTAAGATGGATTTCTTCCTTAATATCTTTGGTGACGTCGGTCGAAGTTCCGCCCTTGCTATACTTCCAAGCCTTTTGAACGGTGAGAGTTACGGTCTCCTTCGGCGAGTTGGTGATGGTGTAGCCGTTATCGGAATTGCCATCGGCCGAAGTCCACTTATCCGTGACGTCCGTGCCATTGAATTTAACAGCGGTTTCCTCAACGGAGTAGGTAATTTCATTGTTGCCGTCTTTTTTGGGAAGGTCTGTAAAGGTATAGGATTCCTTTCCTTCGCCCTTTTCGAGAGTTACAGGATCGCCTACGTAGCTCGTAGCGCCGTCAACATGCTTAACAAGCTTAAATTCAACGGTCAAGCCCGCGGGCCACTCAATGGGTTTGCCCGCAGCGTTTTTCCATACTTTGTTGACGGTGATCTCGGTGTTGTCGGTCTTCGTGTTGGTCGCGGTGACGGTGTATTCGATGTTATCGCCGACTTCTTTGCGATCGCCGAGCGCTAAATTGCTCGTAAGCTTCCACTCGGTGTTGGGGGTGGTGCGGTTGCCGTCTACAACATTGTAAACGCCGGCTTCGCTTACGGTGTATGTATATTCGTGTTGTTCTGCGTCTTTGTATCTGGGCAGGTTGGTGAACGCGCCGCTCCACTCGCCCTTGTCGTTAGGAAGGGTCAAGGTTTTGATAACCTTGTCGTCCTGCATAAGCTCGAAGTCTACCTCGACGTTCGTGGGAGCGTTGTCGCCTTCCCAATCCTTCGAGACTTTAACCTTGACGGTCGCGTCTTCTTCGTCGTAGATGGTAAGATTCTCGCCGAGAACGTCCTTGCCGTTGACAACAACGCCGGTCGGGCCATCGAGAAGAACAAGCTCGAGGAAGCCGTCGCCGTCGTTATCGGCTTCAAACTTGAAGTACAGCGGTTTATCGAGGAGCTTCAAGCCGTCGGGCGCGTTGTTTTCAACAAGCGCATAGACGAAGTCGTATGTATCTCCGGAGTTAGCCTTTGTCCAGAACGCCCAGTCGACGGTGGTTAAACCGTTGCTGTCGGTTGTGAATATCGCGGTAGGAACCAGCTCGTAGTTGATAGTCGCTGTGCCGCCTTGATGGTTGTCAAATTTCGTTTCTGTACCGCCCTCGCAGAGGCGCTTAGTCTGCGCGGCTTTAATAGCCTCGCGCGTGGTGACGTTACCGGCCGGGTTCCAAGAATAAAGGATAAACTCTGCGCCTTCGACGGGCTCTGGCGTGCCGGTCTTGCCCTTCTTGACCTTTAAGATGTTAAGTCTGCCCCTCGTGCTCGAAGTGCCGGAGTTGATCTCGTAGGCCGAGAAGTACCACTTTCCGCTCGTGCTCGCGTGGCTTACGCCGGTGAGCTCGGCCCTGTTGTCGATCTTAACGATTTCATTGCCCTTTTCATCGCCATTGTCATCTTTGGCGAATACATTTATATCGCTCTTAAGGACGAACAGATATGTAATAACATAGTGGGTCTGGTCGCTAAGAGTGAAGGTGATGTTGCCGGTCTCGTTGTAGAGAACGTAACTACCGGGGGTCGGTCCGCCGGCTAAGTTAGATTCTTTAACTTCGATGTGTACGGATTCCGGTTTTACCTGAACGTACTCGTTTACGTTAAAGGTATCGGTAAGGGTGAGGGTATCTCCGCCCACTCCTTCTTTAAGAAGATCCTCGCTGTATTTGTTTACCTCGACGGTAAAGAGAACGCCCTGTTGTCCGCCTTCGCTGCTAAGAACGCCGTCTTTGGAAAGATAGCCGCAGTCGAATTCAAGGTTGTGCTCGCCAAGCTCGAAGCTGTGGTTGCCGGACCATTCGAGCCAAGCCTCGTTGTGAAGCTCGCCGTTCTTGTTGCTGTCGTTCGAGGTGTCCTTGATCCTCAATCTGTAAGTGAACATATAGCCATACGGCTTGGGATTATTCTTGAAATAGGTCTCAAGATCGGTGGTACCGTTCGTAAGATCCGACCAGTTAATAGTGAGCGATTTGCCGTCAGCGCTTAAAGTGGGCGTGCCGGTAAAGGTCTCATAAACTATTTGATCGTTATATTGGTCGGTAACTTTAACGGTGATGGTGTTTCCCGCGTCGGTCTCAAATACAAGGTTAGAACCGAATTTGTCGCGGAAGGTGATATCGGTTCCGTTTTCGCGAATGTGGTCGCGGTTGCTGCCGGCGCTGTCTATAAATTTGACGGTATATTCCGCATAGCGCAAACCGTTTTCGCTTACTACGGTAGCGGTCTTGCTGCCTTTAAATTCGCCGGAAGCAACATAATCGCTTTGAGCATCTTTATCAGACTTATAATTGAAGTGAGCGTGAACTTTGTTATAAACAGCAAACCAGTTGGCAGACTCAAGCGCCGCATCGTAATATTCCTTAAGAGGTTTGCCGTCTACATCGCTGTTCTCAAGAACAGCCTTAACCTTGTTTATATCAAGAGTATAGGTTATAGTGATAGTTAAATTTTCTTCAATCCTTTTGTCGTCTAAATTCTTAAGCCATTCGGGCTTATTCTCGGGATTTTTGTATATTATCGAAGCTTGAGTGTAAATGTTGGAATCGTAGCCGGGGTATTCCGCCTTGGTCGGGTTGATTTTGATATAGTCGTTAATCGGACCTTTGCCCTCAACTACAACGTTAATACCGGCCGCGGAGTCGTCAAATGCTTCTCTTGCGTTAAAAGGATACCAGTTCGGATCCGACAAAGACATGAAGTCATAGATGGCCATGCTGGTCAAGTGGCTTGACAAAACATTGCTCAAGGTAACGGTATATGTAAATTTATCGCCGTCAACCACAGGCGCAGACTTCGCAACATGCCAGTCGTCGTCGGGCTCATCGGGGCCGGATTCGGATTCTTTCTTAAACTCAACGTCGCTATCGCCGCGATATTCCTTGTCGCCCTCGTGCGGGAAGGTACCGGTCGCGGTGTTGTGAATTTTCGCTTCTGTTTTAACATCGCCGGTGTCCGGGTCGAAGATATTTTTATCGTCGTAAGAAGTATAGATAACGAGGTAAACGGTTTCGGTAGTGTCGGAACCGCTCTGCTTAATGGTATAAACGTCGCCGCCAAGTGAAACGCTTAAATTGCTTCCGTCGGCCAAAGTGCCGTTTTTATCAGTCCAAAGCTCGTGCTTGACATAACCGAGACCAAGCGATTCAAGCTTATCCTCGATTTTAATGCCGTTAAGGGTTCCTTTTTTAGTGAGGTAATCGACAGGCGAATATATCGTGATTATCCAGCGAATAACCTTTTTGTCGTCGATTTCCATCGGCGTGCCGTCGTCGTTCAAATAGGTGCCGTCTTTAGAAAGGCTGCCCCACTTAAAGTTATCGCTGTGGTTTCCGGTAAGAGGCTCGTACCCGTTATAGTCGAGAGAGAAGCTGTTACTTATATAAGTATCGCCGTCTAAAATCTTAAGCTTATATTCAATATAAATCTGCTCTCCGGGTGCGAGGGTATAAGGATCAAAGGTAAATACGATATCCGTACTGTCCCCGCCGCTGACAGTGCAATTAACGTCACTGTCCGGGGTATCGGCGGGATTGCCGGGATCGTCGATAACCCCATTGACCTTTTTAACCTTCGCCGAGCTTGCATTAAATTCAAGGTGATGATAGTTCCAGTTAGGAGTATCGGTTATAGATTTTAAGGTAACGCTTCTTTTCGCAGGATCGTTATTGATGATCAATATGCGATATGTAACCTCGTGGGTTTCGGGATCGTAAGAAACAGGAACCTTTTGGGCGTCGGGCTTTGGAGTGTCGGTATATGTGAATTTGCCGAATACCTCGCTTTCGACAACCGAAAGGTAGCCGTCGTTATAGCTGCCTTCTTTAAACTTACCGTTGAAAGTGAAATGGGCCTGGTTGCCGGTGCCGATTGCAGAGAAGTCGAACAGGGCATACTGATCCCCGCTACCATCGTCCGCAGTAACGATAGTAACGTTTTTATCGTACAAGCCAGGAGGCGCTTGGAAATCAGAGCCGAGCTTGAGGTACATATACGAGCCGTTCGGGTCGGGTGCGGCAACATGAAGCTGCTCTTGAAGCTGTGCGGCGGTCATTCCGACAAACGTCTCTCCTTCATTTCCGGCCTTGATAGAGAAACTAACGAAAACGCTGTAATCTTGGCCGGGCACAATCTCGCCTTTGACGTCATTGCCGACTATGATATCTCTTCCACCCTGTTTGACGGTGAACTGATCCAAGAACTTGCCGATATTGGCGTTGCTGCGATCATTGTAGTCGTCGCCGCTGCTGTCTCCTCCCCCGTCTATCTGCATAATTCCATAGTCCGCCCCGGCGTTCTCGTCCTCTTCGGTTTCGGAGGGCGCGGTGGACGCGTTATCGCCGTTCGGGGAGGTATCCGCAGGGTCGTCGCCGTCGGGAGGGGTCGTGCTCTCCGGGTCGGGCGCGGGCGGAGGGGTGGTTTCTCCGTCGTTTTGCTCGGGAGCGGTAGTCGTCGCGGGGTCGCTCTGCGGGACGGTATCCTGCTGCGATTCGCCGCTGTCAACATAGCTCTCGACTGTTCCGCTCTGCTCGTTCGCAACGCTGCCCGTCGCGACGACAGAGCTGCTCATTGTGTTGATTAACAAGCACAATGTCAGCAGAACAGATAGCATTTTTCTGAGCTTTGTGTTCATGTCGTTACCTTCCTTCATGTGAATCAAAGTATTTTATGTTGCAATAGTAAAGTTGTGAATTTTAACCGAGACGGAAACGCGCCGAGAAAGCCCCTCGGTCAAGGGCCCGGCGGAAAGATACTTTTTGACATTCTGATACGACAATAGTATAGCACCTTTTAAAAAATTTTTCAAGCGATTTGGAGATTTCCCAAAAATTTGTAACAATTAACCAATTCTACGGCGGCGGTATAGTCATTTTTAATAGTCCGCCGAGATTTAAGCCGCCCCGTCGGAACCTATCCGAGAGGCGGCAAAGGAAATATCTGTCAATTTTTACCCATCTTTGTGTATACGTTGTAATAGGTCTCCGTGCGTTTTGCGGCGATTTCGTCGCGCATAATACCGCAGAAATTTTCGTCTTCAAAAAGTTTGACCACATAAGGCGCGTATCTCGTTCCGCTTCCGGCCTTAAGCTCTTGAATAAGGGTGTCGACGCTCTTGGTGGCGGCATAGCAGCGGCCGACGTTGTCTGTCCCGGCCTCAAGAGAATCCGCCACGGTTATGATATCTACCACCGCCCTCATTCTTTCGGGGACTTCGCCGACATCGCGCGGGTAGCCGCCCTTGCCGTCGTAGCTTCGGTGGTGGTGGAGCGCCGCCTGCGCGTGGTCGTTATAGTTTCCGAGCGAGTCGAGTATCGCGTAGCCGAGCTGTGGGTGGACCTTTATCGCGGCGAACTCTTCGTCGGTAAGCCTTCGCGAATAGTTTCCGACGTGGTTTATTATCATACACTTGCCGATGTCGTGGTAAAGCCCGCAGGCCCTGACGACTATCCCAAGCTCTTCCCTTCGCCTTACTATCTCGCCGACGTCGGTTACGCCGAAACTTCCGACGAGCTCGCCCGGCGAAGTCTCCGCCAGTCGCAAAAACATTCTTTCGGCCAGCCGCCCGACCATATGGGAATGGATATACGTCGGCGGGTGGCAGGCGAGGATATATTCGAGTATCTGCCGGCGGTAGGTGGTGCCTTTATTGGCTTGATACCAGATCATCTCGCTCAAATTAAGGCTCATCTCGGCGGCGTATTGGTTCCTCGGCATGCTCGAAAGATAGGCCGATACTTCGGAGGCCGCCTTGCCTATGACGCCGTCGTAAAGCTTGTGCCCCGCTTCGTCCATAAGGTTGCCGTAATACTGCATATAAAGCGGGATTCTTATGTTCCGGAATATCCCGCCGGAGGTGAAATCGTTCGGGTCGGCTTCTTTATAAAGCATTATAAGTATCGACACAAAGTCGTTCGCGCCGATCATTCCGGAGTGGTACATCGCGGCGCCGCAGCGATATCTCGTCAGCGGGGATATCCTTCCGGTTTTATTCAAAAAGGCTTTAAATTCAACGTCGTAGACGAATATCGAGGCGGCGAGGGCGGTCTTCGCGACTTCTTCGTACTTCTCTTCCGACATTCCGTTGCTCCGCAGACTTGAAACGAGGGTGGTCATCGACTGGGTGAAGAGGTAGACGAACCTGTCCCAGGGGAGTTCGGGATTTTCGGCCCGCTTTTTTTCGTCGTTAAAGATTGCCAGCGCTTCGTCGCTTAGCCGCTTATAGGTCGAAAACTTCTCGTATTCGCCGTATTTCCCTTCGCCGGTATAGTAGTATTCCGGCGTAAGCCTTCGGTTTGCTATGCTTCTGACTATAAAGCTTCTCGTCTCGGGGTCTTTAAATTCGTCGTAGCGGTCGTAATACGAGGCCGCCTCGGCGAAATATTCGGCGACTTTATCGCCGAAAAGGTCTATATCCCGGTCTTCCCGCCGAAGCCGCATATAAAACATCGCGATGCCCATATTATAGGCCGAGCGGATAATAAGCCTGTCGTCCTTTCTTAAGACCGCGCAGTCGTGCAAAAGGCGGTTTACGAGATAGCTTATCGGGTAGTCCGGCCCGACGAGAGCCTCGCCGAATTCGATAAGCTCGGCGATGTCGGAGTCGGTAAGCTCCTCCGGCTTGCGGTCGAAGAGAATCTGTTTTAAAATAGAGTCGTTTTCGGAATGGAGGGCGTAGGTGCGCTCCGCCCCGGCGTGGATAATCGCTATCGCGTCGGGTATTCGCATATCGCGGGTTATATGAACGGAGGTGGACTCGGATACCGCCGAGAGATTTTCTATGTATTTTTTCATAAGATCGTTCATTTCCGCGCCTCCTTCAAAAAATTAAGCTTCTCTGATATCTATTATACACCGAATCGCGGCGAAAAGCAAGGGCTTTTAGAAGATAGAAATCAGAGAACGCCTCGAACCGACGAAAGCGTTTATCCGAACCTCTCCATGAAAATATCCGGCCACATAAGCGCGTCGGCGTTTTTGTTTATCTCCTCGGGCGACCATTCCCACCACTTGGTCTTTAAAAGCGCCTTGATCATATCCGGCGGGTAGCGGTATTTTATGACCCTTGCCGGAACCCCGACGACCACCGAATAGGGCGGAACGTCTTTGGTTACGACCGCGCCCGCGCCGATGACCGCGCCGTCGCCTATCGAGACGACCTTTGAGCAGTTTATAAACGAATGAGCGCCGATCCACACGTCGTTGCCGATAACCACCTTCGGCTTTCCGAAGGCGTAGGGGTGTTTCGGGTCGAGCGCGCAAAGCTTTTCGCACTTCGCGCGGTTTTCTTCGCTGAAGAAGTCGGAGAGCTCGTCCGAAATAAAGGTCATATTTGAGTGGTGGTCGCAGTGGATGACCGCGGTGGAGTTTATCGAGGTATATCTTCCTATCGACTCGATATAGCCGTTTTTGCAGGCGTCTATAACGCCGTCGCCGAAATATGTCTGCCTGCCGATCTTGGCGCCGTAAAGCTCCCAGTCGAAGGGCAGGGGCCGGCCGACGTCGTCGGCAAGAATGTAATCCTCGACGTTTTTAAAGCCCTGGTTTTCGTGGTCGAGAAGAAAGTCAGCAAGGTCGTCGGCAGTCACCGCGACGACATAGTGCCGCTTCGGGTCAACGTTCTCGGTAAAAGCGTAGCCGTAGGGCTTTAAGATCCGGCACAGAAGCCGGTTGGGCTCGCCCCAAACGACTATAACCCGCCCGCGGAGGCGGTTTTTGAAGATCTGGCCAAGCCAAGTCGTCATCTTTAAACACCTACTTTATAAGCCTTATTATCTCTTTAGGGTCGGCCGAGGGGAATAGCCCGCGAAGATGAGAAAGAATCTTCTCTTTCGACTCCTCCGGCTCGGTTTTATAGGCCGAGGTCGCGAAGTCGTAGCCGAAAAGCGCCTCGGGGGTCGAATATCTCGCGACTCCCCAGCCGTAGCGGCGGCCGTATTTGTCGACCATATATTCAAAATCAGACACGCAGACGTAGGTCTGCATCTGGAGGCGGGTTATAACGCCGTCTAAGCCCTTTTCTCCGCCCGATTTAGTGAAGCCGCAGAGGCTTTTGAGTTTTTTCGAGAGAATACTGCCGTATCGCGAGACCGCGTCGTAGATATTCAAATCTTTCACGCTCGCCATTCCGCACTCGTATCTCGAATCAAAGTCATAGCCGTCGCGGCGATAGTTGCAAAGTTCGGGGAACCATTTGAGGCTGACGAAGCCGGCCTTTCCGCCGAAAAACTTGCCGTAGAGGCATCTTTCGGTGCGAATAGTCGGGCCTTTCCACTCCCAAGGGCCGTCGTTTTCGCCGAACCACAGCTCGGGCGGGGTGTGTTCTTCGACCGAAAACCCGCGAACGCCGTTTTTAAAAAAGGGCAGAAAGCCCAGCTCCTCGGTAAGCGCGGCGATATCATCCGCCCCGCGAAGAAGTTTCATTCCTCTCACTCTCCTTTTAAAAGAGTATACAACATTTTCGGGAAAATTGCAACCTTTAGCGAGAGAGCGCAGAAGTGGCCGAATAAATCGAAAGTTTTCGATTCAACCTTTTTCAAAAGGTTGGCAGGTTTCCAAAGGGCGGCGCCCTTTGGTCGCAGCCCGCAGGCTGTGAAAACTCAAAACGAAGGCGCTCCGCAAGGGGAGAATTGAAAAAACAGTTCTGCGAACTGTTTTTTCAAGAGGGGACGCCCTGCAAGAGAGGGCGTCCCCTTTTAATTCGCGGCTGCGAGAGCAGTCGCGCACCTTAACGTCGGGTTTTCCGCTTTAATTCACAGCTCCGAAAGGAGCTGCGAACCTTAAATTTTCTCGCTTGCGCTCGAAAATCGGGGAGACCCCCGACGAGGGTCTCCCCGCGCGAAAACAATTCACCGGATTGTTTTCGCTCCCCGTCCTGCGTTTCGCTTCGCAGGGGTGTTTCGCGCTCTGCGGAGCGCGACCAAAGGCTTCTCGCCTTTGGAATCTCGCAAGCCTTTTGAAAAAGGCTTGACCGAAAACTTTAAATTTCTGCTTTCTGCCCTCTGACTTCTGCCTTCTTTCAGGGCGTTGACATTTCCCTCTTAATATAGTATAATGTCGCAGTTCAAAGCTTTGGGACGGAGGTATCTTTATGCGCCCGATTATCGACTGCCACTGTCATGTCTACCCGGAAAAAATCGCCGCGAAAGCGGTTGAAAGCATCGGAAAATTCTACGACCTTCCGATGGAATACAACGGCACCGCCGCCGAAATGATACAAAAAAGCCGCGAGGCAGGGATCACCCACAGCGTGATCTTTTCGGTCGCGACTACCCCGCACCAGGTCGAAAGCATCAACCGCTTCATCGCCGAAGAGGTTGCAAAAGACTCTACCCTCGTCGGCCTCGGGGCCGTACACCCCGAAAGCGAGGACAAGCGCGGAGACATAGAACGTGCGGCCGCGCTCGGGCTTAGGGGCGTTAAGCTTCACCCGGACATTCAGGGGTTTAATATAGACGACCCGCGCTGTATGGAGATATACGGAATCTGCCGCGAGCTCGGGCTTTCGGTTCTGATACATATGGGCGACCTTCGATACGGCTATTCCCGCCCCGAAAGGCTTATTCCGGTGCTCGAAAAGTTCGACGGGCTTAAGGTCATCGGCGCGCACCTCGGCGGGTGGAGCCTTTGGCAGGAGGCGGCGGAAATTCTTTACGAGCACAAAAACTTTTTCGTCGACTGTTCAAGCTCGCTGGCGTTTATGCCGCCGGAACGCGCGAGGGAGATAATCAGAAGCTACGGCGCCGAAAGGGTCCTTTTCGGGACGGACTACCCGATGTGGAACTTCGGCAAAGAGCTTGAAAGGTTCGCGGCGCTTGAGCTTTCGGAGGAAGAAAGCGAGCTTATTCTTTATAAAAACGCGGCGGAGCTTTTCGATATAAAAATCGGCGAATAATCTTTCGTTTGCGTGGCATAATACCGACATAATTTATTAAAAAGGAGCGTCAGTATTATGAATTTAACGCCGAAAGAAACCTCTCTGCTTAAAGACCTTAAGGGGCAGGAAAAGCTCTGCTGGGAAAAGTACGACAAATACAGCTGCGACGCCTGCTCGACCGAGCTTAAAAACCTCTTCAGCGAGATGGCGCAGACCGAGCGGCAGCACTACGACTCTATTTCCCAAATGCTCGGCGGAACGGTGCCGATGATGCCGACCGGGCTTCAGAACGAAAACAACAAGTGGTGCAAAAAGGTTCAATATTCCGACGAGCAGTCTAAAAACATCGACAAATTCCTCTGCACAGATATGCTCGCGTCCGAAAAACATGCATCTTCTCTATACGACGTGAGCGTTTTCGAGTTTACCGACCCCGCCGCGAGAAAGGCCCTTAACCACATTCAGGCCGAGGAACAGCAGCACGGCGAGAAGCTTTGGGCATATATGTCCCAAAACGGAATGTACCCGAACGAATGATTTTGCCTTCTTCTTATCGACATAACACTTCTTTGCGCTCTCCCCCAAAAAGGGAGGGCGTACATATTTTTTAGAGGAAAAGTCGGCGCGGACGAAAATTAAAGAAAATTTTTCAAAAACCGCTTGTAACGTCGGTGTAAATGTGTTATACTTAACAGCGAACCATTTTTTGAAAAGGAAGAGTAAATATGAGTATGTTCAAAAAAGATATAGGAATAGACCTTGGGACCGCCAACACCCTCGTATACGCCAAGGGCAAGGGGATAATTCTTCGCGAGCCTTCGGTAGTAGCGGTAGACACCAAGACCGAGATCGTAAGATACGTCGGGACCGAGGCGAAAAACATCATCGGAAGAACCCCGGGCTCTATCCGCGCGGTTCGCCCGCTTAAAGACGGCGTTATCGCCGACTTCGATATGACCACCGCGATGCTTCAGGAATTCATCAGAAAGGCCCTCGGTAACAACCCCTTCGCAAGGGCAAGGGTCATAATCTGCATACCCTCCGGCGTCACCGCAGTCGAAAGAAGAGCTGTTAAAGAAGCCGCCGAGGGCGCTGGGGCGAAAAGGGTCGCCATTATCGAAGAACCTATGGCGGCGGCCATCGGCGCGGGGCTGCCCGTCGAGGCGCCTACCGGCTCGATGATAGTCGACATCGGCGGCGGAACCAGCGAAGTCGCGGTAATATCCCTCTGCGGAATAGTCACCAGCCGCTCGGTAAGGGTCGCCGGGGACGAATTCGACAACTCTATCATCAACTTCATCAAGAAAAAGTATAATCTTCTTATCGGCGAGCGCACCGCCGAACAGATAAAAATATCCATCGGCTCGGCATACCCGACCGACGAAGACACCGAGCTTGAGATCAAGGGCCGCAACCTTTTGACCGGCCTGCCCGAAAACATCACCGTCACCTCGGAGGAGGTAAGAGAAGCCCTTTCGGAGTCGCTATCGCATATAATCGAGGCGATTAAAGTCACCCTCGAGCGCACCCCGCCGGAGCTTTCGGCGGATATAATCGACGCCGGGATAACCCTTGCGGGCGGCGGGGCCCTTCTTCGCGGACTCGACAGGCTTATCAACGAAGAGACCGGGATCCCAGTTCACATCGCCGAGCGCCCGCTCGACTGCGTAGTCGACGGCACCGGCAAGCTTTTGGACAATATCGAAGAGCTTCAGGACGTTTTAAACGGAGAAAGCGCCTGATATTTTGAGAATACTTACGCCGCGCCGTTATCTGCCCGCCGGGGCGTAGCGACGCGGTTTGTCTCGCTTAGATAAATTCAAGAAAGGGGGATCGCTTTGAAGGACTTCTTTAAGTCGAAGAAATTTCTGATAATCTGCTGTTTGGCGGCGTTTTTGATCGGAATTATGATATACGCGGCGGTAAGCTCTTCAAACGCGATATCCTCCGCCATCGGAACGGTTTTTTCGCCGATCCAGAAGTTTTCAAACAAGATATCTAACGCGGTCTCGGAGGGGATAGATATGCTCGTGAACGCGCGGGACTACTATGACGAAAACGCGAAGCTTAAAGAGCAGATATCCGAGCTTTACGCCCAAATCTCGGACTATACGCAGCTTAAGCAGGAAAACGAGCACCTTCGCGAGATGATAGACCTTGCCTCTTCGAGCGAGGGGATAGAGCTTTCGGAGCCCTGCACCGTTATCGGCCGCACCGCGAACGACGTCTACGGCTCGTTCTTCATCGACAAGGGCGAAAAGGACGGAATAGAATACTACGACCCGGTGGTCACCGCAAACGGAATAGTCGGGTTCGTCACCGAAGTCGAATACACATATTCCCTCGTCACCACAGTTCTTTCAAACGAGATTTCGCTCGGAGTATACTGCGTTCGCACCGGCGAGACCGGGGTCATAGAGGGCAGCTACGAGCTCGCCCTTGACGGAAAGCTGAGAATGGTCTATATCCCGCTCGAATGTGATATGGGCGAGGGGGATATAGTCATAACCTCGGGATACAGCGGCTTGGTCCCGAAAGGGCTTGTGGTCGGAATGACCGGCGAGACCTTTATCGCCTCAAACGGTCTTTCGAGAAGCGCGCTTATAACCCCTTCGGTCGACCCTGCGGGCCTTAAAACCGTATTTGTAGTCACCGATTTCGACGGAAAGGGCTCGGGCTATGAAGAACGCTAACCGCGATACCGCAAGAATCAACCCAAAGATAAAAATCGCCGCGAAGTGGCTTATTTTCGTCATATTGGCGGTGTTCGCATATACTTCGTCGACTGCCGGAAAGGCCGGCTCGAAGGCGCTTTTGCTCTTTCCGCTCGCGCTCGCAATCTCGGTGTTTGAATCGGAGATACCGGCGGCGGTTTTCGGCGCGGCGGCGGGGCTTTTGCTCGACGTTTCGCTCGACAAGCTGCCCGGGTTTACCGCGCTTTGGCTTTGCGTCTGCTGTGCGGGGGCGGCGGCGCTGTTTCAGAATCTGTTGAGAAAAAACATAGTCAATTTTTTGTGGATATTCGCGCTTTTGGGCGGGATATATCTTTATATCGACTACTATTTTTACTATAAAATCTGGGCTTATGAGGGCTATAAGCTCGTTTTGACCGAGCGGCTTATCCCCTCGGCGCTTAAAACCCTTTTCTGGTCGCTGCCGGTGTTCTTTGCGGTGTATATACTCGAAAGAATATTCGGCGAATCGCGAAAGCTTGAACTTGAAGAGCAGGACGAAAACATCGAACGCATTTAAAAGCCGAAAGGAGTCGGCATGAAGCGCTTTTTTGAAATTGCAAGGATAGCCGCCGCGGCCGCCGTTCTTTTGGCGGCGGTGGTTTTCGCGGGGTCGGCCCTTATGAAAATACAGGTCGTTGACGGCGCGAAATACCTTGAAATGTCAAAGTCTTCCGAGACCGCGTCCCAGTCCGTCTCCGCCGCAAGGGGGCAGATCGTCGACTCGAAAAAGGTCGCCCTGGTTGAAAATCGGGTGTCTTATAACGTGGTCATAAACTCCTCCTTCTTCCCGGACGAAAAGGCGGAGCAGAACGAGGTCATATTAAGGCTCGCAAAGCTTATGGAAGAAGACGGTCTTATGTGGATAGACGAGCTTCCGATAACCCGCGAGGCGCCATATGAATATACCGAAGACGAGGATTCGCAAAACGTAAGAAGGATCTTCACAAAGCTAAGGCTTAACACCTACGCCACGCCGCAGAACTGCATAGACGCGCTCATCAAAAGCTACGATATCTCGGAGGACTACACAGAGAGCGAAAAGCGGATTATCGCCGGGGTCAGATACCAGATGATACTCGCGGACTTTTCCTCTTCGACCGACTACGTTTTCATCAAAGACGTTCCGCTTTCGACAGCCTCAAAGGTCCGCGAGCTGAACTATCTTTTAACCGGCGCGAGCGTTGTCGAAGACGCGGTGAGGGTATATAAAAGCGGGGATATCTTCCCGCACGGAATAGGCTACGTCGGACCGATCTACGCCGAGGAATACCCGGCATTAAAAGAGGCGGGGTATCTTATCAGCGACACAGTCGGAAAAGCGGGGATAGAGCGCTCGATGGAGGCTTTTTTGGCCGGAAAGCGCGGAGAGAAAACCGTCACCGTTTCGAGCGACGGAAGCATTTCGGAATCGGTGACTAAAGAAGCCGTCCCCGGGAAGACGGTTATGCTTACGATAGATTCGGAATTTCAGCGGAAACTTCAAGATATTTTAAAAGACTTTATCGGCTCACTCGCCGACGGAACTTTGACGAAAGAGGGATATGATTTTACCGACTGTTCGGCCGGCGCGATAGTCGTCTGCGACGTTAAAACCGGCGCTATAAAAGGAATGGCGACTTACCCGAGCTATGATATAAACGACCTTATAGAGGACTATCCCTCGGTATTGAACGCCGAAGGGCGGCCGCTTTATAACCGCGCGACCGACGGGCTTTACCGCCCGGGCTCGGTTATGAAGACGGTTACGGCGACGGCGGCGCTTTCGGAGGGGATAATCACCCGGGAGGACACCTTTGCCTGCCACCGAAACTACAATTTTTTGGATATAGAAGTCCACTGCACCGGCAGCCACGGCAACATAAACGTCGTCACGGCGATACAAAAAAGCTGCAACATCTTCTTCTATCAAGTCGTCCAAAAGCTTGGGCTGGATAAACTTATCGAATACGAATCGGCGTTCGGGCTTGGCGAAGACGCCGGACTTGAAATAAGCTCGTCTAAGGGCTATCTCGCCTCGCCGGATACTTTTGAAAGCCTCGGGCTTGAATGGACGGTCGGGCAGGTTCTTCAGGCGGCCATCGGTCAGTCCGAGGTTGGGGTAAGCCCGCTTCAGATGTGTTTTCTCGCCCAGACTATCGCCACCAAGGGGACGAGATATAAGCCCTATATCGTCGACTCGATTTGGGACTACAACATGACCGAGCAGATTACCAAAACCGAGCCGGAGGTCGCGGCGGAAATAGGCGCCGGGGAAGAAGTCTTCGACGCGGTAATAGAGGGAATGAAGCTTGCGGCCGAAAACACCACCTCGGCGGTGTATTACGGCACCAACGAGCAGAACGCCTATCTTTCGCAGTTTTCGCTTCAAGCCCTGCCCTACCCCGCGGCTATAAAAACCGGGACCCCGCAGGCCTCGAACAAAGCCACCCAAAACTCGACGGTGGTCGGGTTCTATCCCGCCGACGACCCGGAAATAGCCTTCTCGGTGGTCATCGAAAACGGCGAATATTCAAAATATCTCGTAAGAAAAATAATAGAGGCGTACTACGGCTATACCCCCTCGATCGAAGACCTTGGGAACGGGAGCTATCGCAGCACGGTTTTATGGGATTAAAGTTTTGTGGATTTTTTGTAAAAGTTTTGTGTTTTTTGAAAAAAGAGGCAAAAACGCTTTGACAAATTTGAAGTTTTATGATATCATACGCTTATGCGCAACTCAACGCAAATAACGCTATAAACGAAATTTACGAGGGAGGGTTTTTATGCACATCGCACTCATCGCGCACGACTCCAAAAAAGAGCTGATGATTCAGTTCTGCATCGCTTACAGCGGAATATTGAGCAAGCATTCCCTCTGCGCGACGGGAACCACCGGCAAACAGGTTTCCGAAGCTACGGGTCTAAGTATCCAACAGTATTTGATTGGCTCACAAGGCGGATGCCAGCAGATCGGCGCAAAGATCTCATGCAACGAGATTGATCTGCTCATCTTCTTCCGCGACCCTTTAAACCGCAAGCCCAACGAACCCAACGAGCAGGATCTTCTTAGGCTTTGCGACGTACACAACATCCCCGTGGCGACAAATATCGCCACCGCAGAGGCGCTTATTATGGCGCTTGAACGCGGAGACCTTGACTGGCGCGAACTTACAAGATGACCTTAAAAGCAGAAAAGAACAACAGGCAATAGTTTTTTTAAACGGCTGTGACCGAGAGAGTAGGAGCGGGCGGGCGCAAAGAGAGGGCGCGTTTGGTGAAAGCGCCCCGCAAGACCGTTTTTCCGAAGGACACTCGCGAGCTTCCGCGCGATCAAGCGCGGGCGTTTACCCGCGTTAAGGGCCCAAAGAGACCGATATTTCGGTAAAAAGGGTGGTACCGCGACGACCGTCGTCCCTTAAGGGATAACGGCCGTTTTGTTTTTAATATTTTGAAAGGAAAGAAATTTATGGCAATGCAGATCAAGCGCCCAAAAGGCACTCAAGACGCAGTCCCGGCGGAGATATCGAAGTGGAAGACCGTCGAGGGGATAGTTTCGGAGACGGCGGAGCAGTTCGGATTCAGAGAGATAAGGACCCCGGTTTTTGAAGACACCGGGCTTTACGTCCGCTCGGTCGGCGACACTTCGGACGTGGTCACGAAAGAGATGTATACCGTATCTTCAAAAGGGAGCGACACCTTTACCCTTAGGCCGGAGGGAACGGCGGGGGTAGTCCGCGCGATGCTTGAAAACGGCATTATGAACGAGGGCTTCCCGCAGAAGGTGTATTATATAATCCAAGCCTTTAGGCACGAAAAGCCGCAGGCCGGCAGACTCAGAGAATTTCACCAGTTCGGGGTAGAGATGTTCGGGACCTCTTCGCCCTACGCCGACGCCGAGATAATTCTTCTTGCGGCTTCGATTCTCGATTCCTGCGGACTCGATAAAATCGAGCTTCACCTAAACTCCATCGGCTGCCCCGAATGTAGGGCGAAATACCGCGAGGCACTTAAAGACTATTTTAAGCCCCATGAGGCCGAGCTTTGCGAGACCTGCCGCGAAAGGCTCTCTAAAAACCCGATGAGGCTTTTGGACTGCAAGTCGCCGATCTGCAAAGAGATCGCGGCCGGCGCGCCGATAATTCTCGATTATCTCTGCGACGACTGCCGCGAACACTTCGAATCGCTTAAAAATATTCTTGCCGACTACGGAATCAAGTTCACCGTCGACCCGAAGATAGTTCGCGGACTGGACTACTATACGAGAACGGTATTTGAGTTCATCTCTAACGACATCGGCGCGCAGGGGACGGTCTGCGGCGGGGGCCGCTATGACGGCCTTGTTTCGGAGCTCGGAGGCCAGGCGGTCGCGGCGCTCGGGTTCGGAATGGGGCTGGAGCGGCTTATCATGACGATGGAAAACTCGGGCTGCGAATTTGAGGCCGCGAAGACCACCGACCTTTATCTCGCCTCGATGGGAGACAAAGCGAGACACAAAACCGCCCTTTTGGCCGACGCGATTCGCCGGGCGGGGTATTCCGCGGAGTTCGACCTTGTCGGCCGCGGACTTAAGCCGCAGATGAGATACGCCGACAAAATCGGCGCGAAGTTCGTCTGCGTTATCGGCGACAACGAGCTTGAAACCGGCGAGGCAAAGCTTAAAAATATGCGCACCGGCGAGGAAAAACAGATAATTCTCGAAGATTTTATGTCGGTATTCGGCACAGAGCTTATTAACGAGGTCTTTGAAAACGGCCTCGGCGACGAGATCGCGGGCGCGATAAGCGGCGAGCTCGGCGAAAAAGAAGAATGATCCGGCTTAATTAAATATAAAGGAGCAGAAAATTATGGATACAATGGGAAAATTAAGAAGAACGCACTATTGCGGCGAAGTCCCGCTCGAGCCCTGCGAGGTGGTGGTCTGCGGGTTCGTTCAAAAAGTCAGAAACCTCGGGAACCTAATCTTTATCGACCTTAGAGACCGCACCGGGATAGTTCAGCTCGCTTTCGGGGACGACACCGACCCCGAAATATTCGAGAAGGCCGCAACGGTCAGAAACGAATACGTCTTGATGGCGAGGGGGAACATCACCCCGAGAGAGAGCGTGAACACCGAGATCAGGACCGGAACCGTAGAGGTCAGGGTCAGCGAGCTTAAAATCCTCTCAAAGGCGCAGACCACGCCGTTCGAGGTCACCAATTCGGACAAGGTAAACGACGAGCTTAAGCTTAAATACCGCTATCTCGACCTTAGAAACCCGCGCCTCACGAAGAACATCATCACGCGGCACAAAATCGCGCAGATAACCCGCGAATATTTCTATGAAAACGGATTTATCGAGATCGAGACCCCGATGATGATGAAATCCACCCCAGAGGGCGCGCGCGACTACCTCGTTCCGTCGAGGATTCACGACGGAAAATTCTACGCGCTGCCGCAGTCGCCCCAGATTTATAAGCAGCTTCTGATGGTCGCCGGGTTTGACAGATATATCCAGCTCGCCCGCTGCTTCCGCGACGAAGACCTTAGAGCCGACCGCCAGCCGGAATTTACGCAGATAGACCTTGAAATGTCGTTTGTCGACGAAGAGGATATCCGCGCGATGGCCGAGGGCTGGGTCAAGCGGCTGTTTAAAGAGATAAAGGGTATCGACGTCGAGACCCCCCTGCCCCGCCTAACCTTTGCCGACGCGATGAACCGCTATGGAACCGACAAGCCGGACACCCGCTTCGGTATGGAGATTCAGGACATCACCGACTTTGCCGCGAAGACGGATTTCGCCGTCTTTAAAGGCGCGGTCGAGGCGGGAGGAACAGTCCGCGCGATAGTCGCGAAGAACGCCGCCGCGACATATTCGAGAAAAGAGATTGACAAGCTCGTCGAGCACTCAAAAGGAATCGGCGCGAAAGGGCTTTCGCATATCCGCTGGTCCGAGGATCAGCCCAACTGCTCGTTCGCGAAATTCTTAAAAGAGGGCGAGCTTGAAGAGCTTCTTGACCGCCTCGGCGCAGAAAAGGGCGACGTCGTTTTGATCGCCGCCGACCGCAAAAAAATCGTCTGCACCGTTTTGGGCGCGCTCCGAAACATGGTCGCCAAGCGGCTCGACATCATTCCCGCAGACAAGTTCAACCTCGTCTGGATAGTCGAGATGCCATTCTTCGAGTTCAACGACGAGACCAATCAGTGGGAGGCCGCGCACCACCCCTTCACGATGCCGCTTGAAGAGTGCATACCGCTGCTCGACACCGACCCCGAAAACGTCCGCGCAACGGCGTTCGACCTTGTTTTAAACGGCACCGAGCTCTGCTCCGGCTCGATGAGGATCACCGACCCCGAGCTTCAGAACCGAATGTTCGAGGCGCTCGGCCTCACCGATGAAGAAATCGAGGCAAAATTCGGCTTTTTGGTGGACGCATACAAATACGGCGCGCCCCCGCACGGCGGCCTCGGCCTTGGGATAGACAGGCTCTCGATGATACTCTGCGGGGCGGAGACCCTGCGCGACGTCGTCGCCTTCCCGAAGGTTCAGAACGCCAGCGAGCTGATGAGCGGCTGCCCCTCGCCGGTCGACGAAAAACAGCTTAAAGAGCTGCACATCGCGACGGTTTTAGAGGACAAGGAATAAAGCAAAAGGGAGGGGTGATCCGCCCTTTTTCTGCGGGTCAATTAACAATTCCTCGTTAAAAAATCAACTCCTCATTTACCTTTTATCCACCCGATTATTACAAAAAGTATAAATTTCCGAAAATTTTAAATACCCCCTTGACAACGGCTGCGGAATGGTATATAATATACCACTGTAAAGCCGTTTTGCTTTACAATCGGCACGACATTTAGTGTACCGACAGTTTCCGAAAGGGTGATATAGTGTGGCAAAGGATTTGAAGTTCGCCTCGTTGCTCGATATTTACGGCGGCGTTCTTACCGACAAGCAGCGCGAAATGCTCGAGCTTTATTACAACGAGGATTTATCCCTTTCCGAAATTGCCGCAAACGAGGGGATTTCTCGCCAAGGGGTTCGCGACAGCATCAAGCGCGGAGAGGAAGCCCTTTTAGAGCTTGACGAAAAGATCGGCGCGGCGTCGATCGGAAAAAGATACGAGCGCCTGCTCGACGAAATAATCCTTGGCTGCGACGAGATAATCGCCGACTGCAAATCATATACCACGACAAAAAGCGTTATAGAAAAGCTCGAGCGGATCAAATCCGCGATAGATTCGGAGAGAAACTGATTTAAAAATACGGGAGAATTGCAATGGCTTTTGAAGGCTTATCCGAAAAACTCAACAGCGTTTTTAAAAAACTGAAAAACCGCGGAAAGCTCTCGGAGGCCGACGTTAAGGCGAGTATGCGCGAGGTCAGGCTCGCACTTTTAGAGGCCGATGTAAGCTATAAAGTCGTCAAAGACTTCGTCGCGAAGGTCACCGAGCGATGCGTCGGCTCGGAGGTATTGGAAAGCCTCACCCCGGCGCAGCAGGTCATAAAAATAGTTCACGAAGAGCTCATCTCTCTTATGGGAGAGAGCAGCGCAAAGATAAACTTCCCCTCTAAGCCGCCCTGCGTTATTATGATGTGCGGACTTCAGGGAAGCGGCAAGACCACCCACGCGGCCAAACTCGCGAAATATTTTAAGTCGCAGGACCACCGCCCGCTTCTTGTCGGGTGCGATATCTACCGCCCCGCGGCGATAGACCAGCTTAAAATAGTCGGCGAAAGGGCCGGGGTCCCGGTCTTCGAGATGGGGCAGATCGACCCGCGAAAGATCGCAAAAGAGGCGATCAAACACGCCAAAGACTACGGAAACGACATCGTTTTGCTCGATACCGCCGGCCGATTGCAGATCGACGACGAGCTTATGGGCGAGCTTAAAGACATCAAAGAGCTTACCGAACCCTCGGAGATTATTTTGGTAGTCGACGCTATGACCGGACAGGAGGCCGTAAACGTCGCCAAAACCTTCGACGAACAGATCGGGATAAACAGCGTTATACTGACAAAGCTCGATTCGGACACGAGGGGCGGCGCGGCGCTTTCGGTTTTGGCCGCGACCGGCAAGCCGATAAAATTCGTCGGAACCGGCGAAAAGCTGGACGATTTCGAGGTGTTCCACCCCGAGCGCATGGCCTCGAGAATACTCGGAATGGGCGACGTTTTATCACTTATAGAAAAGGCGCAGAACACCTTCGACGAAAAAGAGGCCGAAAAGCTTGCGGGAAAGATGCAGAGCGGCGGGTTCGACCTTAACGACCTGCTCGACCAGATGCGCCAGATAAAAAAGATGGGTTCGCTTCGCTCGCTTCTTTCGATGATGCCGGGCGGAAACAAGATAGACGACGCGCAGATTGACGAAAAACAGGTGCCGAGGACCGAAGCCATCATTCTTTCGATGACCCCTTTAGAGCGCGCGAAGCCCTCGGTCATCAACCCCGCAAGAAAGCGCAGGATTGCGGCCGGAAGCGGAACGAAGGTCGAAGACGTCAACCGGCTTTTAAAGCAATACGAGCAGATGCAGAAGCTTATGAAGCAGATGGGTATAACCGGCTCCGGAAGAAACGGAAAGGGCAAGAGAAAAAAGATGCCCGCCCTGCCGAAGGAGTTTATGCAGAATTTAGAAAATATGAAATAACTCGGTTTTTGGGCAAATTTGCCTTAAAATACAACTTTTTTAAAGACTTTCCCCATTTGATTTAGGAGGTGAATATACCATGGCGGTAAAAATCAGACTCAGAAGGATCGGCGCGAAGAAGAACCCCTTCTATCGCATCGTAGTAGCCGACTCGCGCTACCCCCGCGACGGCCGCTTCATCGAAGAAATAGGCTATTTTGACCCTACGACCGACCCCGCGACCCTTAAGGCGGACGCCGAAAAGGCCAAGAAGTGGATCGAGAACGGCGCGCAGCCTACCGATACCGTTAAAGCTTTATTCAAAAAGAACGGTATTCTTTAATCATTCATTACTAACAGGAAAGGAACAATCGAAATGACCGAACTTTTAAAGAACATCGCCGTCGGCCTCGTCGACGATAAGACCGCCGTTGAGGTTGCGGTCGACGAGCCCAACGAGGAGGGAGTTATCGTTTACCACCTCCACGTCGCACCCGACGATATGGGAAGAGTGATCGGAAAGCAGGGCAGAATCGCAAAGGCTATCCGCACTCTGATGCGCTCGGCCGCCGCCAGAAACAATCAGGACATTATGGTGGAAATCGACTAATCTGCAAACGCGGCTCGGATTCGGGCCGCGCTTTTCGTAGCGAGGGAACATGAAAAAATATCTTGAGATTGCAAAAATCGTCTCGGTCCACGGCGTCAGGGGCGAAGTCAACGCGCAGGCATGGTGCGACTCCCCGAAGATACTCTGCGGGCTTAAAAAGCTTTATTCCAAAGACGGAGCGGTCGTTTATACCTTAGAAAGGGCCCGCCCCAAGGGCGACGAAACGGCGATTTTAAAGCTTAAAGGCGTCGACTCGCCCGAGACCGCGCAGACTTTGAGAAACAGAATTTTATACGCCGACCGCGAGGACATTAGGCTTGAAAGCGGAAGCTATTTTATAGCCGACCTCATCGGGCTTGAGGTTTTTGACGAGGCCGGAAACGGCTACGGAAAAATCGCCGACGTTTTATCCACCGGCGCGAACGACGTATATGAAATAGAAAAGGGCGGGAAGAAATACTATATCCCCGCGATACCCTCGGTCGTTCTTAAAACCGATATCGAGGCCGGAAGAATGACGATTTTCCCGATGGAGGGGCTTTTTGATGAGGATTGACATAGCCACGCTTTTCCCGGAGATTTGCGAGACGTATTTAGGGCAGAGCATAGTTGGCAGAGCGCGAAACAAGGGCGTTTTCGAGCTTTATTGCCACCAGATCCGCGACTACGCCTTCGATAAACACCGCAGGGTCGACGACACCCCGTATTCCGAGCGGCAGGGCATGCTTTTGCTCGCCGAGCCGATATGGCAGTGCTATACGGCGGTTGTCGGCGAAAGAAAGCCGCGCGTTATTTATATGTCCCCCCGGGGGAAGACCCTTAATCAGCAAAAGCTTAAAGAGCTTGCCGAGGCGAAGGAAGACCTTTTTATCCTCTGCGGGCACTATGAAGGGGTCGACCAGCGGGTTCTTGACAAAATGGGCGCGGAGGAGATATCTATCGGCGACTATGTTCTTACCGGCGGCGAGCTTCCGGCGATGATACTTGCGGACGGAGTCGTCAGGCTTTTGGACGGCACCCTTTCGCAGGAGGACTGCTTTATGGACGAAAGCCATTACAGCGGACTGCTTGAATATCCGCAGTATACCAAGCCCCAAATTTGGCGGGATATGCCGGTTCCGGACATTCTCGTTTCGGGCCACCACGCGAATATAATGAAGTGGCGAAGAGAGAAGTCTTTGGAAGAGACATATCTTAAGCGGCCGGAGCTTTTGGAGACCGCCCCTCTTACCGACGAGGACAGGGCGTATCTTTCGGAATTAAAAGCGCGTTTTGAGGATATGAAAGAGTTTTTTGACATAAAATAAGAAATCCTTTGTTTATTATGCTCTTAATTGCCAATAACTATTGAGCAAAGTGCACAAGTTTGCGCTTCGAGATTCGTCACGCACTTGGCAAATGGCAGAAATTTTGTCCAAAAGCGGGTTTTCGGGTTATTTGTCCGTTGACTAATCGCCCGAAAATTTGTATTATACAATCACACGGTAAGAACACAACTTAATACTAATGAAACGGAGAGTATGTTATGTTTGTTAGAGATGTAGTCGTAAAGAATCAAATTGGTCTTCACGCCCGTCCGGCAACCTTCTTCATCCAGAAAGCCAACGAGTTCAAATCCTCGATCTGGGTAGAAAAAGAAGAGCGCCGCGTAAACGGCAAAAGCCTTTTGGGCGTTTTGTCTCTCGGCATCATCGGCGGCACCGGCATACGCATCATTGCCGACGGGGCCGACGAAGAAGCTGCCGTTACCGGCCTCGTATCCTTGGTCGACAGCGAATTTGCCGAAGAAGCAAGATAAGCTTCTACATTCCGAAGCAATCAAAGGTTATTAAAATAAGCGGCTTTGCTTTTTGCGGGGCCGCTTATGTTTTTCAATCGTATTTTCGTCAATATAGACACAAAAAGGGGCAAATTGCGGAGAGGAAATTTGCCCCTTGGTAATTCTGTATAAAAAAGGCACGATTTTTTTGTCGTATTCACACTTTATTAACACATCGGCGAAAAAATGATGATATAATCATAAAGAATAGATAAATAGCGCATATTAACGGCGTTTTTGTCTCATAGCAGAATCGGAACCAAATTTATTATTTTTTGTAGGGAGAAAGAAATATGCCTAACAGATTTTTCCAAGGTATCGTACACCAGATGAGCGAGACTGTCGGCTGCGAGATCGGAGTTGTCGACGAAACCGCGGTAGTTGTAGCATGCAGCGACCTTTCAAAGATCGGGACCTCGAACGAATTTGTTTCGCTCGACCTTAACGAGACCTTTGACTATTTCGTCCGCGACGGCTATACCTATAAGCCCTTCGGTTCTAAAGCTAAAAACGAATACGCCGTTTTTGTCGAAGGGACCGACGAGAGCGCCTATAAAACGGCGTCTATGCTTTGCGTATCGCTCGCGAGCCTTCAGCAGTTCTACGACGAAAAATACGACCGCACCAACTTCGTCAAAAACGTAGTGCTCGACAATATCCTCCCCGGGGACATTATGATCAAAGCCCGCGAGCTTCATTTCAATAACGAAGCCCACCGAGTAGTTTTGCTTATAAGAATAGTCTCGGCCAACGACGTTTCGGCCTTCGACGTCATCCAAAACCTCTTCCCGGACAAGAACAAAGACTTCGTATTCACCACCTCCGAGACGGATATAGTCTTGATAAAAGAGGTTAGGGCGAATATCGAGTCGGCCGACCTTGAAAAGCTCGCCTTCTCGATCGCGGACACCCTTTCGAGCGAATTTTATACCCGCGTAAACGTCGGCATCGGTACGGTGGTCGACACCGTTCGCGCGCTCGCGGTATCTTTTAAAGAGGCGCAGATCGCCCTCGAAGTCGGAAAGGTATTCGACACCGACAAGACCATCGTCAGCTACGAAAACCTCGGCATCGCAAGGCTTATCTACCACCTTCCGACCACTCTTTGCGAGACTTTCTTAAAAGAGGTCTTCAAAAAGGGCTCGATAGAGTCTTTGGACCAAGAGACGCTGTTTACCATTCAGAAATTCTTTGAAAACAACCTCAACGTATCCGAGACCTCGCGCAAGCTTTTCGTGCACAGAAACACCCTCGTCTATCGCCTTGAAAAGATCAAAAAGCTTACCGGCCTCGATCTTCGCGAATTTGACCACGCGATCATCTTCAAAATCGCCCTTATGGTCAAAAAATACCTCTCATCAGAGCCTACCAAATACTGATACTCCCCTTTATTCGAAAGGAGCTTTCGGCCGAATATGGTTGAATTTCGCAACGTCTCTTATACATACCCGAACGGTCAGCAGGCGCTGAACCGCATTAACCTTAAAATCGAAGACAACGAGTTCGTCTTCGTGGTCGGCGCCAACGGGGCCGGAAAATCCACACTTATAAAGCTTCTTCTGCGCGAGCTTACCGCCACCGAGGGCGAGGTTATAGTCAACGGCTTTAACCTTACCAAAATGAAGCAGCGCAAAGTCCCTAAGCTTAGAAGGACCATCGGCGTCGTATTCCAGGATTTCAGACTTATCCCGAATATGACCGTTTACGACAACGTCGCCTTCGCACTTAGAGTTATCGACGCGCCTACTAAATACATCAGGGCGCGCGTGCCCTATGTTATAAGCCTTGTGGGGCTTACCGCAAAGGCGAAAAGCTATCCCAACGATCTTTCGGGCGGCGAGCAGCAGCGCGTGGCCTTGGCGCGGGCCTTGGTCAACGACCCGCAGCTTATCATCGCCGACGAGCCGACCGGCAACGTCGACCCTGCCCGAAGCTTCGAGATAGTCGACCTATTAAAAGCCATAAACGAATGTGGGACCACCGTTCTGATGGTAACCCACCAACACGACCTCGTGCGCTACTTCGGCGGGCGTATTATAAATATCAACACCGGAGCGGTCGTCTTCGACGAAGTTATAGGAGGCGCAGATGAGGCTCAATAGTTTTAAATACCTTGTAAAACAGGGCTTCGCGGGGCTGTGGTTTAACCGAGTAAACTCCTTCGCGTCGCTCTGTATAATGACTATATCCCTTTTGATGGTGGGCGTTTCGGTCCTCGTCTCGATAAACGTAAACAATATGATCGGCGCGATAGAAAGCCGAAACGAAGTCATCGTAGTCATCGAGGACGGCGTGCCGGAGAATAACCTTACCCTTTTGGGCGACCAGCTAAGCTCGAACCGCAACGTTTCGGAGGTCAGGTTCTATTCCCGCGACGAAGCCTGGGCGGATATGCAGGCGGATATGAGCGAGGACGAAAAGGCGCTCTTCCAGTATATGTCAAAAAACCCTCTGCCCGACTGCTATCGGATCAGAGTAAAAGACATCACCGAGCTTTCCGAGACTGTCGGCGAAATATCGCAGCTCGCCTCGGTCGAAGAAGTTCAGTCGCCGAACGACTTTGCAAACATTCTGATAAGTATTCGCAACGTCTGCGCGATACTGTTCTCCGCGGTGACGCTTTCGCTTATAGTCGTATGCTTCGTCATCATTTCAAACTCGACCCGCTCGAGCGTATACGCGAGGCGGCGCGAGATAAGCATTATGCGCTATGTCGGCGCCTCAAAATCATTCGTAGAGATACCGTTTTTCGTCGAGGGGCTGGTTATCGGCATAGTCTCGGCGGCGATAGCCTTCGGGCTGACTTGGTTTGCATATAACGAGATCTTCAATATGTTCTCGTCCGACGTAAATATGCTTTCGATTTTCGGGCTTACCGCAATTATCCCCTTCGAGAGCATAGCAGTAAGAACCGCGATAGCCTACGCCGCCTGCGGAATTATTTTAAGCGCGGTCGGAACGGTTATCTCTACCCGCAAACACCTTAAGGTTTAAGCCCATAGAAAGGAGTCCGCTTTGAAATTCGCATATAAATTCAAAAGATTTTTAAGCGCGATGACCGCCGTGGTCGTCGCGGCGACGTTTTTGTTCTATGTAAGGCCGGTTTCTATAACCGTCGGGGCGGACGAACAGCAAGAGCTTGAAGACCGCCTCGAAGAGATCAAAAAGAAGCGCGAGGAAAACGACAAAAAAATCAGCGAGACCAAAAACGACATCGCCAAGGAAGAGGAAAATCAAGAGGCGATAGAGGCGCAGATCTCCGACACCGAGGACTACATCAACACCCTCTCCGAGCTTATAGGGAATTACAGCGACCAGATCGAGGCCCTTGAAGGCGAGATCTCTACCCTTGAGGGGGATATAGAGATTCAGCGCATCCTGATCGAAGACAAGCGGGCGGAGATCGACCAGAACATAGTTTTATACGAGCAGCGCCTTCGCGCGATGTATCTTTCGGGGAACGACTCCGTCGCCTCGATAATCCTGGGCGCGACGGATTTCTTCGACCTTTTGATGAAAATAGAGCTTGTTAAGCGAGTGGCGGACTATAACAACGACATTATCGAGAATCTTTTGCAGATGAAGTCGGAATACGAGGCGGCGCAGCTCGAGCTTGAAAACCAGGTCGCTTCGCTTGAAGACGTAGTCGAAGTCACCGAGGGCAAGAAGAAAGAGCAGGAGGATTTGAGGTCCGACTGGAACGACAAGCTTGCGGAATATACCGAGATCTACAACCAATCGAAAAAGACTATAAAGGACCTTGAACAGCGCGAGGCGAACTATAAGGCCAACCAGAAAGAGCTTGACAAAGAGGCCGAAGACCTCGAAGCGTCGATCAAAAAGATAATCAACCAAAAATCCCGGGCGGAGTATATGGGCGACCTTGAAGAAGGCACCTTCCTTTGGCCCTGCCCCGGGCATTATACCATTTCGTCCCCCTACGGAAGCCGCTGGGGAACCAAGCACAGGGGAATTGACATCTCGGATAAAAACATTCACGGGGCCGAAATCTGCGCCGCAAACTCGGGCGAGGTCATATTCGTAAACAATTCCTGCACCCACAACTACGGCAAGGATCACTCATGCGGCTGCGGAAGCGGATTCGGCAACTATTGCATAATCGACCACGGCGGCGGATATCAGACAGTCTACGGCCACGCCGAAAAGATCATAGTAAAAGTAGGGCAGCATGTTTCCACCGGCGACGTTTTAGGATATGTCGGCTCGACCGGCGACTCTACCGGCTGGCACCTTCACTTTGAAACCAGAATAGACGGCGAAAGAGTAGACCCGCAGGGCTCGAAGGTAAACCTTATCGTAAAGTAAAGGCGTTAAAATGAACCGAAAAATACCCCTCGGGCTGACAATAGCCCTTATGGCTATCGCGGCCGCGATAACATTTATCATATCGACAAGCTACACTATGAACATCTTCAACAACCTTGTCGCAGACGTTCAGCAGCGGGCCGAGATGTATCAGAAGCTCGACCAGATAGATTCATACGTCAGAACCTATTACGACGGCGAGATCGACGAAGACAAGCTCATCGAAGCTCTTGCCAACGGCTATATTTCAACAATCGAAGACTCTAAGGCCCAATACTTCACCGCGCGGCAGTATGCGGTATACCGCGAGCACCTTAGCGGGACCCACCTTGGGATAGGGGTTTATACCTTTGAAAACGGCGGATACCCGACCGTAAGCGAAGTCATCGCGAACAGCCCGGCCTCGACCGCGGGGATATCGGTGGGCGAGAGCATTATAGAGATAAACGGAAAGTCCGCGCTCGAGCTCGGCTACGACGCGGCATACGAGCTTTTAAGAAGCCCGGCCGGGACCCAGCTTGAGCTTACTATCCGCTCCGGCGGAGTCGACCGAACGGCGGTCGTATCGACGATACAGATGACTGTGGCGACGGTCGGAACAAAGGTATTCGACGGCGGAGTAGGATACATCAAAATAAGCGAGTTCAACGAGAAGACCTATCAGCAGTTTATGGCGGCCTATTCTTCGCTTATCTCGCAGGGGATAACCTCTTTGATCATCGACCTTAGAAACAACAGCGGAGAGCTTTTTGATTCTGCAATCAACATTCTCGGCGCTCTGCTTCCGCAGGGCTCGGATATCGCGATAAACATAGGAAAGGACGGCGCGGAATCGGTTTACGACACCGCCTCGGGGACGAGAGTTCCTAACATTCCGCTCTGCGTTTTGATCAATTCTCGAACCTCCGGCCCGGCGGAGCTTTTCGCGGCATCTCTTAACGACTTTTTAAGCGCTTCGACCGTCGGGACGGCTACCGCAGGCGAGGGTGATCTGTTTGAATCCTACCCGCTTTACGACGGCACGGCGATAGTTCTTCCGATATCCACCCTTCGCTCACACAACCACGAGATCGAGGGGATCGGGATAAAGCCGGACTATGAAGTCGCGATAGCATACGACGACACCGACGGCGAGCTTGCCCTTATGGACGAGACCGCCGACCAAACCCTTAAGCGCGGGATAGAAATAGTCACGAGCCGCACCCCGGCGTAAAAAACCTTAAAACAGACGAAAAAAAGCCCCTGTTTGAACAACAGGGGTTAATTTTGCGAACAGATTATTCGAGGCCGCCCTCTTCGATTCCCATCGAGGCGAGCCATTCGTCGAGGTTGGTGATCTCCTCCCACTCCATATCTTCGACTTCTTCCTCGCCGTCGGTATCGTTATCCGAGCTCTGCTCGGTCTTGGTCGGCTCCGGCTCGGGCTTTGCGGTAGTGGTAGTGGTCGCGGGGGCTTCGGTCGCCTTGGTGGTGGTGGCCTTTTCGGTCTTTGAGGTCGCCTTGGTGGTATTCGCCGAGGATTCCTTCGTTGTCTCGGAGGTCGGCTCGGTGGCGCTCGTTTCGGCCGAAGTCGGCTCGGAAGATTCGCTCGTCGGGTCGGTCGAGGCTTCGGTCGGAACAGTCGAGACCGGGATATCCGAGGTTATCGGCGCGGTTTCGGCCGGAGGGGCGCTTTCGGTTCCGTCGCCGGATTGAACGCCCTCGCCGTTAGTCGGCCCGCAGGCCGCAAGCGCAAGCGCCGCCGCCAAAACAAACGCTGAAATTAAAAACTTTTTCATATTTTCGTCCTTTCGCAAAAACTGCCGCGCGGCGCAGCAATATTTTTCGCAGTATGGGTGAAAAAATACTCCGTCGAGGTTGCCCGACGGAGCTTAAATCAGCCGTTAAGCTTCTTCGCAAGCTGAGATTTCTTTCTCGCCGCGGTGTTTTTGTGTAAAATTCCCTTTGCGCAAGCCTGGTCGACCTTTTTGATCGCGGTTCTTACCGCAGCCTCTTTGTCTGCCGGATCGGCGGCGTCGGCCTTTTTAATCACGGTCTTGAGCGAGCTTTTAACCATTTTGTTTCTAAGGGTTTTTGTCTCGATAACTCTGACTCTTTTCTTTGCGGACTTAATGTTTGCCATTAAGACACCTCCTTCTCGTACTACCCTTTCGGGGTATGAAATCCACTTATTTGGATAAGCTAATTGCACGACTGAGAGATAATGCAAAAGGGTTAATGACTCCCTACTTATTCAACAAGTATCACAGACTAATATATCACCCCTTTTCAAAAATTGCAAGCCCTTTTTGAAATTTTTCTCGATCTTCTTTAAATTTTTGTCTTAAAGGAGCCTGTTTTATATGTATTTATTCGGAAAAAGGACCGATCTTGCCCTTGAAAGCGCAAATTCCGTTAAAACCGAGGGCGGACTGCCGCTCGGCGCAAGCCTTGAATCGAAAAAAACCGACCGCTTTGAAATAACCTCGGTGGAAATATCCGGCGAGGAGGCCGCGAAAAGGCTTAATAAGCCGCTCGGGAGATATATAACCCTCGAATCGAAGGCGCGGCTCGACCTTATGCCCGAAGACTTTGAAAGCTCGGCGAGGGACCTTTCAAAAGAGATATCCTCTCTTTTGGGCGGAAGGAGAAACGTTTTGGTCGTGGGCCTCGGGAACGAGGAGATAACGCCGGACAGCCTCGGTCCGAGGGCGGTCTCTCATATTTTCGCGACGAGGCACATAAAATCAAACGCGCCCGAGCTTATGAGCGAAGGCATCGGGGAAGTCAGCGCGATAGCCCCGGGGGTTATGGGCCAGACCGGCATCGAGGCGGGAGAGATCGTAAAATCCGTCTGCGAGGCGATAAAGCCCTCGGCGGTGGTCGCGATAGACGCCCTTGCCTGCGCCGAGCCCTCTCATCTCGGCAGAACCTTTCAGCTCGCCGACTCTGGGATATCCCCCGGGAGCGGGGTTTTAAATTCGAGAAAAGAGCTTTCGGCACGCTCTCTCGGGGTCCCCTGCATAGCGCTCGGGGTGCCAACCGTAGCAGACCTTTGCGAGGGCGCCGCCGGCGAGCCGCTTATGGTGACCCCGCGCTCGGTGGATAAGCTTATAGGCTGTTCGGCGCAGCTTATCGCCGCCGCGCTTAACCTTGCGCTTCACCCCGGGCTTTCTTTTGAAGAGATCCTAAGCCTAACCTCGTGATTTTATTTTTTAAAAAAATGTCTTGACATTTACCCTTTGGGGCGCTACACTATATCTTGAATGAATTTTGACAGGAGGTACGGGCAAAATGGTATACGAAAAAGTAAAGTCAATCATCGCGGAACAACTTGATATAGACCCCGAAAGCGTTACTTTCGACGCTTCGATCACCGACGATTTGGGCGCGGATTCTCTCGACGTAGTCGATCTTGTCATGTCCTTTGAAGACGAGTTCGGCGTCGAGATTCCCGACGAAGCAATAGAAAATATTCGCACCGTTTCGGACATTGTTAAATATATCGAAGACAACCAGTAAAGTAAAACGGCGCCCTTATGCGGGGCGCCGCGATTTTTATCGCACAAATCGGCGAAAAGCTCTTGACAAAACCGAAAAGCGGTAGTATAATCTCATTCAGTCAAACCGTTGAAGCGGGAGTAAAGGCGGATAAGCTTGCAAAGAGAGTTCGGGGCGCTGGGATCCGAGCGAAACACCGTCCGTCATAATGGTCCGCAGAGGGTGCGATGAAAAGCCTTTGGTTTATCCCGAAGGCCGAGTATCTCGCAACGTGATGGCATACGTCAGTTGCCGGGGATATGAAGTATCCCGCTAAGCGCGCCGTTTTCGGCGAATCAAGGTGGCAACGCGGATAAGCGCAAAGCTGTTCGTCCTTGACAGATTTCTGTCATAGGGCGTTTTTTCTTTATTTGCCCAGGATTGGAGGAAACAATATGAACTTTACACCGTCGCTTAAAGAAATCGAAAGCCTTTCAAAAACCGGCGAATACAAGGTCTGCCCGATATCATGCGAGCTTTTGGCGGATTCCTTCACGCCGATCGAAGTATTGAGGTTTTTAAAGACCCTTTCGAGCCACTGCTATCTTTTGGAATCTATCGAGGGGAAAGAAAAGTGGGGGCGGTATACATTTTTGGGCTTCGAGCCTAAGATGGAGATAACCTATTCAAAAGGCGAGCTTTCGGCCGGGGGGAAGAAGATCAAGACCGCAGACCCCGCCGACGAGATACGCGGGATTTTAAAAGAATACAAAAGCCCGAAGATAGCTGGGCTTCCGCCGTTTACGGGCGGGCTTGTGGGGTATTTCGCATACGACTACTTCGGCGACGTCGAACCCGCCGCGCATGTCGACGTTTCGGACGAAGAGGACTTTCGCGACCTCGACCTTATGCTCTTCGACAAGGTCATAGCCTTCGATAATTTTAGACAAAAAGTTATTTTAATCGCCAATATGCCGCTTTGTAATATAAAAGAGGGGTATGAAAAGACCTGCGCAGAGCTTGAAGCCCTCGCATCGGCCATTTTGTCGAACCGCGGAAGGGTCCCCTCGGAGCCGGGCGGCAAGCTTTTGAGCGAGGTCGTCCCGCTGTTCAGGCGCGAAGCCTATTGCTCGATGGTCGAGCGCGCGAAGAGATACATCAAAGAGGGGGACATCTTCCAGATAGTTCTTTCAAACCGCCTGAGCGCAAAATTCGAGGGCAGCCTTTTAAACGCGTACAGAATTTTGCGGACTATAAACCCCTCGCCATATATGTTCTATCTCTGCGGAACCGACGTTGAAGTCGCCGGGGCCTCGCCGGAGACTTTGGTTAAGCTCGAAGACGGCGTTTTACACACCTTCCCCCTTGCGGGAACGAGGCGGCGAGGAAAGACCGAAGCCGAGGACAAGGCCCTTGAGGAGGAGCTCTTAAAAGACGAAAAAGAGCTCGCCGAGCACAATATGCTGGTCGACCTCGGGCGGAACGACCTTGGAAAGATATCGAAATTCGGGACGGTAGAGGTTGAAAAATATCACTCCATCGAGCGGTATTCCCACGTTATGCACATCGGCTCGACTGTCAGAGGGGAGATCGACTCCGAAAAGTTCGACGCTCTCGACGCGGTCGGGGCGGTCCTTCCGGCGGGGACCCTTTCGGGTGCGCCGAAGATAAGTGCCTGCCAGCTTATAGGCGAGCTTGAAAACAACAAGCGCGGGATCTACGGCGGGGCGATAGGATATATCGACTTTGCCGGGAATCTTGACACCTGCATCGCGATAAGAATAGCCTATAAAAAGAACGGCAAGGTGTTTGTTCGCTCGGGCGCGGGGATAGTCGCGGATTCCGTCCCCGAAAAGGAATACGAAGAATGTCTTAATAAGGCCGCCGCGGTTTTAAGCGCCCTTAAACAGGCGGAGGAGGTTTCGCAATGATTCTTCTTATAGACAATTACGACAGCTTTTCATACAATCTCTATCAGCTTGTAGGCGCGATCTCGCCGGATATAAGGGTTATTCGCAACGACGAGCTTACCGTTGAAGAAATCGAGGCGCTTAACCCCTCGCGGATTATACTTTCGCCCGGGCCGGGAAGGCCGGAGGACGCCGGAGTTACCGCTGCGGTTGCGGGGAGCGTTTCAAAGAGGATACCCACCCTCGGGGTATGTTTGGGGCACCAGGCGATATGCCTTGCCTACGGCGCGACCGTGACCTATGCGAAGCGGCTTATGCACGGCAAACAGTCGCTCGTAAAGCTGGATACCGAGTCTAAGCTCTTCAAGGGCTGCCCGAACGAGGCGCTCGTCGCAAGGTATCACTCGCTTGCCGCCGACCCTAAGACTATCCCCGGCTGCTTAAAGATCACCGCCCGAACCGACGACGGCGAAATTATGGCGGTAGAGCACAGGGACTACCCCATCTTCGGCGTGCAGTTCCACCCCGAGAGCATTATGACCCCCGACGGCAAGAAGATTCTCGAAAACTTTATCTTTGGGCTATGATCGGGATCGCAGACAAAAACGACCCGCAGATTTTAGATTTTGCGGAGAAAAACAAGGCGCTCAGCCCGGTTTTTTCGAGCGGAGGGGACTTTAAAGAAAGGCTCTTTAGGGCCGATCTTCTGCTCGCCTGCCGCGATAAGGGCGAAATCAACGGCCTTTTCGCCTTTTCGGTTATCCCGGAAGACCGCTATATCGAATGTATCGCGGCGCTTTGCGAAAGCTCCGAGCCGTTTTTCGAGGTCTTCGATTACCTCAAAGAGCGCTTCAAGGGCTTCGACTCCGACTGGGTAGTAAACCCGCGAAACAGGGCCGCGAACGCCGCTCTTTCAAGCCTCGGCGCTACCGCCTTTCCGCCGCTATTCGGATATATGCTGAAAAGCCCGGCGGTTTTCCCGGTCGACCCGCGGATAAAGCCGCTTTCAAGCGAAGTGACGCCCGAATATATCGCGCTCCACTCGACCGACGTTTATTGGACGGCGCAGAGGGTCATAGAATCCGACTGCTTCAAGGTTTTCACCGCCTTTTGCGACGGAAGATTGGCGGGGTATATCGACGTCCGCATATCCGAAAAGGCCGGCTTTTCCGAGCCGTTCGACCTTAAAGTTTTTGAAGAATTTCGCGGCGAAGGGCTTGAAGAGGCGCTTTTAAGGTCCGCGATTACATATCTTAAAACCCCGATGTTTATGATGACCGAGGGCGACGGCGCAGAGCTTTCGGCGCTTAAGGCGGCGGGGTTCTCCCCGAAGCCGGAGACCGACAACGCCACCTATCATATCGTTTTATAATACATTTTTATATCAGGAGGAAACCAAAATGATCAAAGAAGCAATCGCAAAAATCGTCACAAAGCAGGATCTGAGCTACGACGAAGCCTATACGGTCATGAACGAGATAATGACCGGCGCTACCTCGCCGACCCAAAACGCCGCCTTTTTGGCCGCTCTTTCAACAAAAAGCACCAAATCCGAGACGATAGACGAGATCTCGGGCTGCGCCGCCGCGATGAGAGCCGCCGCCCTTAACGTCGACAAGGGGGATATGGAGCTTTTGGAGATAGTCGGGACCGGCGGAGACAACGCGGGCTCGATAAATATTTCGACCACCTCGGCGCTTATAGTCGCCGCGGCGGGGATAAAAGTCGCGAAGCATGGCAACCGGGCCGCAAGCTCGAAATGCGGCGCGGCGGATTGCCTTGAGGCTTTGGGGGTAAACATCGACCTCTCGCCCGAAAAATGCCTCGAACTTTTAAACAGCATCGGCATCTGCTTCTTCTTCGCACAAAAATACCACCCCTCGATGAAATACGTCGGCGCGATTCGCCGCGAGCTCGGATTCAGGACCGTGTTCAACATTCTGGGTCCGCTTACCAACCCCGCCCACCCCGACCTTCAGCTTTTGGGCGTATACGACGAATCCCTCTGCGAGCCCCTCGCAAAGGTTTTGATGAACCTCGGCGTAAAGCGCGGAATGGTGGTATACGGGCAGGATAAGCTCGACGAAATTTCGATAAGCTCGCCGACTACCGTCTGCGAATTTAAAGACGGAATGTATAAAACCTACGTCATAAAGCCCGAAGACTTCGGCTTTAAAACCTGCAAGAAGAGCGAGCTCGTGGGCGGCTCTCCCGCAGAGAATGCGACCATCACCACCGCTATTTTAAAGGGAGTAGAAAAAGGCGCAAAGCGCAACGCGGTTCTGATGAACGCCGGCGCGGCGATATACATCGGCGGAAAGGCCGAGAATATGGCCGAGGGAATCAACAAGGCCGCCGAGCTTATAGATTCCGGCGCGGCGTTCCGCAAGCTCGACGAATTTGTCAAGGCCTCGAACGCATGACGATACTCGACATTTTGGCGCAGAGCGCAAAAGAGAGAACCGAGGCGAGAAAAAAGCTTTTGCCGAAGGGCGCGATAGTTCAAAAAGCGCTCGGGCTTGAAAAGCAGGGCTTCGAGTTTGAAAAAGCCTTAAAAAAGCGCGGCCTTTCGTTTATCTGCGAATGTAAAAAGGCGTCGCCCTCTAAGGGGCTTATTTCGCCGGATTTTAAATACCTCGAAATTGCGAAAGACTATGAGGCCGCCGGAGCAGACGCGATTTCCGTCCTTACCGAGCCGACCAAGTTTTTGGGGAGCGACGACTACCTTCGCGAAATTTCGGAAGAAGTCAAAATCCCCTGCCTAAGAAAAGACTTCACCGTCGACGACTACATGATCTTTGAGGCGAGGCTTTTGGGCGCAAAGGCGGTGCTTTTGATCTGCTCGATCCTCGACAAAAAGCAGCTTAAGGACTATATCGAGATCTGCGACGGACTGGGGCTTTCGGCGCTTACCGAAGCCCACGGCGAAGACGAGATCGAGACCGCGCTTAGCTGCGGGGCGAGGATAATCGGGGTAAATAACCGCAATCTTAAAGACTTTTCGGTGGATACCGAAAACAGCCGCAAGCTTCGCTCGCTCGTCCCCGGCGACAGAATTTTCGTATCCGAGAGCGGAGTTAAAACCCGCGAAGACGTTAAAAAGCTTGAAGAAATCGGCGCGGACGCGGTTTTAGTCGGCGAAACGCTTATGAGGGCGGAGAACAGAGTCGAAAAGCTTAGGGAGCTTAAAGGGCTATGACCAAAATCAAATTCTGCGGAAACCGCGACCCGAAGACCGCTTTTGCGATAAACGATATCCTGCCGGATTACGTCGGGTTTATCCTATCGCCGAGGTTTAAAAGATTTATCCCGCTTGAAAGGGCGGCGGAGTTTAAATCCGCCCTCGACAAGAGGATAAAAACTGTCGGCGTTTTCGTCGACGAGCCGTACGAATACGTCGAAGCGGCTCTTAAAAGCGAAGCGATAGACATAGCGCAGCTTCATGGGCTTGAAGACGAAAGCTTTATCGAGCGGCTTAAAAAATCGGCCGGAAAGCCGATAATAAAGGCTTTTAAGATAGAGTCGGCGGAAGACGTTTTAAAGGCGGCGGCCTCTTCGGCGGATTACGTCCTTCTGGATTCGGGCACCGGTACCGGAAAGAGCTTCGACTGGTCGCTTATAAAAAACATCGGGAGGGAATTTTTCCTCGCCGGGGGGCTTTGCCCCGAAAACGTCTCGGGCGCGATTGAAAAATGCCGCCCGTTCGCGGTCGACGTAAGCTCGGGGATAGAGACCGATTCGGTCAAAGACCCGGAAAAAATGCGAAAATTTGCGGCTGCCGTCCGCAGAATAAAGGAGTAATGAAATATGTCACAATCAAAAGGGCGCTTCGGAATCCACGGCGGGCAGTATATCCCCGAAACGCTTATGAACGCGGTTATAGAGCTTGAGGCCGCCTATAACAAATATAAAGACGACCCGGAGTTTAACCGCGAGCTTACCGCGCTTTTAAACGACTATGCCGGCCGACCCTCCCGCCTATATTACGCCGAAAAGATGACCCGCGACCTCGGAGGCGCGAAGATCTATCTCAAGCGCGAAGACCTTAACCACACCGGCGCGCACAAGATAAACAATGTCCTCGGGCAGGCGCTTTTAGCCAAAAAGATGGGCAAGACCCGCCTTATCGCAGAGACCGGCGCGGGCCAGCACGGAGTCGCCACAGCGACCGCCGCCGCCCTTATGGGAATGGAGTGCGTTGTCTTTATGGGCGAGGAGGACACCAAGCGCCAAGCCCTTAACGTCTATCGAATGAGGCTTTTGGGGTCCGAGGTCATACCCGTCAAGACCGGCACCGCAACCCTTAAAGACGCCGTAAGCGAGGCTATGCGCGAATGGACGAGGAGAATCGCCGACACCCACTACTGCCTCGGCTCGGTTATGGGGCCGCACCCCTTCCCGACCATCGTCCGCGACTTTCAGGCGGTCATCTCTAAAGAGATCAAGCAGCAGCTTTTTGAAAAAGAGGGCAAGCTGCCCGACGCGGTAATCGCCTGCGTGGGCGGCGGGTCTAACGCCATCGGCAGCTTCTATAACTTCATCAACGACGAAAGCGTCGCGCTAATCGGCTGCGAGGCCGCCGGAAGAGGAATAGACACCTTCGAGACCGCCGCGACCGTCAACACCGGCAGACTCGGAATCTTCCACGGAATGAAATCATACTTCTGCCAAGACGAATTCGGGCAGATCGCGCCGGTTTATTCGATTTCCGCGGGGCTCGACTACCCGGGAGTCGGCCCGGAGCACGCCTATCTGCACGACATCGGCAGGGCGCAGTACGTCCCGATCACCGACGACGAGGCAGTCGACGCGTTTGAATACCTCGCGAAGACCGAGGGAATCATCCCCGCGATAGAATCGGCCCACGCCGTCGCGTATGCAATGAAGCTTGCGCCGACTATGGATAAAGACAAAATCATCGTCGTGACCCTTTCGGGCCGGGGCGACAAGGACTGCGCGGCGATCGCGAGATACAGAGGTGAAGACATCAATGAATAGCATAAAATCCGCCTTTGAAAACGGCAAGGCGTTTATCCCCTTTATAACCTGCGGCGACCCCGACCTTGAAACCACCGCTAAGGTCGTCCGCGAGGCTGTTAAAAACGGCGCTGACCTCATCGAGCTGGGTATCCCCTTTTCGGATCCGACCGCCGAGGGCCCGGTCATTCAGGCCGCGAATATCCGCGCGCTCTCGGGAGGAGTCACCACCGACAAGGTTTTCGACCTTGTGAGAAATCTCCGCGCCGACGTTGAGATCCCGCTGGTGTTTATGACCTATGCGAACGTAGTGTTCAGCTATGGAGCAGAGAGGTTTATCTCGACCTGCAAAGAGACCGGGATAAACGGCCTTATCCTTCCCGACCTGCCTTATGAAGAGCGCGAGGAGTTCGAGCCTATCTGCAAAAAATACGGAATCGCGCTGATCCCGCTTATCGCGCCGACCTCGGAAAACAGAATCGCGATGATAGCCAAGGCGGCCGAGGGCTTTATCTACGTTGTTTCAAGCCTCGGGGTCACCGGCGAGAGAAAAGAGATCACCACCGACATCGGCGCGATCGTGAAGATAATCCGCGAGAACACCGACCTGCCCTGCGCGGTCGGATTCGGGATATCGACCCCCGAGCAGGCGAAAAAAATGTCCGCCCTGTCGGACGGCGCTATCGTCGGCTCGGCGATAATCAAGATAATCGAGAAATTCGGCAAAGACGCCGCGCCGCATGTCGGGGAATACGTCAAGTCGATGAAATCGGCGATGTGAAAAAAGGATGCTCCTATGGACTTTCTTGAAACCTACTACCAAAACTATGACGAGGACGGCAGGCTGCTTTCTCAGCACGGTCAGGTCGAGTACATCACTACCCGAAAATATATTCGCGAATACCTTAGCGAGCCGATACTCGAAGTCGGCGCGGGAACCGGCCGATACAGCGTAACCCTCGCGAAAGAGGGGCATGATGTCACCGCGGTCGACCTTGTCGCCCATAACCTTGAGATTCTTCGCAAAAAGCTTGACGGCAGCGAAAAAATCGCAGTCATGCAGGGCAACGCCCTCGACCTCTCCGCCCTTCCCGACAATCATTTCGGGCTGACCCTTGTTTTGGGGCCGATGTATCATCTTTATACAAAGGCCGATAAGCTCCGCGCGCTGCGCGAGGCAGTTCGTGTCACAAAGCCGAACGGGCATATCTTGGTGGCCTACTGCATGAACGAGCCGACGGTGATACAAGATGTCTTCAGACTGAACAAGCTGCGCGAGGTGATGGATTTAAATATGCTCACGCCGGATTGGCACTGCATAAGCGAGCCGAAAGACCTTTTCGAGCTTGTCCGCACCGAGGACATCGCCGAGCTTGACGGCGCCCTGCCGGTCGAGAGAATAAAGCTTGTCGCCACCGACGGCGCGACAAACTATATGCGGGAATACATCGACAACATGGACGAAGAGACTTTTGCAAAATGGGTGGAGTACCACCTTGCGACATGCGAGCGGCAGGATATCATCGGCGCCTCGCACCACACGCTGGATATTTTGCGGAAAATATAATAAAAAAGCGTCCGAAAAGGGCGCTTTTTTCGCTTTTTTATCTCCGAGGCAGTTATTCTGCGGCCGCAAGTGCGCGGGACTGACTTTAGTCCTCCTTCTTTTCGTGCTTTAAATAATAGACGTACGAATAGGCCGTCGGCGCGGCGCTTGAGAGCAGCACGAGGACAAAATAGAACCAAAACAGAGTCGACGAGCTCGCGAAGCTCGGGATGACAAACGCCGAAATTACGGTGACGACGCCTATCGCGACAAAAACCTTGCCGCCGAAGCGGTGGGTCGCGCGCCAGTTGTTCTCGTCGTTTAAGGCCCAAGGCGTTTTGATGCCGATGGAGTAGTTTTGGCCGCACTTTGGCAGGTAGTTGCCGAGCAGGATAAACAGTATTCCGCAGCCGATCAGAACCCCGGTCGTGATGTTGATTTTGCCGCCGAGGGCATAGGCATAGACCAGCCCGTTCACGAGTATCGACATCACGGGGCATATCCAGAGAACCATCAGAAACGGCTTGCCGTCAACGTTTTTGCGCTTCGGGTCCATAAGAGTTACCGCCGCGCAGACAATATGCACCAAAAGCATCGCCGCGGGCAGCGCGAAAACGGCGGCGGCCTTTGACATAAAGCCGTCGGCCTCGCCCGCAGAGTTGAAGTGAGAGGGCATAGGGTCGGGCAGCTTAGCCCAGACTATCAAGCCGAAAACTATCGGCAAAAGGGTCAGCAGAGCGGTTATTATCAGCGTCGGCAGGTATTTTTTGATCATTTTCTTCATTTTCCGTTCCCTCCAGATTTTTTATCCATAAAATTATTTCTTCCAAAACCGAGGCGTTGAGCTCGTAATAGATGAACTTTCCGTCGCGGTTGTCGCGAATGAGATCGGCTTCTTTTAATACCGACAAATGGCGAGAGATCGCAGCGGCGCTTATTTCAAACTTCTCGCTTATCTCGCCCGCGGAGAGCGAGCCGCTTTTTAACAGAGAGAGTATCTCGCGGCGAGTAGGGTCCGCCAGCGCGCGCATTGTTGCTTGAAGGCTCATGATATCGCTCCTTTCGGATTAAAATTTGCGGCTTCGGCCGCAGTCGCTTAACATTTAACTTAAATGTTAATTGTAGTATAGCAAAAGCCGCCGAGGTTGTCAATACCCCCGGCGGAAAATTTTTTGCGCCTTAGCAGGGCGCCGCCCCGGCGTTTGCCTTCGGCAAACGCCTCCCCGCGCCCCAGCGGGGGCGCGGGGCGTTCGCGCCCGAAGGGCGCGAACCGGCGGCGCCGTAGAAACCTCGCTATTTCGCCTTTTCGATTTTATAGGCCGTGATCAGCAGCTCGCCGAATCTGACGTTCGCAAGCCGGGGCGAGCGGTCGTTTTGGTAGAGATTGTAGACCAACAGCCTTCCGCGCTCAGAAATCGCGAAGACGGTGTGGATTCTCGGGCTTTTCGGGCCGTTGTAGAAAGACAGGATATACCTGCCGTCCGGCGAAATATCGCGGGTCTTCTCATAGGCTATCCCGAACGCGGAAAGTACCCTTCCGAGTGAAAAAGGGTTTCCTCCGAAAAATCCGAGCGGCCAGATCGAAAGCGCCCCGCGCCGCAAAAACGCGCGCTTGACCTCTTCAAAGCTGCCCGAAAGGCCGAGCGACAAAACCGCGTTATAAATCGCGACGACCTCGCAGGCGGTGTTTTCGGCCTTGGCGAGGTATAGTCTGCGACCCTTTAAAGAGCCCTGCCCGAAGATATAATTCCGCGCCTCGGCGGAGCTTTCGCCCTTTCTCGCAAAAATTCTCGGGCAGATCGCGCTTTGAAGCCTTAAAAGCGCGTTTAAAAACAGGTGTATAATCATTCTTCCGCCGAATAGTCTTTAAAGCAGATGTTCAAATCCACGCTGCCGTTTATGCCGTCTACGCTGCCCTTAGAGGAATACTGCCACATCTGCCACTTATAGGGCAGCGAGGGAAGGTCGTTGTATTCGGCGTACCAAAGGTCATAGTCTTGAAGCCGCGCGAGGTCGTATTTCCAGACGGTAGTCTTTTTGTTGGCATATAAGACCGGCGTGTAGCCCTCGAGCTCGAGCCTTTGGGCGAAGACGAGAAAGTTGTTAGTAAGCTGTTCCGGGTCGATATATGCGGTTCGGGCGGTGTCGCCGTCCGGGTCGTTGACTACCTCCCAGTCGTAGGCCACGGGGAAGGTCACGTCGTAGTCTTCAAGAAGCTCAGCGACGAAGTTGGCCTCTTCAAGGGCTTCCTCCTCGGTAAGCGCCTGCGAGAAATAATATACCCCGACTTTAAGTCCTGCGTCGATAGCGCCCCTTATGTTCATTTTAAAGTTTGCGTCCTCCGCCAAAAGGCCGGTGACGTAGCCCCGGTTTCCGCAGCGGATCATAACGAAATCAATGCCCGAGTCTTTGACCGCCCGCCAGTCGATCTCGCCCTGATAGACCGAAACGTCTATCCCCGCCATATATTCCTCCGGCCCGGAATAGGTCATATAGCCGGTCTGTTCGTCTTTAGAAAAGAGATCGTATATAAGCTCGTTTTTCGCGACCCCCTGCAAAATCGGAATTCTAATCGGCCCGTAGCTCGAATCGTTGAGCAAAAAGCCGTCCTCGCCCAAAACCCGCTCATATTCCACCGAAGGGTCGATAGGTATGTAATCCGGCACGAGAATTTCTTTTTCGACCTCCACTATCTGGGGGACTATCGTTCCCTGCTCGCGGCTCCAGCCTATCGCGCAGACTATCAGCGCCGCGCTTAAAAATATCACCGCAGCGCTTAAAGCCGCCACCGCCGCGAGATATGTCTTTGAAGAAGACCTTTCTCTTCGCGACTTCGCCTGCTCTGCCCGACGAGTAAGCTCGGTCAGTTCGTCGTATACCTGCGCCGCCGATCGGCGCTCGCCGCTCTGCTCCGCCGTCGCCGTTCCGCTGAATTGAAGCTTATCCTGCATAAAAATTTTCCTTTCCTTACTTTAAATTGCGCGACCACTTCCACGCCGCCGGATTTCGAGCGAATCCCGCATTATCCGACATTTTAAGTTTAGCATATCCCGCCGAAGTTGTAAAGCGGAACATTGAGGAAAAGAAAAAAGAGAAAGGAAGATATCTCCCTTTCTCTTAAAAAATACTATTTTATACCGTTATTTTATCGCCGCGAAGCCGCGCTCGAGGTCGGCGATTATGTCGTCGATATGCTCGGTTCCGATCGAAAGGCGAACGGTGTTCGGCTTGATTCCCTGCTCTGAAAGCTCGCTTTCGCTAAGCTGGCTGTGGGTGGTGGTCGCGGGGTGGATAACAAGGCTCTTAAGGTCGGCGACGTTTGCCAGAAGCGAGAATATCTTCAAACTGTCGATAAACTTAAAAGCCTCTTCCTTTCCGCCCTTGATCTCGAACGTAAAGATCGACCCGCCGCCGTTCGGGAAGTATTTTTCATAGAGCGCGTGGTCGGGGTGGTCTTTTAAAGACGGGTGGTTCACCTTTTCAACAAGCGGGTGGTTCGAGAGATACTCGACAACCTTTTTGGTGTTCTCGGCGTGCCGCTCGACCCTTAGCGACAAAGTCTCTATCCCCTGCAAAAGCAGGAACGCCGCAAAGGGCGAGATAGTCGCGCCGGTGTCTCTTAAAAGAATCGCGCGGATATATGTTACGAAAGCCGCGCTGCCGGCCGCTTTAGCGAACGAAACACCGTGATAGCTCGGGTTGGCGTCGGCTATCGCGGGGTATTTCCCGCTTGCCGCCCAATCGAATTTTCCCGAGTCTACGATTATTCCGCCGAGGGTGGTGCCGTGGCCGCCGAGGAATTTAGTCGCCGAATGAACGACTATATCTGCGCCGTGCTCTATCGGGCGAATCAGATAGGGCGTTCCGAAGGTGTTGTCTACGACCAGCGGAAGGCCGTGTTTGTGCGCAAGTTCCGCAAGGGCGTCGATATCCGGAATGTCGCTGTTAGGGTTGCCGAGGGTCTCGATGTATATCGCGCGGGTGTTGTCTTTTATCGCGGCCTCGACCTCTTTAAGGTCGTGGATATTTACGAAGTCTGCGGTTATGCCGAAGCCGGGCAGGGTGTGCTCCAAAAGGTTATAGCTTCCGCCGTAGATGGTCTTCTGCGAGACGATGTGGCCGCCGTTTTGGCCGAGAGCCTCTAATACATAGGTTATCGCGGCGGCGCCCGAGGCGAGCGCCAGGGCCGCTACTCCACCCTCAAGCGCGGCGACCCGCTTTTCCAAAACGTCTTGGGTAGAGTTTGTAAGCCTGCCGTAGATATTTCCGGCGTCCGCAAGGCCGAACCTTGCGGCGGCGTGGTCGCAGTTGTGAAAAACGTATGAAGTCGTGGCGTAGATCGGGACCGCTCTCGAATCGGTTGCGGGGTCGGCGCTCTCTTGGCCGACGTGGAGCTGAAGGGTTTCAAATTTATATTCGGACATGGTAAAAATTCCTTTCTTCGGGTAAAATTTTAGGGTTTTTTGATGATTTTTTTAAAATTCTTTAAAAATCCTGCCCCAACATTCGCCCGAAGCGGAAGTTTTCTCTTATAAGCTCTTCAAAATAGTTTTTCATGGTTTGCTCCTTTCGGCGCGTGATTAAATACCTACTAAATAGGTTGGTATAAATATACCACGCCTTTTTCGATCTGTCAAGGGGTATTTCAAAAAAATTTTTTTGCGAAAAACAGCGGGTTTTCACATAAAAAACAACATGCTTTCACATAAAACCGATAAACTGTGCTTTGAGTGTAGATTTTTTAACATTTCGGTGCTATAATTTATTAGCCGCGCTTTTGAGCCGGCTTATATAGAAAGGAAGAGAGCGTTTTGTTAGAACTTAGAAACATTAAGAAGGACTACCCCGCCGGCGACGGCATCGTTCACGCGCTTAAGGGGATATCTCTTGAATTCAGGGCCTGCGATTTCGTGTCGATTCTGGGCCCCTCGGGCTGCGGAAAGACGACCATGCTCAACATCATCGGGGGCCTCGACCAATACACCGAGGGCGACCTTATCATCAACTGCCGCTCTACAAAGGATTTTAAAGACCGCGACTGGGACGCTTATCGCAACCACTCGGTCGGGTTTGTATTTCAAAGCTACAATCTGATACCTCATCAGACCGTTTTACGAAACGTCGAGCTTGCGCTTACCCTCTCGGGGGTATCCAAAACCGAGCGCAAAAAGCGCGCGAAAGAGGCGCTTGAAAAGGTCGGCCTCGGGTCGCAGCTCAACAAGCGCCCGGCCGAGATGTCTGGCGGACAGATGCAGAGGGTAGCCATCGCGAGGGCTATCGTCAACAACCCGGATATAATCCTTGCAGACGAGCCGACCGGCGCCCTTGACACCGAGACCAGCGTTCAGGTTATGGATATTTTAAAAGAGATCTCTAAAGACCGCCTTGTGGTTATGGTGACCCACAACCCCGACCTTGCGGAGAAATATTCGACGAGAATAATCCGCATGCTCGACGGCGAGATCACCGACGACTCGGCGCCGCTTACCGACGACGAGCGCGCAAAAGAAAAGGCCGCCGACTCTTCAAAGAGCGAGAACAAAAAGCTCCCCTCGATGTCGTTCGCGACCTCGTTCGGGCTTTCGCTTAAAAACCTGTTCACCAAAAAGGGCAGGACTGCGCTGACCTCTTTCGCCGGAAGCATCGGGATCATCGGGATCGCGCTTATCTTCGCGGTCTCGCAGGGAATGACCACCTATATCAACACCGTTCAGGAGGACACCCTTTCTTCCTATCCGCTGACTCTCGAGTCGCAGCATATGGATATGACCGCCCTTATGCAGACCTTTATCGGCGCGGCGCAATCCACCCACGAACACGAAAAAGACGCGGTATACGCCAAGGGCATGATCTATGATATGGTCAACTCGCTAAGCAACCTTGAGACCACCAAAAACGACCTCGCTTCGTTTAAAAAATACATCGAGGCGGAGCGGGCCGACGAAAGCGAAGAAAACGAGCTTAGAGAGGCTATAAACGGAATACAGTATACCTATGACTTAGACCTTTTGATCTACACCGAAAACGTCGACGGGGCGATTATTCGCTCGGATATGCAGGAGCTTATGAAAGACTTTTTGGTGGAGTATCTCGGGACGGACATATCCTCGCTTATGACCTTAAGCGAGGAATACGGAATAAGCGAATCGCCGATGAGCTCGATGTCTATGGGCGGAATGTCGGCCGAGCTTTGGCAGGAAATGCTGCCCGGCGACAACGGAAAGCTTATCAGCCCGATTTTAGAGAAGCAGTACGACGTTATCTACGGCTCGTGGCCGGACGAATACGACGAAATAGTTCTTGTTTTGGACGATAACAACGAGCTGAACGATATGTCGCTCTATGCGCTGGGGCTTTCTTCAAAAGAAGACGTCGACGCGATCATGGACGCGGCGGTGAACAAAAAAGAGGTCCCGGTAGACAAAAAGAAGTGGAGCTACGAGGATATCTGCAATATGGAATTCAGGACCATTCTCAATTCCGACTGCTACGCCTATGACAGCGCCACCGGGACTTATAACGACCTTAGAGACACCGAGGCGGGGATAAAATATCTTTACGACAACGCCCTGCCGCTTAAGGTCTCGGGGATAATCCGCCCGAACGAAGACGCGGTATCCACGATGCTCTCCTGCCCGATAGGCTATACCTATAAGCTTACCGAATACATCATCGAACACTCGAAGGACTCGGCCGCAGTCAAGGCGCAGCAGGATTCGCCGACGACGGATATCTTCACCGGGCTGCCCTTCGACGAAAGCTCGGGCTCTCTTTCGGACGAAGAGAAAGAGGCCGCCTTCCGCGAATATATCGCCGGGCTCGACGAAGCCGGAAAGGCCGGCGCCTACGTCGAAATTTTGAGTATTCCTACCCAAGAGCAGCTTGACGCAGCCGTTTCGCAGTCGGTCGGGTCGATGACAAGAGAAGATATGGAAACGACGATGATACAGGCGCTAACCCAACAGATGGGAATGGACGAGGCGAACATTCGCGACTATGTGGGGAATATGAGCGACGACGAGCTTACCGATCTGTTTTCGCAGATGGCCGCGGAGCAGGTAAAGGCGCAGTTTGCGCAGCAGGTTAAAGAGCAGACCGGCGGAATGACCCAGGAACAGCTTGCCGGCGCGCTCGATATTGCGATGCAGACCTATACCGCCGAGCAGTGCGCGACATATTACGACGAGATCATGGAATTTTCGGAGTCTTCATACGACGCCAATCTTAAAAAGCTCGGCTGCATCGACCTTGAAACCCCCGCGAGCATAAACATCTTCGCCTCGAGCTTTGAGAACAAAGAGATCATCGAAGACGCGATAACCGCCTACAACGACTCGGTCGACGACCTTTCGGAGATTCATTATACCGACTACGTCGGGCTTATGATGTCATCGGTGACCACGATAATCAACGCGATAACCTATGTTTTGATAGCTTTTGTGGCGATATCGCTTGTTGTTTCGTCGATAATGATAGGAGTTATCACCCTTATTTCGGTCCAAGAGCGCACGAAGGAGATCGGCATACTGCGCGCGATCGGCGCCTCGAAGCACAACGTTTCGAGCATGTTCAACGCCGAAACGGTCATCATCGGCTTCGCCTCGGGGCTGCTCGGAGTTATTATAACCTATCTGCTCTGCATACCGATAAACCTTATTTTGCACCATCTCACCGGAATCGGCAACCTAAGCGCGTTCCTGCCGCTTCCCGCCGCGATAGTTCTTATAGCGATAAGTATGATTTTGACGCTTATCGCGGGAATCATCCCCTCGCGCAGCGCCGCGAAGAAAGACCCGGTAGTGGCGTTGAGGACGGAGTAAAAATTATCCGCTCTGCTAAGGCAGGGCGGAATTTTTATGCGGGATTAAATAGGGGAGGGGGAGAGTAAGGAGCTGCTTCTCCTAAGGATATAACGTAAAAAGGGGTAGTTCCCGACCCATAAGCCGCGGTGCCCACTGTTAAAAGGTATTCGCTGTGCGGATGGGGTTTTAAGTGGGCGGACAGAGTTAAAGCTGGGAAAATCCCGCCCGCCGGCCCTTTGCTAAAAGGTATTCGCTTCGCTCATACTATTTAAAGCCACCCCACCCCTCTCGCTTCGCTCGCCCCCTCCCCTTAAAGGGGGAGGGGGTGCATGAATGCGGTTTTTGCCCAAGAGGACGAGCGGGCGGGCGTTTATGCCCGCGAAGTCCGATTGGCTGCAAAAACCAGCTTTCAGTCCCTCGAGGGGCGGGGGCTGCGCTTATTTATACTTTTGCGCAAAACTTTGCGGGGGCGGGGTGCAAGCGACGCCCGCGGCAAAGAAATAAAGGTCTTCGTTTGTCAGCGTCGCTGCGAGCCCGCCTTCGGCGGTCTCCCAACTTGGGCGGAGCGGTTCAAATAGCACTCGGCGAAGCCGAGTTCCTTTTAATTGGGGCGGTTGTGGGTGGGAACACTCCATATTTTTAATATGCTACAGTGTTTAACGTAACCCCCTCCCTACGGGAGGGGGCAGGGGGAGGGCGTCTAAAAATAGTATGAGCGAAGCGAATACCTTTTTATGGCGGGAAGTTGCGGGAGGGGATTTTTCTAAGCCTCAACTCCGCCCAGCCGCTCAAACACCATTCGGCGCAGCGAATTCCTTTTAATAGCCGGCTGGTAAACAGATGTTCCCCTTACCCTCCCCTCCCCTTCTATCCCCCTTTAAATCTCTTGAATTTACCAAATATACATGCTATAATAATCGCAAGCAATTTGCCCGGGGGGATATTATGTTTATACCAAAAATCGGGGCGCCGGAATACGCTGGGGCGCGCTGCTTTGTCGACGAGCCGCTTATTTCGCTCTCGGATTATTTCGGCGGCAGAATAATCATCTCGCCGCAGTATTATCTAAACGGCGTTCGCGGGGCGGTAAACGCCTGCTGCTTAAGAAAAACTGCCGCGCTTCTTCTTGAAAACGCGCTCGGTCGGCTTCCGGCCGGGCTCACCTTTAAGGTCTTCGACGCTTGGCGGCCGATAGAGGTTCAGATCGCGCTGTTCGAACGGTTTTACGACCTGTTAAAGACCGAAAACCCCTCTTGGGGCGAAGGCCGCCTTAAGGCCGAGACTAAAAAATTCGTCTCGCTGCCCTCGCTCGACCCGGAGCTTCCTTCGGTACACAATTCCGGCGGGGCGATAGACCTTACCATAGTCGAAGAAAAAAACGGAAACGAGCTCGATATGGGGACGGCGTTCGACGACTTCACCGAAAAATCCCTCACCGCGCACTTTGAAGAGTCGGAATTTACGCAGATTCGGGACAATCGGCGGCTTTTATACCGGGTCATGACCGAGGCGGGGTTTACCAACTACCCGCTCGAATGGTGGCACTACGACTACGGCGACGGATTCTGGAGCTATTACACCGGCCGGCCGGCTTTATACAGAGGAATTATCGAGGGGGAAAAGAAATGAATCAAAAAAACAGGCGGGATATGAAGGTCAAAACCTTTTTGCTCTTCGCGATAACCCTTTTGATATGGGCGCTGCTGTTTGTCGTCAAGCTTCATTTTTGGGGAGCGGACGGCGAGAGCATTATCGACGACGTTATATCGAATATGATCGGGATAATCCCGCCGCTTCTCATATTCGACTTCGGGCTCGAATATCTTACGAGAGACAATATCGCAAGCGACATCAGCGAAAAAATCACCCAGACCCTTATGGGCGAATCAGAAGCGATAAGCGCCTTTAAAGACGAAGACAAGGTAAAGTTCGTCAAAAACACCGTCAGACACCTCGTCGGCGAAGAGTCTTACGGAATGGTCTACGCGGTTATGGAGCCCTATATCACAAACAAATACAACCGCAGAACGATGTTCAGATACAAGATCACCCTTAGAAACAGCCCGAAGAACGCGCTTTTTGACGACGAAAGATACTTTCGGATCTACGAGAGCCTAAGATACAGAAAATGCTACTCCGAGGGCGGCGCTCTTCCCGAAAAATTCAGCGTGGCGTTTCTGATGAACGACAATGCGCTCGACGAAGCCCTTAGAAACCGCACCTATATCTTCCAGGAAAATCTTTTGATCGACCTGCCCGAGCTTAAGCAAATTCTCGGGATGTCGAAATCCGAGCAGCGCGGATTTATCGAGAACGAGCTTCACCTTTCTATCTACATAGACGGCAAGCTTTGCGAGCTTTCGGATTTTTGCTTCGACGAGGGGAATATAATCCTGAACTACTCTTCAAGCCACGACGAAGCCAAAAAAGATCATGACATAGACATAAGCTTTTCGATGCCGCAAAAGCGCGGTATGAACGAATTTTTGGTATCAATAACCGAGCCGACCTTTTCCCCGGTCATCGAGCTTTCATATCCCGAGAGCGATATGAAAGTAAAAGCCTACGCCTTTTTGAACGACGGCGAAGACGGCTCGCTCGAGCGAGCGACCCACAATGTAGACACCTTCGAGTTCAACGTCCGGGATAAGTGGATCTATCCGATGAGCGGCGTGGTTTTCGCGATAGACACGTCAAAAAGAGAGGAATAAAAACATAAAGTAAAAACCGCCCTGCTTTTCGGCACGGCGGCTTTTTTGTTTTATAGGGGTTGTTTTTCGGTCTTCTCTGTCGTATAAGTCAGCGGAATGTGGTATTCGCTCTCGTAGATATCCTTCCAGACCCGCGAATTTTCCTCCATCATCTTTTTGACCTTCTCGTTTTTGCTAAGGCTTTCGTCGGGGTAGATCGGCTCGCCGATATGAATGGTGTATTCCTGGACGAAAAAGCCGTCTTCGCCCATAATGTGTGAATCCTTCATCGTTATAAAGCAAGGCAGGACCGGGACGTTGTTCTTTGCGGCAAAGGCGTATGCGCCCGGCTTTAGCGGCTTCGGCTTTCTGTAATTCCACCACATGCTCTGCTCGGGATAGACGAGGACGAAGTTGCCGTCTTTTAAAAGCTTGTCGGTCGCGTCCATAAATTTTTTCATCGTCTTGTGGTTTGAAGAAAGCGGCAGGGTGTTGCAGTGGCGCATCAAAAAGCCGTAGAACCCCGGGAAAGCCGTATAGTTCCCCTCGCGGATCACCCGATAGAAGGTTCGCTCGGGCTGCTCGGCGGCCTCGTATGCAAGCTGTATCGCAAAGCTGTCGTATGGGTTGAAGTGGTTGCAGGTTATCACTGCGCCGCTGTCAAGGTTCTTAAAGCGCTCTATCCCGCGAATTTCTTTTATGATGAGCTGTTTTTCCTCGATGAGATTGTTTACGAACCGCCGCGCTATCATAAACGCGAATCTGGTCTTTAACCTGTCCGATATGCTCTTGTGGATATAGTCTATCTCATCGGGCATAAGGGTTTTTCCGGGCGGGTCCTGCTCGACGTCGACGTCAAACTTCCCCTCGCGCTCGTATTCTTCGATTCTTTTAAGAACCTCTACCCTGTCCTTTGCGCGCTTCGAGGCGTTCATCATATTCAAAAAGTTGTCTTCGCGGTTGGTCTCGCTTATCGCGGTCTGCATAAGCCTTTCGCCGGATATCCTGTCGCGCTCTCTTTCCTCGTCGGTATAGGCGTTGAGCTCGCTTAAAATCATCTCGTAGACCGTCGTTTCCTTCGCATAGCTCCAGAAAATATCGGCGTAGGGGCAGTCGGAATAATGCCAAGGCTTGTTGGTCATTATGTAGTGGATTATCTTTGCCTGCTCGATCGGGAAGCCAATCTCGCCGAAAATTTCGGTGTTCCAGCGCTGGTCGAGCCAATAAACGTGATCCTTGCATATTAGGTTGAGATAGTCTTCGTCCTGGGTCACGACGAAGTTATACATGTGAAGATACTCTATGAATTTGTCGAGCACGAAGCGGATCCTGAAGCGGTCGCAGTTTATAACGAGCATGCCCGCGTTGAAGAAATTATACCTCGGGACCCCAACCACCTTTTCGACGTAGGTCCCGTATACGTCCTCCTGAAGCATTGCCTGCTCGTGGCATGCGCCGACGTATGCGTCGTCGATGTTTATCTTATAAAGCTCGCTGATGTCGCCCTGAACTATCGTGTCGCTGTCGATATATATCGCCTTGTCGTATTCCGGGAACATCTCTGCGATGAAAAGGCGGTAGTAGGTGGTTTTAGAGTAGTAGTCGCGAATCGGGAGCTTGTCGGATATCGACGTGAGATATTCGGTGACGTCGTCGAAAAAGATCTCGAAATTATCGTTTTTCATCTCAAGAACGCGGTTTTTCATCTCGTCCGAGATTTCGGTGTGAAGTATATGAACGTGGTATTTGAAGTCTTTAGAGGCGTTTTTTTGCATAGAGTGCAGCGAAACTATCGTGTATTTGACGAAATTGTCGTCGCAGGCGTAAAAAATTTGAATCGGTTGATTATTCATTTTCGGTATTCCCTCTCTTAAATTTTTCAATCAAATATATGTATTCAAAAAGAATGTCGTCGAAGCAGTAGTAGCGAAAAACCTTGTGGACGCGGCTGACCTGCCACTGCTTGATATTGTCGGTATGAGGATAGGGCAGCCAGAAAAGCCGCTTTGAAAAGTGCCTCACGACGGTGTGTTTGTGCAAAAATTTTTGGTCGTTAAAGCGCTGGGGCAGAAGCTTCTTTCTCGTCGTCGAGCGGATTATCGCGCTTTGGTCGGCAAAGAGGAGCTTTTTCGTCTTGATGAGCCCCCTCGCCTTTTCAAGAAGCTTGGTCTCGCGCATATGCTTTAAATTGAACAGCAGGACGCCCGCGTTGATATATCGCGGGTTTATGAGATATTTTCCGTAGTGGTCGTTCGCGGCGGCATATTCATACCCGTCAAGGTCGATGTCATAGAGCAGGTGGATATCGCGGTTGAAGAGTATGTCGACATCAAGATATAATATCTTGTCGGGCATTCCGTCGACTTCGTCGGCAAAAAGACGGATAAGCGTATAGGGCGAGCAATACGCGCCCTCGTTCGGGCAGCCGGCAAACTCGTCGGAATAAAACTTAGTGACGTCGATAAGCCTTGCGGAATTTTCAGGGTTGTATTCCTTTATAACGCCCTCGAAAAATTCGATCTGCTCCGCCGTTATCGGAAGATACGAGGGGTTAAGACGCGAAACGTCCATCGTATAGATATAAAACGCGAAAGGCTCTTGCGAAGCGGTTCGCTTCATCATCGAAAGCGCGCAGGTCAGTATTCCGTCGAAGACCTTTATATTTCCGCAAAACAAAACATTAACCATCTTTATCTTCTGCCTTTATGTATTTTATCATAACAAGGTTTGAATTTTTCGCCCGCTCGCACATTTTTTGATAGACCCTGTCCCTAAGCTCGGCCCTTCTCTCTCGCAAAGAAAGGCTTTTATCCGCAAAAAACGGCCCGTCGACGTAGGTGACTATCCTCGGCTTTTTGACGAAGCGCCGCTTTTGATAGGTGTTCGTGAAGCAAAATACCGGGGCATCCGACTTTACCGGGTATGAAAACGAAACGTCTTTAAAAGGGCGGATCTCGGTATAATACGGCCAGATGTGCGCCTCGGGATAGATCGTTATCGCGCAGCCCTCGGCGATCCGGGTCTCTATCGCAGAGATGAAGTTTTTATAGGCTTCCTTTCCGTCCGGAAGCGGCAGAGCGCCCAGCGATGGGGTTATCCTGCCCAGAATCGGCATAGAGACGTTGTTCGGGTGGACTATGACGTAGACGCTCTTTCTTAAAAAAAGCATGCTCGGGATAAGCGCGTCGCAGATGTCGTGGGTGTGGTTGCCGTAGATAAAATAGGGCTTGTCTTTATAGTCTTTTAAAATTTCGTTCCCGACTATTTTGTGATGAAAAGCGAGCTTTGTGTATAAAATCGCGAGCGGCTTGGCGACGATATCATACCAAAAAATTCGGGTGAATTTTTTAAACGGCGTATTATAAACATAGACGTAGCCGCCGTCGATCTTCTTCGGCGTGATCTGCGCGACCGAAAATTCGTCGTTAAGCTCGTCGGTATAATATATAACCTTGCGTTTGTCCATATAAAGCCCTCGTATACGCCCTCGGCGCAATATTAGGTTTATTATAACATGATTTCCGCGATATTGCAATAACTTTTTAAGCTTAATTTATCAACCGCGAATATCGTCGAAAAAACGCGCCTTTGCCGCTATATATCGGGCAAAAGCGCGAAATTTATTGTTTTTTGTTCAATCAGCCTATGTTAAGAACCGCGCTGGTCTTTTCGCTTAAAGTAAGCTTTGTCCCATCGAGCGAGGCCGACCCCACGCCGATAAACGCGCTAAGCTCACATTCGGATATCCCCGCCTCCGAAAGGTCGATAGTCTGCTCGCTGTTGGTGGTGTTGTGGATAACCGCGACGGTCTTGCCGTTATAAGAAGACGTATACCCGCCGACCTTGGTCTTTGAAAATTCAAGGGCTTTATATTCGCCTCGCGAGATCGCGGGGTTGGCCTTTCGTATCATTATAAGCTTTTTGTAGTAGTTATAAAGGCTGTCGCCGTCCGAAAGCTGTTCCTTCGCTGTCGCGCCGACCCTTTCGGATTTATAGTTCGAGCCTGTCGGGTCTTTAACGGTATCTCCGTCGCCCCATTCCATCTTAAGGCGGCGGTTTGCGTCGGTACTCGCCCCTCCGCGAGAGCCCCTCGCGCCTATCTCTTCGCCGTAATAGATAAACGGCGAGCCGGCCGAAAGGATATAAAGGTTAGCGGCCATCTTCATCTGCCCGCTCGCCTCGGTAAGATACCCCGCCGCGCGGTCGGTGTCATGGTTGGCGATAAACGGAATTATCATCGCGCCGTCGTTCATCGGCCTTACCCGCTCAAGATAGCCCTCTATATAGCTCGTGTATTTGTTCACGTCGCCGGCCTGCGCGGTCTGGGCGATAAGGCCCGAGGTCTGCGCAAGGGTAAAGTCGAAGCAGTTTACCGCGGGGTAGTAACAGTCGGTAACGCCGTCGCTGTCCCAAACCTCCGCGACGGTATAAATATCCGGCTTGATTTTTCTAAGCTCGTCAAGGTACCATTCCCAGAACTCGGCGCTCGCGGGATTGTCGCCGTAATAGATATATTTCGCGGCGTCGAACCTAAATCCGTCGACTCCGAGGTCGAGATAATATTTCGCGATGTCGAGGACCTTCTGACGAACCTCTTGGTTGTCATAGTTAAGCTCGGGCATGCTCGGCGAGAAGTTACATTCGTAGTAGTCCTTGGTCCCGGAAAGCTTGGCAAAGGTTCTTCCCGCGGGCGCGGCCTCGCCCTCGGTATAATAGACGTAGTAGTCGTAATAAGGGTCTTCGGTATCGCCGTTTATATGAGCGCCCCTAAAGGCGTTGAACCACGGATTGTTCGGGCCGGTGTGGTTCAGAACAAGGTCTAAGATTATCTTTACGTTTCTTTCGTGGCAGATGGAAATAAGCTGCTTTAGGTCCTCTTCGGTGCCGAATTTCGGGTCGATTTGGTAGTAGTCGTCGACGTCGTATTTGTGGTAGCTCTGCGACTTGAAGATCGGCGTAAGCCATATCCCCTCTACCCCGAGACTAAGGCCGGAGCCGTCGTCGCCGTCGTTGAGGTAGTCCATTCGGTTGATTATCCCCTTAAGGTCGCCGGTTCCGTCGCCGTCAGAATCGGAAAACGAGCCCACGAATATCTCGTAGAAAACCCGATAGTTGTCGTCGGTCGGCGCGGCCTCGCCGTATCCTTCGATTATAGCCTCGCCCCCGTCGGATAAAAGATACTTCCCGGTTTTGTCAAAGCTTTCCATATCCGTATCCGCAGGGTCTTCCTCTGTTCCGGCGCAGCCCGAAAGAAGCAGCGCGGTGAGCGTCAGAAAGATCAAACATTTTTTCATATTGTCCTCCTCTGGTTCGCGTTTAAGGGCCGCGGCGAATAATGTCGCGGCCCGAAAAACGGAATGTTTCGGAAAATAAATTCTTATACAAGAAGATTCTTCTCGGTCTCCGGGTCGAACAGGTGCATAGCTTTGCTTTCAAAGGTTATGTTAAGCTTAGCCCCGGCGACCAAAGCCTTGCGCTCTTCCTTGCCGATGTCTATCGTCGGAACTCTGACGATAAGGCGTGATACCGCGCCGCCCTCGTCTTCGGCGTCGACGTGAAGATGAAGCTCCGAGCCCATCATTTCATCGACGACAAGGGTGCACGGAATGGCGTTTTCGCCGCCGCTTGAAAGGTCGATATGCTCGGGCCTTACTCCCAAAAGAACCGGCCCGGCCTTGATGTTCTTCTTCGCAAGGATCTCGCCTTTGTCGCCGTCGACCGGAATCTTCGAGCCGAACGGAGTGACGTAATATTTGCCGTTTTCGCAGAGAAGCTGCGTGCTTATGATGTTCATCTTCGGCGCGCCGATAAATTCGGCGACAAACAAATTGTCCGGCATATCGAAGACTTCGTCCGGCGAGCCGACCTGCATGATAAGGCCGTCCTTCATGATGACGATGCGGTCCGCAAGGGTCATCGCCTCGGTCTGGTCGTGGGTGACGTAGATGAAGGTGGTGTTAAGCTTCTGCCTTAAAAGAATTATCTCCGACCTCATCTGGTTTCTAAGCTTGGCGTCGAGGTTTGAAAGCGGTTCGTCCATCAAAAAGACCTTCGACTCTCTTACCATCGCGCGGCCGATAGCCACGCGCTGCCTTTGCCCGCCCGAAAGCGCCCTCGGCTTGCGCATAAGATATTCGGTTATACCGAGGGTCTCGGCCGCCTTGGTAACTTTGTCGTAGATTACGTCTTCGGGGACTTTTTTAAGCCTAAGCGAGAACGCGATATTGTCGTATACGCTCATATGAGGGTAGAGCGCGTAGTTCTGGAATACCATCGCGATGCCGCGGTCTTTGGGTTGAAGGTCGTTGACTACCTCGCCGTCGATCTCTATCGTGCCGTCGCTGATCTCTTCAAGGCCGGCGATCATTCGCAGGGTGGTCGACTTTCCGCAGCCCGAAGGGCCGACGAATACGACGAACTCTTTGTCTTTGATCTCAAGGTTGAAGTCGTGAACGGCCACGACGTTTTTGTCGTATATTTTCTTAACGTTAGTAAGTTTTACGCTTGCCATAATCCTGTATTCTCCTTTCTAATCAGCCCTTGACGGCCCCGCCGGTAACGCCCTCTACATAATATTTCTGCAGGCAGAGGAAGAGGATAGTGACGGGCAGGGCGACGATCACGCCGCCGGCGCAGAAGGTGGTATACATATTGTTTATCTGGTCGTTTGTAAGCCAGCTGTACATACCTACGGCGACGTTGTAGCCCGCAGAGGTTCCGAAAGCGACGTATCTTGCGAAAACATAGTCGCCCCAAGGGCCCATAAAGGCGGTAAGGATCGTATAAATAACTATCGGCTTGGCGAGGGGCAGAATTATTTTATATAAGACCTGAAGCCTTGTCGCTCCGTCGACTCTCGCCGCTTCGTCGAGCGATTTGGGGATAGTATCGAAGAAGCCCTTTGAAACGTAGTACCCCATTCCGGAGGAGGCCACGCTTACGAGAATAAGCCCCGGGACTGCGTTGGCCTGGGTCAGGCCGAGGTCGGAAAGAACGCGGTAGAGGATTATCATCGTCAACATTCCGGGGAACATTCCGAGAATGAGCATAAATCTCATCAGCGGGCCGCGCATTTTAAAGCGGAAGCGCGAAAGAGTGTAGCTCATGCACAGAACTATGACGGTCTGGAACACCGCCGCCGCGAGGGCGATGATGAAGGTATTAAGGTACCAGCGCTTAAAGTCTGAATTCCAGAGGTTTATGTAGTTTTGAAGCCCCCACTGTTGAGGGATAACGTATCCGACCTGATAGGTGCTCTCTACTCTGAAGGACTGCAAAACAATGAATACGAAGGGGATCAGCCAGATAACGCTTATTACTATCAGAAGAATGTATATCGCGCTGTTGCTGACCCTGTTAAGGGTTTTCATACCCATGTGGTGTTTTTGATTACTCATCACTGGTAGTCCTCCTCGTTTTTGATGGAAGGCAGCACGTTATATACGACGAGCGAAATAAGCGCCACCACTACGAACACCATAATACCTACTACCGAGGCGAGATAATACTGCGACTCGGCGCCGGTGGTTATCTTAAACAGCCAGGTGATCAACAGGTCCGTATATCCGACCGAGCCCGCCGCGCCCGAAGCCGCCGGGTTTGTCGGCGCGCCGCCGGTCAAAAGATAGATGACGTTGAAGTTGTTCATATTTCCGGTAAAGCTTGTTAAAAGATAAGGGCCGGTTATAAACAGCATATAGGGCAGGGTGATCTTTGTATACTGCTGCCAGGCGTTCGCGCCGTCGATTCTTGCGGATTCGTATAAGTCGGCGGGAATGTTCATAAGTATGCCGGTGGTTATAAGCATAAGATAGGGTATGCCTATCCAAACGTTTATCAGAATTACCGAGGCCCTCGCCCACATCGGGTCTTCCCAGAAAGGCAGGGGCTGCGATATCCAGCCGAGAGTGTCTTTTAAAGTAAGGTTTATAAGGCCGTTTCTCGCGAACATCTTTGAGACGTATAAAAGCGAGATAAACTGCGGAATCGCGACGGTCATAACGAGAATTGTACGCCACATTTTTTTAAGGCGTATCCCCTTTTTGTTGATCATCATCGCTACGAACATTCCGAGGAAGTAGTTGGTAAATGTCGCCAAAAAGGCCCAGATAAGGGTCCACGCCAAGATTTCGCCGAACGTTGCGGAATAAGACTGCCCGCCGCCGGCGCTCTGCCACGAGAGAAGGGTGTTAAAGTTGTCCAGCCCGACCCACGAGAAGAGGTTGTTGGAAAAGCCGTTGTGCGCGCCGTCGTAATTGGTGAACGCGACGAGGATCATAAAGACTATCGGCATAACCGTGAAGACCAAAATACCGGTCAGCGGCAGTGCGAGAAGAGTCTTATAGAAGTTTTCGTCGACCATCGAGTGAAGGTCGTCTTTGTCTGATTTAAGCTTTTTGCCGCTTTTAAGGAACTGCTCGGCAAGCTTGTTTTGCTTTATATTCAGCCGCCAGGTGTATATAAACGCGACTATGAAGAATATCGTCAATACGCCGTAGAGCAGAATTTTAAACGAGTTGTCGTTATAGGTGGTGGTATAAGCGTCGAGCACGGCGTCGTAGGATTGAGTGGGCCCCTGCTTTCCGAGAGAGGGAAGCATCGAAAGCCAATAGCCCCCCGCGACTATCATATATACGATAAAAACAATCTCGAACAAAAGGAACAAAAGCCCTCTTAAAACCTGCCCCCTCGCGATATTTCCGAAGCCCATTATCAAAAACGAGGTTTTGGTCTTCCAGTCGCCGTTTTTAAAGGTTCTTCCTACGTCTTTAAATTCTTCGGCCACCGCGAGCGCGGCGTTTTTGATCCCGCGGCCGAGATTTTTAAAGAACCGCGCTATCGCGAGCGGAATCGAGCGCAAAAACGCGAGGATCTTATAGATGAATTTCTGAAGCTTTGAAAGCCTTAAATAGCCCTTGTCGGTATATTCTTTCAAAATGGCGCCGATCTCGCCGAAAAATTCCTTCGGGCTTTTGCGCTTTCTTTTCACCGATACTTTCTCGGGGTCGGTGACTTTTTGCCGTTTCATTGAATCACCCCTTGGGTTAAGTTTTTTAAAAAACAGCCGGGGCCGTTTTGCAGACCCCGACTGATAAGCAATTATTTGTCAGGCCAATGCCAAAGCTGTATTATATTGCTTTGGTCAACCTCATTCGGCGGGAACGAGGCTTACTTCGCCCGTTGCCGCGTTAAGCTGGATATAATATGTTCCGGCGGTCTCAACGACAAAGTTGTCCGCGGGATAAGCGACATCCCAGCTCTTGCCCTGGCGGCACTTGAACTCAACGCCGGCGTCCATAGTGTAGGCCTCGTCGGAAGTCCATACGTCGCCGTCGGCGGTCATGGGAAGGTCAAGAGTCCACCCGTCGCCGTTGATCGAGCCGATAACGGTGAAGGCGTTCTTAACGTCGTCGGACATTGTGAATACGGCCTGGATGCTCTCTTCGTACTTGGCAAGAGCGGCCTTAAGGGCTTCGTCCGAACCGTCGGAAGCCTTGACGTCTGTGGTGATTACCTTGGCGATATCCCACCAAGAACCGTGAATGTTGGGCTGCGGAACGGCATAGTTGCCCTGCTCGTTCAATGCCGCAAGAGTAGGATCCGCGGCGACGGCGGGATCGGCGAGGGCTTCGTTGTTAGAGGGGCCCCAACCGAAGCTGTCGAATCTGGCGAGCTGGCAATCCTTGCCGGTAAGATATTGAGCAAGCCTTGCGAGAGCGGCGCCCCTGACGGCGTCGGTCTGCGGCTTAACGCCCATAAGTTTGCAGCCGCTGTAAGAGCCGATGTGGTAGCTCTGGCCGTCTACTTCAAACGAAGGAAGGTCGGCAACTCCCATATTGTCTCCGAGCTGATCCTTGATGGTGGAATAGTTCCAAGTACCGGTTATGACAACGGCCGAGCCGCTGGCAAAGTCGGCGGTAGAGGCGCTTACATAGCTCTTGGAAGAGACGATCTTATAAAGCCCCTTGGCGGCGATAAGGCCCTTGTCCGAGTTGAAGTCGTCGTCGATAGAGATAAAGTTTCCGTCGGCGTCGGTGACCCAGTCGGAGTGGCAGCCGGTTCCGAAGAAGAATCCGGCGTTATACCAAGCGTTCTCAAGCTCATAAGAAATGTTCTTTCCGGCGGCCTCGCAGTCGGCTATAATAGCCTCGAGGCTGTCGATATCCGACTCCGGAACAACGCTCTTGTCGTAGTACATGAAGTAGCCGTTGTCGGCGGTAAGCGGATAAGCGTAAAGGTCGGTTCCGGCCTGCGCCGCAAGGATAGAAGCGGCGTTGTTGTTGCTCTTTACAAACTCAACTGCGGAAGCGCCGAGCTTTGAAAGAGCGCCGGCCTGGATAAGACGGCTGAGCTGGTCCTGCGCGAAGAAGTAAAGGTCTCCTCCGGCCTGAACGTCGGTGATCATGTTGGTCGCGGCGTCGGCTTCGGAAACGGGCTCTACGGTCGCGTTTACGGTGATGCCGTATTCGTTCGAGCTGTTAAAGTCGTCTACTTGCTTTTTGGTGAGGTCTACTGCGGCCTCGGGCGCCCAGATAACTACGTCGTAGGTCCCGGCGAGCTCGTTGCCTACGGCCTCGCCGCCGCCCTCGCCTTCAGAACCCCCCCCCGTTTCTGCGGGTGCTCCGCAGGCAACGAAGGTCAGCGCCATGGCGAGCGCCAATATAAGTGCCAATAATTTTTTCATGATTTTACCTCCATAATTTTAGGCTGAAGACGGTAAAAGCGCATTGCGCACCTAAATCCGTCATCTTTTACATTATATCACAGTTTTTAACCGGTTTCAATAATTTCGCGTTCAAAATCGGGTGTTCGTTTTAAATGAATTTTCGCGAATTTTTTGTGCGTTTTGCTCAATAGCGCTTCAAAGTCTTAAATAATCGAAGCGAAAATTTAAATAACCGCCGACTGTTAAATCGGCGGTATTTCTTGATTTTAAAGACATTCGGGGGCTATTCGGCCTTATTTAAATAGGCGTCGTCGATCTTTCCCCAGGCTCCTCCGCCCGAGCCCGAGCATTTGACGTATACCCCGACGGTGACGCTTCCGCCCTCGGGAACGGTTATCCCTTCGATCGTGCCCTTGTCCCAGCTGCCGTATACGGTTATTTCCATCGGAGCTTTAGAGACTATCTCGCCGTCCTGCTTAACATAGGCGTAACATTCGTATTCGCCGGCGTCTCCTCCCATAATCGAGATCGAGTAGTTATACTTCCCCTCGGGAAGGTTTTCTGCGGTCTGCTCGAGGGTGAATTCAACGCTGTCCTTCGCGGCGCTCCAGAAGTGGAAGTGCTTCGTCCCGGTAAGAGAGTCGTCCTTTTTGTCCTCGACGTATAGCTGCTCGGTTTTCGAGAGGTTCTCGGATACCCATACCTGTTCGTCGCCCTCGAAGCTGTAATTCAAAAGATAGTTTTTTTCCAAAACGGTAAGCCTGCATTTTACTTCGAGTTCGCCGGCCTTTCCGCCGATGACATAGTTCCCCGCGCCGCCCGAAGAAGCCTTTTCGATGTCTTCCTCGCTCCATACGACTTCGGCGGGCTGCTTTTTGCCGTTGGTCATCAAAACGTCGACGGTTTCGGGCAGGGCGATCTCTCCGCCGTCCTCGATAATCAAAGATATATCCTCGGCCGATTCCGGCTTGACTTCGGCGTCGTTGCCGTATCTTACAAGGTTGAACACCTGCAAGCTTTGAAGCGGAACGCCGTTCGAGTCGAAGAGAGCCTGATTGTCCACCGCGCTGCCGCCGTAGTATTTTCCGGCGTCGTCGGGGTCGTATGCCGCCGAATAGCTGCTCGCCCAGCCCGAGCCGAATTTTTCCCATTTCTCTTTGTTTTCTTCCCGAGAGGCCCCGCCTACGGTTATCCACGCGCCCTCCCAATAGCAAACGCCTATGCCGCCGGTCGCCTTCGCGGCCGCCTCGATAACGTCTCTAAGGGCGTTGGCCTGCCCTTGAACGGTATAGGGATAGTTTTTGGTGATCCCCGAGGTGGCGTCGCTTATCGTGTTGCCGTTAAAGTCGGTGTCGTCGGGGGTATAGGCATACGAAGTCTCCAAGACCATAACCTTTTTGCCGTAGGTAGTCGCAACATTGGAGAGGACCGAGGTCAGATTTTCGAGGGTTCCGTGCCAGAATGGGTAGTATGAGCTTCCGAAGACGTCGTAGTCGACCTCTCTTTCGCTAAGCTGCCGCGCATAGTCGGCGTAGGCGCCGGAGCGCTCGGGGTTGGCGAAATGGACCGCCACAAGCGCCTCGGGGCAGACCTCGCGAACAGCCCTGCTTCCCGAAGACATAAGCCGGCAAACGCCGTCCCAGCTCGTCTCGCCGCATAATGCCCCGTTCGTCTCGTTCCCGACCTGCACCATTCCGACCACGCCGCCTGCGGCCTCTATCTTTTCAAGGGTCTCTTTCGTAAATTTATAAACCTCGTCGGCCTTGCCGTCAAGGTCCAGATCCTTCCAACCCTTCGGGGCCATCTGCTTCGCAGGGTCTGCCCAGAAGTCGGAATAGTGGAAGTCCACGATAAGTCTAAGGCCGTATTTCGCCGCTCTGCTGCCGATCTCCGCGGCCTTTTCGGCGTCGTTGTTTCCGCCGCCGTAGCCGTTGCCGTTTTCATCGTAAGGACAGACCCAAACCCTCACCCTTATATGCGTGACGCCGTTTTCGGCGAGGGTTTTAAAGATATCCTGCTCTTCGCCGGAATAGTCGCGAAAGACCACCCCGCTCTCCTCCTCGGCGATGACCGAAGAAAGGTCGACCCCCATGATGAAATCCTCCGGCAGGTTTTCAACCTTTTCGAGATAGAGCGTGTTCCCCTCTATTTTAGAGGTCGGCGCGATGCTTTCAAGCTCGCCGCAGAAGGCGCTTCGCTCGATATCCGAGCCGCCCTCGGCGATCTCCCCGCCCGAACATGAGCAGAGAAGAATCGAGGCCGAAAGGGCCAAGATTGTGAATAAAATCAAGCGGTTTTTCATTTAAAATCCCCCTTTTAATCGAGTTTTGTTATATTTTCCGCGACGTATTCCGCCGCGCCGTCTTCAAGATGGGCCGAATTTGCGCCCAAGAATAGATAGCAGTCTTCCTCCGGATAGCGGATAAATTCGGTCGCCGAGCCGGAAGAGCTTTTCGCGTCGTATATCTTCACCCCGCCGGAAGGGTCGAGCAAAAGCTCATCGTATTCCGAAATCAAGGATTCGGGGAGAATGAAAATATCGCCGTTTTCGATGTAGTCGACGTTAAACATAACGTATTCAAAGCTTCGCGCTTTTATCATCTTTATCCCCTCGGGGCGGTCTTCTTCAAGCTTCGCCGAAAGCTCCGCCTCGCTTATTTCGGGGACGTAGCAATAGACCGAGACCTTTTTTTCGGGAGAGGTATCCGTCGCGAAGGTGAATATCCAGCTCCAGAATATCGCCGAGAGAAGCGCCCAAAGGACGAAGGTGTGAAGCTGCGAAAAAACATTCTTGATAAATCTCATAGCCGCTCCTCGTATGCCGCAACGTAGCCGTGAGAGATGTAAATCGCGGTCGGCTCGGCCTTTTTAAACTTTTTTACCCGGCTCTCGGATATCCAGAAGCGCTTCGTTCCGTCGGGGGTTACGACTTCTACCCCGCGGACGGCGACGCTTTTTTTGATCTTAAGCCTCTCGCCGTTTAAGGATATCTTCCCCTCGACCCTTTCTCTCTCGCCGTCGATGAGCGTTTTGGCGTGGCCGGATTCTTTCCTCGCCCCGCCGATTATGAATATCGCGCAATAGATTATCACCCAGCCGGAGAGCGAGCTTATTATTATCGCGGCGACTTCGTTTCGCTCGGCGGTCAGGGTGGTTGCGGTCGCGGCGGAAATTATGCACGCAGCCAGCGCCGCAAGCCCGAAAACCCCGAGCGCCGCCGTCCATATCGCGATTTTTCTGTGAAGGCGCAAAACGTCGCCCTCGGTATAAAGCTCGGTCATCGGCCTCGCCGCCTTTCGATGTTTTATAATTCGATTATAGCGCATTTTTCCCGCTTTTACAAGGGCTTTTAAGAATTTCGGGCATAAAAAAGCCCCCTCGGAGCAGAGGGGGCGAAAATTCGCTCTACGGCAGGTCGCAATAATGTTTGCTGCCGGCGGCGATAAAATGAATACAGCCCTTGCAGCAACTTTCGGAGCTAAGAAATTTTCTCTGATAGCTTTCGCAATATCCGTTCTCGTCGACCTTTTTATTGTTGGAGTCGGGTATAGGTACAATATCGTCCGGGCGCTCCGAGCCGGAATTAGCTCCGGGTACGGGAGAACTAAATACTCCCCCGCCGACTTTTTCGAGGTCCTTGTCGTTTATCTCCGCAATAATCTCACCTGTGAGTTTTAAAATAAATCGCTCCGGCGGGGTTTAAACAGCCCGGCGTGTGGCCGTCGTCGGTTATGCCCCAATAGGAGCAAAGGGTGCAGAGGTCTTTGTCGGGGCGTTCGCCGGTATAAGATGAAAACGCCGAACACTCGGTAACGTTGCCCTCGATGCAGGGCGCCCTAAAGGTCGCTGCTCCGCCGCTCGCCTGTTCTAAATCTTTGTCTCTGATTTCGGTCATGATGCTCCCCCTTAAAATAGTTAATGATGTTCACAGTGCGGAAAATGTCGAAAATCCACGAAACTTTAATTTTAAAATCGGGTAATAGTCTGATTTTAACACATTAAATCATAAAAGTATTTTAGCTTTTCAAAACTCTGCTTTTATGGATTTTCGACATTTTCCGCACTTTTAACCCGATTAACTTTCGTTCGCCCTATTTATAGGCGCACTTTTCGTTTTCGCGGTCGTAATATTTGCAGGTTATGCAGTCGCCGCCGATAAGCCCCGGGACGTTTGAAAAATAGTTGGTGCATTTTTCCTCGGGGTCGTATGCCGGCTTTTCAAAGGGCGCGACCCTTCCGCCGGCGGCCTGCTCCAAGTCCTTGTCGTTGATCTGTTTCACAAAAATCTCCCCTTTTCTCGTCGAGGCGCTCTTTAAAGTCCGATCTTGCAGAACAGAACCGCTGCGCGATCCCTCGCGACGGTCATATGCTCGCAATAAAGGCAGCCGGTGTGAAAATTCGACGAGCCGTTGCTTAAATAGCCCGGGCAGTTTTTGCCGTCGAAAGCTTCGTGGCGGGAATAACCCTCTTGCGCGGCGAGCACTTCATACGATTCCTCCGAGAAGTTGTATCCGCCGGTCGCCATTTCCAAATCCTTTTCGTTGATTTCGCTCATCTTATCCTCCTTCCCGAGGCTATCTCGGGGTTGTGGCAGCCGACTCCGGCCTGATACCATTCGCAGGCGCCGCAGGTATAATCCTTCGGCAAAACCGCGTTCGGTTCGTCGGTGATAAGCTGGCTGCCGGGTGTGTAGTTGTCGCAAAAAGCGGCGTCGGGCTCTCTCCAGATATAAGTGTCGACCCCTCCCGCGGCCTTTTCCAAATCTTTTTCGTCGATCTCTTTCATAGCTGTTCTCCTGTTATTTCTTCATATCTCTCCGCTTCTGTGCATCATCGCGTAGTATTCTATCGCGTTCTCGGCGGTAAAGTCGGTCATGCCGTTCTCATGAGCCAATTTCAAAAGCTCTTCGGGGGATTGCGCTTCTCTTGCCTTTGCCAAAATTTCTTCGTTCATGATAAGTCTCCTTTAGCGGTCGTGCCTTTATGTCGGAATTATATAACCATTATCTTCCAGTCTTTTTCTTTGTTGCAGTTTGTGCATTTATAGCTCAAATAAAGGGTGTTGCTGCCGAATATATCAAAGTCGTATAGCTGCATGGGAACGTTGCAGCGCCAGCAGATCGGCGGGTCGGGCTTTTTCGGCGGAGGGCTGGACATTACTCCGCACCCGCCGGCGGAGACGTCTAATTCTTCGTCCGAAAGCTCGCCGCTCTTGAGCTCGGTTTTTTGATTCATAAGGTCGAAATACGCCTTTGCTTTTTCTTCGGTAAAGCCGCCCAAGCCGTTCTCGCGGGCTATATCTAAAAGCTCCTCGGGCGATTTTGCTTCCTTGACTTTTTTAAGTATTTCTTCGTTCATAGTTAATTTCCTCCCGGTATACTCAATAATAGGGGTGAGTGCAGATCCATACGCCGTCCGTATATTTGCACCAATAGCATGAGCCGCAGGCGCCGACGGCCTCAAAGTCGGCGGTTACGCCGAACGCATTTGAAAACTCGTCTACGTTGCGGCGGTTGCAGCTGCAAGTCTTTTTAGCGCCCGCCCAGCCGTTTCCGGGGTGTCCCCAGTTTGACGGTACTTCTTGACAGGTCTTGCATTTCCAGTTTGTGAACACCCAAGCGCCGTTAATGCGTTCGGACCAGCCATGACTGCATAGATTTCCGCGTGTAACGACCAGATGTCCGCCCTTATCGCAGCCGCCGACAGCATGCTCGACCTCGTCGTCGGCAAGCTCGCCGGACTTGTGCATTACCTCGAAATAGCCCTTGGCGTTTTCTTCGGTGAAGTCTTCTACGCCGTTCTCGTGGGCTAATTCCAAAAGCTCCTCCGGCGATTTCGCCGCTCTCGCTTTTTTAAGTAATTCTTGGTTCATAATAGTTTCCTCCTTAAATATCATGCGTTGTGCGCGGCGTTATTGCAATGCCACATCCCGCCTTCATATGAGCAGTAGTATCAGTTGTCGCAGGTGTGGGTGTGATATACCATAGACACATATCCGCCCGTTTCTCCCTTGCCTTTGTTGCAGGGAAGAAGCGACATTTCCATGAGATAGTACGGCGCCGATGCCCTTACGGCCAACGCCGATCTTGCAAGCTTCCCGGTCCTTTCGGCCAACACCTTAAAGGACGGCGAGCCCCTTCTCGAATGTCACACCGTTATCGAGGCGGGCGGATATAAGATCGGTTTCGTAGGAATCACCACCGCGATGACCGCTTCTTCGACCAACCCCGCCCAGCTTGAGGGAATAACCTTTGAAAACGAGATCGAGACCGCGAAAAAAGAGATTGCCGAGCTTTCGGGCAGCGTAGACGCCATCGTTATCGTCGCCCACCTCGGCGACAACCCGACCGCTACCGGAGTGACCTCCTCCCAGCTTCTTGAGGGCCTTTCGGAGGATCAGCTTTCAAAGGTCGCCGCGGTTATAGACGGCCACAGCCACACCGTCGAAAACGCCGACGTAAACGGCGTTCCGATAGTTCAGACCGGGACCCAGAACACCTCTATGGCGGCTGTTACGATTGATTTTGCCGCCGACGGAAGCTTTTCCGCAAAGGGCGAGGTCTGGGATTACGAAAAGGCCGCAGGCTTTGCCCTTAACGAAGACGGCGAGGCCGCAAAGGCCGCCGCGCAGGCAGCATACGACAACTGCATTATAGAGATCGACCCGATTTTGGCGGAAGAAGTCGCGCTTACCGGCGCGCCGATCTGGGGCGGATATATCTACTACGACTATGCCGAGCCGAGAATAGTCGAAACCACTATGGGCGACCTCGTCTGCGACGCGTTTAAATACTACGGCGGGCTCTTCGCCGAGAAGAACGGTATTTCCGCGCCGGTAATCGGCGTTGAAAACGGCGGCGGCGTAAGCTCTACCCTCCCCTACGGGATCGTCACCAGAGGAGATATTCTTAACGCCTTCAACCACGGCAACACCGTCGACGTCATAAGCGTCACACCGGCGCAGCTTTACACCGCGCTCGAGCTCGGACTTACCATGACCGGCCAGGACGAAAACGGCAGACTTATCACCGAAAAGGCTTCGGGCAGCTTCCTCCAGGTCTCGGGGATCACCTATTCATACGACCCTGCGGCCGAGGCCGGAAGCAAAGTTGTCTCGGTTGTTTTGGACGACGGCACCGCTCTTTCTAAAGACGACGCCGAAACCGCGCTTCTCGTGGTCACCAACAACTACGTCGCCACCTTTGAAGGCTTCAACGCCGCGGCCAAACAGGGCGAGCTTGGCGGCGAGGACCAGATCGTTATGGACTATATCCTCTATCTTACCAACGACGGAGCCGACGCCCTTACTATCGACAACGTTGCGAACAGGATTATAATCGCCGGCGACAAGTCGCCCGAAACCTACGAGGTCGTTATCCCGATAAAGGCCGCCGACGGCAGCGAGTTCGACTTTGCGGGCAAGGAATTTGAGATCTCGGTCGACAACGAAGCCCCCGAAAAGGTCACCTGCGAGGCAGACGGTATCCATATGACCGTCGCCAAGGGCGCGCACACCTTCTATCTCACCGAATCTTCCGACGCCGTGCCGGTTTATACCAACAACTACTCCGGCTCGGGTACCTTTACCACCGACGACGGATACTACCACCTCTACTTCACCGTCGACCAAACTACGCTCGGATAATTCGCAGAGCGGATATGACAACGGAGCACGGCTTAACCGTGCTCCGATTTTTTATTTATACTCTTTTACCCGATTTTAAACTCCGCAAGGGTTATCCCATCAAGGCAGAGGGTGAGCGGCTTCGCGCCGGTCTTCGGCTTGATCTTCACGCTGCGGTATTTAAATTCCGTCTCCGAGGCGGTCGCCGGAAGGACTTCCTCGCAGATGACTTCGTCGCCGAAGATAACTTTAAGCCTGCCGCTGCGGCCTAAAGTCGCATATTTAAGCTGTATCGCCCTGCCGCCCGAAAGCCTCGATCTGTCAAACATAAGCTCGCCGCCCGACATATACCAGAACCCGCCGTATTTCGAGAATTTCATCTTCGAGCCCCGGCTTTCGTCATAGTTTATCGCCTTGGTCGCCCTGCCCAAGTCGCGCGGGGGAATGACCTCTCCGCTTATTTCCGCCTCTTTTAAAAGAGGGAGATTTTCGCTCGAAGGGCCGACCATAAAGAGGTATTTCCCCTTTTCTATCGCGAATTTTTCGCGCGAGACGTCGTAGAACCGAAGCCGATCTCGGTTTATTTTTATCGCGAACTCCGCGGTCTCCCCGGCCTTTATAAGCCTTCTCTCGAATCCGCAGAGCTGCTTTTCCGGGCGCTTAACGCTCGGCTCGAGGGGTCTGAAGTAAACCTGCGCGGTCTCCTCGCCGTCGACTTTCGATACGTTTTTGACCTTAAACGAAACCTCTATCCCGTCCGAAAGCTTTTTTAATAAGACGTCGGAATATTCAAAGGCGGAATAGCTTAGCCCGTAGCCGAACGGATATAACTTTTCGCCCTTGAACCAAAGATAGGTCGAACGGTTAGAGATTATATCGTAGTCGGTTATCGGCGGAAGGTCGTCTTCCGAAAGATACCAGGTCTGCGGAAGCCTTCCGGCGGGGTTGTATTTCCCCGAAACGACGTCCGCGAACGCGCTTCCGAGCTCCGGCCCGGCGTGTGAAGACCAGATTACCGCCGAGGCGAGCTTTTCTTCCTCTTGAATAGCGAACGGATAGCCCGAGACTATCGCCAAAAGGGCGTTTTTGTTTGCGCCGGCCGCCGCCTTGAATATTTCGGTCTGATGCGGCGCAAGCCTTAAATTCTCGCGGTCGTAACATTCTCGCGCTATAATCATCGGGTTGTTGCCCAAAACCGCGATAACTACGTCCGCCTTTTCGGCAAGCTCTTTCGCCCTTTCTGCCCCGCTCGAAACTGTGACCTCTTCAAAAAGCGTTTCGGGCTTAGGGTTTTTGATCGGCTTCTGAACAAGCTTTCCATCGCCGTCCACCCCCAAAACCGAGCGCTTGAAGTATGTGACGTAAGTCCTGCCCTCCGCTAAGTCGCGCGGCCTTAAAATCTCTTGGTTGAACCAGCGATAGGTGGTGTCGCTGTCCGCCTTCATCGTCTCGGTCGTAAAGAATTTCCCGGTCGACTCTACCTTATATGTAACCTCGCCGCCCCAGTCCGCCTTTATAAACACCGAGCCCTCGCCCGGCTCGTCCGACTTCGCAAACAAGCTTCCCTCGCCGTCCGCAGAAAGATATTTTCCGTTAAGCTTTGATTTTATCGCGACCCTGTCGTTTCCGTCGTCGTATAAGACGTTTTCCTCGCCGAAGAGGTTTTTAAGCCCCTCTAAAACGGTTATATTATAGCTCGACCAGCCGGTGTACCAGTCCATATAGTTGTTCGCGGCGATGTCGCCGATGACCGCGATTTTTATCCCCTTTTTAAGGGGAAGCAGCCCGCAGTTCTTTAAAAGAACAAACTGCTCGAGCGCCGCCCTGCGGTTAGTCTTCCGGTGGGCCTCGCAGTCCATCTCCGAAGGGTCGACCGAAGAATAGGGGTTAAGCTCGGGCGGGTCGAACTCTCCGAGCTTGAGCCTTGCGCGAAGGCTGTTTTTTAAAGAGCGGTCGATGTCCTCTTCGTTGATAAGCCCCTTCTCAATGGCTTCGTAAGCCGCCGCCGATACGACTTCGTATCCGTCGGTCATAATGTCAGTCCCGGCTTTAAGCGCCAGGGCGATAGTCTCTGCGTGGCTTGAAGAATATTTGTGCGCGGTGACGTTCTGCGAAAAATCGCCGCCGTCGGTGACTATAAAATCAAGCCCCCATTGATCCTTTATTATCGGCCTAAGGTCGGGGTTTAAAATCGCCGGAACGCCGGAGATCTCGTTATACGAGGCCATCATTGAGCGCGCCCCGCCCTCTTCTATCGAGGGGCGGAAAAATTCGTAGTAGTATTCAAACTTGCAGCGCGGGGTTATGTTAGAGTTGCTGCGGTCGCGCTGATATTCGTTGTTGTTCGCGAAAAAGTGCTTAAGGGTCGGCACGGTGCGCATATATTTCGGGTCCCTGCCCGCCATTCCGAGGGTGTAAGCCTTGCTCATCTCGCCGGTCAAAAAAGGGTCTTCGCCGTAGCCCTCTTCGTTTCTGCCCCAGCGCGGGTCGCGGCAGGCGTCAACCGTCGGCCCCCAGAGCATAAGATTGGTCTTCGGGTTCTCGGCGTGAAGTATCCGCGCCTCTTTCCCCGCGATCTCGCCGAGCTTTTCCATAAGCTTCGGGTCGAAGGTCGCGGCAAGGCCGATAGGCTCGGGAAAAACGGTGGTGGGCTTTTCGGGATTGCGCGAAACATATCCCCTCGCGACCTCCGCCCCGATGTGCCATTCGCCGACCCCGAGGCGGGGCACGGCCTTTTGCCAAGTCGTCAGCATAGAAATTTTTTCGTCGATCGTGAGCCGCGAAACAAGGTCGTCGACCCTTTCTTCAAGCTTAAGCGACGGGTTTTGGAACGGATATTTCATATAAATTCTCCTTTCGTCGAATATCTGCGACTGCCGGTTTGCCTTTAATCACTTTAATATTTCTTCGATTTTCAGTATCTCTTCCTCGGTAAAGTCGAGGCGTTCGATACACCCGACGTTCTCGATAATCTGCTCCGGCCTGCTCGCGCCGATAAGAACCGTCGCGACCGCCTCGTTGTGTAAAACCCACGCCAGCGCCATCTGCGAAAGGGTCTGCCCGCGGCTTTGCGCGATGTCGTTCAAGCGGTTCAGCCGCGCAACCATCTTTTCGTCAAGCTGGTTGCCGATCCACGTCTCGCCCCTGCCGACCCGCGAATCCTGCGGCACTCCGTTGAGATATTTATTCGTCAAAAAGCCCTGGTAGAGCGGCGAAAATACCGCCAGACCGATTCCGTTTTCGAGGCAGAATGTGTCCAGCCCGTCCCCCTCGACCCACCGGTTCAGCATCGAATAGCTCGGCTGATTCAGAACGAACGGCGTGCGCAGTTCTTTGAATATCTTAAGAATTTCGGCGGTCTGTCCGCGGCCGTAGTTCGAGACCCCGACATAGAGCGCCTTGCCCTGCCTGACCGCGTTGTCAAGCGCGAGCGCGGTCTCTTCGAGCGGCGTGTTCGGGTCGAAAATGTGGTGGTAATAGACGTCGACATACTCAAGCCCCAGGCGCTTAAGGCTTTGGTCGAGCGAGGCGGTCAAGTATTTGCGGCTGCCGTTGCGGTCGCCGTAGGACCCCGGCCACATCTCGTAGCCCGCCTTTGTAGAGATTATCATCTCGTCGCGATAGCCGCGCATATCCCGCAAAATTCTGCCGAAATTCTCCTCCGCGCTGCCGTTATAGGGGTTGCCGTAGTTGTTCGCAAGGTCGAAATGAGTGACCCCGAGGTCGAACGCGGTGTGAACCATCGCCTCCATATTTGCGAAAACGCCCTTAAAACCGAAGTTTTGCCACAGCCCCAACGACACCGCCGGGAGCCTAAGCCCGCTCCTCCCGCAGCGCCGATATGGCATTTTTTCGTATCTTTTTTCGCTTGCGATGTACATAGAAAAACCCTCCCGCTTTTTTGATTTATTATAACATGGCCGCGCGCGGATTTCAAGGGATTAGGCGGGACAAACCTTGTTTACAGAATTGACTGTGTGGGAAAGGGTGCGCGGGGGTATTATAGGTGTTGTCGGAAGTGTTGGAGGTACATAAACGTACAAAAAGGAAGCCTTCAAGGAAGGCTTCCTTTTTATAGCGCACGCCAAGCGTTTTACTCATTTGAACCTATCCAAAAACCCACGTTTAAACTCCACTCCGAAAAACTCCTTTGCCACATCAAGCTTCATGATAACCAGCTCTCTCGATGCCGTGGGTACAAGCGTTTCGGGAAGTTCTTTTACAATCCGAGTGGCGTCATACGTCTGCCCGGCGTTGTATTTGAGCAGGTTCCTTCTTGCGTCAATTTCAAACTGCCCTCGGTTGTTGTTCCACGCAGTTTTAATTGTCTGAATCACATTGCTGCCCGTGATCTTCTCGCTGAAATAATCCGTTAAGTCAAGCTTGCGGATATATTCCGGGATCTCAATATCCGAAAAACTCTCGAATATTTCGTAAATAACCTCCGATGACAGTTTCAGAATATCCGGCGCGGATTCCGCATCGTCGTCTTTCATGCTTTCCAAAAGCTCCGGAATTTTTTCAAGCATCATTTTCAAATAACGTCTGTAAAGCGCTGTCCCGATATTTTTCTGAACCTTTTTGACTGTGCTGTTCTGCATGACCTCGGTATTAGTCAGACCCGCGCTGACATGGCAAATAACCGTTCTTCTGATTATCTCCTGGCTGACAGCTTTGACGTCTTCGTTTGCGCTTATAACTACGGCAGGGTAATGAATGTTTTTATCCATAATACCGTAATCGTCATTTTTGATTGTTTCCACGGCGTGCATATTAAATCTTGAGTTGACCATATCGTCGACAATAATCGGCACACCTTTTGTCTGCGCTCTCAATCCGTCGATGACTGTCCTTGTAAACTCAGACGCCGAGATTTTAGGATTCTGACCTATCATCATTTTCTCAAGCGTTTCCAAAAAGCTTGTCTTTCCCGCTTTACTCTGACCGTAGACGATCCCGAACACCGGATACGGGCCTTTATTCTGATTGAATCTTGTCGCGGTATCGCGCATTACCCCCATAAAAGGCGAGCAGAAAAACCAGTTGGCAAACTCAAAATACCTCTTTTGCATAGACTGATAGTCGCCATGAAAGATCCTGTAGCCGTCCATATACTGCAAAAACAGTTCCGCGTCGCGCCTAACGTCGGCATCGCTCGGCGAAAGGTCGAGCTTTATATCATTAAGCGCGGCCTCACCTTTTTCTACATCTATTACCAACTGCGGATATTCTTTGCGCACTTCCTTTTCTCTGTCCGCCTCTTCCTTTACATGGCCTTTGACCGAGGCAATTTTAGTGGTCGAGATAAGTATTTTGCCCTTCTTATCGGGCTGAGGGCAGGAAGGCTTGTACTTTGCCGAAAGTTTTGACACTTCAATAGCAAATTCTATTTCTTCGTTCTGCTGTTTGTCCGGAACGATTTCAAGAACCTTTTTTACCTTTACCGTTTGAGAAATAGGAAGCTCATCGAGGTTTTCTTCCCCATCGGCAGCCAAAAGCGCTTTGGCGGTCATTTCGTCGGTGCTGTCCTGCCTGAGAGATTGGTAAATATCCATATACCAATCATAGGCTTCTTCGCCGTCGATAAAGGAGATATTTTCACGCTGCAATCCCCCGAAAGCGTTATAGGACATATTCGCCGAACCCATTATTACGCGCTTTCTGCCGTCGTCCGCTGACAAAAGATAAATCTTTTCATGCGAAAGCTTTTTATTTGCGACAAACATTTTAAGCGTTCCGGCATTTACCCTCTCGATCAGAGCGTCCTTCATTTTACCCGAACGGATTTTATCTATCAAGGCTGTCTGAAAAGCCATTATTTCCTGAAGATTATAAGACATAACCTGCTCGCAGCCGAAGATAATTTCTGCGCGGTCAAGCATCTCAACAAGTCGACCGATAAACCCTATTCCCGAAGAATATGTAATCGCGTAAAGCTCGTTATAACCCGAAAATAGTTCCTGCCATGGCAAATACATGCCCTCGACAAAATCAAGCTTTGTGACTGCAAGCTTATTTGAAACGGTTTCCGAAAGATTAGTCTGTTGTTCTTCGCCGAATAAAGTGATTTGTTCTGCGGGCACGTTAAAGCCTCCTAACTGCCAAGCTATAATTATTAAAATTATTATAGCATAGCCGCGAAGTGATTTCAAGAGGATTTGGAATTTGAGTACAGAATTTTGGACGCAAATTAAAAGGTATAAAAATATTGACACTTCTTCTCAAACAACAGTAATGCCCAACAGATTTTGATAATGATTTTTCATTGAAAACCTTCAGCACTTTTTTGCAATCGTTGCTTTCCGGCACCTCATTAAATTTTAATTCCTGTCCAGATTTGACTTTATCATATAGGTGCTTCACGAAAAATACCAGTAAATTATTCTTTACTCTCTCACAAATCTCAAATCAAATTTGATGAGACGATCAGCGTATATTCATATTCTCCGATCCCATAATCACGCGTTTTTTGCCATCGTCTGATGACAAAGGAAAAGTTTTTCGTGCGAAAAATAGCATTTGTTTTCGTTGCGACAATTTTTCTGCATATTTATCTACACTTTTGCGCTGATTTTATGCCTGATCTTCTTCAAGATTAAGTGAAATTTTTATTTCACCTTCGGCGCTGTAACCTGTTACATACACAAGCAGGGCATACAAAAGATCGCAGATTTTATCATCTTTTCCCTTTGAAGTGATATCCAACTTCAAAAAAGAGAGCAGCCTTATATTGTTGTCCGCCATTTGCTCCAGATATTTGTAAAGCTGCTGCATTTTCGGGTTATTCAGCGACAGATATTTTTCGGTGATGTTTTTGTCGTTGAGGCTTCTCAATCTTAAGATGCCGAGAATGTATATTTCTTCTACAGTGTGGGAAAAAGAAAATAATAATTCGACTTATAATGCCACCCCTCTTTCTCTTAATTCAGACAACTTTGGCTCTATTTTTTCCAGTACTGATCAGGACTGGTTCAGTTTTGAGCTAAAAGCCGACGCTGAGGTTTCGATGTCCTTTAGTCACGCTACTCTTTTGCACAAAAGATGATTATTATTCTTTTGAAGAAAACGAAGAATCCATTTTTAAAATAAACAAATCAAAACTGCAGTTAAATTTAAAAAATTTTTACAAAGCCTTCTTTGCAGATGGAAAAGATTATTCAGATATAGAAATTATTAGCGATGACGACCTTGCTAAAGAAGATAAAAGAATTTTTGAAGTCGTTTCTCATCTGGTCAATGATATTTGCAGTCGTATAAAAGAGAAAATGCCCGACGCAGACCAAGAGCCTTCGTCAGAATCAATAGAGGCATATACAATGCCTGATCACAAAGAAGAGAGCTAAGAATAGCTTAAGCTTTCGAGTAATCTATAAAGACACACATACTCAGAAAATAGCATTAAATATTTGCACCCTATGAAGAAAAAAGTACACAATTGGAATTGTAAATCCATTGTCTAATTTTGCTGAAAAAATTTTTTAAAGCAAAATGCATATTTATGTCGGAAACCATTTGTTGACAACATTGGCAACGTGAGAGTGTGATGAGCGGTGATGGGGGTGCAGGGATGGCAAAAGATACATAAACGCGCAAAAAGGAAGGTACTCCCCCAAATTCTGTGTAAAGTACAAAAAGCGATGAAAACAGAGATGAAAATATTATGGTTAAGGAGTCC
>CANQUJ010000006.1 GCA_947627005.1 uncultured Clostridia bacterium
AGAAATCATCAAAAAGGCGGCTTTTTTGCGTGGTTTTCGGGTGAATTTTTCTTGATTTCGCAAATGTGCCAACTTTGCGAAAGGGTTGCTATTTTTAGCCCCCTTTTTTCCCGATGCTCTCCCCTTTCCCGAAAAATTTCTTAAATTTGCGAAATCTTTTAAAAATGTCTTTATTTTTTGGAAGAGATGTGTTATAGTATATCATGTACAAGATTATGTGGCAGTACAGAACGGAGGTACAAAATAATGACTCAAAAATACCGGCCCAAAAAGAGATACAAGATAAAATACAAAAATCTCGCGATTCTCCTCGCTATTCTCCTCATAATTATTTTGCTGATCTCTAAGGGCTGTTCCGCAATCTTCAAAAATAAAGACGACAAGGAAAAGCAAAAAGAAGACAGCCCGCTCGTCACCGGCGACCTTTTGCCCGACTCTCCCCCGCCCGAAAACCTTAACACCGACCCGACCAAGCAAAGCTACTATCTCTTTACTCCTATCGAGATGACCCAGTCGCAGCTCGGAAGCGGCAACCTTGTTTTGGTGAACAACAACATTCGCTTCCTTGGCTCCGTCACCGAAGACGACCTCGACGTAGTTCGCGAAAAGAAGAACAGGGCCTACTCCGTCAAAGACTATACCGTGCTCGTTCAGCCGGTCGTTATGGACGCGCTCAACGATATGTTCTTAAGCTTTTACGAGGCCACCGGCAAGGACACCGTTATGGTGAACGCCGGATACAGAACGCTTGAATATCAGCAGCAGCTTTACGACGAAGAGCTTGCCCGGATTGGAGCGGATTCTTCGACTTTGGTCGCAAAGGCCGGATACAGCGAGCACCACACCGGCCTCGCGGTTGACTTTACAGTCTACGAGGGCGGAAAATACGACCAGTCAAAGCTTGGGACCGGCGACTATGCTTGGATCGACGAAAACGCCCACAAATTCGGCTTCGTGAACAGATACCCCAAGGGGAAAGAGAGCATAACCCTTATCGACAACGAGCCTTGGCATTACAGATACGTCGGGGTTCCGCACGCAACCGCGATGAAGGACTACGATCTCTGCCTTGAGCAATACATCGACTACATTAAAAACTACACCATCGACTCCGGCTTCCTTTCGGTCACGACCGACGACGGCGCGCAGTATATGATCTATTATACCCCGATGAGCGAGGCCGAAAGCACGAGCGTTTATATTCCTCTTAAAGAAGGGGCCGACACCCCGGACGACAGCTCGGACGACGTCCCTTACCCCTATGAGATCTCGGGCAACAACATCGACGGCTTTATCGTGACCTTCAGATTTAAAGAAGGCACCGGTCTGCCGCAGGTAGTCGACCCGGCTGCGACGACTTCTCCGGACGAAAACGCCGAGCCCGAAGCTTCCGAATCCGGCGAAGAATAAGCCTTAGCCAAAAGAAAAAATATATTTAAAATATAAAGGAGTGACCCGAAATGTCGGAATGTACGCACGACTGCTCGACCTGCGGAGAAAACTGTCCTTCAAGAAACGCGCAGCAGGATTTTCACGTTGAGCCGCACGAGATGAGCCACATAAAAAAGGTTATAGGAATAGTAAGCGGAAAGGGCGGGGTCGGAAAGTCCCTCGTGACCTCTATGCTCGCCGTCGAAGCGCAGAGGAGAAACCTTAAAGCCGCGATTTTAGACGCCGATATAACCGGTCCGTCGATCCCGAAGGCGTTCGGGATCAAAGAAAAGGCGGGCTCGACCGGCGACGCGCTTTTGCCGGTCATCACAAAAACCGGGATCAAAATCATGTCGGTAAACCTTCTTCTTGAAGACGAGACCCAGCCGGTTGTCTGGCGCGGGCCGGTTATCGCCGGGGTGGTCAAACAGTTCTGGGAAGAGGTCATTTGGGAGGACGTGGACTATATGTTCGTCGATATGCCCCCCGGAACCGGCGACGTTCCGCTGACCGTTTTCCAGTCGATACGGCTGGACGGCATAGTCATCGTGACCTCTCCGCAGGAACTCGTCGGAATGATAGTCGAAAAGGCCGTCAATATGGCGAAGCTTATGGATATCCCGATACTCGGGATAGTCGAAAATATGAGCTTCTTCATATGCCCCGACTGCGGCGCAAAGCACGAGATCTTCGGCCCGAGCAGAGCGGAAGAGATCGCGAAAAAGATAGGGACCGAAGTTTTGGCGAAGCTGCCCTTTGACAGAGAGCTTTCAAAGCTTAGCGACTCGGGGCTTATCGAGCTTTACGAAACAAGGGCGATGGAGCCCGCGGCGGACAAAATCTTTAAAGACTAAAGAAAGGACTTTAATATGAGCGAGACGGAATACAGATACGACACCCAGCTTTTGATCGAGGGCGAAAACCTTGACGAAGACGAGATCAACGACTACTTCACCGAAAACTTTAAGGGCGACTGCCTTTTGGCCGTCGGCGACGAAGACCTTATAAAAATCCACTTCCACACCAACGAGCCCTGGAAGGTTTTGGAATATTGCCGCAGCCTTGGCGAGATATACGACATCGTAATCGAGGATATGGACAGGCAGTCGCGAGGACTTCACGGTTGACAAAACAACGCCCTTTCCGATAGCGGAGAGGGCGATTTTTTATGATATTTAGGAGAAAAAATGTACAACATCGAATTTTTGCCCAAAGAAAAATGGCAGGGCTTTGCTTTGAATATGGACTATCAAACGTCCGAATATTACGATATGGCGCTATCCGCGGACGAGGGCGGGTTTGAAATGTCTTTAAAAAAGAAGACCGCCGACCCGCCTATCGTCCACACCTCGGAGGAGTACGACTTCCCCGACTCGCTCTATCAGCAGCATTGGCCGAAGGCGGAGGCATACGGAATTTTCGACGGGGGCGAGCTTATCGGCGCGATAGAGGTCTGGCCGGAGGAATGGTCGAACCGCCTTGCGGTCACGGAATTGTGGGTTAAGGAGGGATATCGCGGAAAGGGCGCCGGAAAGGCGCTTATGAACAAGGCGAAAGAGATCTGCCGTGAGCGGGGCAACCGCGCGATAATCCTTGAAACGCAATCCTGCAACTCGAGCGCGATAGGGTTTTACCTCCACGAGGGGTTCGAGCTTATCGGCTTCGACTCCTGCTGCTACACCAACGCCGACATCGCGCGGCGGGAGGTCAGGCTCGACCTCGGGTGGTTCCCCGAGAATTGGAGAGGCTCCGCGAAAAGGCGCGATGAGCAGCGAGGCGGCGTATGATAAGATATGCGGATATGAGAGACTTTGAAGTCTTAAAGGAAAATGACAAGCACATCTGTGAGGAAGAACTTAAAAATATCCTGCCGCTTAAAAGGGTTTTGGTTTATTATCAAGACGGCGGCTTCGTCGGCTGGCTTAGATTCGGCCTTTTTTGGGACAATATTCCGTTTATGAATATGCTCTACATTCTTGAAGAGCACCGAGGCAAGGGCTGCGGAACGGAGCTCGTCTCCTTTTGGGAAAGAGAGATGAAAAACGCAGGCTTCGGCCGGGTTTTGACGTCGACTCAATCTAACGAGCGGGCGCAGTTTTTCTACCGAAAAATCGGCTATTCCGATTGCGGCGCGCTCTTGCTTCCGGGCGAGCCGTTAGAGATGTTTTTCATCAAAAATCTGCGGTGATCAAAGCCCAAGAGCATAAAAAAGCCCCCCTTTGAGGGGGCTTTTTTATGTTTAAGTGCGATTATTCCTTGTCCTTGATAGCTGCCTGCGCCGCCGCAAGTCTCGCAATCGGGACGCGGAACGGAGAGCAGGAAACGTAGTCGAGGCCGATCTTGTGGCAGAACTCGATGGAAGAAGGATCGCCGCCGTGCTCGCCGCAGATACCGCAGTGGAGCGAAGGTCTTACCTTCTTGCCGAGGGTTACGGCCATATCCATAAGCTTGCCTACGCCGGTAGTGTCGAGCCTTGCGAACGGATCGGACTCGTAGATCTTGTTGGCGTAGTAGGCGGGCAGGAACTTGCCGGCGTCGTCTCTTGAGAAGCCGAAGGTCATCTGGGTGAGGTCGTTGGTGCCGAAGCAGAAGAACTCGGCCTCTTTCGCGATGTCGTCGGCGGTGAGAGCCGCGCGCGGAATCTCGATCATGGTGCCGACCTCATAGTGGAGGTCAACTCCTGCGGCCTTGATGACTTCGTCGGCGGTCTTTACAACGACGTCCTTGACGAACTTAAGCTCTTTGACTTCGCCTACCAGCGGAATCATGATCTCGGGTACGATGTTCCAGTCGGCGTGGCGGGATTTGACCGCGATGGCGGCCTTGATGACGGCCTTGGTCTGCATAACCGCGATCTCGGGATAAGTGACGGTAAGGCGGCAGCCGCGGTGACCCATCATCGGGTTGAACTCGTGGAGGTCGTTGATTACCTGGTGGATATAGGCGACGGATTTGCCCTGGGCCTTTGCGAGAGCCTCGATATCGGCCTCGTCGGTCGGAACAAATTCGTGGAGCGGCGGATCGAGGAAGCGAATGGTGACCGGGTGGCCGCCGAGCGCCTCGAACAGTCCCTCGAAGTCGGCCTGCTGCATAGGCTCGATCTTAGCGAGAGCGGCTTCGCGCTCTTCGACGGTCTCGGAGCAGATCATCTCTCTGAATGCGCCGATTCTCGAAGGATCGAAGAACATGTGCTCGGTGCGGCAAAGGCCGATTCCCTGCGCGCCGAAAGCGGCGGCCTGTTTGGCGTCTGCCGGAGTGTCGGCATTGGTTCTTACGCCCAATTTCTTATACTTGTCGGCCATCTCCATGATCCTGCCGAAGTAGCCGCTGTTCGGGTCAGCCGGGACGGTGGGAATGATCTCTCCGTAGATGTTGCCGGTAGAGCCGTCGAGAGAAATGGCGTCGCCCTCGTGATAGGTCTTGCCCGCAAGGGTGAAGCACTTGTTCTCTTCGTCCATCTTGATGTCGCCGCATCCGGAAACGCAGCAGGTTCCCATTCCTCTCGCTACGACGGCGGCGTGAGAAGTCTGTCCGCCGCGGACGGTGAGAATACCCTGGGAGTATTTCATACCCTCGATGTCTTCGGGAGAGGTCTCGAGTCTAACGAGGACGACCTTTTCTTTGTTCTTGCCGTGCTTAACGGCGTCTTCTGCGGTGAAGACGATGGTTCCCGCGGCGGCGCCGGGTGAAGCGGCGATACCCTTTCCGACGGGAACAGCCTTTTTAAGGGCGGCGGCGTCGAAGGTCGGGTGAAGGAGCATGTCGAGCGACTTGGCGTCGATCTGCATAAGGGCTTCTCTCTCGGTGATCATGCCCTCGTCGATGAGGTCGCATGCGATCTTTATAGCGGCGGCGGCGGTGCGCTTGCCGTTTCTGGTCTGAAGCATATAGAGCTTCTCGTTCTCAACGGTGAACTCCATATCCTGCATGTCGCGGTAGTGGTTTTCGAGGATCTTGCAGACTTCCTGGAACTGCTCGTATACCTTCGGGAAGACCTCGGCCATCTTGGCGATGGGCATAGGAGTTCTTACGCCCGCGACGACGTCTTCGCCCTGGGCGTTGGTCAAGAACTCGCCCATAAGGCCCTTTTCGCCGGTGGCGGGGTTGCGGGTGAAGGCAACGCCGGTTCCGCAATTGTCGCCCATATTGCCGAATGCCATCATCTGTACGTTGACGGCGGTGCCCCAGCTGTACGGAATGTCGTGGTCCATGCGGTAGACGTTGGCTCTCGGGTTGTCCCAAGAGCGGAAGACGGCCTTGATAGCCTCAAACAGCTGCTCCTTCGGGTCGTCGGGGAAGTCCTTGCCGAGCTGGGCCTTGTATTCGGCCTTGAACTGGTCGGCGAGCTTGTGAAGGTCGTCGGCGTTGAGCTCGACGTCTTGGGTGACGCCCTTTTCTTCTTTCATCTGGTCGATAAGTTTTTCAAAATACTTCTTGCCGACTTCCATGACGACGTCGGAGAACATCTGGATGAATCTGCGGTAGCAGTCCCACGCCCAGCGAGGGTTGTTGGACTTCTTGGCGATGACGTTGACGACTTCTTCGTTAAGGCCGAGGTTGAGGATGGTGTCCATCATACCGGGCATCGAAGCTCTTGCCCCCGAACGGACGGAGACGAGAAGCGGATTCTCTTTGTCGCCGAATTTTTTGCCGGTGATGGTTTCCATCTTTTCGATGTATTCCATAATTTCGGCCATGATCTCGGGGTTAATCTTGCGGCCGTCCTCATAATACTGGGTGCAGGCCTCGGTAGAAATGGTGAAGCCCTGAGGGACCGGAAGACCGATATTGGTCATCTCTGCGAGGTTGGCGCCCTTTCCGCCCAAAAGCTCGCGCATGTTGGCGTTGCCTTCGGTGAAAAGGTAACAATACTTTTTGCTCATTTATTTTTTACCTCCAATTGTGTTTATCCGATTCCGCCGAGCATACAATCGCAAAATCGGAGTTATTGATATTATAACAGACAAACGAAATTTTTTCCATACTCTTTTGGGATTTTTCAGCAAAAAAATGTGCCAAATTACTGCGGTTAAAATTGTGCAATTTTATGCAATCGCGCCTTGAAATTTCGCTTGAAACCGGCGGCGGGTTGAGGTATAATAGTCGGTATAGGCGCCGAAGCGCATTGAGGCGGAGCCGCGCGCGGGCCGAAGGCCCGCGCCCGCGCCCCCCGCGGGGGGCGCGGAGGCGCCCGCTTCGCGGGCGCCGGCGGCTCCGCCGCCGCCAAGGCGCAATTTTTTAAGAACGGGGTAGATTTATGACAAACGCTGTAATACTCGCGGGAGGGCAGGGCAAAAGAATGAAATCCGACAAGCCCAAGGCGCTGACCGAAATTTTGGGAAAGCCGATTCTCGGCTGGATAATCTCGTCATTCGAGGCCGCGGGAATAGAAAACATCTGCGTGGTGACCGGCTTCGCGAAGGAATATATAGAAGAATATCTCGGCGGGAAATACAAGACCGCGTATCAGTCGGAGCGGCTCGGGACCGGCCACGCCGTTATGACGGCCGAGAGCTTTCTGAAAGAAAGCCCCGATGGCGAGACCTTGATCTTTAACGGCGACGCGCCGTTTATCGACTGCGAGACGATAAAGCAATCCCTTGAATTTCACAGAAAAAGCGGCAGCGCCGTAACCGTCATAACCGCGGAGGTAGACGACCCGACCGGCTACGGAAGAATAATCCGCACCGCCGACGGAAAATCGCTTCTTGCGATTCGCGAACAAAAGGACTGTTCCCCCGAGGAGGCCCTTAAAAGAGAGATAAACTCGGGCTGCTTCTGGTTTGATACAAAATCTCTTATCGAGACTCTGCCGAAGCTCACCCAAAACAACGCCCAGGGCGAATACTACATCACCGACGCGATAGAAATTCTGCTGGCAGAGGGCAAGGGCGCCGGGGCTTTCGCCGCCGAAGACAGCGACATCGTCCTCTCCGCCAACGACCGCAAGGGTATGCTTCTTTTAAACGACGTCGCGAGAAAGCGGGTTTTAGAAAAACACCTCGAAAACGGCGTTGAGATCATCTGCTCCGAGGGTATCGTCATCTCCCCCGACGCGGTCATCGGCGCGGGCGCGAAGATTCTTCCGAACACGATAATTTCGGGGCGATGCGTCATCGGCGCTGGGGCGGTCATCGGCCCGAACACCCAGCTTAACGATACGAAGGTCGGCGAAAGATCTCGCTTGAATAACGTTATGGCGACGGAGGCCGAAGTCGGCGCGGACTGCAACATCGGCCCGTTCGTTCAGCTTAGGCCGAATACCGTAATAAAAGACTTCGCGCATGTCGGCGACTTTGTCGAGATAAAAAATTCGACTATCGGCGAGGGAACATCGGTCTCTCACTTCAACTACGTCGGCGACAGCGACGTCGGAAAGAACGTAAACTTCGGCTGCGGCTCGCTTACCGCGAACTACGACGGCACCGTTAAATCCCGCTGCGAGATTGGCGACGACTCCTTCATCGGCTGCAACACCAACCTCGTCGCGCCGGTTAAATTGGGCAGGGCTTCATACACCGCCGCCGGCTCGACAATAACGAAAGATATCCCCGACGGCGCGCTCGGAATCGCGAGAAGCCGGCAGGAAAACAAAGAAGGCTTCGCCGAGAAAAAGCTTTCGCGGCACCTTGAAAAAGGCAAAAAATTCAGGTAAAATAAGGTTAAAATATCGCGCCACCCCCCTGCCCTTCGGCATGGGGGCGAAAGCGCGTTAAAATAAAGGAGAGAATATGGGAATTTTTTCTAAATTCAAAAAGAACGAGCCCTCCGGCCCGATAGAGTGGCTTATAGTCGGCCTCGGCAACCCGGGGGTCAAATATCAGCGGACCCGGCACAACTGCGGCTGGCTTACGATAGACAACCTCGCCGCGAAAATCGGGGTAGAAGTCACTCGCGCGAAGTTCAAGTCGATGACCGCGGCGGCGGAAATCTCCGGCAAAAAGTGCCTTTTGATGAAGCCGACGACTATGATGAACGCCTCGGGCGAGGCGGTGGTCGAGGCGATGAATTTCTATAAACTGCCGATCTCGCGGATAATCGTCATAAGCGACGACGTTTCGCTCGACGTCGGAAAGATAAGGATACGCAAGCGCGGCTCGGACGGCGGCCAAAAGGGCCTTCGCTCGATAATAACCCTCACCGGCTCGGAGGATTTCGTCAGAATAAGAATAGGCGTCGGCGCAAAGCCGCACCCCGACTACGATATGGCGGCTTGGGTTTTATCCGAATTTTCCGACAAAGAAAAGCCCGCGATGTTCGAGGCGTTCGGCAGGGCGGCCGAGGCGGTAGGGCTTATAGTCGACGGCAAAACCGACGAAGCGATGAATATATTTAACCGGCAGGTGCAGGAATGAACATATTTTTAAGCGCCGCAGAAAAAACCGGCTTTTTAAAAGAGCTCGGCGAGGCGATCTCAAAAAGAGAGACCCCGGCCTCGGCGACCGGGCTTTCGGCCGTTCATAAGGCCCACGCCGCGCTCTATGCCTCTCAAAACGACGACATTTTGATGATATTCCCGGACGAGGCTTCTGCATTAAAGACGGCTTCGGACATCAACGAGATGGCCGGAGAGGAAATCGCGGTCTTATACCCTGTAAAGGACTTTTCCTTTGCAAGCATAGAGACCGCCTCGCCGGAATACGAGCACAAAAGAATAGGCGCGCTCTATCGCATATTGACCGATAAAGCGCGGGTTTTGTGCTGTTCGGTCGAGGCTGCGATGCAGTCCGCGATGCCGCCTGACAAGCTATTGGATTTTACACTTGACTTCGCCCCAGGCGAGTCGATAGACCTCTCGGAGCTCGCCGAACTTTTGGTAGAGATGGGCTATTCCCGCTCGTCGCAGACCGAGGGGCGCGGGCAATTTTCGATAAGGGGCTCGATAATAGACATCTTCCCGGTCGGGGCGGAGCTGCCCTATCGAATCGAGCTTTGGGGCGACGAGATCGACACTATTTCTCTCTTCGACGTCGAGTCGCAGCGGCGGATCGACACCGTTAAAACCCTCTCCGTAACCCCTGCGAGAGAGCTTTTGATTCGCCCGGAAGAGCTTATCGAGAAGATAAAGGATATGCTTTCGCGTGTAAGCGGCAGGCAGGCGGAATTCATCAAAAAGAACCTCAACGCCGACCTCGACCTTTTAAAAAGCGGGGTCGGGCTTCCGAGCTACGACAAATATTATTCCCAGATCTACCCCTCCGGCGCGACGGTTTTCGACTATTTTCCCGGCGGGGTCTGCATGATCTCGGAGTATTCCTCCTGTATAGACCGCGCGAAGGCGTTTTCGGTTCAGATGCAGGAGGACGTCAAGCTTTTATACGAGGACGGAATTTTATACAAAGAGACCAACGGATTTTGCTGCGAGTTCTCCGAGGTTATGGCGCGGGCGGAAAAGCTAAGGCTCGTGTTTTTGGATATGTTCCTGCGCGGCGCGGACATAAGGCTTAAGCGGCTCATCGCGGCCGAGGCGTATCAGTCCTCCGGCTGGGGCGGCGAGAGCGCTCCCCTTTTTGAAGAGCTCCACTCTTTTGCCGAGCGCGGCTATTGCGCGGTCGTTATGGCCGGAAGCGAAAAGGCGCGGGATATCCTTCTTGAAGACGTTTTCGCCGAGGGGATAAAATGCCGGAAGCTTACCGAGCAGTCGGAATTTGCGGCGGGAATGGTATATATTTCCTCCGGAAGCCTGACCGGCGGGTTTGAATACCCCGCGGCGAAGTTCGCGCTTATCACAAGAATGAAGACCTCGGCCGCGAAAAAGCGCTCGAAGAAAAAGCCGAAGGACGCCAAAAAAATCAACTCGATAACCGATATTTCGGTCGGCGACCTTGTTGTTCACGCCCTTCACGGAATCGGGCGGTTCAACGGAATCTCGAAGATAGAGACGAACGGCGTTACGAAGGACTATATCACGATAAAATACGCCGGCGCGGACGTTTTGTACGTCCCGGTGACCCAGCTTGACGCCGTTTCAAAATACATCGCCCCCGGCGACGACGAGGCGGTAAAGCTCAACAAGCTCGGAACGCAGGAGTGGACAAAGACCCGCGCGCGGATCAAAAAGGCATGTAAGGATATGGCCGACGAGCTTATCGCGCTTTACGCGAAGCGGCAGCTTGCGAAGGGGTATCAATTCTCGCCGGACAACGACTGGCAGGCCGAATTTGAGGAGCGGTTTGAATACGAGGAGACCGCGGACCAGCTTCGCTCGGTCGACGAGATCAAGGGCGATATGATGAAACCGACCCCGATGGACAGACTGCTCTGCGGCGACGTGGGCTTCGGGAAGACCGAAGTCGCCCTTAGGGCCGCGATGAAGTGCGTTCTCGACTCGAAGCAGTGCGCGATTATGGTCCCGACGACGGTTCTTGCGTGGCAGCACTACCAAACCGCGATAAGGCGGTTTTCCCACTTTCCGATAAATATCGAGCTTCTTTCGAGGTTCAGAACCCAAAAAGAGCAGAAAGAAATAGTCAAAAAGCTCGCGAGCGGGGAAATCGACATAGTTATCGGCACCCACCGGCTAGTTCAGAACGACGTTAAGTTCAAAGACCTCGGACTTTTGATAATCGACGAAGAGCAGCGCTTCGGGGTCGCCCACAAGGAAAAGCTTAAAGAGCAGTACCCCTCGGTGGATATACTCACCCTCTCGGCTACCCCTATCCCCCGAACCCTTAATATGGCGATGTCGGGAATCCGCGACATGTCGGTAATCGAGGAGCCCCCGCAGGACCGCTACCCGGTTCAGACCTATGTTTTGGAGCACCAACAAGGGGTGATAATCCAGGCGATTCAGAAAGAGCTTCGGCGCGGCGGGCAGGTATACTATATCCACAACCGAATCGAGACCCTTGAGATGTGCGCGTACAGGCTTCAGCAGCAGCTTCCGGACGCGCGAATCGGAATCGCCCACGGGCAGATGGAGGAGGAACAGCTTTCTGACATCTGGCGGCAGCTTTTGGAAAACGAGATAGATATTTTGGTCTGCACGACGATAATCGAGACCGGGGTCGACGTCCCGAACGTAAACACGCTTATAATCGAAGACTCGGACCGATTCGGGCTTTCGCAGCTATACCAGCTTCGGGGAAGGGTCGGGCGCTCAAACCGCCGCGCCTACGCGTATTTCACGTTCAGGCGGGGGCGGGTTTTAACCGAAGTCGCCGCAAAGCGCCTCGAAGCGATCCGCGAGCTTACACAGTTCGGCTCGGGCTTTAAAATCGCAATGCGAGACCTTGAGATTAGGGGCGTGGGGTCGATCCTCTCGGCAAAACAGCATGGGCATATGGAGGCGGTCGGGTATGATATGTATCTGCGGCTTTTGACCGAGGCCATCGCCGAACAAAAGGGCGAAGCCCCGCCGAAAGCCCCCGAAGACTGCCTCGTAGACGTCAGCATCGACGCCTATATCCCGGAGGACTATATCGAGGACCTCTCGTTAAGGATCGACGCGTACCGCAAAATCGCGCAGATTTCGGCGGTCGCGGATTCGGAGGACGTCATCGACGAGCTTATCGACCGCTTCGGAGAGCCGCCGAAATCGGTCACCGGGCTTATCGACGTCGCGCTTTTGAGGAATATGGCCTCGAAGAACGGCATCAAAGAAATCTCGCAAAAGGGCGATTTCATCTATTTTTATATCCGCGAGGCGAATATCCCCGCGATAATGTCGGTGAGCAAGGCATATAAGGGCCGCGTGCGGGTCGACGGCACCGAAAACGGCTACATCAGCGTGAAGCTCGCGAAAAACGAGGCGCCGATAAAGCTGATGAAGGGCGTTTTGGAAATCATGGACGGCAAAACCGAATAAGCGAAAAGGGCCCGAAACTTCGCGTTTTGAGCCCTTTTTTGAAAAAATTCTTGCTATTCAATTTTTTAAATAATCCCCTATTTCCCGCTCGCGGCCTTGCTTATTCCGATTCTCCTCGCGGCGGTGGCGATGAACTCCGAGTTGGTCGCTTTGCCCTTTTCCTGGCTGATGGTGTTGCCGAAATATTCTTTCAGCGTGTCGATGTCAGCTCTGCGGAACGCGATTTCGATGGCGTTTCTTATCGAGCGCTCGACCCGCAAAGGCGTGGTATTATTATGCTGCGCGATTTCGGGGTAGAGACGTGAAGTCACCGCGCGAAGATATGTAGGGTCGCGGTAAACCAGCGCTATCGCGTCGATTAAGAACGCGTAACCGTTGACGTGAGCCGGAACGCCGAGGACGAAAAGAGTCATACAAATCTCCCGCAAGAGCGCGGGGTCAAATTCTTCGAGCATATTAAGACCTCCAAAAATTTTTATTTTATTATACCTCGTTGAGCAATTTTTGTTTGTCGAAAAATGTAAAAACGGCAGAATTTTGTAACAATCTACAAATTCTGCCGAAATTTTTGTCGAATTTTACGCCCAGCCGTGTTTGCCGTAGTAGCGCTTGTGGTTCACCATTATGACTTCTCGAATAAACTTGAACATCGCGCGGACGTCCTTCGGGTCGGGTGAAAATTAAATGCCGAGGATTTATTGACCGCCGGGCGGGGGTATGGTATAATTTTAACGCTGTTAAAAATCGCGTTTCGGAGGTTGTTAAAATGAGAAGATACAAATTAAACAGCGATGACAAAAAACTGATAGAAGCAGCGCTCGACGTAATAAATAAAAACTTCGACGACGGAGTTTACAATCACACGGTCGGCTGCGCGGTCCGCTGCAAAAGCGGCAAAATTTACAAAGGAGTTAATTGCGACGGTATTCACGGCGCGTGCGCCGAATACATAGCCATAGGCGCGGCCGTCTCAAACGGAGAGAGGGAATTCGATACGATAGTCGCCGCGCACGAAAAGCATTTGAACGGCGTTATACCGCCCTGCGGAAATTGCCGGCAGATGCTCTTTGAATACTGCCCGGATATAAAGGTAATATTAAACGACGAAAGCGGAAATCTCATCAAGGTCAATGCGTGCGACCTTCTTCCGCTCGCATGGAAGCCTGCCGTTTGCCGAGTCGGATCTTCCGCCCGCAAATCCTTTGAAAAATTTATATTTTTGCATTTTTCCTCTTGCAATCCTGCAAAAATTGTGATATAATACCCTCATTACTTTTATAATTTACAGGAGGAAAGCACCATGACATTCAAAAATGAATACCTCGCAAAGGTCTACGCCGATGTCGAGGCAAGAAACCCCAACGAAAAAGAATTTTTACAGGCGGTCGGCGAAGTTCTTGAGAGCTTAGAGCCGGTCGTCGAGCGCAGACCCGACCTCGTAGAGGCGGGAATTATCGACAGGATCGTCGAGCCCGAGCGCCAGATCATCTTCCGCGTTCCGTGGGTCGACGACAGCGGCAAGGTAAGAGTCAACCGCGGCTTTAGGGTTCAGTTCAACTCTGCCATCGGCCCCTATAAGGGCGGACTTAGGCTTCATCCGTCGGTAAACGCTTCGGTCATCAAGTTCCTCGGCTTCGAGCAGATCTTCAAGAACAGCCTCACCGGCCTGCCGATGGGCGGCGGCAAGGGCGGATCCGACTTCGACCCCAAGGGAAAATCCGACGCCGAAGTTATGCGCTTCTGCCAGAGCTTTATGACCGAGCTTTCTAAGCACATCGGCGCTGACACCGACGTTCCCGCCGGCGATATCGGAGTCGGCGCGCGCGAAATCGGCTTTATGTTCGGCCAGTATAAGAGACTTAAAAACGAGTTCACCGGCGTTCTGACCGGCAAGGGGCTTTCTTACGGCGGCTCGCTCGCAAGAACCGAAGCCACCGGCTACGGCCTTTGCTACTTCACCGAGGAAATGCTCAACTGCATGAAGAACGACAGCTTCAAGGGCAAGACCGTCGTAATCTCCGGCTCGGGCAACGTCGCGATCTATGCGACCCAGAAGGCCACCCAGCTCGGCGCAAAGGTCATTGCGCTTTCCGACTCTAACGGATATATCGTAGACAAAAACGGAATCAACCTCGACGTCGTCAAGCAGATCAAAGAGGTCGAGAGAGGCAGAATCAAGGAATACTGCAACCGCGTTTCGGGCGCGGAGTATCACGAGGGCTGCAAGGGAATCTGGACCGTCAAGTGCGATATCGCCCTCCCCTGCGCGACCCAGAACGAGCTCGACGGCGAGTCTGCCGACGCTCTCATAAAGAACGGCGTAATGGCTGTCGCCGAGGGCGCGAACATGCCTTCGACCCCGGAGGCTGTCTCGAAATTCCTCGCTGCGGGTATCCTCTTCGGCCCCGCAAAGGCCGCAAACGCGGGCGGCGTCGCGACTTCGGGCCTTGAGATGTCGCAGAACTCCGAGAGGCTCAGCTGGACCTTTGAAGAGGTCGACCAAAAGCTTCACGGCATCATGAAGAACATCTTCCACAACGCGTTCAACGCCGCCAAGGAATACGGCGCAGAGGGCAACCTCGTTGTCGGCGCGAACATCGCGGGCTTCTTAAAGGTTGCCGACGCGATGAAGTGGCAGGGCATCGCCTACTGATTTTAGACAAAAATATTTTCGCGGCAGGGCTTAGGCTCTGCCGTTTTTTTGCGATGTTACATTTTGTGGCGCGAATGTTACATCGGCGAGATTGAATTTTTCGGCAGATCGAATTATAATCAAAACACAAATCACGAAAGGAAGTGCTTGTATGCAATTCAACGAAACGCTTGCAAAGCTTAGAAAAGAACGCGGCTATACCCAAGAGCAGCTTGCGGAAAAACTCAACGTCTCGCGGCAGGCTGTCGCGAGGTGGGAGTCGGGCGAGACCGCGCCGGACGTCTATATTCTCAAAAATATCTGCGAGATATTCGACGCGTCGGCGAGCGATATTTTAAACGGAACTCCGCCCGAGCCCGCAAAAGTAGAGTTTATCCCCCTGCCCGAAAGCGCCGAAGAAAAGACTTCGACGAAGCGGGAACCCTCTAAAAAAACAAAAACCGCTTTCGCCGCGGCCGCCGTCGCGATAGTCGCCTTAAGCGTTACGACGAACGTCGGAATGTTGCTTTTGGCGAAGGCGCAGCTTATGCCTCGCAGCAAAACGGACGACATCACGCTGAACGCGCAGTCGAAGCTTTCGAGCCTGTCGTATATCGACGAAAACTCGTTCTGGACCGCCGAGGAATATGAAAAATGGGCGGAGGAGCAGCTTGAATATTATCGCGAGATGTATGAAATCGGCGAAGAGCTTTGGTGGTACACCGAGAACGGCGACAAGGTCTGCAAGGCCCTCACCGAGGAGGATTTAAAGAGCATCGAGAAGAGCGTCAACGAGACGCTGAAAACTATCGTCGACGGCGACCTTTGCACAAAGGACAAGGTCATAAATTGGACGGGCTCCGACGGGAAAGAGTATTCTATGATAACGGAGGTGGTCTATTTCACCCGCGACGATCAGGCCACTTTTGAAAGCGAAGTGTCCGAGACCTTCCTGACCTATGACGGCAACGTCGCGACAAACGAAGAAAGCGCCGCGACGGGCAATTCAGAAGCGGGCGGCAGGAGCTTTGAAGAAGTGTTTGAACCATATAAGAAGTACGGCGTTGAATACCGCGAGGAGAACGGCGAGCGAAAGCTTTATTTCAACGGCACGGCGGTCAGCAAGTTCCTCGACTTGAGCCCCGACGGCGGAATATATGTCTTCAGCTCTGACGGCGGCGGAGAGATTAGCGTTCAGACGAAGTATAACGACCGAGGCGAGCTCGTCGGAGTCGAGGAGATCGAATAAAATCCGGGCAGACCGGAAAAAGCAGCCCTTAGGGGCTGCTTTTTAGATTGACAGATAATCAGATTGTCAGAGAACAGATTTGTTTTTGCGGCTTTGTGCGATTTCGAGCTTTCTATCCTTCTAACTTCTGACTTCTGACAATCTGATTTCTGACTTCTAACTCCAACACGGCGGCGCGAAGCCCCACTTGTGCTTGCGGAAAAGCAATCGCATCTTTCCGTCAAGCGAAGCCGGGAGGAATTGCAGAAAGCAATAAGAGCGCAGTTTTAAAACCGCGAAAAGTTGGTAGCGCCGCGGAGCCGTCGTGAGCGCGCTTGCAAGCGAACAGGCGAAGCAAGCGTGACTTTTCGCGGAAAAGGAGCGGCAGCCCGTCAAGCGAAGCCGGGATTTGCAAAGCAAATCGCGGCGAGCCAAAAGGGCTCGCCGCGACGTGGCGGAGCAGGAGAGATTAAACGTCATACTATATATTGAACATTATTTCTATTTGTTACACAATATATTGTGTATTTTCAGAAAATGTTACAATTTAGTTACTTTTTCTTGACTTTCTTCACCCTATCCTCCCGACGATATCGCGCACGTCGCTGTCGTAGAGGTGCCCGTAGGTTTTGGCTATCTGCTCGACGTTGTCGCCGATGAGCTCGGCGACGGTGTGGTAATTCGCGCCGAGGTGTATGCACATCGAGACGAACGAGTGGCGCAGGTCGTGAATCCTTATCACCTTGACGTCCGCTTTCTTGCAGTAGCGCCGAAAAGCGCGGGTGATGGTCGTCTCGGGGAGAGGGCACTCGCCGCCGAAGAAAAACGGCGCCTCGCCCGCATAGCTCGCGAGCTCGTCCCTCACGGTCTTGCAGATCGGAATAGTCTGCGACCTGTCGGCCTTAGTCGAGGTGATTTTATATGTGCTTCCGTCGATGGTCTTTCGGGTGTAAGTTTTGTTGATGACGATCTTATCGCCCTTGATGTCTTCGGGCATAAGCGCCAAAAGCTCGCCCTTGCGACGGCCGGTATAGAACATCATCGTGAACAGGCAGTGGAGCCTCGGGTCGTCGACGGCCTCGATAAAGCGGTCGAATTCCTCTTTTGTCCAGAACTGCATTTCGGTTTTGGGGGCGCGGCGCTTCGGCAGAACGACATCGGAAAGATTGTTCGGGTAGCCGTAGCGGCTTCGGCACCATTCTAAAAAAGAGGAGAGCAGCGCCCGAATTTTCTTCAAATAGCTGTACGAATACGGTTCGCCGGTGCGCGGGTTCTTCATACTCCAGACGGCGTCCTGCCAACGATAAAGTTCCTCTTTCGAGAGAGCTGTTATTTTTTTATCGCCCAGAAGCGGAAGCACGAAGTTTTTATAAATTTTCTGCTTATCGTAGATCGAGCTTTCTTTGTTCTGCCCGCCGAGGGTGAGCATATATTGCGCGATGAGTTCCGAGACGGTCGGTTCGGCCTTCTCGGGCTTTATTTTTTTGAGAGGATTGTTTTTGAGGAGCTCGCAGTTTTCGGTGACGAATGAGGTATATGCTTCTTTGGCAAGAGTCTTGGTCTTGTAGCCCGATAAACGCTTGTTTTTCAAAGCCCCGTCCGGCGTTACGACTCTAAAAAAGACATCGTACACTTTTCCGTGCTTCTTGGTCTGACGCTCTTGTATGCTGTATTTTGTTGAGGAAATATAAAATTGCGGCATGGCGAGTATCCTTTCAATCGGTTACAATTTGTAACCATACGATTTTCTCGTACAGTTGTCGGCAAAAATTTCTTTGCAAATCGTGTTGACTTTTCCGAAAATCGGAGTATAATAGTAATTGAAGAACGCCGCCGGAGAACGCGAGGGTGTATTACCAGCATGCTTGACATGTGGCAGTCGCGCCGGGGGTTCTTTTTGTTTTGCACACGGCCATGACCGCTTTAGCTCATCATAATCCGGCGTCATTTCTTTATCAAAAAATTTCAGCCCGTAGCTTTCGAGCTTACTGTTTCTTCGGTACAAGTGCTGTTCAATAACCCTTGTATAGCATGGCACGCAAAAACCTTTCGGATTCTTTTGATATCCGTAAAATGTAGCAGTCGCACAGACATCGGCCAATTGGAGCATGTCCCACGAGCCTGCGGGCTTTGCTGCCACTTTGCTTATAACGTTCGGAGCAATCTCGCTTTCTCCATAAGATAACAGCTTAGATATGTACTGTATAAGGTCTCGGTCTCTCGATGTTCCTCTTGCGGAAAGCGTTATATTCCCTTTTGCACCGCTATCACGCAGGTACCAAGACACTCTTTCTATAAGCATTCGGCATATATAATTGTATGCCGTCATCGAATTAGTGCGCATGGCGAGATCGAGCATATCCGTATTGACAATAACATTTGTGTATGTGAACGGTAAATGTGAAATTCCTTGTACAATCAACGCTTTGTTGAATAAATCCCCTGCTTTCCTAAAATGTATTTCATGAAGATTAAGTCTGACTTTAAGATTTGAAAGAACCGCCCTGATTGCGGGCTCGTCGCTTGAATCCACAATAACGGCAGTCAGAACAAACCATTGTGTTCCCCTTTGATAGCCGAGATCGCCCGCTTCGTCAATATAAACATTATAATTCTTCATATTTTCACCTTCCCGCTTCGGCGGGATTTTTTATTTTATATCATTTTCGTAAGGCCGCGAAAATGTTATTTAGTTCTTCATTTATCTAATCAAAATAAAGCGGCGGAGACGGCGGGGATCCCGAATCGTCAAGATAGGCGCCCTCTTCCATGTAATCGCTTATTTCTTTCAAATATTCTTCCATTGCCGCTTTCCACCCCGTATATTGTTCGCTCGAAAGCGGAAACAAATTGTTTATAAGCTTCATTTTCGCTATTTCAACGTTTACCATAGAAGCAACTACGTTCAGTTCGAGAGTTGCTCTATACGCGTCCTTATTGCTTGCGGAAATTTTGTCAGAAATATCCGACAAATCATCAATCAATTCTCCGATTTTGTCAGAATCGTATTGATTTGCAAGCTCTTCTACGGTGTCAGACGATAAAGCGTCGTAATACTCGGCATACATCACGCTAAATAATTCTAAGGCTTTGTCAAGATTTTCGTCAATCGTTCCGTATCCGGCAAGTTCCTTTGCGGAAGCTGTAAGCATATAAGGCTCATTTTCTTCGCTGCGATATTTCATAAAGTAATATGAGCCTGCAAGAGCACAACAAATAATTATAATTGTAATTAGAATTACAGTTAAAATTATTGCCGCTTTTTTACGCCCTTTTTTATTCGCCTGCGCAATTATCTCCGTTAGCCCTTCTTGATATTGTTCCCTCGTAAGGCGCGTGGCACCGCAGCAAGGGCAAACATCAAGCATAGCGCTAAATTCCGCTCCACAGTTTTTACACTTGTTAAGCGTAGAAGCTTGGACTTTTTCCCCGCAATAAGGGCAAAATTCGGCTATGTCATCAAGTTGCTTGCCGCAGTTGCGACATGTTTTCATTTTCAGAACCCCCATTTTTTCTCGTAGATTATTTGAAGACCTTGGGTAGGGTGGTATGTCCAACTTATTCTAAGGCGTAAGGTTTCGGCGTTTTGCCTGCCGTCTATGGCTCTTGTATCGTTCATTTTTTCGGTTATCGCCTCGGAAACCCCGAGCTTCTTATTTAATTCTACAATGACAGAAGCCGCGTAAAGCGAATCTCCTTCCGAAATATCGTTCGGGTTGGTATCCACTTTAAGATAACCGCCGTCGGAAGCGACCGTAAAATATCTGCCGTCTTCATATGCGCCGACTCTATCGAGAACTCGGTGAAAGTTAATGCGAATAAGTAAAAGATATATCGCGACGACTGCTATTACCGCGAATATTGAAATCGCGACGACTGCTTTTTTGCTACGCTTTTTTGCCGTAAGGGCGTTGCTTATAGTCGCAGGTACATTACCTGCATAAGAAGATTCTTTTACGTCTACGTCGTTTGCCGGAAGGTTGACGAAGCTGCTTGATATTCCGCAATAAGGACAAAAAGCATATTCTCTCGGTACCTCTTTGCCGCAGTTTGGACAAACCGTATATTTTTCGACAGGCTTTCCGCATATTTGGCAAAAGGCAAAGCCTTCCTTAAGATCGGCGCCGCAATATTTACAAGTCGCCATACTCGTTCCCCTTTATCCGTTTAACATCATAAGCGCGAGCAGAATCCCGCATACAATTCCTATAACGGTAAGAGTTGTAAAGAAAACCATGCATTTCTTTATAGTTTTAAGACCCGATAAGGTCTTTTTTTGAAGAATTATCTGATCGAGTTGCGCAATATATTCGCGAACGTTATCGTCGCAAGCCGATTGCTCGACCTTATAAACTTGATACATTTCGGTGCTTAAAGTGTCGGCCGTAAACGGCGGATCGCAGTAAATGTCGTCGGGCAGCGGCTCTCCCGCCTTAAACATTTTCAATAATTTTTTCTTTTCTTCGCTTGAGCACGGAATCAAAACCAATCCGTTTTCATTGACCGTCTCGGCCTCAATCACCTTTTTTATAAATTCCTTATTCATACTTGCCATTTTATATCCTCCTCTATTTTACGTCGCTTTGAAAAGCAACTGCTTTTCCTAAGATTCTGATGTTATTGAGTTCCTCGTTCGTGTAAACAAAATCTTGATAGGCCGGATTCTCCGCTTTGAGTATTAAAAGGTTTTTTTCTTGATAATAGTATACTCTTTTAAGCGTAGCCTCATTTTCTATAATAACTGCGGCTATTTCACCGTTTTCGACGGTTTCTTGTTGACGGATAAATACAATATCGCCGTCAAGAATTCTTGCGCCTATCATACTATCGCCCTTTGCCCACAAACAGAAATCGGCTTTGAGTTCGGTGCCCGCAACTATATAACTTTCTCGATCCTCGTCGGCATATATCGGTTCACCGCAAGCTATCTCGCCAAGCAAGGGGATTCTTTTTGTACTGATAGGAAAAATATTATCCAAAGAAACTTCTTGTTCTTTCAAACTGTACGGTGTCCTGCTCATCGGAACATCATATCCCATTAACCAAGTTTCTGAAACATCAAGAGCTTTAGCGAGCAAATATAAATTCTCCTGCCGCGCCTTATATCTTCCGGATAAATAGTTGCTAATCAGTGATTTATCAAGGCCGGAAGCTTTAGCAAGGTCGGTTTGCTTATAATCTTTGGCCATCATTGCTTCTTTTAACCTTTCAGAAAAGCTGTTCATAATTGCGCCTCCCCTATCTTTTTAAATAGATTATACAGCATTTGCAAACAGAAATCAATAGAAAATCAAAAAATATTTGAGAAATCTCAAAAAAAGTATTGACAAATCAAAACTGCCGTGCTATGATGGAAAAAAGTTGAGTTTTCTCAACACAAGGAGGTGATGATATGCGTAAGGTACGATTCGATTATAGTAAGCTTCGCGGAAGAATTGTAGAAAAGTGCGGGAGCGTTGATAATTTTGCAAAGAAAATAGACGTTACGCCCACTACTGTCGGCCGCAAGCTATCAGAAAAAAGCGAATGGTCACAGGGCGAGATAATTAAAGCCTGCGAGGTTCTTGATATTTCCGCTAACGAGATCGCCGCTTATTTTTTTGAGAATTGAGTTGAGTTTTCTAAACTTTAACAAAGGAGGAAATTTAATGTCCAGATACGGTTATCCCCCGATGAACTATGCCCGGCGTGAAGAAATCTTTGCAAAAGAGGTTCTGACCTGCCGCGATATCGGCGAGCTTTTCGACTGCTCGGAGGCTGCCGCCTCTCTGCGTATCAAGGAGATTAAAATCCAAGTCGGCGATAGACTCGGTATGCAAGGCCGATTGCACATTCAAGACTACTTGAACTGGCTTCAACTCGACAAAGATTGCTGCCGAGACAGATATGTGCGGCCGGAGGATCTCGAACTTGCGAAAAAGCTTGAAAGAGAGGCTATTTCAAAGCAATCGACCTCGGTCTTCACTACACCGTCGGACAAAATCCGTCAAATCCACGCCAAAGGAAAGAGCTTGTAATATGCAGATACGACAAAGAAAATATATGCACTGTAAGATACATACCTGCAAACCTCGCAGGCGAAATTACTGCTGCTTTGATTGTCCCGAAAAGCATAAGAGCTCTTGCAAAAACAAGTGTCTTAACAGCCCCGATAAATGCGGCTGCGTTGAGGTTCGTTTCAACAAAAACGGAAAGAAGGTGAAATGATGAAAATGATTCTTAACGATATGGAGACTTTCTCCGTATTTATGACCGGCGTTTGCATTGCCTTCGGCATAGCTTATCTCGCTACCCTCGGACTCGTAGCGTCTCAAGGAATAGGAGGTCTCTTTGTCTCAACGCTGATCATCGCCGCAGCAAGCAAAATTTGTTGCAAGTTTTGTAAAGATGGCGGCGCGGGCGACGAGCAGTGCGCCGCAGAAGATTTCGTAAACGACAACGATAAGCTGCAAAGATAACTCTGATTTTCGTTCGGAAGCAAGGTGAAAACATGTCATTAAGCAGAATCTCGGCAAAAGATCGCGACGAATGGCTTAAGCTAAGGCTCTCGCAGGGAATCGGCGGTTCGGAAGCTGCCGCCTGCGTCGGTCTTTCCCCATGGAAAACTCCTTTGGAGTTGTGGAAAGAAAAAACGGGGGTCATTTCGGAAAAAGATCTTTCCGACAAAGAATCGGTAAGCCGCGGCGTTCGCCTCGAACCTGCTCTTCGCGAATTATACCGAGCGCTGCACCCCGAGTACAACGTAGAATACTACAAATACGATTTGCTGTTTCAGTCCGAGCGCCCTTGGCTGTTCGCCACCTTGGACGGCGAAATCGTTACGGAAGACGGAACCCGGGGCATCTCGAAATCAAAACTTCCGAACCGGCAAACGCCGCAAAGTGGCAGGAATGGGCCGACGGTATTCCGCAGCATTACTATTGCCAATGTCTTCATCAGCTTTTGGCAACCGGCTATGCTTTCGCTGTCCTTTTCGCCGCTCTTATAGACGCAAGAGGTACGATCTCGCTAAGGCAATATGAAATCTATCCGAACGAACATTCCGACGATATGGAATGGCTTCTCAATCGTGAAAAAGCTTTCTATGAGCATTGCGCAGCGAAAACTTTACCGCCTCAAGTTTTAATTCTTTAAATTCAAAAACGGAGAGTGACAAAAAATGTTTTGCAAAGTCAGATACTACAAGCCGGAGCATAACGGATATGCGGGTCAAGAATATCTCTACAATGCTTTAATACCCGTATCGGTGGGAACAAAAGTTCTTGTTCCTACAAAAAACGGCACCACAAAGGCAATCGTCTCCGAAGCCGAGGTTTCAAACGCCGACATCAATCCCCTATGGAAAGACAAAATCCGTCAGATAACGGAATACGACAATGAGGCAGGAGGAAAAAAGATATGAGTCAAGTAGATTTCCAAATAACGACAGATCTCGAGCCCTTAAGATCATTTAACATCGAGGCGAATTTTGCCGAGGTCAAAGATTTTCTTCAAAATGCCGTCGAGCCTTATAAAGCCGAGATTGTCACGGAAAGCGGCGTGACGATAGCAAAAACCAATCTTGCCAAACTTCGCAAGGTTCGCGAGGCGATAGAGCAAAGCCGTAAGGCGGCCAAAGAGGCGGCGCTTGCCCCGTACAATGCGTTTGCCGAAAAGACGTCCGCGCTCGTTAATATACTCGACAGCGGGATAGAAAACCTCGACCGTCAAGTTAAAGATCTCGACAACCGGCGCAGAGAGCAAAAGCTCGCGGCTTTAAAGGCATACTTTGAAGAAAAGGTCGGCGAAACCGCCGATTATCTCACTTGGGAAGACGTCAAGGACGAACGCTACGGCAACGTTACTTATTCCGAAAGCGCAGCCCAACTTGATATCATCAAAAAAATATCAAATTGCCGCGTAGAGATCAGCTCTATAAAGGGGCTTAACAGCGAATTTGAAAGCGAGCTCTTGCTGCACTACACCAAAACCCATAACATCGCCTCTACTTTGGCGAAAAATACCGCCCTCTTGCAGGTAAAAGAGCAGGAAGTTCAAAAGAAAGAGCGTGAAGAACGCCGTCGCCAAGAAGAGCAGCTTCAAAAGAAGGCCGAGGAAGAAAGGGCCAAGACCTTAAACACGCCCGATTTTCCCCCGTTTCAAACCGAGTTTGAGATGGTTTCTCCTACTGCGCCGCAACAGCCTAAAGCAGAAAAACAAACAGCACCCGATCTGCAAGAGCGCACATATACGCTTACGTTTAAGGTAACTGTTACCGAAACGCAGCTCGGTCTGCTTCGCGACTTCTTGAAAAAGAATGGGATAAAGCCCGAAAGAGCTTAACGATGGCGATAGATATTTATTCTTTAAGTCCCGCCGCAAGGCAACAGATTCTTAGCAAGCTTTCGGAGCAAGAAAAAGCGGCCGCTTTAAAAGGCGCCAAAGAAAAAAGGTCTAAATACAACGCCAAGAAAACCGCTCGCGGCAATATTGTTTTTGACAGTCGCCACGAGGCGGAACGCTTCGACGAACTTATTCTAATGCAAAAGGCCGGACTTATTTCCGATCTTAAGCTCCAACATAGTTTTACGATCAGCGAAGCTTATACGGCGGTCGACGGCGAAAGAATCAGAGCCGTTCGATATGTAGCCGACTTTACATATACCCGCAACGGCGTTTTGGTGGTCGAAGACGCCAAAAGTCCCGCTACAAGAACACCGACATATAAGCTCAAACGAAAACTGATGTTAGAAAAATTCGGTATCAAAATACAGGAGGTCTAATAATGGCAAATATCAACAACTCATTACTTCCGCGCAAAGATGAATACGATAACCGCAATTTCAGCGCGGTTATCCTTCACAACAGCATTCAAAACTTACTTCGCCGCACTCTGGGCGACGATAGGGCCGTACAGAGATTAACCGCCACCCTGCTTTCCGCCGTATCTACTTCGCCGGAGCTTGCGGCTTGCGAACCTCAATCAATAATTTCCTCCGCTCTTTACGGAGAGGCCAAGGGCCTTATATTCAAGCACGGATATTATATCGTGAAATACGGAAATCTCGCCACTTTCGTAATGGGATATAAAGGCTACATACAGTTGGCGCTTTCCACCGGCTATTATAGCGATATTGATTGCGTAAAAGTTGTGGAAGGCGAATATAAGGGAAAGGATCCGAGAACCGGCAGAAAGATTTTTGATTTATCCGTCTATCCCGACGATGAAGTAAGAGATAAGCAAAAGGTTATCGGCTACTGCGCCTATTATATTTTAAAAGACGGCACATATAGAAACGAATTTTGGCCTATCGAGGATATTTTCAATCACGCCGATAAATATGCCCCGGCTTTTAAGCTTTCAAAATATAACGACATGATCAACGGAAAACTATCCGCCGAAGAAGTAAAAAAGCTTAAAAAAGGAAGCGCGTGGTACGACGTCGGCGGCTCGCAGGAAAGCATGCTGAAAAAAACAGTTATACGCTCATTGCTTAAAAGCGGATACGCGCCGCTTTCAAGCGAAGTAAGATACATTTTCGACACCTGCGACACCAACGCGGGCGACGTAGGATTCACTCCGAATCTCGAAAGTTTGTCAAATCCGCAAATGGAAGCAGCGTCTATGCAGCAAATTGCCGAGGCGGAAAGCGCCGCCAAAGAAGAAGCCGAAAAGAAATCTTCCGAGCAAAAAGCTCCGCCGCAAGAGCCTAAGCCCGGAAACAACGCTCCTGCGGAAAAGCCCTCGGCCGCAAAAGCCGAATCGTCCGAGAATCTTTCCGGCAATTCGGAGGCAGACGCCATTAAATATTTCTTCGACGAGGGATAGTCTATGAAAAAACTTAAAGGCGGATTCATTCAATCCCCATTTTGGGAAGAAGAAGTCTTCGTTCGCGGAGAGCCGAGAAAAGACCGTATCTGCAATATGCTGATATGGGGCCCGCTTACAAGAGAGGTCACAGAGACCGTCAAAAACGGAAACTGCAAGGCCGAGTTTGGCGTAGACATCGGCCGCACCGCCCCGGGCAAAGAGCAGTTTATCAACTGCGTTGCAAAGCAGCAAAACTATGCTTACGCCCACGATCTTAAACAGGGCGACTGGATCATAGCCTGCGGGACTTGGAGAAGTCACCCCTATTATAAGGCCAAAACCGACGAGTGGAAAGAAAAAGTATATTTCACCGTAGAGGCTTTTCTCCAAAACGCCGCACTTCTTCCTATGTCGTCTCTAAGACCGATGGCCGATGGCGACGAAGATATTTTTGAAGGCAATTCCTTTGCGGAATTTGATTTGTAATTTGAGGCTGCCGCAAACACCGATTCGATAGGTCAATGCCTTGCACACCGTCGTTTTCGGTAAAGGCGGCGCCGAAAGAAAGGTATATTATGGGTCGACAAAAAAATGACGGCTTAAGTTATTTTCCCTTAGATGTCGGCTTTTTCGAGGACAAACGGATCCGAAGACTTATAGGAACCTTCGGAACGGAAGGCGCAGCGTTTTATATTTATATTCTTTGCAAGGTATACAGCAATGGCTATTATGCCGAATACAGCGAAGATTTTGTTGAAGACGCTGCCCTCGACCTCGGGTGTACCCGTGAAAAAATAGAGCTGATGTTGCACTACCTATCAAATAAGTCACTGATTGATTCCACACTGTTTGATACGGTAAAGGTTCTCTCATCTCACGGAATACAAAGGCAATATCAAGAGTCCCGTAAGGGTGCAAAGAGGGACGTTGAGGTTGCTCGCCGCTTCTGGATTCTGAAAGATTCGGAAACCGAGAAGCATATTAAAGTATGCCCTAACGAAGATAAATCCGAGAAAAAAGAAGATATTTCCGAGAATAAAAAGGATAATTCCGAGAAAAACGCCGTAAAAGAAAAGGAAAATAAAATAAAAGAAAATAAAGAAGATATAACAGATTCTTCCGAATCTGTTTGTCGGTCGGAAGCCCGACGAGCCGTAGAAGCTTGGAACTCTCTTAGCAGTCTCGGCATACCTCCCGTGACAAAGATAACCGCCGATTCTACTCGGGGAAAATCTTTAAAGGCACGGCTTATGCAGAACGGAATTGACGATATTCTTAAAGCAATAGAGAATATCAGAAACAGCGATTTCCTTTGCGGAAAGAACAAAAGAAACTGGGTCATCACCTTTGACTGGTTTGTTAAGCCCAACAACTTCCCGAAGGTTTTGGAAGGCAACTACAACAATCGAACCCCGCAAAGCAGCGAACGGTACATAACCGACGAGCCTTACGATAATTCGGAAGAATACCGCAATTATAACCCGTTTACGGAGGATAACAGATGACAGAGATTATACTTTCCAATCCGGGCGCGTTTGAAATGTTAAGAGGCGTGTTCGCAAGCGCAATTTCTTCACAGGTTGTCCGAGACGGCGACTACTTCGACGCCAACGACAAAAATATCTTAATATGCGGTACTTGCGGCCGGCCGAGGCGTGAATATGTTAAGGCGCACTTCCCCACTCTCGAAAATCTGTCCGAATGCGACGTATTTTTAGCGCCCAAAGCTTGTCCGTGCGATATCAAAGAACATGAAGATATGAAAAAAAGGCAGCTTGAAGATTATAAAGACGGCTTACGCCGATTCAGTCTCATTGAAGAAAAATTCTCCGGCGCTTCTTTCGGTAAGCTTACAATCAACGCCAACAACGAAACAAGCATAAAAATGTGTCGAAACTACGCTATGAATTTTGAAAAATACAAGAAAAAAGGCTTGCTTCTCTGGGGCGGCGTAGGAACCGGCAAAAGCACAGCTGCGGCTTGCATAGCTAACGCGCTGATTGACGACTTTACGCCGGTGATGATGATCTCTTTCACTCGTATTTTAGACCTTTCGGGATCCGATCGAACGTTTGAGCGAAATTTTCTTGAAGATATGCAGAGAGCCGAGCTCGTCGTCTTCGACGATCTGGGTTCGGAGCGAAATACCGATTATGCGCTCGAAAAGATCTATAACATCATAGACGCAAGATATCGCAGTCATAAGCCGATGATACTTACTACCAATCTCGACCTTCGCAAAATGACCGAAGAGACAGACATAAGGTATAAGCGGATATATGAGAGGATTCTCGAAGTTTGCCACCCTATAATGTTCTGCGGAACAAACTGGCGAAGAGAAATCGGTGGAAAAGAATTTAATTCCTTTGAGGAAAGCCTTTTGAAAGGATATGACGAAAAATGAGCAAACCTACAATTGCAATAGACTTTGACGGCGTAATACACAGCTATACAACCCCATGGCAGGGCGAAACGATTATTCCGGATCCCCCGGTCTCGGGTATCGGACAGGCCCTTGAAGATATACGGAATGCCGGTTATGAAATTGCGGTGTATTCTACCCGGTGCGATACGGTCGAGGGAAGGCGCGCGGTTATGCAATGGTTGAGCAAGCACAATCTTCGGCAATATATCAATCGTGTTACCTCACTTAAGCCGCCCGCAACGGTTTACATAGACGATCGAGCGATCTGCTTTGACGGCCGGCCGGAAACGTTGTTGCAAAAAATCAAAGATTTTCGGCCGTGGTATAGGGGCGGTCCCAAAATACAGGAAGTAACATTTTGCCCCGACGGAGCGCACCCGCTTGCACCGCATAACTACAAAGAAAAAGAGATTATTCCGAACGCAACCGTTCAGATTCTCGAATGCCGCGACTGCGGGCACATATCCGTAGGTTGGAAAAAGAATGATGAGGTGATTAAATGATCCGTATATGTCCAGTCTGCGGGAAGACGTTCGATACGCATTATCCGAACAAAAAATATTGCTCGTATTCCTGCTATCTTGAAGTGCAAAACTCTCAACTAAGCGCAAGATACAACGATCTCAAATCCCGAGGGATCTGCGTTTACTGCGGAAAAAGCAAGGCGGAAGAGGGTTCGGTCGCCTGCCGAAAATGCAAGCTCTATCGCAGCGAAATGTGGCGAATCAATTATCGGCATAAAAGGAAGGCAAGCGGACTATGAGAGAAATTTTATTTAGAGGTAAAAGAACGTTTGGCGGCGAGTGGATCTATGGCTTTTATTTCATTGAAAAAGGAAAAGGAAGTTTTATTAAAGAATTGCCAAGCTCGGTATTTAATGCAACTTGCCTTATCAACCCCGAAACGGTCGGACAGTACACAGGCGTTACCGACAGAAACGGCAAGAAAATATTTGAAGGGGACATAGTCAAAACCAAAACTGACATTTGCGTTATAGTTTGGCAGGGCTTAGGTTTTATAGCTAAAAAACCAAATAAACGCCCTATGTGTTGGCAATATGTCATGTGCGGCGGAGAGATCATCGGCAACATCTACGATACCCCCGAGCTTATATCACAGCCGGAGTAAAATCCGAAAGGGTCGTTTGTATTCGATTTAAAGGAGGCTTTTATGAGCAATATAACCGCAAATCTTATTGACGAGGTTTTGGGCGCGTTTCACAGCGATTCCGCCGGGCGCCCGAACAATAACGAGACCCGAGCAAAGGAGCTTGCAGACTGCGACACATCGTTTGAAGCCGGATTTAGGCTTGCCACCCCCGAAATTCTCAAGCGCTGCTATGCATACGGTTATTATGAAAATTCGTTTTCAAAGTGGAGAAGTCTCTTTGACGAAAGAAGCAAACCCTCGCTTACGGATTTTAAGAGAAAAAGATAAGCAAAGTTAAATGAAGACGAATAGGTAGTTGCAATAATCGCAACAACCACTCAAAAAAGGAGTTAAACAATGTTAAACAAAGTAATTTTAATGGGCCGCATAACCCACGAGCCCGAGCTTAAAGCCTCGCCGTCGGGCGCTTCGGTATTGACCTTTTCTCTTGCAGTCGAGAGAAACTATGCTCGGCAGGGAGAGGAGCGCCAGACCGACTTTATCAACTGCGTCGCTTGGCGACAGACGGCGGAATTCATCTCAAAATATTTCCCAAAGGGCGCGCTGATCGCCGTCGAGGGCGAGCTTCAGACCCGAAAATATTCCGCTCGCGACGGCTCGGAACGCACCGTTACCGAGGTTATCGTCTCATCGGCGAGCTTTACCGGCGAGAGGCGCTCGGATATGGGCGACGCCGGATTCAGAGAGCCGCCGAAGTCCTCCGGCGCGGAATACATAGGAACCGACAACGAGGAGCGCAGCGCCGCAAAATATGAAGCCGCAGGAGGTTTTGACGACTTCGAGACAATACTCACAAGCAACGATCCGTTTTAGCCGCAGAAAGGTTGTTTGAGATGAAAAAGTACAAAATGATCTTTAACAATCTGAAAGAGGCCACAACGCATATTGCCACAAACAGCAGCAATACTGCGGCACCTGCCCTCTTGATTATCATATCGTCGGTGTAAGCTGCATTGAGTTGGTGAAGAAACACCACGCCAAAGCAGCAAAAATAATGGGGCTTGAAATTGAGGAGGTAAACGATGAAGAAATATAAGATGACGCTGATGTTTGACAGCATAGAGGCCGCTCGACTTGTGTTTTGCCATTACATAGGAACACAATGCAATAAATGCCCAATTCGCAGCTTTTGTGTTTCCGATACTTGTAAAGTGTATGCGGACAAAGTTGCCAAATTCATAGGCTTGGAAATTATTGAAGAAGAGGACAAGCCGAGGCTCACCGAGCAGGAGCTTACAATTTGCAAGGCGGTCGGCGCGAAGTGGGTGAGCTGGGACAAATTCCATATTCCGGAGTTACGGAACGGAATAGTAGATCTTTGGGAATGCTCGCCTCATTATAACGGAGCGCAATATTCCGGCACAGGTTTATTAGCCAAAGTTGGCATAAAGCTGTTCCCCTCTCTCAACCCCGGCGACTGCGTTAATGTCGAAGAGCTTCTGGAATCGTCTGAACAGTGATACTTCTTTTTCGGTCACAAGAAAATACGTTGGAGGAGATAGCAATGAAAAAATATTATGTTACGGTCAATATCCCGGTCACCATCGAATACGGCGGCCTGAACGATGAGTACATCGAGGCAGACAGCTTAGAAGAGGCACTCGAAATAGCAAAAGATTCAGCACTTGAAGATTGCACTATCATAGGCGGAGATATCGGAGAAATAGATGCCTACGGGTGGGAAGCAGATGAGGAGGACGAAGATGACTAACGAAAATAAAATCAAGTCTATGAGTGTAGAAAAACTGGCAGAGTTCGTAGATGATATTTACCGTGAGGGGGAACGTTTTGTAGACCCACCATACTGCGAAAAGCCGTGTACGAAGCATGTTGACTATCCCTGCCGTCTTTGCGTTGAAGACTGGCTAAAACAGGAGTCAAAGACATGACAGTAAGAACCCCCAAACCGGCATATGCCGACTTCGACGCTCCCGCGAAATTCTTAGCGATTGAGAGTATCGTCGCTCGGCGGCTGAAAGAACACCCGAAAGCGATATGCAGTTATAGCGGCGGCTCGGATTCGGACATTCTTATAGATTTAATCGAGCGCACCCGCGCGATGTTCGGTCTGCCGCCGGTAGACTATGTTTTCTTCAACACCGGACTTGAAATGCAGGCGACGAAAGATCACGTCAAGGCGACCGCGGAAAAACAGAAATGCTTAAAGAAATATTGAGCGAAACTTACAACATGGAGATAACGGAAAGCGAAGATGTTTACATTGCCCGCGATGAGGCGGGCGGGCGCGAGGTCAGAATTAGACTACGACAGGAGGATTGTCCGAAATGACACACCAAATCAGACCGATAGACGGAAACGATTTGCTCAAAGACGTTAATTGCAGGATCAACGATCTTTTTGCAGCCGGCGAAGACGCCAAATTACTACAGTGCTTGGACGAAGAAACGAGGCGCATTAAAAGCGCCCCTACGCTCGACTATGCGCCCGTCGTTCACGCGCATTGGGATTATTACAGCGGCGGTATTATACGACCTCATTTTAGGTGCTCCGCTTGCAGCAGTCCGCGCTATGAACATTATGCGGTAAATGAATTTAAATATTGCCCCTCCTGCGGCGCAAGAATGGACGAGGAGGCGCGATAAATGCCCCGAAAAATCTACGGCTATGTCCGAGTAAGCACAAAGGAGCAAAATGAGGATCGGCAGCTCGTTGCCATGGCAGACGCAGGGGTCGGGCGGACGGATATTTTCATGGATAAACAGTCGGGAAAAGACTTTGACCGCCCGGAGTACCAAAAGCTCATACGGCGAATCAAGCCCGGCGACCTCCTCTACATAAAGAGCATTGACCGCCTTGGCAGAAACTATGAGGAAATCCAACAGCAGTGGCGGGTCATAACAAAAGACAAAGGCGTGGATATTTGCGTGATAGATATGCCCCTGCTCGACACAAGGCGCGGAAAAGACCTCGTAGGAACTTTTTTAAGCGATATTGTGCTACAAGTGCTGTCATTCGTTGCCGAGAACGAGCGGCAAAACATCAGGCAAAGGCAAGCGGAGGGCATAGCCGCGGCGAAAGCCCGCGGGGTCAGATTCGGGAGATCGCCCAAACCGCTCCCGGACAACTTTCCGGAGATCGTGCGGCGATTCAATGACGGGCAAATCTCTCTGACCGAAGCAGCAAAAGAGTGTAAAATGCCGTTATCTACTTTCAGCGACCGAGCTCGCGGATACCTCGGAGCGGATTATGCCGCAATCGGCAGAGGACGCTATCACTCGGCTGAAAGAATTTGCGCAGAGTGCAGTGAAACTTACAAACCGCATAGCCCAAATCAAAAATACTGCTGTGAGAAATGCGCCAAAGCGGCGGAGCTCAGACAGGCGGCTGCGAAAAGGCAGGAATTGAAAGAAGCAGGTACGTGCCCAATTTGCAGAAAAGCTCCGGCGGTTCCGGGACATGTAATGTGCAGCACGTGCCGAACCAAGAATAAAATCAGGCGGATAAAAGGAGCGACAAAGAGAAGGTGAGCGAGCGGCATTATAAAGTTGCCTGTAAAAATATTGAAATTGGTCGTAACAGTGAAAACGCCAACGTTTGGCGAGAAAGAGAGAAGAGATATAAACAATGCCATCAGACCCCAAAATAGAACTTTTCGTCCTGCAATCGGGACGAGCTATCCTCTCGGAAGAACTCTCCGAGAAAATGTATAAAATCAAATACTACCACCCCGAACGTCCCGACGAGAACGGCGAGAGCTTTGAGAAGAGGTGAAAGCATAGGAATGATGGCTGAAATCACCCGCCCGGCATATGCCGACTTCGACGCTCCCGCGAAATTCTTAGCGATTGAGAGTATCGTCGCTCGGCGGCTAAAAGAACACCCGAAAGCGATATGCAGTTATAGCGGCGGCTCGGATTCGGACATTCTTATAGATTTAATCGAGCGCACCCGCGCGATGTTCGGTCTGCCGCCGGTAGACTATGTTTTCTTCAACACCGGACTTGAAATGCAGGCGACAAAAGATCACGTCAAGGCGACCGCCGAGAAATACGGCGTGACCATCCGGGAGTGCCGCCCAAAAATCAGCATTGTGCAAGTGGCACATACATACGGCATACCGTTTATATCGAAAATTATGTCTGAACGCCTTGAATATTGGCAAAGAAAAGGAACACCTCTGTCTGTGGTGGAAGAATATAACAGCGCAGAAGACAAACCAGCAAAATTTGAAGAGCTTAATCAACGCTACCCTCAAAGTAAAAATGTCTTGACCTTTTTCTGTAGTTGCAATTTTAAGGGGGAGCCTTATGATAATGCGCATTTAACTCAGCTCTGTATAGCTTCATCAAAATATATGCTTGATTTTTTGTCAGAAAATCCTCCAGACTTTCAGATAAGCCCAAAATGCTGTACCTATTGTAAAAAACAGCCTGCCCATAAAGTGCAAAAAAATTACGATATGGTAATTACGGGCGAGCGGCAAGCTGAGGGCGGTATAAGAGCAATAAATCGTGGAGACTTATTGGCGGAAATTGGAAATACGCCATGTTTCTATGAATACGGAGAACAATTTAGACTTCGCCCGCTGTACTACGTCGGCAACAAGGACAAGGCGTGGTACAAAGAGCATTACGGAATCCGCTACTCCGACGCGTATGAAGTCTACGGCTTGACCCGGACAGGCTGCTGCGGCTGCCCTATAAATTATAAGGCGGTCGAGGACTTGGAGAAAATCCGACCGTATGAGCCGAACGTTGTCAAGGCTGCGTGGAACATCTTCGGGAAAAGCTATGAATATCGGCGTAAATACGTCGAGTACAGGCAGAGGCGCCGCGCCGAGGAGCACCGCGACCCCGCGCAGATCGCTTTTGAGGATTTGGAGGCAAAGGAATGAGAAAGGATTTCGTTGAGCACGTTGACAAAGAGTGGATTATGGAAAAGATAGGCGGACACGGTGGCTCCTATTCCTACGACCGCCCCGACGGGATAGTCCGAATAGGATATATCGGAAGCACCGGAAAGATGAAAATTCATTTTTATAATTTTCTGCTTTTTATTCGATTTCTGAAAAGAAAAATCGCTGAACGCCGTTTAAAAAATAGGAGATAAAAGTATGAGAAAAGAATACATCTTCCCGCTGATTCTGATTTTGTTTGACGTTTGCGCTGCTTTTGTTTACGGTGTTAGCGGCGATTGGCGAAAGGTTATTTACTGGATAGCCGCAGCGGTGCTCAATGCGGCGGTAACGTTTTGAGGAGGGTCGGAACATGAACAATTGTGGAACCGGCTTTGAGCTGATATACGCAGATCCGCCGTGGCCCCAAAAGAAGGGCGGCATAAGAAAAAGTCGGCCTAATCAAGGGCGGGAGCTCGACTATAAAACCATTTCGGTCGACGAATGTTTCAAACTGATGGACGGCTTCTTGCAGTCGGCCGCAGAACGACACAATGTCTTTCTTTGGACGATCGACAAATTTTTGCACGAGGCCGAGCGGCAAATGGAGAGCCGAGGGTATAAGCTTCACGCGCGATTCATCTGGGACAAAGAAAACGGCGTTGCGCCCGCTTTCACGGTGAGATTCTCGCACGAATATCTGCTTTGGTTCTATCGCTCCGGAAAAATGCTTATGCCGAGAAAAGAATGTCGGGGAAAATATTCTACTGTCCTGCGCGAGGCGGCTACATACCACAGTCGCAAGCCGGTTTGCGCTTACGAAATGCTTGAAGATATGTTCCCGGACGCGAAGAAGATCGAGCTTTTTGCAAGAAATCTCCGCGACGGTTGGACGAGCTGGGGCGATGAGGTAGAACAAAAATCTAAATAGAGAAAAGGAGCGCGGAGAAAATGAGCTATGATATTTCAAAAAAGAAAATCCTCGACGCGACCTGCGGCTCGCGGACTATATGGTTCAACAAAAATCACCCGGCCGCCGTCTACTGCGACAAGAGGGCCGAAAGCCTGTCGAATATATGGAAAAGCGGCGACGGAATGTCCGAGCGGAAGTGCGTTGTAGATCCCGACATCGTCTGCGATTTCACCGCGCTGCCGTTTGAGGACAACTCGTTCTCGCTCGTCGTGTTCGACCCGCCGCACCTCACCCGAGCAAAAGAAACCTCTTGGCTCGTCAAAAAGTACGGCAAGCTCGGCGAGAACTGGCCGCAAATGATACACGACGGTTTCAAAGAGTGCATGAGAGTATTAAAGCCCGACGGCGTTCTTATTTTCAAATGGAGTGAGCACGACATTCCCTCCACCGACGTGTGGAAAGCAATCGGCGAAAAGCCGCTTTTCGGACATCACTCCGGAAAAAACAGCAAGACTTTCTGGGGCTGTTTTATGAAATTTGAGGAGGCTGAAAAATGAACGAGATGGCGCTTGTAGAATATCTGCTTCAAAAGTACGTCGAAAATGCCCAAAAAGCCGAGGCGGCTAAAAAGAAAAAAGACGATTTTGAATACGCCTATTACGACGGTAAGGCCGAAATGGCGCACGATATCATCAACGAGCGCTTCGGCATGAAAATCCGTGAGACCGACACCGAATACATAGCCGAGAACAGCGTGTGCAGCGTAAGGGTGAGAAAATGAAAAATGCAGTAATGATAAGCATACGCCCGAAATGGTGCGAGCTGATTACGAGCGAGGAAAAGACTATCGAACTTAGAAAGACTCGCCCGAAGCTTGAAACTCCCTTTAAGTGCTATATATATTGCACGAAAAGCAAAGAACCGTTTTCTTATGTAACGGATAAACCGATCGATCGCAGCTGCGGCAAAATGTATAGGTTTATCAGCGGCGGCGTTGTAATCGGCGAGTTTATCTGCGACAAGATTTTTCCAATTTCTATTGAGTATTCGGATCCAAATTGTTACATAGCGCAAAAAGAATTTCCATACATCAGAATGACAGACAAAGAGATAATCGACTATCTCGGTAACGGTAAAATAGTATACAGTTGGCACATCTCTTGGCTGAAAAGATATCATAATCCCCAAGCGCTAAGCGCGTTCGGCTTGAAAAGACCGCCGCAGTCGTGGTGCTATGTCGAGGAGTTGAAGCAATGAACCTCGCCTACTGTATGGACTGTATGACGGCTATGAAGCAAATGCCGGATAAATATTTCGATCTTGCCGTGGTCGACCCGCCGTATGGACTTTCAAAAAGCAGTTCAAACGGCAGGGGCAAGCTTAAAAACCGCACGTTTAATCGCGGAAATATATCGCGATGGGACACTCCGCCGAGCGCGGAATATTTCGTCGAACTGTTTCGAGTATCGAAAAACCAAATTATCTGGGGCGGAAATTACTTTTCGTTGCCGCCGTGCAGGTGCTTTCTGGTATGGGACAAGCTCCAACCGTGGGAAAATTTCAGTCGCTGCGAGTACGCTTGGACAAGCTTCAATAAGCCCTCAAAGCTCTTTGCGTTCGACAATCGAACGGGCGGGAAAATCCACCCGACTCAAAAGCCCGTAGAGCTCTACAAATGGATATATCAGCATTATGCTACCCCCCCCCGCAAAAATCTTAGACACTCACCTCGGCAGCGGGTCGAGCCGTATCGCCGCATACGACGCAGGGCTTGACTTTGTCGGCTTTGAAATCGACCGCGAATATTTTGAAAAGCAGGAGGAACGCTTTGCCGCCCATACCGCGCAGATGAGTTTTTTTATCGACCTTTGAATCGCTCTTTGAAAGGAGACGACAATATGAAAATCAACAGTATAAACAGGCAAGAACTTTTGCGGCTTATTCAAGAAAACCCCGATCTGCCGGTCATACCGTTTGTAGACAACGAAGCCGCGTGCAGCGAATACGACCACACCCTCGCAAGTCTCGGAAGCGTGCACATAAATGAGTTTCTCATATGCCAAGGGTCATACGAAGGCTACATCATATTCAAGGGCGAAGAAAGTGTGATGGATACTCTTGAATACTATCTTTCCAAAGAAGAGCTTGAAGCTCTTCCCGAGAACGAAGATGACTGCCGACCTTATTACGACGCTCTTCCGTGGGTCAAGGCAATAATCGTGCGTATAGAGCCTTAAAATCTTTGAAAGGAGCTAAATATGAAACCTATTTACAAGCCGAGCGGAGCCGCCGCCGAGTATGGCGATTATGCTGTCAACATCTACACCGGCTGCCCGCACCGCTGCTATTACTGCTTTGCCCCGACCGTCCTAAGAAAAGACCGAGAGACTTTTCATTCCGTCGTTGAGCCTCGCGCAAATATCGTAGAGGAGACCCGCAAGCAGCTCGAACGTGAGCAGATTACAGGCAAGACCGTTCATCTCTGCTTTACTTGCGACCCGTACCCGATGGATTATGACAGCTCCACGACGCGAGAAATTATAAAGCTGTTGAAGCAGTACGGTAATCACGTTCAGATACTTACCAAGGGCGATGGCAGCAGAGACTTCGACCTGCTCGACGGCGACGATTGGTACGGGATAACCTTTACAGGAGCGAGCGCCGAAGAGGAGCCGTATTCTCTTGCTCCACCTTTTGCCCGCAATCGTCTGAAACGCGCACACGAAATGGGCATTAAGACGTGGATTTCGTTTGAGCCTGTAATCAACCCCGACACCGTGCTTTGGGCGATTGAGAAAACCTCGCTGTATGTTGACAGAGCGAAAATCGGCAAGCTGAATTATCACCCGTCAAGCGTCGATTGGAAAGATTTCGGTCGCAGAGCCGAGGAGCTTTGCCAGTGGCTTGAACTCGACTACTACATCAAGGACAGTTTGAGAAAGGAGATGGAGAAATGAAGCCTATATTTTTCAACATCGAGGACGTTAGGGCGATTCTCGACGGCAGGAAGACAGTTACCCGGAAAGCGATAAAACCGCAACCCGCTTTTCTAAGCAGTTTACTTATACCGCCATACCGTAAAGATGATATTCTCTACGTTCGGGAGACGTGGAAAAATGCAACTTGGTGTTTTGGCGGGGGCGGCGTCGGGATCGTGGACGGCTATTTGTATAGGGCGGGAAAAAATCCGTTTGATCCTATTGAAGCCTTGATTGAGAAAAAATGGCACTCTCCCGTGAGTATGCCCCGCGAAGCCGCTCGCCTTTTTCTTCGCGTTAAAGATGTGCGCGTTCAGAGGCTGCAAGATATAACCAATGAGCAAGCAAGAGATGAAGGAGTTACAGACCCATACGACTATCAGTCCCGCTCTTGGTATGATAAAAGGTCCAACTTAAACAACTGCTTTTATCGTGCCGCTTTCGCCGGATATTGGGACAGGACATTTAAGCGCAAAGACCTCGCCGCCTATGGTTGGGAGGCTAATCCGTATGTATGGGTGATCGAGTTTGAAAAAATCACAAAGGAGGAAACAAAAAATGAACACGCCAAAGCTGATTGACGCCGACGTTCTTTACGAATGTTTTGAAAAGGCTGAATGGTACGACAATAAGGACAGAGATTTCGTCGCGGAAAAAATTCTTCTGTCACAGTCGCCGGTAGAGGTCGACGCAAGGTCATTGTCAGAGCAGAAAACGCTGTGCCGCTGCTCGAAATGCCGTTGCTGCGGCGCAGTAATGGATTTGCCGGAAGAATACAGGGAGGAAAGATAAATATGTTTGACAGGAATGTATGGAACGATTACAACGATGACGGACATAAGCTTGAGCCTCTAAAACCTTGTCCTTGCTGTGGCGGAGAAGCCTGGTTGGAGGATAATAGTTATATGCGCCCTGTTCTTGACGAAAACGGATATTATGTAGATATTGACATATCCGATTCAAGCGATTGCTTGGTTGAATGTCAGTCGTGCGGTTTGAGTACGAAACTAATGGGCTCTCCGGAAGAAGCTATCGCATTATGGAATCAGAGGCAGATACCGACGATTTCACACTGCGGTCGAGCCTACGACATACACGACAACACGAAATATTGTCAGCACTGCGGCGCAATAATGGAAGAGGAGGTAAAAGAATGAGACCAATTTTGCAGCGCAAAGATGTGCAAGAAGGCAAAGTGAGACTGATAGACGCGGACGAGCTCAAGAAAAAGCTGACCGCTCTGGCGGAATATCATGGAGAGGAATACGCCGACGGAAAAATTAAATCCGATACGTTTAAGCAGGCGATCTCCATTCTCGAATCAATGCCGACATCGTTGCCCTGCCTCACCCGGAAGCCGCAACCCCGCCGCACACGCCTCTTCAAGGCCCCGACTACATACCGACGTCCCACCGCAAAGCGGCCGAGCTCTCGCCGATTCTGCTGCTCCGACGACTTCTCAACCATAAAAAACAAAGAAGGTGAAAACTATGAAAGGAAAAAGTAAGTTCGACAGCGCCGTTTTTGAACACGACGGATTAAAGGTCGTCGCCGTAAACGCGCAAAAATATTCCAAAACGCAGGCGTCCGATATCTGCAAAAGAATCCTCGGCTTTATCCCGAAACACATAACCACCGCCGCCGTATCTTGGCAAGCAACCACAAACGAGTTTTCCGAACGTCACGTCGGTTGGTCCCTTAATCTTCTCAAAGACGGCACAGAGCCCCGATTCTGCCCCGTGTGGGTGTTCACAATGTCTTAGCCCGCTTTTTATTATTGCCCCCTTGAAGGTAACTTTTTGCCTCTTGGGGGCTTTTTGTGATTCTTGATGGGCAAAATCATCGGTAGCTGTTTGGGCTTTTGGGGAAACTTCGTAGAATGGGAAGAGCTTACAGAGTTTTCGGCTAAAAAAGAGGCTTTCCGAATCAAAAGCAGGGGGGCTGCGCGGCCTCTTCGGGCTTCATTCGTTGCGATTATATACAATAATCGCAACGGAAAGCACCGGGGCCGACGAACAGCAGCGGCAAAAAGCCGACGGAAGCGAAAAAAGCCCCTCGGCCGGTCGGCTTTCACGTTTCGCGCCGGTTCTGACGATTTTTTCAGCTTTTCAAGTTCCTTTTTTCCCGCTCAAACTCGCGGCGTTCGGTAACTCTTCCCATTTTGCCCCCTTTTTCCTCTCTTTTCCCCTTTCCTTTCCCCTCTATATTGCTTTATTTTATTTTATTTCATTTCATTATAGTATATTTTATTCCGGCAGGCGCGCGGGCGTATGTGTGCGCGGGTGCGTAGCGTGTGCGCGCCTGTATATATACGCGCGCGGGCGCGTGTGCGCGTGTGGGTGAATGCGGGTGCGGGCGTGAGCTATGCGGGCGGGTATAACGCGCGAGAGGGCGGGACGGATAACAGCATACAAGCAAAAGCCGCCGAGCGGTCGCAAGGGCTGCGGGCGGTTTCTTATTTTCTCTTCTCTCGTCTCTCTGCTTAGTCTTCGCCGGTGTTCCGGCTTTCTTTCTCCTCTTCAATCTCTTCGGCCTCTTCGGCCCGGGAGTCTTCCGGCCTAATCCTTCGGCGAATCCTCGGCGCGATCGCGTTCCATTGCTTCGGCAATCGCCCGAGCGATAAAGGCATTAACGCTCTCGCCGGTGCTTTCCGCGTGGGCTTTGATTTCGTCTTTGTAGCCTTTCGGAACAGTTAAGTTGATACGGTCGTAGGCTTTGTTTATATACTTGTTTACGGATTTTTGTTGCGCTTTGCTCGTTGGCATGAAATCACCTCGCCCAATATGATAGCAAAAAATTATATTTGTGTAAATATACATAATGCACTATTTTACGCAAATATATTTGTTTATTTTGTCACTTGATATATTTGCGCAAATAGTATATAATAAGAGCATAGAAAAACAATCGCCCGAGCGATTGCGGGGTGCTTAATTCTCTCCCACGTCTGGAACATATTCGAGCAGGTCGCCGGGCTGACAGTCTAAAAGCTCGCAAAGCTTGTTTAAAACATTTTTCGACGGAATCGCGCCGGATCTGATTTTCTGCGCCTCAGATTCGCCAAAAATTCGGTCTTGCCTTATCCTGTAACTTGTATAGCCTCGGTCTTTCAACGCCGCAAGAACATCAAATTTAAATTTTAACATCAAATCACCTCGCCTAAAGTATAACCAAAATGCGCACTTAAAACAAGTGACAATTTATACAAAATATGCACGCAAAATTTGTGTATATTTTTTGCAAATAAACACGCAAAAACAGTTGACAATCACGTGAAACGGGTGTATAATAAGAGCATAGAAAAACAATCACAACGAAACCGCGCCGATCCGGAGCGGGAAAGAATCAGAAGGGAGCGCGCAAAATGATCCACGAGGAAGAAACACCGTTATAAAGCCGGGCGGCCGCCCAAACAGACCAAAGCCGAGCGACCGCCACACATACGCCAACAGCCAACGACCGCCGGCGCCTTGAATTATACCACGGGCGCGGCAGAAAATCAAGGAGGAAACACAATGAAACAGTATAAAATCACTTTTAAATCGAGCGAAGACATCTTCAGCGAAAACATCGTTAAAGCGGAGAGCGCCGAGCAGGCCGCCGCCTACTACTCCGAAGACGGCTACACCGTCATCGGGTGCGACGAGTTCAGCGGAACAGTTAAGCCCGGACAGCCTGTAATCGAGATCCCGCAGGGGTGGAAGTCCCGGAAAGAGCGCGCGGCCGAAGTCGCCGCGATCGTCTCGGCGGCAAAGCCCGAAAATAAAGTTTACTTATCGTATATAACCGAGGTCCGACAGTGCAACGACGGACGCCGCCGCCTGTATTCGATCGGCCGTAATTTCACCATCGAGGCGAGCCGCTGCGAGCACGACCTAAAAGACCCGCACGATTTAATGAACATTTGGAAAAAAGCCGGCTATATCTCCCGGGTTCTGCCCTCCCACGTCGTTATAAATACCTACTACACCGACGCCGAGGGGTGCCGGGGGCGCTACAACATCACCGAAAAGAACAGCGAAGACGGCAAAAGGCGGGTTATAGACTTCAATTATTTGCGAGAGGCAACGCTTGAAAACGAGCTCGATCTTATCGCGGGGTGTATCTGCGAAGCCCTTGAAGACGGCGCAATAAAAACCGAAGAGGCGGAAAAGGCAAAAATTTGTCAACTTGTCAACGCGCAATACAGCGACGGCCGCGAAGTCAAACAAAGGCCGCTTGAATGGGTCTTCAAGAACCAAAACGGCGCGCGCGTGACCGTCTCGCCCTGCCTCTTCGTTAAGGCCGCCGCCGATTGTTTCGCCGTCTGCTTCTACGGCCGGAACGGTTGCTTCACCCTCAAAGCGTTTCAAAATCTCAAAGAGGCGCAGAACTGCGCCGGAGCCCTCGGCGAAATGACTTGCGAAAAATTCGTCGACTACCTGCGAAGCAACGGCGAAGGGCACAGAATGAACGCGGCCGATTTTCTCTTCGGCGATTATCTCAACAGAAAGGACGACATGAAAAAATGAAAAAACAAGCTATTACACCAAGCGCAAAGAGACCGCCCGCGATAGGGCGATAGAGTGGCAGGCGGCAAACGCCGAACGCGCCGCGAGCTATGGAATAATTTAAGGGGGTAAAAAATAATGAAATACAACACCGAAAAGCAGGAAAACCGAATCACCGATCGCAACGGGCGCGAAATCCGCCCCGGCGACGTTGTGAAAATCTCCGACGCATATTTCAAGAACGACAACGGCCTGTATTTTGTCGAGAACGCGCCCGGCCGCGCGAGCTGGCGCGGTTCCGATCTTAGCTTGAAGAAAATATCAAAATCCGGCAAGATCAGCACCGCAAAGTATTCGCTCGCTTTTTGGCCGTTAAAATGCTTCGTCAGCAGTTGGGAAAAGCGCACCGCCGGAAACGCTTGGAACGCCGAACACGCGAAGATCGAGCTTTCGAGCGTCGCCGACGTCTCCGAAATCGTCGCATACTTCCGCGAAAAGGCCGAGAGCAGCATAGAGCAGGCCGACCGCGAGGCGCGAGACTTCGGGCAGGATTCCGAAAATGTCGCCGCCCTTCGCCGCTATGCCGAAGAATACGAGGCCACCGCCGCCCGCCTAATCTCCGAAAAGCTGCCGGACGGCTACACCGAGCCGCAGCCCGAGCCCGCGGACAATATCCCGCACTTCGTCCAAAACGGCATGAAAATCAACGGAAAACTTTACAGCGGCCGATATTCCGAATACGATCGCGACGACGGCGCCGTTGTGATTTACATGCGCGACTTCACCGAAACGCCCGCCGCCTCCGGGATTGAAATTTCAAACGATTCGGACAGCATGAGCGACTACTTCGAGCGCGACACCGTCACCGTCCGCCCGGATTCCCCCTACTACGCCGAGGCCGTAAAAGCTCGCGCCGCCGCTCTGATCCGCTACGCGAAAAACGCGGTCAAGCACGCCGAGAGGAATTTTGAAAAGAAAAAGGGCACGAGCTACGAAATTTACTACAAAAACGAGCTCGACCGCCGCCGCGAACGCCTCGAAAAGCTTTTAGCCCAAAGCGAAGAAACGGCCGCAGCCCCCGCCGAAAATAAAAATTTTGAAATGCAAAAGCCCTCCCCCGCCGACTCCCAAGAGTCGCCCGAACTCTCGCCCGTGATCGTCTCGAAATCCGGCGACGGCTACATCGTCGGAAGAATGGCGGACGGCGAAGCGCTTCGCCTCGGAAGCTTCCGCAGCTTTGAAGAAGCGCAGATCTTTGCAAGGCGTATCTGCGAATATTCGCAGCCGCCGAAGAAGCCGCAGCCCGCCGCAAATCCGCAAAATAATGAAATCAAACAGCCCGAAACCGCAAAAGCGTCCCAGAGCGCCGAAGTTCCGAGCCCCGCGTCCCCCGAGTCGGGAGAGGTTCGGCAAAAAAATATTGAAACCCAACAGCCGAAACCCCTTTATTTCCCGATCGACGAAAAGGCCGCAAAACTCGCCCACGAAATGATGTCGTTAAACGACTACCGGGAAGGAAGCCTCACCGCCGAATATACGGCGCTCGTAAACGACGCCTACGACCTCGCCGACAAAATATCGAAAGTAAAGCCGCGGCAGGCCGAAAAGGCGCGACAGATCGCCGAAACCTACGCCCGCAAGCTTGCAGAAAATCTGAACGAAGCAAGCCGGATCGGCGCCCGCTGCCCCTCGGTTCTGATCACCGGCGCCTCAAACTTCCCGACCCGGAAAAAAGAAAAGCAAAACGCCGCTTTCGACCGGAATTTTGAAAGATACGAAGAGCTTCAAGGCTGCTTCGAGCGCCTCCACGGCCTTCTGTGCTCCGCCGAGGTTATCCGATCGGACGAGGCCGACGCCGCCGAGGAGCTCGAAAACAAGCTCGCAAAGCTTAACGCCGAGCAGGAAAAAATGAAATCGGTCAACGCCTTTTACAGAAAAAATAAAACGCTCGACGGCTGCCCGGCGCTCTCCGACTCCGAAATTAAAAAATTGAAAAACGAAATGCAACAGGGCTTTCACCTCGCCGACTCGCCCTATCCGCCCTTCGAGCTTTCAAACAACGGCGCCGAGATCCGCAGAATCAAAGAAAGGATCGAGAGCCTTAAAAAATTGAAAGATGAAGCCTCCGGCGCAAAGGAATACGAAGATCTCGGCCTCACCGTCTCGGAAAATACAGAAATAATGCGCCTGCAATTCCGCTTTGAAGAGATTCCGTCTCCCGAAATCCGCGAAATAATGAAACGGAACGCCTTCAAATGGTCGCCGAAAAACGGTTGTTGGCAGCGACAGCTGACCGAAAACGCCCGCCTCGCGGGAAAGAAAATAATCGAGCAGCTAAAAAAGTCGGCCGGGTAATCCCAGGCTGACGCCCCGTCCCCTTGAAATTTTGAAATGTCGGGGCAAGGTTGAATTTTGAAACGCTTTAGGGTCTCCCGGGGCAAAGAATTCCGAAAAATAGGAAACGCGCTTAGAGGCCGAAAAACGCCTCTGCAAGGCGTTCCGAATTTCAAAAGGATTTTTCTTTAAAGCTCTCGCAAAATCAAAAATCGCCTCGAAAAGTCGTTGCCACATTTTAAAAATTTTGAAATGCAAGACCTAATTTCCCACAATCCGAAAAAATTTTGAAATCAAACAAAGGTTTTTGACAGCCCGCAAACCTGCCCGCAAAAAAGAAATCAGACATCGCCGACAGGTGTAATTTTGAAATAAATCTAAACGCCCAAATCCGCGCAATTTCGCGGAAATCCCCTTGACAAATGCGTATAAAAGGCGTATAATATTATCGTCGGAAGGAGGCGAGCCGAACGAAAAGATCGGAGCTTATAAAAATGCTCATACGAAACGGTTGGCATTTAAAAAGAAACGGCGCGGAGCATGATATTTACACCAACGGAAGCGAGGCCGAAGCGATTCCGAGGCACAAAGAAATCAAAGAAAATTTGGCAAAGGCAATAATCAAGCGGCGCGGGCTTAAATGACTCCGCAGCCGCAGAAAATATAAACAGGAGGTTTGATTTATGAAAAATTCTTATCCCATAGTCTTAACGCCGGACAAAAAAGGATTTACCGTCTTTATCCCGGATTTTGAAATCAACACCGAGGGCGACGATCTCACGGAAGCGATCGAAATGGCGAGAGACGCCATCGGCCTTATGGGGATCGACATGGAAGACGACGGTAAGCCCTTGCCCGACGCGAGCCCGGTCGATTCGATATCCCGCAAAAATAACGAAATCGTTTCGCTCGTCGACGTAGATTTCGCGGAATATCGCAGAAAAAGCGATCAAAAGGCCGTAAAAAAGAACTGCACACTTCCTCGCTGGCTCTGCTACGAGGCAGAAAAGGCCAACATCAATTTTTCCTCGGTTCTTCAAACGGCCTTAAAAAAAGAGCTTAAAATCGAATCCCCCGGCAAGTAAATTTTGAAATAAAAAATGCGTTCCGCCCATATTCCCCCGAGCGAAACGCAAAAGCCCATTGACAGATTATCCCATAACAGGTTTCTCCCATAAACAAGATTTATCCCATAACAGGATTTTTCCGTCTTCGGTATTATACCACGCGGCGAAATTCCTGTCAACAGTCCAAAGAAAGGAATTTTGAAATGAACCGCTACACAGAAAAATATTCAAATGCAAAAGCCTACTATCTCTCGAACCTCGAAATAACCGGCGCAAGCCCTAAAACGCTTCGCAACTACGAGCGCTCGCTTCGCCTCTTCCTCGATTTTTGGGGATCCTCTTCCCCGGAGTCCGACCCTTCCGCTTCCGATATAAGGGCGTGGCGCGATTATCTAACCGAAAACGGCCTCGCCGCGTCGACCGTTCGCTGCTATCTAAGCGATCTTTCGTATTTCTTCTCCGCGATGTCCGACCCTTCCCTTGAAGAAGACAGGGCTTACAACTCCAACCCCGTAAGCCGAAGATTCTACCCGAAGATCGAATCCCGCCCCTACGATATGATTTTAACCGACCGGCAGGTTTGCCGCCTTTGGCTTCGCGAAAAGCCCTTGGCGGAAAAAGTGAAATACTTCCCGCGAAACTACGCTATCGTCGTGCTTCTCTTAACCTCCAAAATCCGAAACGCCGAGCTTCTTAATTTAAGGCTCTGCGATATCGACTTTGACAACGACGAAATAACCGTCGAGCGTGGCAAAGGCGGAAAATTCCGAAGAGTATATCTTCAACCGATAGCGAAAAGCGGGATCCGCCTCTATCTCGAATCCGGCATAAGGCCGCAATCAGCGGGGTCCGACGATTATCTTTTCGGAACGACTTCGGCTGCTTCGTTCGGAACCAACGACCGAACCGAGCAATGGCACAAAGGAAGCTCTCAATGGCTTTCGGATATCGTCGAGCGCTATGTTTTCAACGCCGTGGGCGTTCACGGCGTAAGGACTCACGATTTAAGGCATATAGGCTCGCGGTTAGAGCTTAACAGCGGTTCGAGTATCGAGCTTCTTCAATCCGAGCTCGGCCATTCCTCGATCGTCACCACACAGATCTACACCGGCAGACTCGAAGCGCGGGGCGAACGCGCAAGCGCGATAAAAGCCCTCGCAGAACGCGACCGGCAGGCCGAAAACAATTTTGAATTGATAAGACCCGCTTGATTTTATAACAAAGCCCCGCTTAATGTCGCAGCGGGGCTTGTAATTTAATCTAACTTGCGCTATAATAATTATATATAGACAAAAATATTGAAACCCTTTGCGATTTTCTTTTGAAAGGACTTTTTGTTTTATGCTTCCCAAACTCAACGTCGTAACCGAAAGGTTTTCCATCGAAGCGACTTCCCAAAACGACCCCGATTCAAAAAGATTATTCGTGATCGAGGCCGAAAGCTTAGAAGCCGCTCGTCTAAGGCTGCCGGCGGGGTGGATAGCCGTTACCGGCGTAAAAAAAGAAAAGGAGTAAAGCTATGAACGGCGACATCGGGCAGATAAAATCCTTTGCCGATAACATTTGGAGTTATATCGAACCTAAAATCGACAAAAAGCTTGCAGACGGCGTTCGCTATTATAAGGCGAGCGTTGTACAAAATCCCCGAGACGGAAAAATCAAAATTCAGCGCCCGTTCGAGGATTCCCAAATCGAGCTCCCCTGCGCCGCCTCGGCAGCCTCGCTTAAGGCCGGCGACCAATGCTTGATTCTCGTCTTCGGCTCCGCCTCAAACTCATACGTCGTCGGAAAGGCCGATTTCACCGCTTAAATAAAAGCCGCCCCGCTCGCTTTTCGCAGGCGGGGCTTTTTATGCCAAAATGCGGATTTTACGAGATTATTACAGAGTCGATCACCAGTTGTGTTTGAGTGTAAAGAGTATCCGGCCCGATCATAATGACCAGACTGTTTTTATAGTAGTCATACCCCGCTTTTTCAAGCTGCTCTCTCGTAAAAATGACTCTTTTTCCGATAGTGTCTCCAACCATTGTGGTTTTATCGGTCACATAGTTGCCGCTAAGGTTTTCCGCAAGTCTCACCGTAATTACTTGGGCGCTGCGGTTGCCGCTTCTTCTATCGGCGTATTCCACTTGAATGGTTTTCCAGTTTTCATAATCGCTTGTCGTCGGCGGGCCGTATACCGAAAATGGATAAATACATAATTGAATATTCCCGCTCAAGTGCATACCGCGATTTTCTATACTGCTGCTTCCGTGGGTATAACCGCTGATATATGAATAGCTTAACCGCCCTTCATCTTGAAGCTTTTCCCAATCGGCTTGGGTCTCGATTATAACCGGCAACCCCCCCCCGATTTCAAAAGCGCTCTTCTTCTACTGAAAAAATCCTGCATTTTATATTCCTCCTGTTTTGATTTATGATATTTTTATTTCGGTTATGGTTGCGTATGCCCATGTCATAAGGCCGGTCCAAATTCCGAGGCGCCGCTCGGCGATGTCTATATCTTCATATTCTATCGGCGTTCTCCGTTGCAATTCACTTCGGTGAAACACATAAGTGTAAGTCTTTCCTTCTTGAGACGAGGGCTTATAACAATTGGTCGCGTAAAATTTTTCGACCGGTTTATTTTGAAAAGTCCCTCCTCTGTTGTAAGTGTCATAAAATATATGCTGCGAAACATTTATATTTGCTGACGGGCCGGTATATATAAATTTTATTTCTACCGTTTGCCAGTTCTTAAGCGCGGGGTGTAAAACGTTTATTTCTCCTGCGCTTTGGAATGGCAGAAAAATAATCGAGCAGCCGGTATAAAAGCCTTCATCTGTAATAACGTATTTATCGGCTATTGAATTTTCCACATAATCACCGCTCCATTCGGGATTTAATATAAGTTTATAGCCTTCGGTTTTAAAATTCCAGCTATTATATTTTAATACGTTTTCAATACCCCCCCCCGCACGAATAATAAGTATAAGGCAAGCTTATGTCGCCGCTGCTTAAAAGCGCCCGCCGCCTACTGAAAAAGTCTTGCATAGTTTTTCCTCCTATATTATTTCAATTTTTGTTATGTAAATGTCTTTGGGATTCCACTCGTTGGAGCCGAGGAATATAGAACCGTTGGGGCTAACCGGCGAACTCTGTACGTTGATAACCGAGATCTCCGAGTTTGTTCTTATGTCGAACATGCCCAAAACAGCTAAAGGTTTAGCTGACGACTGACTCGGCTTGTGGCCTTGATACGCGAATATAACCCCCCCCGCCGAATTTTCGGTGGTAACAAGAATCGTTCGCCAGTTTTTGAGCCCGCTGTGAAGCTTGCGATAGTTTACGCTCGAATCGTCCGTAGATTCCCAAGGCAATTCAACCATCATATAGCTGCTCGCTCGGCAGCCCAAGCCGCTCGAATAGTCAGTAACAAACGGAAGAGGAAAGACCGAATAGGCCGTTCCCGAGCGATCGACGTTAAAGCTTTTAACCGTCTCTAATCCGATTTTGTTGTATTTGTCGAAATACACATACGGAAGCTCGATCTTAGCTTCCCCCGCCGAGGTAAAAAGCTGCCTTCTCCTGCCGAAAAATTCATGCATATCAATTCCTCCTATATTTTAATTATATCATAATTTGATATGATTTGCAATACATTTGTATTATCTTATCACTATTTTATTTATAGTGTAGCGCGGAAAGTTTATATAAATCAGCAGTCTTCTCAAGCCGATATCAAGATCTTTGTATTTTGCATATTCCGGCGTGCCTCCGTTATCTATCATTTCGCTTCTTTTGAAGATTGTTGAAATCATTTTGTCCTTCTCATAGCTTATTTTCTTGTTTATAGACCTACTTAAATACTCATGATTATATACTCCTCCGTCGCTCGTATCTTTTTGTGATATTTGAAAATACATATCATAATATAGGCCGATAGACCAAGAAACATTTTGATATGCGGTATCTGTATTTCGATTTCTTGCCAGTTTCCCAAGCCGTCCGCCAAAACAAGCCCGTCTGGGGTCTCTTTATAAGGCATATTCACATAATAAGATCCGTTGCATAATCCGTTAAAGTCGCTCGGAAAAGCGTCGAACAAGCCGTAGCTGCCTCCAGAAAAATATAAACGTTCCGGCGTAGAGTTATATTTCAGAATCGCTTGATTGCTTCCGCCCTCTTCCCAATAATTATACGGAAGAGGAATTGATTCCGACGGCAGTATAAGCCTTCTTCTGCTCATAAATTCGTTCATTTTAAGCCCTCCCCTTTTTAATTCGAGACCTTTTTGTCGTGCTTCTTCCAAACCATAACCGAATTGATGATCGAAAACTCCCATTCCTCTTCGGGCTTGGCCTGCGTAAAGTCGTCTCCGCTGACGAATATTTCCGTGGCGCTCTTAAGCGTTATCCCGCTTATCCCCTTTAAAAACCCCCAAGCGGTAACCGTGCTCGGGCTTAGAGTAACCGTAAGCGCGTGCTCGTTAAGGGTTATGTTGTAATAGGTCATATCTTTAAGGGTGATCGAGCAGTCGGCGTCTTTGTTAAGGCTTGCGCCGTTGTCAATCGTAAAGCCGTCCAAATACGGAAACGCCGATTTTTTTAAATGCCCGCTCTCATCAAGCCCCGCGACTCCGTTTGCCGCGTTTTTCTCTTTGCTTTCGATATAATCGGAATCCTCGAAGTTTTTAATCTTCTTTTCTGCTTCCTCGATGGCGGTTTCGTGGCCGACAAGGGTGTCGCTGATTGCGTTAAGCTCTTCGGCGTTCAAATAGGGCGCGGAATCGTTTTTCCACCCGGGGTTCTTGTATTTTCCCTGCACTACCGGCATAATTTTCTACCTCTCTTTCGTAATTGCTTCTCGGTCGACTTTTCTTTGCTCGATTAAAGCTATGTCGGGGTGAGATTTAGAAAAGGCCGTGCCCTCGCAGATATAAAACCTGCCGTTCTCGCCGGTAATCTCATACTCGCGCCCGCTTTTAAGTTTTAATATCCTTGCGGTCCTTTTTGCAGCGGTTTGCTGCGGTTTTTTCTTGCTCATACTTTGTTATTCCTCCTCCGTGTCGGTTATCGTAGCGACGGGAAAATCGTGAACCGAAACTGCGTTGATCGTCATTTCCCCATTTGCCGTCAAGGGTCTTGAAAAGCCTAAAATCAAGTGCCGTTCAACCGGCGAGCCCTCTTTGTCGGTTCTGACTATCGAAATAAGCCTGTTTTCTTGAATGTGCAATATTTGAGAACACGAGATTGTAACCGCCTTTTTAAGAATCGTCGCCCTTTTAAGCTCCCAAGCCGCGCGATCCTCGCACTGTTTGTTCGTAACATACCCCGGCGCGCTTTCCCTTATCGTCTTTCGGCCTATAAGGTTTACATTCGTGTCGCTCTTCGGGTCAAGATTTTGCGCCCTGCCCCTCGGCTGCGAATAGTCGTCGAGCTGCTCTCCGTATATGATGTAATCGTTGTATACCTCGGTATTTTTAACCTCGTAGGTCATGCCTAAAAGCGTTGTCTCTTTCTCCGAAAACTGCCAGATAACCGGCTTGGTGTCGTCTAAAATGTCGTCCTGCGAGGGGTCTATCCTAAGCGCGCCCAATTCGTCATACCCGACTACGGCGTTTACCGCTCCGGCTAATTCAAGAATAACGTCCGCCTTTTTGTCGCTTCCTCCGTCCTTCCTAACGGTATAAGGAAGATCGGTCATCTTAACGGTGCTGCCGTCCGGCAATTCCTGCGTTCTTTGGTTGTAATACTCGGTGTATATCGGCTTAATTCCGTCTAAGGGGCGGCCGTTTCCTCGGTCTTCGCTTAGCAGAGCCGAGATCGGCTCAAAAATATTCGTTCCGACTGCAACCTCGTAAGTCCCTTCAAGATTTCCGAAAAGCGTTCCGTCAAGATTCGCCCATTTATCCACAAGGTTATAGGTCATCGTCCGCGAGTTCGGCAAAATCTCTTCGCTCGGCGTGTCGATCAAAAATACGCCCTGCTGTATATAAAAATCCGTGCCGTCCGCCAAAACAAGCCCCTCGTCAAGAGCAATCTCCTGCCCGAACCAAATGTTGTTCACATTGTACTGAAAATCCGAACCGTAATTCGCAAGGGTAACGCTCGCAGTCCTGCGCCGCCCGTTCTGAAAATTGACCGATATGCTTCCGTCCGTGATATATGCCTGCCCGCGCCGCTTTTTAGTGCTGTTGTCAACCGCAAACGCCGTCGAGCGGTCGGGGTTCAAAAATCGCAGTCTGCAAAGCTTTCTAAACGGTGTTTGCAATACCCTCATATAGTCTATATATCGGTTTTTCCTGTCCCAAGGACCGAGAACGGTAAAGTTCTTCCCGTCCGAACATAAAATAGGTCCGTCCGAGCATAGAAAGTCGACGTCTTGAAGATGAAGATACTCTATGTTCGTTTTGCTCACCTCCGCCCGACCGTTTTATCAGTCCATAATATATTCGACGCTGATCTCGATATCGTGATCGTAGGCCTTTTTGATTGTCGCAATAACCGCGTCGCTTTCATATTTCAGCTCGCAAAGAATCTCTTCGCCCGTCTGCATATCTTCGGCCCTTGCGGATATGGGAACCCCTTCGACTTCTACCATCGTCGTCGTTTCGCCCTTGGCAAGCTTCCCCTTTTCAACCGCTATCGCTCGGGCGATTTTCGCAACATAGTCGAAAATCTCGTTTACCGCTTCGACAATTGTCGTTTTTGCTTCGGTGCGAAGATCGGAAGCGTTGCCGATACTTAAAATCATCTTCGCGACTTCTTTGCCTGTTTTGTTGATATCCGCCACTTAGTATCACTCCCAACTGACTATTGAAACGTTTTCCGAATCTCCCACTTCAATCCAAGGAATAGAGACTGTCTGCGCTTGCTCTCTAAGATTATCCGCCGTGCTCGCCGTAATCGCTCCCGACGTCTTGATTTGAATAAGATCGCCCTTGCGATTCTTTAAAAACAGCGTATTTTGAGAAGTCGCCAACGCAAATATTTTGTCGCGCTGCTCTATCGTGTCTCTATATGCAATCTTACCGTCCTCGTTCATCTCAATCTTCCCGATAAGTCCGCTTAGGGTTCCGCTCTTATATTCCGCAGAATCCGGCTGAACCGTGGGAAATTTTGTAAAGTTGCGAAGAACGTTAGGCGAATTGTTGTTAGAAGTCGTCCCGCTCGAAACATTATAGGCGAATCTGTATTCTTCCAAAAGGCAATAATAACCCTCTTCGATTTCGGCACATTCGAGTATGACCCAGTCCCACCGAACGGGGCTTATTTCGTTCGAGACAAAGGGCTGCGTGGCAAACGAGGTTTCGGTATAAGGGAACGCATAATAGATATACGGGCCCTGCTCGTTTGCGGCGGCATAGTCGAACAACACCGTCGATTCGGTGTCCGAGATATGAACCAAAAAGCCGCTGTCCTTTTTCCTGCGGTAAACCGAATAACCCGCAATAATTCCGTCGATTGAATTAGAAGTTCCCGCGTTAAGGGATTTATAAGCAAGAAACAGATCTTCGTCGACGTGCTCCGGGACGTATGTATCGGTCTCGTATACCGCCTCGATCGTCTCGTTCTTCGGCTCTCCCGAAAGTATCTCGATATATTCTATTTTCTGTCTGCCGTCCGTTTCAATCGCAGTAATTCCGCCTTGGACGTAGTCCAAATCGCACATATACCGGGACGTAGACACCGCGCCGCTCGAAGGAACCAGAGTTGAGCTCGGGGTAAGGGCTTCGCTCGGCGCAAGAGCCCCTTGCAGCCCGGTGATTCTCGCATACATTCTCTCGGGGGTAAAAATCACGGAAACGATCGAGCCTTTTTCCACAGAACCGTCCGGCAATTCCGCAAGCGTAAAATTGCCTCGCGTAATCGAAAGCGTTTTCCTGTCCGAGAGATACTTAAACCTAATCGCGCCGGGGACTGTCGAAAGCTTCATAATCCTAACGTCCGAGTCATATACGGCGGTTTTGAAAATAAGCGTCCAAGGGTCGCCGAAAAGCATATCCTTGCCGTCGACGTTGTCCCAGACTATATTCGAGTCGGGCCCTATTTCGATTTCGCCGGAATTTTCGTCGAGCTCAACCTCGCCGGTGGTCTTCCCGATAATGCTGTATATGCCCGGCCACGAAAGCGCGACCGCCGATCTTCCTTTCGCGCACGAAGCTTTGATTGCGCCGGTTATGGATATCGTCTCGTATTCGACGTGAAAATCTATCCACCCGGTATCGGCTTCTATTCCGTTTGCGGTCTGCGCCCTGCAACGAACCGAATAGTCGGTACCTGTGAAAAATCCATCGTATTCCGTTTGCAAAAGCGAAACGCCGTATATGTATTGCGAATCGTAAAAGGGCTCGTCGGTGTTGTCGGCCTCGGCTATCTGCCACCGAACCCAGTTTAAGGGGTCTCCCTGTTCTTGATAATAAGTAGCGCCGAATAAATACTTGTTTGCGGCAAGCGGCGAAGGAATTTCGTCTATACTCAACGAAGGCGCGGTTCTTGTGATGAACACCGAGGCGCTTTGCTGCGTAATGCTCTCGCTTTCGCTCCACCATTGAGTGATAATAAGCTTATATTCTTCGCCGTTTACCATTCCGGCCTGCTTCGGGCTCTCAATCTTGTAGCTGAAAAATTTATAGTTTCCAAGGCGGTCTTTGCCCTCAAACGGGCAGTTTTCGGTAAGCTTTCCCGTAGAATAAACCAACGTGCTTTGAAAATCATTCTTGTATATCCCGATAGAAAAGGCCGTCATCGGAGAATTTCCGTTTATCTGCCAAGATATTTCAAGAGGCTTCTCGGCGTCGACCGTTCCGCCGCCGAGTCCCATCGAATCGGACGGGAAGATGTTAGTCGGTTGAAAAAGCATATACCTTCCTCCGTTACTGATTTTTATAAAGGGCCAAATTGCCGGTCAAACGTACAAGATCGTAAAGCGTAAGCGTTTTAGCTTGGCCTTCCGAAAGCGTGATATTCCCGAACTGATACACGCTTCCTTTATACTGCGTTCCGATATTTTCTTCGCTCTTTCCCATAATGCGCGAAAGTGATTTTTCGGGGCTGCCGTACATAAGGTTCAGCTCCGAAAGCCGCTGTAAGAACGTCGAAGAAGCCGTCGGCGACAAAAGCGATTTCGATATGTCGGGCGGCAAAACGATCTCGTCCTTCGCCGTCGCCTTTATTCCGCCGATTCCTTTTAAAACTCCGCCCGAATCGAAGACTTGACCGTTTAACATCTTGTTTACGATTTCTCTGATGATTTCGTAGTCATATCCGAGCGCTTCTATTGCCCTTCTCCTTGCGGAACCGTTTCCAAATTCGCCGCGTATTACTCTTCGCGCAAGATCTATCATATCTTGCGTGTAATATTGATTCGAGCCGGCAGACTCAATGATCGGGTCGTCATCGACAATTTCAAAGTCGCTACCGGGCGGGCTGTATGGGCTGTAATAGCTGTTGCCGCCCACCCAAGGCGAAGAAAATCCCGCCGTACTTACTCCGAGGGTTCCCGAAAGGAAGCTTCCGAGGCTTGAAAGAAGTTGATTTACGTTGTCGATGTTTTGCCTCATAAGGGGCGTTCCGTATGTGGCGATGTCCTGCAAAATAGCGGTTATGCTCCTTGTTGGGGCTTGAAGCGAATCTACCGCGCTCTGCCACTGTGAGGAAAGGGCGTTGTACTGCGAATTTATAAGATCCTTTTTTCGCTCGATCTCCCTTTTTGCGGCGTCGTATTCGGCGTCTATGGCGCTTTTCTGCTTTTTAATACTGCTTTCTATGGCGTCGTATGCCGCTTGAACGGCGATTTTTTTGTCCTCTATCGCTTGAAGAGCGGCATTGTAGGCAAGCTCGGCGCGGTAGCTTTCAAGGTCTTCTTTGGCCTGCTCTAAGGCGTCTTCGGCTGATTTTACATTGACCTCATCGGCGCGCCATTCCCATTGCTTTGTGTCGCTGTTATAATAGCGGACCGTTCTCTCGCGCCTTGCCTTTTCTAAGGCGTCTTCCGCCTCTTTGACCGCAAGAATCTTTTCTTCAAGTTCAAGTTGGTTTTCCTTTTCCTCTTTTGCGGTCTTAAGGGCCTCTTCTTCGGCCTCGATAGCCGACATGCGGCTGTCGAATAACTGCTTCTGCCCTTCAAGCTCGGCGTCTAAGGCTTCGTTGCGGCTGTCTCTAAGGTCTTCCAAAGAATCAAGCTGCTTTTCGAGCTGCTCGATCTGTTCGTCCGCAAGGTCCTTTGCTCTTTCAAGCTCCGAGTTGACCGCGCTTTCCAACTCGTTTTGAAGATCCTCTTGAAGCTTTTTAAGCGATTCGGCTTCGCTCTCGATCAGATCGTTTATCTTTGCGTTCCAGTCGTACCATTCCGCCGCTAAAGCGTTAATGTCTTCCTGCGAGCCTCCGATAGATTCGAGATAGCTCTTTTCGGCGTTGATACTCGTCTTTTGTTATTTCTCCGCTCTTTTCGGGCTTTTCACCGTTATCGAAGATCAATATGTATCTCTGCGTTATCCTCGAAAAGCGCCTATTCTCCGCAAGCTTTATATTCTCTTGATTCAAAGCCGCGGCGTACAGCTTATATTCGTTCTTGCTCAAAACAATTTTCCCCCGTGGCGCTGCGTAATCAGTCGACTGCTCGCGCTATAATTGACCGTGTTGTTCAAAGCGCCTTGTTCCGCTTCGCGTATAAGCCTATCCCAGTCGCTTTCCCTCTTCGACGTCGAAAGATTCGCCTTTTCAAGCTTTTGCGCAAGCCTAAGAGCATATTTCAAAGCGGACCAACTGTCTCTTTGAATCCTGTGAGAAATGCGCTTTTCACATACTCCCGCGCCGGAGACGCCCTTTTTAAGGTTTCTGATCTGATCTGCGAGCTCGTTCGTCTTTTTATATGGGCTCGATATGGCAACGTCAAGGCGGGAATCCTTTATTCTGTGAGTCCTTTTATAAGCTTCAATGCCCGCGTATATGTTGGAGGTCAATAGCGACACGTTTCGGTTGTCAAACTGAATCTCGGCATATCTGACCATTTCGGAATCGGGATCCGTCGTACCTACTCCGCCCGCCTTTATGGGATATATAACGGGAAGTGCACCTTCAAGTTCAAGCTCCGTATATTGATCGTGGTTTATAACGCACAGCGGCGCGAGCCCATCGTCGAGATTACTCATCAACGCTTCCGTAACCGCCTTGCCGTATTGCCAACAGTCGATGGATATATATGTCTCGCTTCCCTCGTAGCAAAATCTGTACCACACTTGCTTAAGCCTTCGGGCCTGCTCTCTCTCGGTCATTCCGAGCGGAGACCAATCGTCGAGGTAGACAACGTCCTTTTTATATTTATCTCTGCGATAATAATCTTTCTGCTTGGTAAGCTTAACCACCGCGCAAGCGCATTTCGCGTTATTCGCGCCGTCCTCATAAGCCACATCGTAGCCGACAATGTATATTACCTCTTCGGGCTTAAGCTGATTGTCGCGATCCTTGCAGCAATGGTGCTCTTCCATAAGGATCAAATCTCTGCTTGCGGTTAGAATTTCGTCTCTGACTATCGGATTCTCGTCGGTACCCGTATATAGGCTTTCCATTTCTCGCATAAACTCTTCGGGAGTTGACTCGTGCTTTCTCTGCATAGCCCACGAATACGAGCGCATTTGACTTAAAACGATAACCGTCCACGGAATGTCCATAACAAAGGCGCTTTTGCCTTCCAACATCATCTTGAGGTGCTTGCAACGGGTCTCGAAGCTGTGATTCTGCTTTCGCCCCGCCGAAGTGATGGTATGCTGCTTAAACTTAATAAACGTCGGATCGTCTTCGCCCTGCACCCTGTGAGTAAGCCTAACTGCATATAGAACAATAGATGTGTATTCGCGATAGTCGAACGGCGGATCTTCCTCCTGCGCATATTCCTCTGCGGTGACGTCGTGAATGTTTTGCCCGCGCAAGGCGTTGATGGTAATGCTCGACCCGAATTTCGTCGATATCGCCCAACTGTCCTTGCTTTGGGAATCTATCATGTAATGCCTCGCTATGGCGGGAAAGTCCTTTTTAAGCTGTACGAAGGCTTCTTTTGCAAGCGCAGCCTGCTGTTTATAGCTTGGCCCGTAGTAGCTCGAATTTGTCGCGGGAAACAAAATGTTTTCCGCAATCTTTTGCTTTATTTTGGTGCTCGTCTTGGTGGCGGAACGGCAGCCGGTTATGTCGACGAATTGATATCGCGCAAAAGCTCTCATCATCACACGCTGTATAAGCTCTTCCGTCTTATATTTGGAATCGGGAGCGCGAAAGACATCGTACATAACATCGGGGTACCACCTAAAGAACGAAATCAAGAACGCCCAAGATTCGTTGGCATATTCGGTGTAGTCGCGCGCCCACTCGTCGTTTACCTTAGTCCAGCCGCGGCCTTCGACCCACGCCATACCGATTTTTCTGCCCGCCATTTCACACCTCTTTTTATTCCTTAGCCGCGCTGCCCCACCTTAGAATCCCAATCTTTTCGTATGAATCCTTTTCGGTTTCGTTAGGCTTTGCGGCAAATTCGGCGGCAAAGGCAGCGTCTATTTTCGCCTCTTCCGGCAGCTCGCTTAATTCCGAATAGCCGTCGTTAGCTCTCATTGTGTTAATGACCGCCAAAATCATATGATCCGCTGCGTCGAGCGTATAAGCATATTTGTGACTCGGGTTTCCGCCCATCGTCCCAAGTCTCTTTAAAAGCGCGTCTTGAAGCTCTTTAAGCGGCAAAATCTTGCCCTCTTTAACAAGTCCGGCCTTTTCAAGCGAATCTACTATCGAATCAATTCTCACTTCTTCTACGGGGCGTTCGTCCTTCTTCCTAAGATTTTCGCTCGATAGGATTTCTTGAATCATTTTGTTAAGCCTTTGCGCCAACTCAATTCCGTTTTTTGTTCCCGACGAGAAACATTTGTCGGACATAAGGCGGTATTTGCAAACCGTTCTTAATGTGTCTTCCTGCTGCATATCATATCCGCCCGCGGATACCAACCTCGACGAATAGGTTTTAAACAGCGAATCAAGCCTCTGGTAGTCTTGCTCTGTATATGGATTCACCGCGTCCCCGATTCCCCAAGTATTCACATGGCGTTCGTGATCGTCAATGTTGTTTTCCAACACGCCTCTGACGTCTGTGCTGCCGTCAAGGAACCCGAGGGGTTCGTCCTCGTATCTGTCTATGCCCGCTTTTGCAAGGTGGTTTCTATACTCTGCAAAATTAGCCCACGTCTTCTTTCCCACTACCGAAGGAATATAGGGGAGGTCGTAAAGCATGCAGCAGTAGAACATCGCGAGATCTGCGCCGACTGCGGAAGCGAGCTCGTCATATCTATCAAAATTGCCCATAATTCACCCTAAAATTCCCCAAAAAACAAAAAGGGGCCTACTCGCCAAGACGAATCTTGACAGGTAAGCCCACTCGCTTTTGATGTGCCCCTACTTGGACACACTATTTAATTTTCAATGCAGAACCGCTGATTCTTGTATCGCTTGTTTTTTGAGAGGTGCTCTTTTTGATGGTTCTTACAATCTCGCTCGTGATTTTGTAGCCGTCCTTCACGCGCTTAATGGAAACGTCGTTTCCGGCATTCAGCTGCGCGTTGATAATTTCAAGGTCATCTTCGGTTACGAACATCTTCATAGCGACTCCCTGCACTCAAATCAAGCATTATAGGCGTTTTGCAGCATATCTACGATTTAATGGTACCACATAAATTTTTCCTTGTCAACACGTTAATGTCGGCTGTCAACACGTTAATGTCGGTATTTGAATAAAATTTTCACAGCTGCGGCATTCGGCCCCAAGACGGCGCCATTCTTCTGACAGCCGCTCGAATCCGAAAAATATGTGACAAAAAAATGTGACAAAATACAGTTTGACTGCTTGAAAAGTCTTGAAACATTTGTGAAAAATCTTTAAATTGTAAGCAAAAAAACAAGTAGCTTTTAGCGATTTTGCACTAAAAACTACTTGCTTTTTCTTTTGGCGGAGCAGGAGAGATTCGAACTCTCGGACGGCTTATCACCGTCACACGATTTCCAGTCGTGCTCGTTATGACCGCTTCGATACTGCTCCGTGTCATAACATTCATTATTTTCGCAACAATCGGTATTATAACAGATTCGAGAAAAAAATGCAAGCCTTTTTAAAAACTTTTTTCTCGAACTTTCTTAAAATTTAATATTTTCTTAAGATTCTCGGGGTTGTTTCTTAATAAATGCCGTGTTATTATATTTATAACGCCGATGGCGAAGTGGTTTAATAAAGTGGTTTTACAAGTTTTGCAAAAAGAAAAGGAGAATCGAAAGTGTATAACATTCTAATCTGCGACGACGAGCGCGACATAGTTTCGGCGCTGAAAATCTATCTTAAGGGCGAAGACTACAACATCTACGAGGCGTATAACGGCGCCGAAGCCCTTAATATCCTTAGGGCGAGAAAGATCCACTGCGTTTTGATGGACATTATGATGCCCGAGGTCGACGGCATCTCCGCCCTATCCGAACTTCGGGCGTTCACAAACGTCCCGGTCATATTTTTGACCGCGAAGTCGGAGGACATAGACAAAATTGTCGGTCTTAACCTCGGGGCGGACGACTATATCACCAAGCCCTTTAATCCGATAGAACTGATCGCGAGGATAAAATCTCATATCCGAAGATACGTTATGCTCGGCAGCCTTCCGGAAGCTCCCGACTCCATAAGAATCGGCGGGATAGAGATTCACGACTCGGACAGAACGGTTTTGGTCGACGGCGAGCCGATAAAGCTTACCGCAAAGGAATACGAGATACTCTACTTTTTGATGTCAAACGCGGGGACTCTATACTCCCCCGCCGAGATTTATCGAAAAGTTTGGGGGAACGTTCCGGTCGGGGTCGACAACGCCATCGCCGTTCATATCCGCCATCTTCGCGAAAAGATAGAGATAAACCCGGCCGAACCCAGATATTTAAAGGTCGTATGGGGGCGCGGCTATAAATTCGACAAAAACGAGGGGTAAACTCCTCTCGTTCCCGGAGGTATAATATGAACAACCAAAAAAACAAGCTCCGCGAGCGCGCGGGATTAAAGGCGCTCGCCGCGGCGCTGGCTTCGCTTTGCCTGTTCGTCTGCTTTGTAAGCGGGGTCTTTAGCGTTATCTGCGTTCAGAACAACGTCTATTTCGAGGATAATCACGAGACCTTTCTTAAAAACGTCACCGAAAACATTTCGTCGAGGACGGCCTATAACAGCTCGTCGAATTTCCTCGGGCATATAAGCTTTCTCGCGAACGAGGGGATAATCAGATACGACGGCGAAAAGCTCGTCTACGACCGCGAAGAGGTCGACAAATACCTCGAAGATTTCCTCCCCGAAAACTGCAACTATATCTTCAACCTTTATTTGCAGGACGGCAGCGTTATTTTTAGCACGCTCGAGGGCTACGACGGCGGCGATATCGAGGGATATTACCGCTCAGACTCCGACTACTATGCCAACAGCGAGCTGAGCGTTTTGACCTGCGACCCGCAGCCCTATGAGAAGACATATTACTACGACAGCGCCCGGGGCGATTTTGCCGAAAGAATATGGAGCATACTCGACGGCGAGGGACTTTACAGCGGAAAATTCTACGGAACGATCCTTCACTACGACTATGACAAGGGCATCGTCCCGGAATTTGCCGAGATAGCGACCGCGGACAATATCAACACCTATAACGTTCAGCTTGACGGCCTCGAATATACCGACAATTACGATATTTTCAGCAAAACAGTCGAAACATACTGCTACAATCTTCAATACTACGCCGAAGACAGCAGCGGCGCGGGCTATTATTTCCCGATGGTAAGCGTAGAGCATGAAGATGAAGAGGAAACCGAGTCCTACCCCGTCGACAGGGCTCAAAACGGCCTTGCGGTTACAGTTGTTCAAGAGTCTAAAGACGGTATTCGGCTTTTGGCCGAAGACGGAAGCCTTTTGGCGCCGGTAGACATCGCGCTTAAATTCGAGGGCGAATACACCCCGGTGACAAGGATTTACATCGCGGTGGGCCTATTCGTCTCGGATACCCCGACCGTCACCGACGACGTCTTCGCGGCGACCAAAATAGTCGACATAACCGCGAAATACGCGAATTTCTATCCTGTCGTCTGCGCGATCTCGGGGATAATTCTCATTGTTCTTCTGATATGGCTTTGCTGCGCGAGCGGATACAGAAAGGGCTCGGATACGCCCTCCCCCATCTGGTTCGACAAGATTCCGTTCGAGCTTTTCATAGCGGCCGGCGTTGTCGCGGCAAACGCTTTGTACGCGGGCTACCTTTACTGCGCCTACTACATCTGGCGGAGCGGATTGAGAATGTTTACTCTCGCGGCGACCGCGGCGATACTTCTTGCGGTGTTCGTGTTTATTCCGCTGACCCTTATGACCCTTGCGACCAGAATCAAGACCGGAACGTTTTGGAAGTATTCCGTCGTCGGATTCGTATTTAGGCTTATGCTCTCGGCGCTTAGGTTTATTTGGCGCGCGATCTGCTCGATAAGGCTGACTTGGCGTATCTTCCTTGGTATGTCGGCGATATTCGCGGCGGAGATCTTCGCCTTGGCGCTTTCGGATTTGGGCCGCATCGATTTCTTCTCGATTTTACTGTTAGGCGCGATACATTTTCTTCTGACCTGCTTTTTGATGATCTGGGCGGAGGGCTATACGCGGATCCGAGACTATGCGAAAAAGGTCTCGGAGGGCGAGCTCGGGTCTAAAATCGACCGAAACTTTTTGTTCGGCGACTTGAGGATAACCGCGGATTACCTCGAAGGGATAGACGAAGGGGTCAAAAAGGCGGTCGACGAGAGAATGAGATCCGAGCGCCTTAAAACCGAGCTTATAACAAACGTATCTCACGACCTTAAAACCCCGCTGACCTCGATAGTAAACTATATCGACATTCTGTCGAAGGACGAAATCGAGTCGGAGGCCGCGAAGGAACACATAGAGGTTTTAAAGCGGCAGTCGGCGAGAATGAAAAAGCTTATCGAAGACCTTGTAGAGGTCTCTAAAGCGACGAGCGGAAACGTTTCGGTCAACATCGAGCGCACCGACGTAAACCTTCTTTTGACCCAGACCATCGCGGAATATTCCGAAAGGCTTGAAGCCGCGAAGCTTGAAACGGTGGTAAAAATCCCGAAGGAAAAGATGATCGCCTCGCTCGACGGGCGGCTTATGTGGCGGGTTTTGGACAATATTATGAACAACATCTGCAAATACGCCCTCGCTCATACGAGAGTTTACATCTCGGCCGAAGACAACGGCGCGTTCGTCAAGCTTAGCTTTAAAAACATCTCGAAATTCCCGATAGAGGTTTCGGGCGAAGACCTTGCCGAGCGGTTCGTTCGGGGCGACGCCTCTCGGAACACCGAGGGCAGCGGCCTTGGGCTTTCGATTGCGAAAAGCCTTTGCGACCTTCAGGGCGTAGGGTTTATGCTTACGGTCGACGGCGACCTTTTCAAGGCCGAGCTTGAAATAGCCAAAATCGGCGACGAAGAGCTTTTTGAAGACGGCGAGGAAGAATTTGCCGCGGACGAAGAGGCTGAAATCGCCCCCGAGGCCGAGGAAGAAGAAGGAGAAGAAAGCGAATGCGGAAAAACCGAAGAGCAGCCCTTGCAATAGCCTTTGCGGCGGTTGCGGCGATAATCGCGGCGGCGGCGGTCATATATATAAACGACACCCTAAGATATATGATAACCGACAGCTTTGCGCGGATCGGAGAGTCGCTCGAAATCAAAGAGGCGGACGAAGAAACGGTCTCCGTCTCGCTCGAAGACCTTTCAAACGACGAGCGGGTTTCGTTCGACCAGTCGATGATGCTTATAAACGCGGATTTCAAGCTTTCGGAAGACTTCGAGCCGGACATTTCGGAATATAAAGACACCGGGGTGTATCTCAATTCCTGCGCAAACGCCGCCTTTGCGGAACTTTCGGCCGAGGTTACCGACCGATTCGGCGAGAAGCTTTACGTTTCAAGCTCTTACCGGACTGCGGAGGAGCAGCAAAAAGAGATAGAAGAGGCCGGAGACGTCGCGCAGGAGCTTAACGCGAGCGAACACCAGGCCGGCCTCGCCCTTGACGTATACGTCAAATATTACGCCGGCGAGGGGTTTTTAAAAAGCGATGTCGGAAAGTGGGTCAACGAAAGCTGCGACCGCTACGGATTCATCATAAGATACCCCTATTACGGAACCGGCGAGACGGGGATCGGCTACGAGCCTTGGCATATAAGATACATAGGCCTGCCACATTCCGAGATCATCGCCGAAAATTCGATGACCTTAGAGGGGTACTATTCCTCGCTTGAGATAGGAAAGCTCTATTCCTGCCGCGCGGGCGGAGACGACTGGATAATAACCCGCCAGACCGGCGAAAGCTTCGATATCCCGAAAGAGTTTAAAAGCGCGACGGTCTCGTCGGACAATGCCGGAGGATATATTTTAACCTTTAAGATATAAGCTGCCCCGGGGCGGAATTTCCGCCTCGGGTTTTTATTTTGCCGCGAAAAATGGGCGGCGGCACTTGATTTTTCTTTAAAGACGGTGTATGATGATTTTGTATGATTTTTCTTTGAAAGGAAGTTTTTTATGAATCTTGTTTTGGTAGTAAACGCGGGGAGCTCGTCTTTGAAATATCAGCTCCTCAATATGGACGACGAGACGGTCATCGCAAAGGGAAATTGCGACAGAATCGGAGTCGACGGCCATGTATCGCACAAAGTCCCCTCTAAAAACTACGTCTTCGAGCAGGACAGCCCCTTCCCGACCCACACCGAAGCCTTTGAGAAGCTGGTCGAAGTTCTTACGACCGGCGAAGGCAAGGTCATCGACTCGATGAGCGAAATCCACGCCGTCGGCCACCGCATAGTTCAAGGGGCGGAGATATTCGACCGCGCCTGCATGGTCACCGAAGAGGTCATCGACCAAATCGACGGCCTTTCCGAGCTCGCGCCGGTCCACAATCACCCCCACGCCCTTGCGCTTAGGGCCTGCACCAAAGTCCTTCCGGCGGGGACCCCGCAGGTAGTCGTATTCGACACCGCTTTCCACCAGACTATGCCGCCGAAGGCGTTCCTCTTCGGCCTGCCCTATGAAGACTACAAGGAATACCACGTCCGCAAATACGGCTTCCACGGAACCTCTCACCGCTTCGTCTCCGCCGCTTTGGCAGAGGCTATGGGAAGAGACATCAAGGACCTCAAGATAGTCTCATGCCACCTCGGCAACGGCTCGTCGATAACCGCTGTCGACGGCGGAAAATCGGTCGACACCTCAATGGGCTTCACCCCTCTCGACGGTATTCTTATGGGGACCCGCTGCGGCGCGGTCGACCCTTCGGCCGTGACCTTTGTCATGGATAAACACGGGTTTGACCCTCACCAGATGTCGGAATATATGAACAAGAAGTCCGGCTTCCTCGGGCTTTCGGGCGTAGGGTCGGACAACCGCGACATTCAAAACGCCTGTCTTGAGGGGAACGAGAGGGCTATTTTGACCTCTGACATGCTTCAGTATCAGATTAAGAAATACATCGGCGCATACGCCGCCGCGATGAACGGCCTCGACGCGGTCCTCTTTACCGGCGGAATCGGCGAAAATTCGTGGGAGGTCCGCGAGGCGGTCTGCGAGGATATGGAATACTTCGGCATCAAGATCGACAAGGCCTATAACAAGACCATTCGCGGCAAGCTTACGAAGATCTCTACTCCCGATTCAAAGATCGAAGTCTGGGTAGTTCCGACCAACGAAGAGCTTCTTATCGCGCGCGACACCCTTGCGGTCATCGCAGAAAACAAATAATGAGCCCCGCGACATTCGCGCTTATATACTCGGCCGCGGTTTCGGCTGCGGCCTTTTTCGCCTACGGAGCGGACAAGCGCCGGGCGAAAAGGGGCGAATACCGAATTTCGGAGCGCGCGCTTTTGGCCCTTTCGATATTGGGCGGGGCGGCCGGCGGGCTTTTGGGAATGAAGGTGTTTCGCCACAAAACAAAGAAAAAGTATTTTTGGGCGGTAAATATTATCGCCCTCGCCGCGCATATCGCGGTTTTGATCACTCTTTTAAGAAGCTGATATTTAATAAAGGAGCTAATAAATATGAGCTACAAATTCGACGTCGAGCGGGCCTGCGAAGCCTGCGTCGACTGGATACGCGACTGGTTCGAGGAAAACGGAAAGGGCTGCAACGCGGTCCTCGGAATATCCGGCGGAAAGGACAGCTCGGTGGTCGCGGCGCTTTGCGTTAAAGCGCTCGGAAAAGAGCGGGTCATCGGGGTTTTGATGCCGCAGGGCGAGCAGTTCGACATCGACTATTCCCGCGAGCTTTGCGAATTTTTGGGGATCAAAAACTACACCGTGAACATCGGCAAGACCGTCGAGGCCCTTAAAGAAGCCCTCGGGTTCGTGCCTTCGGTTCAGGCGGCGACTAATCTTCCCCCGCGAATCAGAATGGCGGCGACTTACGCGGTGGCGCAATCTAACAACGGCAGAGTCGCCAACACCTGCAACCTTTCGGAGGACTGGGTGGGCTACGCCACCCGCTACGGCGACGGCGCCGGCGATTTTTCGCCGATCTCGCGGTTTACCGTTCAAGAGGTCAAGGCGATGGGCCGCTATCTCGGCCTGCCGGAAAAATTCGTCGAAAAGCCCCCGCTCGACGGCCTTTGCGGCAAAACCGACGAAGACAACCTCGGCTTTACCTACGCGGTTTTAGACGCGTATATCCGCGAGGGGATCGAGCCCGAGCCGGAGATTAAGGCGAAGATAGACAGGCTGCACAAACTGAACCTGTTTAAGCTAAAGTATATGGATTGCTTTGAATATGAACCCTAATTTTCTTGAGACTGCGCTTCGGCAGTCGGCGGCTGACGTTGGCTGTAAACCGGAGGATTTCTTAAAATCCGAAAACACGGTCAATGTTTCGACACATCGCGAGGGTGCAAAAGCATTTTACCCAAAACAGGTCGATTTTCTCGCCGTAAGCTACGGTCCCGGAAACGTCATTTCTGTTCGCGAAGACAAATTTGAAGAGATTTCAGAAGCGCTGAAAGATTCAAATATTATATTTGCCGAAGAAATTATATCCCTCGGTTTCAGGCCGTCCTTTCAGAACATATGCTTTCTCCCGGCGGGTGATGATATCAACCCTCTTCCCTGCCGTTATGAGACCCGTATGCTCCTGCCCGATGAATTTAAAAACCTGTATCTTACCGAGTGGTCGAACGCGCTTTGCTCAAAAAGACCGCATCTCGACAAAATAGCCGTCGGAGCGTATGACCGCGGGAAGCTCGTCGGGCTTGCGGGAGCCTCGCAGGACGCGAAAAATATGCTTCAGATAGGAATCGACGTTTTGCCGGAATACCGCAGGCAGGGTATCGCCTCGTCTCTTACCTCTGCTCTCGCGCATGAGATAATAAAAACCGGACAGACGCCGTTTTACAGTTGTCATTGGAACAATATCCCGTCGTTTAAAAACGCTTTACGCGCCGGGTTCATACCGGTTTGGACAGAAATTCAAGCTTCTTTGGTCTGACCGATAATCTAAAAGGAGGAACGTTTTATGCCGGAAGAAAAGCATTTGGTCGACCTTATGTACCCCTCGGAGCAGAAGCGGCGGGAGCACCTTGACCGCGCGGCCGAGCTTTCAAAGCTTCCGCAGGATTATGTCGCGAACTTAGAGCTTGAACAGCTTTCGCGGCTTATCTGCCCGGAATATTCGGGCAACGCGATGAAGGTGTTCACCCAGCTTTCGACCGACCCCGAAACGCTGAACTATCGGCTCGACATTTTGGAGGACTTTTTGGCGGTCCCCTCGCTCGAGGCGGTGCTGTACGAAAACGTTCACAAGCTTTATATCAACGAGCATGTAAACATTCAAAAGCTCGGATTGGCGGACAGCTTTTACGCCCTGAACCAGCGGTTTGAGAGCCTTAAGACCTATATCTCCTGTATCACCAACTGCCACGAATTTTGCGAAAAAAACAAGGAGAAGTTCAATTCCTCGGCATTAAAAGAGCTTGCGGAATACTTCGCCTCGGTATATAATTCCGAATATTTCGACGAGGTCAAGCGCGAGACCGACGAATGTCTCGCGATCCTCGCAAAGGGCGTTAAAAGCGTTACCGTAGGGATAAACTTCGACGATATGTTAAGGCCGACCGAAGCGATGCTTCTTTCGGTATCGACCGACAGGATAAAGAAAAAAGGCCGGTTCGACTGGCTGTTCGGCCGGGTCGGCGATGGCGGAAGGGCGATAGGCAGGACCCATTCGCTCTATAACGAAAACGGCGGCACCAACGACATCGAGGCCCCGCTTTTCCGCGAGCTTAAAGACATCAACGCGGAATACATAAGTCATCTCGACACCGCGATAAGGGCGTATTTCAAGAAGTCGACCGAGGATATTCTGACCTTTGAAAGCCAGATGAGCTTCTACATCGGCGCAAAAAAGCTGGTAGAGGCAGTCCGCGCGAGGGGGCTTTCGATGTGTCGGCCGAAATATCTTGATATGGAAGACCGCAGAATGGACGCGAAAGGCGTCTTCGACCTGTCGTTCTATATACAAATGGTCTCGGCAGATCCGATGGGAAGCCTTAAAAACAAGATCATCACCAACGACTGCCGATTCGACGACGATGGGCGGTTCTTCGTCCTTACCGGCGCGAACAACGGCGGCAAGACGACCTATACCCGCGCGATCGGGATAATTCAGGTCTTCGCGCAGGCGGGGCTCTACGTCCCCTGCGAGAGCTGCGAGATCTCGCCGGTCGACTACATCTACACGCACTTCCCGAAAGAGGAAGAAGTCGGCCTCAACACCTCGCGATTCACGCAGGAATGTAAGCAGTTTAAAGAGACTATCGACGCCGCGACGAGACACAGCCTTTTGCTTTTGAACGAGTCGATTCAGTCGACGACCCCGACCGAGTGCGTATACATCGCGACGGAGCTGACTAAAATTTTCCGCTGCGTTGGGGTCAGGGGCGTTTACGCGACCCATCTTTTAGAGCTTGCGAAGAGCCTTGACCGCCTCAACGAAGAGGTCGAGGGCGACACCAAGCTTGTCAGCATCGTAACGACCGTCGACACGACCGACGACAACCGCAGACTCTACCGAATCGAGCGCGCCGAGCCGCAGGAGTTCGGCTATGCGAGAACGATTTATGAGAAGTTCGGCGTAAGCTTCGAGGAGGTTAAGAAGAGGCAGGAAGAGCGAAAGAGAGGATAAAAAAGCAGACCCGCTTTTAGATTGGCAGATATCAGATTGTCAGAGGGCAGAAGTGTTTTTATGAACTTTCTGGATTTTCCGCACTTTCTATCCTCTTAACTTCTGATTTCTGATCTCTGATTTCTGATCTCTGATTTCTGATTTCTGATTTCTGAAAGTGTACCGTTGTGGTGCGCAGCTCCTGCCGGAGCTGCGGATAAAAGAGACCAAAACCCGACGTTATGGTGCGCGACTGCTCTCGCAGCCGCGAATTGTAAGGGGACGCTCTCTCTTTCAGAGCGTCCCCTCTTGAAAAAACACCCCACCGGGGTGTTTTTTCAATTCTCCCCTTGCAGAGCGCCTTCGTAAGGGGCTTTCGCAGCCTGCGGGCTGCGACCAAAGGGCGCTGCCCTTTGGATTTCCGCAAGCCCTTTGAAAAGGGCTTGATCCTAAACTTTTAGATTCGCTTTCTTTCCTCTTAATTTCTGATTTCTGACTCTCTGATTTCTGATTTCTGAAAAAAGCAGCCCTCAAGGGCTGCTTTTTATTTCTCTACCCGCCAGTCGATCGGCGGGATTTCGTTTTCTATCAAAAATTTGTTCACCCTCGAGAACACCCGCGAGCCGAAGAACCCGCTGTATGCCGAAAGGGGGCTCGGGTGGGCCGACTCGAAAACGCCGTGGATAGGGTTCGTTATAAAGGCCTTCTTGCTTCTTGCGTTGGCGCCCCAAAGGATAAACGCTATCGGCGTGTCGCGCTCGTTCAGCTTTTTGATGACTTCGTCGGTGAAAAGCTCCCAGCCCATGCCTTTGTGCGAATTAGCCCTCCCCTGCCGGACCGTCAGCACTGCGTTCATAAGCAAAACGCCTTGCTCCGCCCAAGGGGTAAGGTCCCCGCCCTTAGCCGGCGGGATCCCGACGTCGTCGTAAAGCTCTTTATAAATATTCTGCAAAGAGGGCGGAAGCACAGTCCCCTCTTTGACCGAAAAGCTTAGCCCGTGGGCCTGCCCCGGCTCGTGATAAGGGTCTTGCCCCAAAATAACCGCCTTGACCTTTGAATAAGGGGTAAGCTTAAGGGCGTTGAAGATGTCGTACATTCCGGGGTAGATCTTATACGAGGCATACTCCGCCTTTAAAAACTCGCGAAGCTTAAGGTAGTATTCTTTTTCAAATTCTCCGCCGATGACAGAGTCCCAATCGTTGCCAATAGTAACCATATCAGTTGAATAGATAGTAGAACGAGGAGAAAACTATTCCGAGTATCATCAGCGCGGCGATTGATATCACGAAAAGCCTCACGATCAATGTTTTTTTCATCTGTTCCTCCGAGATAAAGAGAAAACCGCCCGCGATAAGGCGGGCGGCGCAAAAGCTTACTTGCCGACGTATGCGGAAATAATGTTTACGACAAGCGCGACGACAAAGAAGACCGCCACGATTATCGCCGTCGCCCGATTCAGCTTGGCTTCGCGGGTGTTCCCGCCGTTGCGGCCGAAGAACGAATCCTGCGACCCGCCGATTGCCGAATTAAGGCCGGAGTTGCGAGTGTCGGTAAACAGGACCGAAAGGATTATCGCAACGCTCGCGATAACGAGAATTATCCCGCTGATGATATTTACTGCTGTCATTTAAAAATCCTCCAAATATACGGTTTGTTGAAATCCTAATAATGATACCATATATTTTTAAAAATTGCAATAGTTTCTTGAAACTTTTTGATTAAATATTAAAGTCTCCAGATGTTCTTGGCGTATTCGTCGACCGCCCTGTCCGCCGAGAAGACGCCGGCGTTGGCTATGTTCATCAAAGACATCGACTGCCACTTCATAACGTCGCCGTAAATCTCGGAAGCGTAAGCCTGGGCCTTTCTGTAAGACTCAAAGTCGCCCAAAACCATATACGGGTCGCTGCCCTTAAGCGAGCTTACAACGTCGTCGAAGCGGTTGCCGTCGATCCCGGAGGCGATTCTGTCTATCGCCGCGCCGATGACCTTATCGGTGGCGTAGATGTGGTATGCGTCGTAGCCCTGCTTGCGGCTTTCGACCTCTTCCGCGGTCATGCCGAAATAGATGATATTGTCCTCCCCTACAACGTTGCCGATCTCTATGTTCGCGCCGTCTCTTGTACCGAGAGTTACCGCGCCGTTGAGCATAAGCTTCATATTTCCGGTGCCCGAGGCTTCGGTCCCGGCAAGAGAGATCTGCTCCGAAATTTCGGAAGCGGGCATAAGCTTTTCGGAGAGGGAGACGTTGTAGTTTTCAAGGAAGACTACGTTCAGCTTGTCTCTTAATGCGGGGGTCTTTCTGATCTCTTCGCCGAGCGACCAAATAAGCTTGATGATCTGCTTTGCGAGGTAATACCCCGGGGCGGCCTTTGCCGCAAAGATATAAGTCTTCGGCCTGAAGTCGGCGTTCGGGTTGTCAAGAAGATAGTTATACTCCGAAACGATGTTAAGGGCGTTAAGGTGCTGCCTCTTATATTCGTGAAGCCGCTTGACCTGTACGTCGAAGACGGTGTTCGGGTCGATAACTATGCCGCTCTGGCTTTTAACGTATTTCGCGAAGGCGGTCTTGTTTTTGAGTTTGATGTCCGCCAAACGCTCCAAAACGTCTTTATCCGACTTATACGCCTCGAATTTCTTAAGCTCTGAAGCGTCTTTTCTGTATCCTTTGCCGATGGTGTCGTCCAAAAGCTTGCAAAGCGGCTTGTTAGACTGGCACAACCAGCGGCGATAGGCGATGCCGTTGGTAACGTTAGTAAACTTTTCGGGGAAGCGCCTATATTCGTCTTTAAAGACGGAATCCTTGATGATCTCGGAGTGAATCTGCGAAACGCCGTTGACGTGATGAGAGGCGCAGACGCAGAGCTTTGCCATATGGACCTTTCCGCCGCTGATTATAGACATGCGGTTGACGAGGTTGGAGTCATGATATCTCTCCCACAGCTCGCCGCAGTAGCGATTGTTGATCTCAACTATAATGGCGTATACGCGCGGAACTATGCTCTCGAGCAGGTTGACGTTCCATTTTTCGAGGGCTTCGGCCATAACGGTGTGGTTGGTATAGGCGAAGCAGTTCGAGACGATATTCCAAGCCCTGTCCCAAGAATATCCGCAGTCGTCGAGCAAAACTCTCATGAGTTCGGGGATCGCGAGGGTCGGGTGAGTGTCGTTGATCTGAATGGCGACCTTGTCGGCAAGGTTGTCGAGGGTTCCGTAGGTGGCCATATGGTGGTTTACGATATCCCCTATCGATGCGGCGCACATAAAGTATTGCTGCCTAAGCCTTAACGACTGGCCCTCAAGGTGGTTGTCGTTGGGGTAGAGAACCTTAGATATCGCCTGCGCGACGATATTCTGACCGAGAGCCTCTTTATACATTCCCGAGTTGAACATATTCATATCGAACGCAGGGCTTTCGGCCTTCCAGAGTCTAAGCTTAGAGACAGCGTCGGAATCGTAGCCCGAGACGTACATATCGTAAGGCACCGCCATAACGGTGGTGTAGTTGTCAAGAGTGACGTGGTGATATTGTTGGTCCCAGTATTCGCGAAGGGTTCCGTCGAAGTGGATCTCTATCTGCTGCTCTCTTCTTTGAACGAGCCAGCAAGAGCCGCCGGGAAGCCAGTTGTCGGGCAGCTCGACCTGCCAGCCGTCTTCAATCTTCTGTCTGAAGATTCCGTATTCATATAAAATCGAATAGCCGGTCGCGGGGTATCCGTCGGTCGCAAGGCCGTCGAGATAGCAAGCCGCAAGGCGGCCGAGACCGCCGTTTCCGAGGCCGGCGTCGGGCTCGCACTCGTATAAAGAATCGAGCTTTACGCCATAGTCTTTAAGGGCGCTTTCGGCAACGTCGGTAAGCCCGAGGTTAAACAGATTTGTTTTTAAAGACCTTCCCATGAGAAATTCCATGGAAATGTAGTAGACCTGTTTGCGGCCGATGCTGTGAACGTGGTTGGTATATTGGCGGCGCTTTTCGGCGAGAATCGGCACTACGATGTCCGCCATAGCCTCGTAAAACTGCTGATCCGAGGCGTTTTCCGGGGTAACGTCGAACTTGTTGGCAAGAACTCTTTCGAGAGATTCTTTAAGCTCGGTTTTGGTATACTTAATCTTAGGCAAAGCGAAACTCTCCTTTATAAGTAATTTTTTGAAACGGTCTTAACATTATATAGTATAACTCGAAAGATGTCAAGTCAAAAAGAAGAAAGACGGATGATTTCTGCGAAAAACGAACAGCGCAACCGCCCCGCGCACAGGGCGCGGAGCGGCTTAAGCAAAGTCTTGTATTATTCGTTTTTGATAGCTTCGAGGGCAGAAAGCCTCGTCGCCCTAATGGCGGGATAGAGCCCCGAAACAACGCCGACCACCGTCGCAAGAATTACCGCCGCGATATCGAGCCAGAACGGGATTATCGAAAGGGCAACGTCGGAAGAATAGATACCGAACGCTTCCATTCCGCCTCCCGCGGCAAGCTTGTTTACAAGCACCGAAAGCGCGTAGCTTACCCCGACGCCCAATATTCCGCCGACCACGCCGATTATCGCCGCCTCGACGAGGAACATTCCTCTGATGTCTTTAAGCTTGCAGCCGATGACCTTCATAATTCCGATCTCTCTCGTTCGCTCGTAGATCGACATAACCATAGTGTTTGCGATCGAGATCGCCGCGACGAAGAACGCAACCGCGCCTATCGCGCCGAGGATTGAGCGGAGGAACTTTGTCTGCTCCTGCATTTGGTCGAGGTAGTCCATCGAAGAGTTCGTCTCAAATCCCATATCAATTATCGTCTTCGATACGTCTCTGACGTGATTTACGTCGTCGACTATTACCACAACGTTGTTATATTTGTTTTCTCTGCCGTCTTTAAAGTTGACTTCCTGGCCGTTGACGACATAGCCGAATCCGCCCACCGTTATTCCGACTTCTTCTTCAACGCCGTAATACTTGTTTTGGTTTTTTTGAAGCCTTTCGTTCATCGCCTCGTAGCCGGTATAGTCCATATAGATATTGGTATCGTGGTCGTAGCCGTAGTTATCGAGATTGGACTGATTCTGAACCAGAATTCCGACGCATTTTGCCTCTTCGGGGACTATTCTCGGCTTAGTGGTGTCAACCTGCTCCTGAAGGTAGCCGTAATACCATGTAAACGCGAAGTGAACGTTTTCGTCCAAAGGGTCGAACGGAAGCTCTTCGTCCCGTTCGGCGTATTCGCCCCATTTTTCGCTCTCGGTCCTCGGGTCGAAGAAGTTGAACGGAACGTTATAGGCCATAACGAAGTTGGTGGTGCCCACGTCCCGCTCGTCAAGAAGCCTTCCGTAGGCGACTTCGTAGCCCATATCCGCCATAGCCGAGGCGTCGAGGGTCTGAATACTCGAAGCGCTGTTCTTCTCTTTGTTGTCCATAATGATATAGCTCCAGCCCCAGCCCATCGGGGAGACGGCTTTGGCGTGTTTAAGCTCGTCGCGGAATCTTTGAATGGTGATGTCGTCGAGCGGTTCGACTTCGTCCGGCATCTCGTATTCGCCGGTTTCTTGGTTATATCTGCCGGTGTTGGGATAAACGTTGATTTCCTTAAGGTCGCCCCATGAGCTCACCTGGGCCTCGAATCCCTTGTTCATTCCTATGCCGATGGAAAGCATGACGACTACCGCCGCGGTTCCGATGATAACGCCGAGGACTGTCAGCGCGCTTCGCGCCTTTCTTCTTAAAAAGTTAGAGAGCGCAAAGCCGAATATGTCAAATAATTTCATTTGTCAACACACTCCTTTTGCGGCCTTTGGGTTATTCGTCGTCATCGTCCTCCGAAGCCTTTTTCGCCTTGACCTTTTTAACGACTACAACTATAACGATTATAACTATAAGCGCAGCCGCGCAGGGAATTGCGATCTTTGCCCAAAGCGGAAGCCCGGAGCTTTCGCCGTCGACATTTTCACCCTCGGTGGGAACGGCCGGGCCGCCGATTGTCGGGTCGTAAACTCCGCCCATGTCAACGTCGATACCGCCCATATCGCCGAACATATCTCCCATTCCGCCCATATCTCCGTCGCCCTCGATAACGGTGCACTCAAAGGGCTCTTCAATCCGCTGCTCTTCGCCGGCGGCGTCTTCAAAGGTAAAGACCAAAACGGCGGTCAAAGTGTCTCCGACGTTCGCGGTCGCAACCGGGGTGACGGTCCCGCTGAAGTAGTCGTAGCTCGAGGCGTTAAGGGTCCCGATGGTCTGCGCGGGCATGGTGAAGTCGCCCTCGCAGCTTATGGTAAGGCTGGTCATCGGGTTGCGGGATTTGTTGTAATACTGGAAGCTTATCGGAACGCCGGAAAGCGGGCTTTCGGTCGGCGGGGTCCATTCCATAAGCTCGAACTTAATCGGCTGCGAAACCGGCAGGTTTACGTCCATCTCGCCGTTTCCGCCCTTATAAACGCCCGAGTCGGCGTATTCGTAGTTGAAGGAGATGGTTATCGGATAACTTCCGGCGCCGGCCGAGGCCGAGCATTTAAGGCGGATCTCGTATTCAAGGGTCCCGCTCTTCTCCATAATGTCGGTATAGAACGAGCTGGTGCCGTCGATAAAGCTGAACACCGGGCCGCTGGTCGTTCCGCCGCTCGAGCTGCCGAAGGCCTGCGGAGCGACGTTTACAGTCATATTTCTCAAATCCTTTTCGGTCGAGGTGTTTTCAAGTGTGAATTTAAGAACGAATTCCTCGCCGGATACTACGTTTTCGCCATCACATTCAACGCTGTACTGCGAAACGATAACCTTCGGGGTGAGCGACGCAGACTCCGGCGGAGCTTCGTCCTCTTTCTTTTCGGTCGCCTGAAGATATACGTTCATCGTCTGGGTCTGCGGTCCGGCGGGGGCGTCAAAGGTTATCTCGGCGGTAACGGTGCTCTGCGCCTTAGGAAATTCCGGGAATTTGATCGGGAAGGATACGTTTACCGATTCCCCTCCCGCGACGTCTCCGGCGTCTACGGTGTCGGTATAAGTGTTAAGAATGAGGTCGCCGAGGTTTGAAAGCTTTACCTTGACGTTTTCCGCGACGTATGAAGTCGTGTTTTCAATCGTAAGCTTCAAGGTAGTCGCGAGATCCGATTTTCCCTTCTTTTCGGGGATAGAAGCGCCGGTGAGCTTAAACGAGGCGATGTCGTTAGATTCGTCGACAGTCTCTACCCCGGCGTCGATGTCTATATTAAGGGTGCGCGAGGCGGTGTAGGTCTCGCTTCCGGACTTGTAGGTAACGGTGACCACAAGCTGTTTGCGGCCGGTTTGAAGGGATTTATCCGCCAAAACTGTTATGGTGTTGCGGCCGCTCGAAATGTCCTGCTCGGCGAGCGAGCCCGCAAGAGTAAAGCCCTCGCCCGAAACGGTAACTACCCCCTGCGCGTAGCCGTAGCCGAAAGCGCCGACCGCGCTGCAATAAGACGAGAAGCCCACGGTAAAGGTCTCTCCCGCCGCTATCGCGCCGCTCGGCGCGGAGGTTATTTCAAGGGTGGCGGTTCCGTCGGTGGTCTCGGGCGGCAGAACGGTCTGGCCGGAAGTCCCTCTTACGTTGATGTTCAAAAGCTGGGTAGCGGTCCCCTGATTGCCGTCGGCAGAGGTGTAAGTAACCGAAAGGGTAACCGGGTATCTGCCCGATTCAAGGCTGCTCTCGACAAATACGGGGACGAACCCGCCGAGCGTGCCGTCCTGCCTTGAGGATATTTCCTTTCCGGCGACCGCTCCGTATACGGAGAAGCCGTTTCCGCTGACAGTCGCATAAGCGGTTCCGCCGGCGTATTCGGTGGGAACGTTTACGGTAAAGTTTATGTCGAACTTGCTTCCGGCGGTAACGTTTACGGTCTCGTTAGCGGAAAAGTTGTCGTAATTGGTTGCGTTGACCGAGCGATATACGTCGATCGAGGTGACGTTTACCGATACGGCTACCGGAACGGCTTCGTTGCCGTCGGCGAATACCGCCAAGCTCATTGAGCTTAACAGAACCGTAAGGCTTATGATAAAAACAACAAATTTTTTCATATGGTTTCATCCTCCGTATGTATTTCATTCTCTATCTTTGAGCTGCCGAGAATCTCGGATATTCTTTCCTCTTCTTTCTGCGGGTCGGCCGGTTCGTCTTTATCTTCGACCGGCTCGATCTTCGGCTCGTCCGGCGGGCTTTCGGCCGCTCCCTCTCTGATCCCGAGGCCGTCTTCGCTTTGCTCCGAAACCTTGACGTCGGGGATATCCGCGGCCTTTTCTTCAAGCGGGATGATCTGCTTGTCGCGATTGTCTTCCACCGCGTCGATCCTGCCGTCTATTATGTGATATATCCTGTCGGCGTATGCGGCGATCTCGATGTCATGTGTTACTATAACAAGGGTCTGCTTATTCTCGCGCGCCATTTTAACCATCATTTCCATAATTTCGATGGTCGTGTGGGTGTCAAGGTTGCCGGTCGGCTCGTCTGCGAAGACTATCTTCGGCGTTGCGACGAAAGCCCTCGCTATGCCGACTCTTTGCTGCTGGCCGCCCGACATCTGGGTCGGCTTATGCTTCATTCTTTTTCCGAGGCCGCAAAGCTTAAGCATCTTCTTGGCCTTTTTGGTTCTGACGCTTCGTTTGACCCCCGCGAACGCGAGCGGAAGGCTTACGTTGTCAATAGCGCTTAGGTTGGGCAGAAGGTTATAAGACTGGAAAACGAAGCCCATATATTTCTGCCTAAAAATGGCAAGCTTGCGCTCGCTCATTTTATCTACCCTTTCGCCGAAGACCGTGATGCTTCCTTTAGTGGGCTTTTCGAGGCCGGCCATCATATTCAGCAGAGTCGATTTGCCGGAGCCGGAGGTTCCCAAAAGACAGATAATCTCATTCTCCGCGATGTTAAGGTCTATTCCGTTAAGCGCGTAGACCTTTTCTTTGCCGAGGGTAAAGATTTTAGTCAGCCCTTTAATGACTATTGCGGACTTCGGAGCCGCAACTACATCAGCCATTAAGCTGCCATCTCCTTTCCTTGATAATTCGTTAAACGCCACTTCTTGCGCTTTAACGGAATAATTATAGCACTATATTCGGTATATTTCAATAGGCAAGCGAAATTTTAATCGAATTTTAATCTTTAAAACACAGCGCAAAATGCACGCAGAAGACGGATAGAGGAAATTAGATATCGGATTGTCAGAGAACAGAAGTCAGAGATTTTAGAGGATAGAGGGTTAGAGGTTAGAGAGTTAGAAGATAGAGGTCGGTTTCTTACGCTTTCAGCGATTTCGGGCTTTCTATCCTCTTAACTTCTGATTTCTGACCCTCTGATTTCTGTTTTCTGCAAGGCCCGACGTTGAGGTGCGCGACTGCTGTCGCAGCCGCGTTTCGTAAGGGGACGCCCTCTCTTTCAGGGCGTCCCCTCTTGCAAAAATAGCCCACCGGGCTATTTTTCGCAATTCACCCCTTGCGGAGCGCCTTCGATTTGGGTTTTCGCGCTCTGCGGAGCGCGACAAGGGGCTCCGCCCCCTTGACCCCCGCAAGCCCTTTGAAAAGGGCTTGATCCTAAACTTTTAGAACAGAAGTTGTTTTCGGAATTTGTGAGGTCTCGGGTTTTCTATCCTCTAAATTTCTGACTTCTGCCTCTCTGATTTCTGACTTCTAATCGGCTAAACGCGGCGGCGCACCAAGCCAAAACCCCCGCGAGGGCTATAAGTGAAAAGGCAGAGCCGGTCTTCGGGTTTGCCTCATACCCCGGGTTCGGAACCGTCTCGTATTCGGTCGGGGCGGGGCTGTATTCCGGCGGCTCTCCCCCGCTGAGCTTGAAGTATCGCCAACCCTCCGAAGTCTCGGCGATCAAACATTCATAGCCGTTGAACTCCGCCGGGGCGAACCCTATCGCATCGTGCGAAAAGTTCTGCGTATTCTCCTCGCTCGGCTCGCCGGCCGAGAATTTCGCCTCGCCGGTCGGCTTGATCTCCGCACCCTGCGGAAGCTCGACGTTTCCTAACTCCGGCGCTAAAACATAAAGCTTGCCGCCGGTAAAAATCATCGGCTCGGGGTCGGAGTCGGCGAAAAGCCCGGTATCTTCGGGGACTTCAAACCCATACCCCATCTCGTTTATCCCCTCGGTCTCAAAAATCGCCTCTTCGGCGGTATAGTCGGTCGGCTTGTCGGTGAATTTAACGGCATAGACTTCGATCTGCGGCGGATATGTCTCGAGAATTTCGTTCGCGGTCGTAAGCTCGCAGACCGTTCCCGCGGGGATCGGCTTTTTGTTTTTATAGAGCTCCGAAAGCTCTTTTCCGCGATCCGTTCCGTCGTCAGAAAATTCGATTTTATCCGAGGCCGAGGTCATAAAGGTCGTGAAATACTTGTTTTCCCGCTGCTCGGACTCGGAATAGGCGATCTTATAAGTCGAGAATAAAAACCTGTATTCGCCGGTTTTTTCGTCGAAATCGGTGGAAAGAACGGTGTATTCGCCCTTTGCTGGGAAGTTTTCTGACGAGATTTTATAGATCGAAAACTTGTCGGTCTCGTTGAACTCGTTAAGCTCATTGAATATCTCTTCTACCTCGCCGATCGAAAGCGAAGTTTTGTGATATACAAACACTATTGATTTAAGCCCCTCGATTCTCTCCGGCCAAGTCTCCAAAAGCTCCGAAAAGGTTACCCACAAAACCGTTCCCTCGGGGATCTCCCCGCCCTTTAAAAAGCTGTCGTAGGAATCGTACGGAAGAGGATTATAGCTTGCCTCCGGCGGAAGGTCGACGGTATCTACGCCGACTTCATAGTCTTCGCCGTTTGAAAGAATAAGCTCGCAAAGGCCGAGGCTTTCGCCGCTTAAAAGCAAAACCTGCCCGTCGTCGCGAAGCTCGCTCCAAACAACCGTAAAGCGCTCGGTAAAGTCGACCGGGCGGTTTATCGCAAAGCAGGAAACCGCGAGCGAAAGAGCTATCGCGGCGGACAAAACGACCGCCGAGGCGGCCTTGAAAATTCTTTTAAAATCCATATTTATCACTCCTTTAAACTTTCATGAATAATACAAAACGACGGCGCTTTTTATTGCGCCGCCGAAGAAAAATTAACAAAAATTTAACATTTGCCCAGTGCCGCCTTTACCGCCGCGCCCAAAACCTCTCCTATTTTGTCTCTGAAAACGAGGTCCGCGCGGGAGTCGTAAGGGGTCTCTCCGCGATTTATGAGAACGGTCTTTCCGCCCCGGAAATATCTTAAAAGCCCCGCCGCCGGATACACCGCGAGAGAGGTCCCGCCGACTATCATAAGGTCGGCCTCGGATATCGCCTTTACCGCCGCCGTAAGGGTCCTTTCGTCAAGCGGCTCGCCGTATAAAACGACGTCCGGCTTGATAATTCCGCCGCAGCGGGCGCATTTCGGGACGCCCTCGCAGCCCTCGACGTATTCTATCGAGGCCGCCTCGCCGCAGTCTATACAGCGGTAGCGGAAGATGGTTCCGTGAAGCTCTAAAACGTTTTTGCTACCGGCAGCTTGGTGAAGCCCGTCGATGTTCTGGGTGACGATTGCAGAGAGAATCCCCGCGCGCTCAAGCTCTGCAAGGGCGATATGCGCGGCGTTCGGCTTCGGCCTGTCTCCCAAAAAATAGCGGCGGTAGAAGTCGTAGAAGATGTCGGTGTGAGAGTAGAAAAACTCGTCGCTCAAAATCGTTTCGGGCGGAACGCCGTACTGCCGGACTGTGTTGTAAAGGCCGTCCTCGCTGCGGTAATCTTTAACGCCGCTCTCGGTCGACACCCCCGCCCCGCCGAAGAATACCGCCGACCTCGCGCCGGCTATCATCTCGGCGAATTTCGATAGGGAATTTTCGTCCATAAAAGCCTCCGGAAAACTAATCTTTCTTCCCGCCGTTTTTAAGCGAGAGCTTGCCCATTATCATCTTTTCGTTATAGAAGAAGAACAGCGCCGCGCCGATTAAGCAGCAGACCGTCGCGATTATCGCAGTCAGGCGATAGCCGAACGGGTCGGTCGAAGAGCCGCTTTCCGCCTCGACCGTAAACGCCGAGACGACCGAGGTGAATATGAGCATTGAGATCGCCTGCCCCATCTTCATCGCGAAGGTTCTCGCGGCAAAGAACATTCCGCTTCTCTCCTCGCCCGAGTCGAAGGCGTCGGCCTCGGCGATATCTGCGACTACCGCCTGCGGCAAAATGCCCAAAATCGCCATCGGAACGCCGGCGCAGATCGCGATTATTATCCCCCAGACTACCCCCTCGCCGCAAATCGAGGCGAGCAGGAAGACGAACGCATAGGCGAAGAAGCCGGTTATTATTATCTTTTTCTTGCCGAATTTCGGCGCAAGCTTGTTTATGACCGGGTAGAGCGCGAGCGAGCAGACGGTCATTATGACGGTAAGCGTAAAGGTCATCGTGTCGGGAACGTTCATCAGCTTGGTCTCATAGAACGGCAGGCCGGTCTGGAATAAGGTCACCGCGAAGAAATAGATGACGTCGGAGACGACGAAGCGCGCAAACTGGGCGTTTTTAAAGCTTTTAAAGAGCGAGCTGAACGCCGGGGTCTCGACCGGCTTGGAGTCGATATATTCCCTCTCTTTTATCAGCAGCGAGGGTATAAGCATCGCGACCGCGGCGACTATGCACATTATCGCAATCGCGACTCGAACGGAATTGTCTTTTCCGAGCGAAGCCTCGAAAATCCCGGCGATGTTGGGTATCAGATATGACACCGAGAGGCCGGCGATATATGTAAACGAAATGTAGGTAGAGACGTTTATGCGGTTCTTCTGGTCGTTGCCGAGCTCGGATATAAGCGCGTTGTAGGGCGTGCAGTAGATGGTCATGAACAGATAGAAGAGCATCAGCGTTGCGAAGACGATAATATCGTTGACGGTTTTGCTGCCGGTCTGCGGAAGAATGAAAACGCAGGCGGTTATGGCCGCAAACGGCACCGCGATCGCGCGCATAAAGGGTATTCTTCTGCCGCCCTTATAGTTCGAGCGGTCCGACCAGCTCGCGATAAGCGGGTCGGTGACTGCGTCGAAGATTCGCCCGACCATCGTTATAATCCCGAAAAGGGTGACGCTTAAAAACAGCGTTCCGGTGGTGATGTTTTTGCCGAAGATACCGGCGGTCTCGTCGGTGTAGTAGTAGACCAGCCAGTTGGTCACAACGCCGGAAAGAAGGCTCCACCCGAACTGGCCGATTGCGAAGATCCAGAGAATTTTGTTGGTGATTTTTTCATATTTACCCTCAGAATTGAAAAATTTTCGGTAATATTGTAATATATTTTCTCGAAAATGTCAAGGGCTGCGATATCCGGCTTACGCTTTTGGATTTCTGTTTTCTTCACCTCTCTTGCATTTCTTCGCCGCAGGTTGTATAATATATCCGACAAAGCTACGGGAGGCTGACGAAATGACATTTATCAACGACGACTTTCTTTTGAAAAACGAGACCGCGAGGCGGCTTTACCACCGATACGCCGAAAAGCTTCCGATCATCGACTACCACTGCCATATCCCGCCGAGAGATATCGCCGAAGACAAGCGGTTTTCTGATATTTCGGAGATCTGGCTCGGGGGGGACCACTATAAATGGCGGCTTATAAGAATGACCGGAGCGCCGGAGAGCGAGATAACCGGCGGCTGCGACCCGAAGACCAAATTCCGCCGATTCGCCGAGGCTTTGCCCCTTGCGATAGGCAACCCGATGTATCATTGGACTCACCTTGAACTAAAGCGGTATTTCGACTGCGACCTAATCTTAAAGCCCTCGACCGCCGACGAGATATTCGAGATTTGCAACAAAAAGCTCGCCGAGCCGCAGATGTCCGCAAAGGGAATAATCGAGCGCTCAAACGTCAAGATGATAGGCACCACCGACGACCCGGTCGACAATCTTGAATATCACGAAAAAATCGCGGCGGACGAAAACTTTAAAACCCTTGTTCTTCCGTCGTTCAGGCCGGACAGAGCCGTTTCGATAGACAAGCCGGATTTCGCGGACTATATCGAGCTGCTCGGAAAGGCTTCGGGAGAGGACGTTTCTTCGGTCGACGGAGTTAAAAGGGCGTTGAGCGCGCGGCTGGAATATTTCTGCAAACACGGCTGCCGCGCCGCAGACCACGGCCTTGACAGGGCTGTATACTCGCCCGCCGAAGACGGCGAAGTCGAAGAAATCTTCGAAAAGGCGATGAACAAAAAGCCGATAACCCGCGAAGAGGCCGAAAAATATATGACCGCGATACTTTTGCACTGCGGGCGGGAATATTCCCGGCTCGGGGTGGTTATGCAGATACACTACAACTGCCAGAGAAGGGTAAATTCGCGCTATACGGCTATGCTCGGGGCGGATACCGGCTTCGATTGCATAAGGACCGACAACGGCGGAGAGGCCGTTGCCGGGCTTTTGAACGCGCTCGATAAAGACGGACTCCTTCCGAAGACGGTTTTATATTCTCTCAACCCGGCGGACAACGAGCTTTTAGACGCTATTGCCGGCTCCTTCCCCGGCGAGGGCGGGATTCAAAAGGTTCAGCATGGGGCGGCTTGGTGGTTTAACGACACTAAGTCGGGAATGGAGGCGCAGCTTAAAAGCTTTGCGAATCTCTCGCTGCTGGGCGGGTTTATCGGCATGCTCACCGACTCGCGCAGCCTTCTTTCATACACCCGCCACGAATACTTCCGCAGAATTTTCTGCAACCTGCTCGGCGAATGGGTCGAGGCCGGGGAATATCCGAACGACGAGGAAGCGCTTAAAGAGATAGTCGAAGGGGTCTGCTATAAAAACGCGGCGAAATTCTTCGGGATAGGATAGAAAATGAGGCCGTATAAACACAAAATTCAGTATTACGAGACCGACAAAATGGGGATCACCCACCACTCGAACTATATCCGCTTTATGGAAGAGGCGCGAACCGACTTTTTGGAGCAGATGGGCTGGCCATACGACAAGCTTGAAGAAAGCGGGGTCGCCTCGCCGGTCATAAGCCTGGAATGTAAATATAAAAGCCCGTCGACTTATGCCGACGAGCTTACGATAGAGGTATCGGTCGAACAAATCAAGGGCGCGAGGCTTTGCATCGCGTATAAGATGACCGGCCGGGACGGCGAAACAGTCTGCGAGGCGAAATCGGAGCACTGTTTCGTCAATTCGGCGGGGCGGCCGATAAGGCTTCAGCGCGACTGCCCGGAGCTTTACGAAGCGCTGAAAGCCCTTGAAGGAAAATAAAAAAAAGCCACTCATCGAGGGGCTTTTCTTTATGATGCAGAGCTTTGCAATGGTCAGCCCTTTCGCGACAGGCAAAACGATTCGCCGTCGGCGCAGATTTGCGATATTTTTCCGTCTTTGAGGGAATACGCCTCGCCGAAGACGGTCGTTTTTTCGCCGTCGATATAGATATAACCGCCGTCGTTAAGGGCGATTATCTCACCCTCGAAGCTGTCGGCAAGGGCGATATCTTCGACAAACCGCAGGCCGTCTAATTCAACGCCCCGGAAATATTGAAAATGCGGGAGAATGTTGACGTCGGTTATCCCGAGGCCGGAAAGCCTGCGGTTATAGTTCGGGTCGGTCGCCTCGCCCTCAAGCTCGGGGCAGGAATAGACGTTTTCGGCGCAGTTCATCGAGCCGGCGCTCAGCGCGAGAATAACCCCGCCGAAGCCCGCCAGGCGCTCTTTAAGGCGGATGGCTTTCATAAATTTGTTTTGAGTCGGCACATGGCCGCCGACGAACAAAAGAACGTCGGTTTTAGAGATTTCGTCGGCCGCTTCGGGGTTTCTGCCGTCGCATATCGCGATTTTTGAAACGCCGAGGCCGCTTAGTTTAAACGCGTTTTTAAAGCAATAAAGCGTAAGGTCGTTGGCCGCGAAGTCTTCCGGGTCGGCCGAAATAAGAAGGACTGTCGCGCTTCTTGGCCAAATCGCCTTGATTTTTTTGAGCATGCCGTTCGATTCAAACAGCGGGGCAGGAACCCTTGCGCCGTTTTCTATCGCGCAGCCGCCGAGATCGCTCGCCAATATCGCTTTCATAAAATCGCCCCCGAATCAATTTATTAGAGGTTAGAGGATAGAGGTTGAATTTTATGATTTTCGGCGATTTCTATCTTTCTATCTTCTAATCTCTATCTTCAAATTTCTATCTTCTAAAAACGCCGCTCCCCCGATAAGAGAGAGCGGCGCTTTCGCTTGTTTTAGATAGCGAGGAAGAACTTTACGAGGAAGATCGCGGAGATCACATAGGTGAGGACCGAAATATCCTTGAACTTGCCGGTGCAGAGCTTGATGACGGTGTAGGTAATAAGGCCGAGGCCGATACCGTGGCCGATCGAGCCGGAAATAGGCATCGCAAGAAGCATGATGAACACAGGCGCTGCGATGGAGATATCCGAAAGGTCGATGTTCTTAAGCCCGCCGAGCATCAGTATGCCGACGTAGATAAGGGCGGCCGAGGTTGCGGCTGCGGGGATTATCGCGGCGATAGGGCTGATGAACATGCAAGCGAGGAAGAGAATACCGGTGGTAAGAGCGGTAAGACCGGTTCTGCCGCCGGCCTCAACGCCGGAAGCGGATTCGACGAAGGTGGTAACGGTAGAGGTGCCGGTGCAGGCCCCGACTACGGTACCGACGGCGTCGGAAAGAAGGGTCTCGCGCATCTGGGGCATATTGCCCTCTTTGTCGACCATATTGGCGCGGTTCGCGGTCGCGATAACGGTTCCGATAGTGTCGAACATATCAATGATGCAGAAGGTGATGATAAGAATGATAACGGTTCCCCAACCGATCGAGAAGAGGGTCGAGAAATTGAACTTGAAGAGAGTGGTCTTGGCCATATCGCCGAACGGAGGCAGCCAGCTCGCGGTCGCCAAAGAGGCGAACGGATTGTTGCCGAGGATAAACTGGCCGATCCAGTTGATGACCGAAGCGCCGAGCATGCCGATCAGAACCGCGCCTTTGACTTTATAATACGCGAGAACGATGATCGCGAAGAGGCCGATGAACATAGTGATAACGTAAAGCACCATAGTCGACCAATATTCGCCGAGGGCTTCTTTTGCGGAGCTTGCGGCGAGAGCGCCGAAGAAGTCGCGCATGACGTAGTGTTCGTTCGACGCGCCTACGCCAGCGTTAGAGCCGAAGCCGATGTTCATGAGCATAAGACCGATGCCGGGGCCGATGCCGAGGCGGACGCCGAGAGGGATAGCCTCGACGATCTTCTGTCTGATATTGAATACCGAGAGAAGAAGGAAGATAACGCCCTCGATGAGGATGATGCAGAGACCGGCCTGAAGACCGACAAGCATCGAGCAGCCCGCGGCGCCGGCGATCTGCGCGATAACTACCGCGAAGTATGAGTTAAGGCCCATACCCGGGGCAAGCGCAAAAGGCTTGTTCGCTAAGAACGCCATGCAGAACATCGCAACGGCAGAGGCGAGACACGTCGCCATAAAAACGCCGTTCCATGCGGCCGTTCCGTCTTCACCGAAGCCGCCGAACGCGCCTTGGCCGAATCCTACGATAAGGTTCGGGTTAAGGGCGATTATGTAGGCCATCGTCATGAAGGTGGTTAAGCCCGCAACAATTTCGGTTCTGACATTGGTGCCGTTTTCTTTGAGCTTGAAAACTTTTTCCATTTTTGTCAATCCTTTCTTTTGCGCGGAATGATCTTGCGTGAATCAAAGCCGCGATTTGTAATACCCCGGACGACCCGCCCGAAGTAATACATATTTATATAGTAAGCCTTTCGGCGAAAAATGTCAACCTATTACGGAAAATTTTAACTGCCAAATTTGCGGCCCAAAAACTGATTATTTTGTCCAAGGGCGAATAGAAGGCAGAAAACAGATGGCAGAAATCAGAAATCGGAAGCGGATATTTTGTACCGTCTTGCTTTTTTTAAAATTCCATGCTATAATAATTTCCGATTTTAATACCGTTTTGGGCTTTTGGCGCAAAGCGGCGCGAAAGGAAGAGTTTTTATATGACGCTATCCGCCGCAGCGGCAGATTTACGCAGCCGCTTCACCCCTATGCCGATGAACCTTCACCTCGGGTTCTGCATTTTCGCAACAGCGGTCTTTCTGATAATATATTTTCGCCGCAAAACCGCGTCGTCGCTTATTTGGGCGACCATCTGCGACGCTACCCTTATTCTCCAGTTTTATAACGACTCCAAGACAGCGCTCGCGGTCGGGATCTGCGAAATAGTTCTATTCGCCATTCTCATATGGGTCTCGCTCGGCGAATATAAAGAGCGCAAACGCAAAAAGTCCGCGAAAGAAAACGGCCCCGGGTCCGAGGGCGAAGACCGCGACGACCTTTCGGATATCGACAAAATAGTCAAGAGCGAGATGCAAAACATCTCCGACGGCGGCTCGGAAGACGTTATCCGCAACGCGTTCGAGGACGATAAGCTGTGAAAAAGGCCGTTATTTTAGACGCCGCGACGGTCACCGACGGCGACGTTTCGCTAAGCCCACTGACTTCGCTCTGCGAAACCGAGGTATACGACTTCACGAAGCCCGAAGAAGTCGCCGAAAGGGTCGGCGAGGCGGAGATAGTTCTGACCAACAAATGCCTCATCTCCCGCGAGGTCTTTGAAAAATGCCCTAATCTTCGGTTCGTCGGCGTTTTCGCGACGGGGTATAACAACGTGGATATCGAGGCCGCAAAAGAGCGCGGCGCCGTCGTTTCAAACGTCCCGGGGTATTCTACCGCTTCGGTCGCGCAGCACACCTTCGCCCTTATTCTTCATCACTATTCGAGCGTTTCAAAATACGCCGACTACACTTCCGGCGGCGAATGGTGCTATTCCAAGCTGTTTACACACTTCGGCCCCCCGCTGTATGAACTTTGCGGCAAAACGATCGGGATTGTCGGCTACGGCGCGATCGGAAAGGCGGTTGCAAAGATAGCCTCGGCCTTCGGAATGAAGATAGCTGTATATACCCGAACCCCGCCGAAGGGCGAAGAAGGAATCGAGCTCGTCGGGCTCGAAGAGCTTCTTAAGCGGTCGGATATAGTCACGCTGCACTGCCCTCTTACCCCGCAGACCGAAAAGCTTATAAACGAGCGCACCCTTTCGCTTGTGAAGCCCTCGGCGATTCTTATAAACACCTCGCGCGGGGGCGTAGTCGACGAAGCGGCGATAAGGGCGGCTCTCGATAACGACAAGCTCGCGGCATACGGCGCCGACGTTTTGACCGTCGAGCCGATGAGAAAGGACTGCCCCCTTTTGGGCGCGAAGAACTGTTATATTACCCCGCATATAGCCTGGGCGCCGCTTGAAACGCGGGTTAGGCTTATAGGGCTCGTCAAAGAGAATTTAGAGGCGTATCTTTGCGGAGCGCCGAAAAACAACGTTGCAAAGCGGTGATATTATGAAAAACAAAAAGCGAGTGGTCGTCAAGGTGGGGACTTCTACCCTTACCCACGCGACCGGAAGCTTTAACATAAGGCACCTTGAAAGCCTTGTCAAGACCGTTTCGGACATAAGAAATTCCGGCGTAGAGATAATTTTGGTCTCGTCCGGCGCCATCGGCCTCGGAATGGCCAAGCTCGGACTCAGGGAGCGCCCGAAGGACACCCCGACCAAACAGGCCTGCGCAGCGGTCGGGCAGTGCGAGCTTATGAATATGTACGACCGCCTTTTCGGCGACTACAACATCACCGTCGCGCAGGTTTTGCTTACTAAATACGTTCTTTCGGACGAACGCAAAGAAAACGTGGTCAACGCGCTTGAAAGAATTATCGCCTCCGGCGCGATACCGATAGTCAACGAAAACGACGTCGTCGCGATAGACGAGCTTGAGCTCGAAGTCGGCGAAAACGACAGCCTTGCCGCGATAGTTTCGGTGTTGACCGGCGCGGACCTTTTGATCATTATGTCCGACATCGACGGGCTTTACGACGGCGACCCTAAGGCCAACCCCGGCGCTAAGCTTATTTCGCGGGTCGAAAATATTTCCGGAGAGATAGAAAGATACGCCTCGGGTGCGGGAACGCAGCTTGGAACCGGCGGAATGGCGACAAAGATAAAGGCCGCCAAAATCGCCAACGCGAGCGGGATAGATATGCTTATAATCAACGGCGCGAGGGCGGAAAATCTTTACGACGTTTTTGACGGCAGGATAATCGGAACGCTTTTCGCCGCCGGGGAGAAAAACTGATATGACTATCACTACCGAACGGCTTGAAATCAGGCGTTTTGAGCCGAGCGACGCCGAAGACCTTCACGAGATTCTCGGCGACGCCGAGACGATGAAATTTTTGGAACCGCCGTTTTCAAAAGAGCAGACCAAGGAATTTCTGAACAGCTTCTGCATCAAAAAGCAGGGCGCGCTTGCGGCTAAGCTTAAAGGCGGAAAGGTGATCGGATATATCCTCTTTAACCCGACCTCGCCCGGGACTTATGAGCTCGGGTGGGTGTTCAACCGCGCGTTTTGGCGAAAAGGCTATGCCTTTGAAGCGCTTTCGGCGATAATAGATTACGGATTCAGGGAGCTTTCGGTCAAAAAATTCATCGCCGAGACCACCGACCCGATCAGGTCGGTCGGGCTGATGAAAAAACTCGGAATGAGGCGGGAAGGGTCGATGATCACCACCGACTCATACGGAAATACGGCCGAAATGTTTTTATACGAACTTACCGACAGTGAATTGAGGTGCGATGATGTTTGACTTTGAACCGATAGGAATTAAGGCTAAAGAAGCCTCGCGAGAGCTTTCAAAGGCCGAGAGCGGACGAAAAAACGAGGCGCTCGCGCTTATCGCCGAAAAGCTTGTAGAGCAAAAGCGCGCGATAATCGACCGCAACCGGGCCGACGTTAAAGCGGCCGAGGCGAAGGGGATCAAAAGCTCGCTTGTAGACAGGCTTTATCTCAACGAAAAGCGGATCGAGGGGATAGCCGAAGGGGTCGAAAAGGTCATCTCGCTTACCGACCCGGTCGGGGAAATAGTATCCGGCGAGACGAGGCCGAACGGACTTAGAGTAAGAAAAATTCGCGTCCCGCTCGGGGTGGTCGGGATAATATACGAATCCCGCCCGAACGTGACGGTCGACGCGGCCGCTTTGTGTTTAAAATCCGGCAACGCGGCGGTTCTTCGCGGGGGGAGCGACGCCCTTAACACCAACGTTTTCATCGCCGAAATCATGCGAAGCTGCATAGAAAAGGCGGGGCTTCCGGCCGACTGCGTTCAGCTTTTGGGGGACTCGTCGAGGGACTCGGCTAACGCGATGATGAAAGCGAGGGGCTATATCGACGTTTTGATTCCGAGGGGCGGCGCGGGGCTTATCAAAAGCTGCGTCGAAAATTCAACCGTCCCGGTTATCGAGACCGGCGTCGGGAACTGCCACATATACGTCGACTCGGCCGCGAATATAAACACAGCGATAGATATAATCGACAATGCAAAGACCCAGCGCCCCGGCGTTTGCAACGCCTGCGAGACTGTCCTTTTGCACCGCGACATCGCCGAAGAGATCCTCCCGAAGCTTAAAAAGCGGCTGGATCTTCATAAAGTTGAGATCCGCGGCTGCGAGATCACAAAGATGATCCTCGGCGACTGCGTAGTCCCCGCGACCGAAGAGGACTGGGCGACCGAATATTTGGACTATATCCTTGCGGTTAAGGTAGTAGACAATATCTACGAGGCGATAGACCACATAAGAAAATACTCTACCGGCCATTCCGAGTGCATCGTTACCGACAGCCTTCCGGCGGCGGAGGAGTTTCAGAACGACATCGACTCCGCGGCGGTATACGTCAACGCCTCGACGAGGTTTACCGACGGCTTCGAGCTCGGCCTCGGGGCGGAGATAGGGATATCCACCGCAAAGCTTCACGCAAGGGGCCCGATGGGACTTAGAGAGCTTACCACCGTTAAATATCTTATAAGCGGAAACGGCCAGATAAGGGAATAAAGCGAGGAAAAAAGATGAGCAAGCATAAAAAGAAAAAGAACCGCCCCGAAGATCAAGAGCGGCTTAACGCCGAGGTCTCGGCCGTAACAGAGGAGATATCCCCTGCCGAGGAAGAGGCTCCCGAAAGTGCAGAAACCCCCGCCGAGGCGGAGGAAATAACCGAGCCCGCAGAAGAGGCTTCGACCGAAGCGCCCGCAGAAACTGCCGCAGAGGAAGAATCTTCCGGCGAGGAAAAGGCGGAAGAGGAGAAGAAGGAACCGAAGAAGAAGGAGCGCAGGGAAGAGAAGTCGGCGGAAAAACAGAAGGCAAAAGCCGAGAAAAAAGAGGAATTTGCGGAGAGGAAAATATCCGAAAGCGAGAATAAGAAGCTTCACGAGAGGTTTAAGTTCGACTGGGAGCTTGAGGAGAACCTCATCGAAGCCCTCGATGAAGACGCCGCCGAGCTTGCCGAGCCGGAGGAAAACGAGCCCGAGCCGATAGAGGTCCATACGATAAGTTTTGCGCAGGCCGCGCAGACGGTCTTCGGGCTGTTCGTGCTCGTGTTTTCGATAGTCGGCGTTATCGCCACCGGGTTTAAAATCGCCGACGTCGTTAAACAGCGAAAAGATAATTCGGCGCAGATAGCCTATTTTGAGGACTTTATAATGCCGCTCGTCGCTTCGGACGCCCCTATTTTCGACGGCGCGCAGTCTTTGAACGAAGACGTGGTGATCACCGCCGCTTGCTGGGATATAATCTTCAACCCGTCGGTCCACTACGAGTTTTCGGGCGGAGCGTACAGCGTCTCCTATCTTGACGTCGACAGGCGGATAACCAAGCTTTTCGGCCCGGGGCTTAGCTATACGCACAAAACCGTCGGCGACGTCGACCTGACCTTTGAATACGACGAAGATACCGGAATGTACACCATTCCCGCGTATCCGCGCTCGCCGGCATATTTCGCCGATATCGCCGGAATGAGCGAGACCGAGAGCGGAAGCATTGAGCTTACGGTCTGCTACCGGCTTCCGATTACGAACTGGATAGAATCGGTAGACGCCGTTGAAAAAACGATGATATACACCCTTGTTCCGACCGATTCGGAATACAACGTAACCGCGATAAGAATCGGCGAAGTTATGAGCGAAGCGAACTGATAAAAAAGCAGCCCTTGAGGGCTGCTTTTTTCAGAAATCAGAAATCAGAGAGTCAGAAATCAGAAGTTAAAAGGATAGAAAGTGCGGAAAATCCAGAAAGTTCATAAAAACAAATCTGTTCTCTGACCTCTGACTTCTGTTATCTGACCTCTGACTTCTGTTATCTGAAGCCGCGCATGCGCGCGAGCGCGGCGGCTTCGTCGGCCATAAGGTCGAAGACCGAATCCTGCGAAAGCACTCCCCTTTTTAAATCGCGCGGCAAAAGCCCTTTTTCGTCGGCCTCGTAGTCCTCTATCCACTCGCCGGCGTAGTATTCTTTGAGCTTTTCTATTTTCGGCCTAAGCCGGGAGTATTCGTCGAGCGCCGAATTTAGGCGCGAAAGCGCGGCCTCGGCCTCGTCCAAGATCTCTTCCATCTCTTTTATCCGCTCGATTCTTTTCGATTCTTCACTCATCATTTTTCCCTCTATGTTCCTGCAGGCTTTCATACAAGCCGTATGTTTGTTGAATCTTGTTGCAGAACTCTATGATTTCATCTTTCCTCTGTTCCACAGCTTCTTTATACTCCACGGAACATAAACCCAGCCTGTCACAGCATTCGATCTCCATATGCCCGTAAAAATGTTCGATGCTTTCAAAAATACGCTTACATTCCCTCATACTTGTTCCGGTTCTTAAAGCCACTACATAACCTCTCTTTCCTGAACTGAATGCCGCATGCGGCTCATGGGTGTTGCACCATGGAGTACATCTGTCAATAAAAGCTTTAAACTGCCCCGGAATATCCGCCCAATAAGAAGGCGATACGGATATGATAATATCCGCCCACTCATAGTTTTCGATGATTTTTTCAATGTCATCATTCAGAACACATTTTGCGGTACGGTGACAAGTCCTGCATCCCTTACAAAAATGAAATTTAAAATCGTCAATACATACGCTTCTGGTCTCATATCGTTCCATAAGACATTTTGAAACTATATTTACGATTTCCGCTGTTGCTCCGTTTTTTACAGGGCTGCAATTCATTACTAAGGCTTTCATTTAATCCTTCCTCCCAAATCCAAATTCTCATAATTCCGATCAATAACAAATTATACCGCAAAGGCGCACCTTTTACTTTCCCTTCGGCGTTGTATCAAATTCCGCAAGATGATCTCCCTATCATAAGCGAAACAAGCGCCGGCGCAGCGCACGAAAGGGCTATCCCCGCCGCCGAGGCGGCTATGCCCAAACATGGCGCCGACAGCGCGAACAGCGCGGCGGATATCGCGGCGCAGACCGCCCGAACCGCCAAAATCGCCGCCGACGAGACCCCTTCCGCCCTTGAGGCCGAACCCGCAAGCTCTATCGCATAGAAAATATCTCTCAAATCGTTTCTTATGAGAACCGCGCAGGCGCTCTCTTTGGCGGCCTCGTCGCCCGAGGCGAGAGCGAACGAAAAGTCGGCGCAGCGTAGGGCGGCGCAGTCGTTAAGCCCGTCGCCGACCGCTATCGCGCTCTTGCCGGAGGACCGAAGTTCCGAGACGAGCAGTGCCTTTCTCTCGGGGGTCGCGTTTTCCTCAAATCCCCCCGCGCCAAGCTCTTCCGCCTCGTTAAAAAGCGCTCCCCCGCTCAACAAAACCGTCTCTATCCCGCGCCTTGAAAATTCCTCCGCCGCGGCGACGGCGTTGGGCTTTATTTTGTCTTCAAGGGCGATGAGTCCCGCGACTTCTCCCCCGAAAATAAGGGCCCTTACCGCGTATTTTCCGCAGAAAATCTCCGGGAAGTCGGACTTATACCTCGCGAAATTCTCTTCTTTAGGCGAAAGCTCGGCCGAAGCTCCGTCCACCGTTCCGCGCAGACCGGCGGGAAGCCGCTCCGGCGAAATACAGGGCGGAATCGCGGTGTCGAGCGATCTGCATTTTTCGACTATCGCAAGACAGTCGGCCTGCGGGGAATTCGCGCAAAGGGCGGCCGCGATTCTTATTATCTCGCGCTCCGAGAGACCCGAAAGCGAAACGACCCTTTCAACCGAAAGCTTGCCGACCGTCGCCGTGCCGGTTTTGTTTATCACCGCCGCGCCGGGGCTTATCAAATTTGAAAGAGAGGAAGGGTCTTTTATCGCTACGCCCTCGGCCGGGGAAATTTTCGCGGCCCTAAGCTCGGCGGAATATCTTGAAAGCGAAAGCCCGCAGGGGCAGAATATCGCGGCTATCCCCGCAAAAGCGAAGGCCCCGGCCTCGACCTTACCGAAAATCGAGAGAATTATAAGCGCGGCCGCCGCCAAACCGAGCGACCCGAACCCCGCCGCCCTCGCGATTTTGCGGGATTTTGTCCCGGTCTCTTTGGCCGGGGCTTTTTTATATGCCGAAAGGGTTTTTAAAAGCTCGCTCTCGCCGCCGAGCGCCCTAACCGTAAGGTATCCGCCCAGATTAAGGCTTCCGGCGTATACTTCCCCGCCCTCGGCCTTAAGCGCCGGGACAAGCGCGCCGGTGACCGGCTTTTCGTCTATCTCCGAGCTTCCGGCGATTATGACTCCGTCGCAGGGTATCTTTTCCTCCGGCGAGATCGAGACTATATCCCCCTCGGCGATATCTTCGGCCGGGATCACCCTCTCCGCGCCGTCTCTTAAAACACGGGCGGGCGGAAGCTTAAGCTCTTCGACAAGCTTCGCCGAAGACTGCGCCGGGCGGGTTTTCTCCCCCGCTCTGTCGGCAATAAGCGAAACGGTTATGATCGCCGAGGCGGGCGCGAACAAAAGCCTGTCGGCCCCGCGGTCGGTAAAAATCATCATAAAAGTCTCGTAGGCGGAATATCCCACGCAAAAAATCTCTGCCGCAAGGGCGAAAAATTCTTCGTTAAGGCGGCGCTTATAGAAAACGCCGAGTCCGCGCAGAAACACCCCGCAGCCCAAAAAGGCGTTCGCGGCGTAGATTATAAACTGAACGAGCGAGCAGACCACCGGCAGGCCGAAGAGGGTCTCGGTTGCGCAGATGGCGCAGACCGCGGCGGTCAAAAGCGCGGAAGCGAATATTTTTAAAGGCGTCGAGCGCGGCATAGTCTCACCTTCCGATAAAATTTTCTATATTATACCGTATTCCGCCGAAAAAAGCAACAAGATCAGAAGTCAGATTGTCAGAAATCAGAGGTCAGAGGTCGGATCTATGAACTTTCTGCACTTTCCGCACTTTCTATCCTCTAAATTTCTGATTTCTGACTTTCTGATATCTGACTTCTAATCGCACTTTCTTTCCTTCTAAATTCTGATTTCTGACTTTCTTATTTCTGACTTCTGACTTGACTTGCCCGCCCTATGGCGGTATAATCCGATTATAAAGCGACATCAAGGAGGAAAATTATGGATAAAAACCTATTCGCCCCGACCCCGCCGATGGGCTGGAACAGCTATGACTACTACGACACCACCGTCACCGAGGACGAGGTCAAGAAAAACGCCGATTATATGGCAAAAAATCTCAAAAAGTTTGGGTATGAGTATATTGTGATTGACATTGAGTGGTATTCAAACGCCGCGGGGACGAAGCGCGACACCTATCAGTATATCCCGTTTGAAGAATTTGAAATTGATGAATTTTCGCGGCTTCAGCCCTCGCATATAAGATTCCCGAGCTCTTCGGGCGGCAAGGGCTTTAAGCCCCTCGCGGATTATATCCACGGCCTCGGGCTTAAGTTTGGGATTCACATCATGAGGGGTATCCCCCGAATGGCGGCGCACCGGCATATGAAGGTTTTGGGGACTAACGCCACCGCCGCCGATATCGCCGACGCGGGCTCGATCTGCGGCTGGAACCCCGACATGTACGGCGTTAAGCACAACGCCGACGGGCAGGCGTACTATGACTCAATCATACAGATGTACGCCGACTGGGGCGTGGATTTCATCAAGTGTGACGACATCTGTGACAGCTGGATGTACCCTGTCGAGCGGTTCTCGGGTTGGGAGGAAACCCGCATGCTGCGCCGCGCGATAGACAAATGCGGCAGGGCGATAGTTTTAAGCCTCTCCCCCGGGCCGGCGCACGTCGAGAACGCCTACCACTACACCGAGAACGCAAATATGTGGCGAATCACCGACGACTTCTGGGACAACTGGGACTTGCTGAAAAACATGTTTTGGCGGTGCGAGCAGTGGCAGGACCACACCCGCGAGGGCTGCTGGCCGGACTGCGATATGCTGCCCATCGGAAAGTTAGGCAAGGGTCACGGGCACGAGTGGACGAGCAATTTCACCGAGGACGAGCTTAAAACGATGATGACCCTCTGGTGCCTCTGCCGCTCGCCGCTGATGATAGGAACCGATCTGCCGACGCTTAGCGACCGCGACTTCGGGCTTTTGACCAACCCCGAGATCTTGGCGATGGAGTTTGACGGCAAGGCGAAGCAGCTTAGAAGAACCGACAAAGAGGCGGTCTGGCTCTCCGAGGGTAAGGACTGCGTTAGGGTCGCGCTGTTCAATCTTTCTGACGAAGAGGCCGAAATTTCGGCCGAGCTGCCCGAGAGCGCCAAGGGCGAGGGCGAAGAGCTTTGGGGCAAAGAGGGCTGCAAAGTCCGCGAAAATAAAATCTCCGTCGCCGTTCCGGAGCACGGAGTGAGGGTCTACGGCTTTAAAAAATAGGGAAGAGAAGCAATCTTTAAAAGAATTGCGAAAAAACGCTTGTAATATTTTTTGAAATGTAGTATACTGTATCCGTTGATAATACAACCTCAATATATCGAAAGGAGTCAATACAAAAATGAACTATTCACGAGAAGTTGAAGAAATGTGCGTTGTCGCCAAGGGCCCGAAGCACGGCCCCGCTCCCCTTCCCGAAGAAGGCAAATGGGTGGAGGCCAAGCAGATAGGCGATATCTCCGGCTTTACCCACGGCATCGGCTGGTGCGCACCGCAGCAGGGCGCCTGCAAGCTTTCGCTCAACGTTAAAGAGGGGGTTATCGAAGAAGCATTGGTAGAGACTATCGGCTGCTCCGGCATGACCCACTCGGCCGCCATGGCCGCAGAGATCCTTCCCGGCAAGACTATTTTAGAGGCTCTCAATACCGACCTCGTCTGCGACGCCATCAACACCGCGATGCGCGAGCTGTTCTTGCAGATCGTCTACGGCAGAACTCAATCCGCCTTCTCCGAAGACGGCCTTTCGGTCGGCGCCGGCCTTGAAGACCTCGGAAAGGGCACCCGTTCGCAGGTCGGAACTATGTACGGCACCAAGGCCAAGGGTGTAAGATACCTTGAAATGGCCGAGGGATACGTCACGAGAATGGCGCTTGACGCCGACGACCAGGTCATCGGCTACGAATTCGTCTCGCTCGGCAAGATGACCGACTTCATCAAGAAGGGCGACGACCCGAACACCGCATACGAAAAGGCCAAGGGCACCTACGGCAGATTCGCCGAGGCCGCCAAATACATCGACCCGAGAAAACAATAATTATATAGAGGAGGAATTTAATCATGGCTTTATTTGAAAACTATGAGAGAAGAATCGACAAGATCAACGCGGTTCTCGCTCAATACGGTATCTCCTCTGTCGAGGAATGTAAAGAGATCACCCTTGCAAAGGGAATAGACTGCGACAAGATAGTCCGCGAGACCCAGCCCATCTGCTTTGAAAACGCCGTTTGGGCCTATACCGTCGGCTGCGCCATCGCGATCAAGATGGGCTGTAAGAAGGCCGCAGACGCCGCCGTCGCCATCGGCGAGGGGCTTCAAAGCTTCTGCATCCCCGGCTCTGTCGCCGAAAACAGAAAGGTCGGCCTCGGCCACGGAAACTTGGCTTCTATGCTCCTTTCCGAGTCTACCGAGTGCTTCTGCTTCCTTGCCGGCCACGAAAGCTTCGCCGCTGCGGAGGGCGCTATAAAGATTGCCCTTAACGCCAACAAGGTAAGAACCAAGCCGCTCCGCGTTATCTTAAACGGCCTCGGAAAAGACGCCGCTTTCATCATCTCGAGGATCAACGGCTTCACCTACGTCGAGACCAAGTTCGACCCCTTCACCGAGCAGGTAGAGGTTGTATACGAAAAGGCATACTCCAACGGACCGAGAGCAGACGTCAAGTGCTACGGCGCGGACAATGTTCCCGAGGGCGTTGCGATCATGAAGCTTGAAAACGTAGGCGTTTCAATCACCGGCAACTCGACCAACCCGACAAGATTCCAGCACCCCGTCGCGGGAACCTATAAAAAGTGGTGCATCGAAAACGGAGTTAAATACTTCTCTGTCGCCTCGGGCGGCGGAACCGGCAGAACCCTTCACCCCGACAATATGGCGGCCGGCCCCTCCAGCTACGGCATGACCGACACTATGGGACGTATGCACTCCGACGCGCAGTTCGCGGGCTCGTCTTCCGTCCCCGCCCACGTTGAGATGATGGGCCTTATCGGAATGGGCAACAATCCGATGGTAGGCGCCTCGGTGGCTTGCGCCGTCGCGGTTGAAGAAGCGATGAAGTAATTCGCAAGCTGATATTTAAAAGCCGTCAGAAATGGCGGCTTTTGTTTTGCTCCGATATAAAAACTCCTCCCCCGCCGGTATACGGGCGAGGGAGGAAACGGTAAGAAGATTAGGCCTTATTCGCAATATAAACCCAAACGGCGATCGCGCAGACCGCGACGAAGCCGGCGGCTATCGCAAGGTTTATATACCACTTTCTTTCGCGGGTATCGCGAAGCTCTAACAGGTCGCGGAAATAGGTCGCCTTAAGGGGCTTTTGAAGCGCGAAATAGAGGGGGACCGAAACCGCTACGGCTATAACCGCGTTTACCGTAGAGGTCAAAAGGTTGGTCGCCGAGGCGGTTAGCGCGGTCTCTATCGCCGAGCCGTAGGCGAGCCGCTGGACGACGTAGGTTCTTAAAACATACAAAACTATATAGACGACCTGCCCGATAACCCCGCTTATCGCGATATACGCGGTCTCGTTCTTAAGCCGCTTTTCGCGCTTTGAAAGATAGCCGCAGACGTAGCCCATCGCGAATTTCGAGAGAAATGTAAAGGGCGACGAGATTATGTAGACCGGGTCTAAAAGGTCGTACAGCCCCGCGCCTATGCCGGAGGCGAGGCCGCCGACGAGCGGGCCGAACAAAAGCCCCGCAAGAAGGCACATCGAGTTGCCGAAGTGTATTCGTGTTATAAGAACGCCGTTCGGTATCTTTATCTGCATATAGTTGCCGACGAAGCAGAGCGCCGCCATAAGGCCGACCGCGACAATCGTTGCAAGCTTTTTGTTTTTCATAAATATCAGCTCCCTTTCAGGTTATGCCGATATTATATCCCCCGAAAATTCAAAAATCAAATGTCAAAAAAGCGGCTGTAAATTTTTTACTTTTAGATAAAATAACCGCCTTCGCGCTTTATTTAACGGCGCGGGGGCGGCAATTTATACAAAGAGAATATTAACGAATTGTGAACGCGAATCCGCGTCCGTCGACTTTCACAAAGCGCGAAGAATTTTAAGGGCAAAAACTATCTAAAAAGTAGAATCAATCCTCTTCGGGCTCTTCGGGCATATCCCAGTTGTGGAAGACCTCTTGAACGTCGTCGTTGTCGTCAAGGGTGTCTAAAAGAAGGTTCATAAGCCTGATGTGCTCCGGGTCGGCGAGGGTGGTATAGGTCGAGGGGACCATCGCGTCTTCGGCGGAGATCACCGAATAGCCCATAGATTTAAGCGCCTCGGCGGCCTTAAAGACGTCGTTCGGCTCGGCGGTGACTTCGACAGAGCCGTCGTCTTCGATATTAAAGTCGGTCGCGCCGGCCTCGAAGCAGTCTTCCATAAGCTTGTCTTCATCGGCGCCGTTGTTTTCAAGAATTATAACGCCCTTGCGGGTAAACATAAACGAAACGCAGCCGGTAGTGCCCATATTCCCGCCGAATTTGTCGAAATAATGGCGGATATCGCCGGCGGTGCGGTTTTTATTGTCGGTCAGACACTCGACGATAACGGCGACCCCGCCGGGGCCGTAGCCCTCGTATACCATAGTTTCGTAGCTGTTTTTGTCGCCGTCCCCCGCGGCCTTTTTGATAACGCGGTCGATATTGTCGTTCGGAACGTTATTCGCCTTAGCCTTGGAGATAAGGTCGCGAAGCTTTGAGTTAGAGGCAGGGTCGGGTCCGCCCTCTTTAACGCAGACGGTAATTTCGCGGCCGATGCGGGTAAACACCTTGGCCTTAGCGCCGTCGGCGGCCTCTTTCTTGCGCTTGATGTTATTCCACTTTGAATGTCCTGACATAAAAATGCTCCTATCAAAAATGATTTTCAAACAGATATTATATCACGTTTATTTCTGTTGGTCAAGAGCGCAAAATTAAGTTTTCGATCCAACCTTTTTCAAAAGGTTGGCGGGGGTCAAGGGGGCAGCGCCCCTTGTCGCAGCCCGCAGGCTGCGAAAGCCCCCAAAACGAAGGCGCCCCGAAATGGGTGAATTGAAAAAACAGTCCGGCGGACTGTTTTTTCAAGAGGGAAAGCCCTGCAAGAGAGGGCTTTCCCTTTATATTCGCGGCTGCGAGAGCAGTCGCGCACATTAACGTCGGGTTCTCGCCTCTTTTACCCCCAGCTCCGGCAGGAGCTGCGCCTCAACATCGAGCTTTCCGCTTTAATCCCCAACTCCGGGAGCAGTCGCGCACATTAACGCCGGGTCAAGAACTCTGTCTTACCTAATCCCCTCTCCCCTTGTCCCCGCTTCTTTCTGTCTTGACTTTACAAGCTAACCGTGTTAAACTTAATAAAAACTTTGTTAAAGGAGATATTATTATGGCGAAATTGGAAAATATGACCGATACCGAGCTTTTGATCGAGATAGCGAAAGGGCAGAGAAAAGAGGCCAAAAGCGGCCGAATCTCCGCGATAGCGACGGTCGCGCTCGCGGTAGCCTTCGTTATAACGCTGTCGGTCTTTTTGCCGGTGGCGGTCAACACACTGAATAAAGTCAACGCTACGCTTGCCGAGGCCGAGAACGTTGCGGTCGCGGCGCAAAAATCTCTCGACGAGATAGACGGAATGGTTCAAAACTTCAACGGCGTTATCGTTGACAACACCGATTCTGTAAACACCGCGCTTTCTAAAGTCAGCGAGATCGACGTAAATTCGCTCAACCGCTCGATTCAAGAGCTCGCCGACATTTTAGACCCGCTCGCCCGCCTGTTCGGAAGATAAACTCATCGCGGGGGCCGCCCGATAAGATCTTTAACCACTTCGCCCGCGATTATAAGGCCGGCCGCCGAGGGAACGAACGAACAGCTTCCCGGCGGCTGCTTTTTTGCGCCCTCTTCAAGAGATTCGGCCAAAAGCGCAGGGTCGGGCTTTAGGGGCGGCTCTTTTGAATAAACCACCTTAAGCCGCTTTATTCCGCGCTTTTTAAGCTCATATCGCATGACCCTTGCGAGCGGGCAGACCGAGGTTTCGTAGATGTCGGCGACCTCGAGAGCGGTGGGGTCGAGCTTGTTGCCCGCGCCCATCGAGCTTATTATCGGAACGCCCGCAACGGCGGCGTTTTCAATCAAACAGAGCTTCGCCGAGACGGTGTCGACCGCGTCTACGATGTAGTCAAAGCGTGAAAAATCGAAGAGCGAGGCGGTATCTGGGCCGTAGAAAACCTTATGGGCGGAAATTTTGCAGCCGGGGTTGATGTCTGCCGCGCGCTCGGCCATAACGTCGACCTTATATCTGCCGATCGTAGATTCAAGCGCGACGATTTGGCGGTTGATGTTGGACGGCGAAACGACGTCGCTGTCGATAAAATCGAGCGCGCCTATCCCCGACCGAACAAGCGCCTCGGCCGCGTGTCCGCCGACTCCGCCAATCCCGAATACCGCCACCCGCGCCCGCGCAAGGCGGGCCAGCGCCTCTTTTCCGAAGATTAGCTCGGATCTTGAAAACCTGTTTGGCATAAAATCACTCCCCTGTCAAGTATATCGCCGAACGAGCGAAAGGTCAAGATAGAGATTAGAAGTTAGAAGATAGAATCCGTGACTTCAAGGAGCGGAGTCGGAGTCTTAGCGGTTTGGCGCTATGAGAAGTCGCCGATTTCACCGAGCAGCTTGCCGATGCTGTGGTATTTCCCGGAATAGATAACCGGGTCTAACTTTGTCAAGTCGACGTCGAAAACGTCTTTGCCCGAAAAGCTTTCGTCGGCCTGAATATTTTTTATCCGACAGAAAAAAGTGGTCGACTCGCCGAAGTCGACGGATTTTTCGACCTCACATTCGTAAACCCAGCGGCTCGAATCGAGAACCGGAACGTCGAGCGCCTCGCCCCTTGACACCGGGTAGGAAATATCGTCCTTCTTGCCGCCCGCCGCGCTTCTCGTGCCGAAATAATCCATCAGCCCGAGCATATCGGAGCTGACGAGATTCGTGCTGAAAACGCCGGTTCTTAACACGTTTTGCTTGGTCCTCTTCGACCCGAACATGCTGATGACGATAAGGTAATCGTCTTTTTCGCAGGTCGCGCTGAGCCAGGTTATCGGCGCGAAGTTATAAGAGCCGTCCTCGTTGTTCGTTCCGATGATAAAAGCCGGCTGCACGCACATCGAAAAGCCGGTTCCGATTGATTTCCGCTTCCGCGAAGGGAATTTTTGATTGTTAGGCATAATTTCTGGCTCCTTGGGTTTGGTACGGTTTAATTATATAGGATAGAGGGGAAAATGGGAAGGGGGGAATCCGTGCAAAATGAACATTTTTATAAAACAAATTTTGTACATGATTTTTAATTATTCAACTCAAAACAGGAGCCGCTTCTACTTGATTTTTCACTGAATATATTGTATATTTTATATGTAGTTTTTTAAATACTGCTATTAAAAATGCGCGTATAACAATCGGAAAGGAAGAAAGAGATGAAAAAGATAACAGCATTGCTTATTTCCCTGCTCATGACATTCAACATGGCTGCGGAAGTGTTTGCGGCGGCGGGGATTTCCGACTCGCTCGGAAGCGCCGGAACGGAATCTTCATATGAAGATTTACCCGTCGACGAAACTGTAGAGGGAAACTACGACGAAACCGCGACAAACAATGAAGAGCAGGTCGATACGCAGCCGAGAGAAGATGAACCTGCCGACTATACCGAAGAGCCCGCCGAGGACTATGGGTATATGCCTATGGCCACGGGCGAACAGTATTCGTATACAAACGGAGATCTTGTCGCCTCCGGCAGTCTGTTCGGCTCATATACCGATACCTGGGAGCTTTATTCGGACAGCACTCTTTATATTCTTCATAACAAAGATGAATCCGGATCATGGCCCATGCAAAGACGAAACGGTTCTTTCTGGCATGGTACAAACGCCAGCCCTTGGTGCGAAGCCGCCGAACCATATGCGCCGCTGACAGTAGTTATACAGCAGGGCTTCTACGAAGTCGGAGAAGGCCTTCTTGTAAACGACAGCACAGTAGGAACGCTTGTCATTCCGGATTCTGTCACCATAGTTTCCGGACAGGCTGCGCATGGAGCGACGGAACTTAAAAAGGTTATTTGGGAAGGAAATCGTTCGGATAAAACTGTTACATTTAAATCTTTGACATTCTGCGATTCCGGAATAGAGGAATTTGAGTTTCCGCCAAACACCATCAGTGTTGGCAGTCAAACCCTTGCCGGATGCACTAATATCAAAAAAATCACTATTCCCGGATACTTCGGATCGTTGGGTTCGGACTGTTGCTATTGGTTGCTGATGAATTCAACTTGCGATTCGCTGTATGTTGAAGAGGGCGTAACGGACATTGACTATTACGACGCCTTCACGCACTCATCAATCAACAATCTCTATTTTCCGGAAAGTCTTACAAATCTCGAATATGACAAATGGATTTACGAAGAAATAAAGCTCAATCCGGATATGATTGTTTGGGGCGCCCCCGGAAGTATAGTGGAGCAGTTTGCAAAGGATATGCATATTCGGTTTAACGGCGAATACATTCCCACCGAATTAACGCTCAACCCCATCAGCGATCCTCTGCACTACGGAGAAATTCTCGCCGATGACAAGTATACCGTCAACTGGTATAACGCCGATACCGAAACGCTTATCGGAAGCGGGCACACCGTCACCATAACCCCGGACATAAACCTTGAATATGAAATCGTTTTTACCGACAACGAATATATCCAAAAATACTATAACATCATAAGCAGCGTAGACCTTAAGCAATATGTATGGGTATACGACGCAGTCGAGCCGCAAACGCGCGACACCGTAGAACTTCGGATTGAAATTGATAATCCGGAGCTGGCCGACTATCGCGATTATATTGATTTGACCTTGACTCAAACCTGGGGCAAAAACGGAATTAAAAAAATCGAGGATTCAATCAGAATCGATCACTCTTTCGGTCCCGATTCCGATCTCGTTTTCCCGTTATACTTAAACTTAAACCACCACGATATAAAAATAGACTTTGATACCGAAATCACGTTTAGCCCCGAAGGCTACATTCCCTTAAGGCTACACTATCGCCCCGGCGAACTTGAAGAGCTTGAGGATTATAAAGAAGGCGTCAAGCTCATTAAGATTAAATTTATTCCCGAGAAGATTTCTATTCATGGCGACCTTCTTCTTAATATAAAAGAGGCGGATCCTGCTCTTCCCGGTGAAGAACCCAGGGTATTTGCGCTTAACAGCAGCAGGATTATTGATGTTTCGGTTCTTATTAACGGAAAGCAAACCGTTTATAAAGATATGTCCACATACCCGTATTTCCACATCGGAAAGCACTCTGCCGACGACCGGATACAGGTTACGGTTTCTTACTTTTCCGAAGAAGGCGATGAGATTTTCCATCTCAACGATTTCGCCACTGTAAATGAGGACGGCTCGGCGGTATTTGACGCAACTATTACCAAAAAAGGATATATTCAGTCAACACGCGTGCTTGGCGCTTCAGCGGTTATGGTTTCCGTATTCGGAGGAAACGACAATCCGGTATATTCGGATTATATATCTTCTGCATTTAAAACTTCTCCGATCCGCAATGGTTGGTACGATGTTATCTTAATGGAGAAAAACGATATCTTCAACGGTCTGACCTCAAAGTATGACCTCAAAAGATACGGACTTATCGAAGGCATTGACTATGTATCTGTGCCGGACGGAATCTTCGTCAAAGACGGCGAGATTACCGATATAGGCGAAATTACGGTACCGCATTTTGACGGCTCAAGGTTTACCGTTATAGATCATGATAATTCTTCCGTAACGCCCGGTTATTCCACGATGACTGTCGGCGGAATACAGAACGTAAGAATCGAATATGCCGTGAACGACAATTATCCTTCCGACACGCTGAACATGTATATATCGCTTGAACGTGTTGAAATCGATAAAGAATCTATAACGCTTAACGGCGAACCTATCGACATTGGATACAGCAACGATATCTACGATCTTCCCCTCAGCGGAATTATAAGATTCCAGATAAGAGGAATGACAAGTGGAAGCGGCGGAGTCAGCATTTCGCTGTCAGACGGCCGCGGAGGCGCTGAATACTTGGGAGGAAGCAAGACCGATATCGCGAGTATGACTCTCAACGCGGTGAAAAAGACCTCCCGCAAGACAATTCCTCTAAGCGGCAGGGCCGTCGCTAACTGCGAGGTCGGCATATACGACAACGGCATTCTTATCGGGACCTCAAAGACAAACGCCCTCGGCGACTGGAAGCTGAACTATGAACTTGAACCGAGAAAGAATTACGAGATTCATGAGTTTAACGCAAAAGTCATTTCGGACGACTGGCAAAACGGTCTTTCAAGCAAGAGCGCAATAGTTGAGTATTCGGATAAGTTCATCGATGTTTCAAAAGTCTCGCTTATCGGAAAGGACATTGTTTTTGACTATAACAATCCAAGCCACAGAAACGTCGTCGTTTTGCTTGAAAATGACGGAATGGAAAATAATACCTATCTCATTGAATTTACAAAGAATCCCGAAAAGGCAAGCAATGTAAAGCTCAACGTATTTAATGAAGACGGAACATTCGTGCAGACCGACGCCGTATATGACTCCTCGCTGGGCGGCTGGGTCGCAACGGCATATTCTCTTCCGCGCAACGTCGGAGTCGAGTTTGACCAAGAGATTGATATCGAGCTTGAAGATATTTACGGCCCCGAAAGCGAAATCGATTTAGAGGAAAGATGGGAATTGATTGACAACGCGAGCGAGCTGCTGTCCGTCGGCGATCCGTATCTGTCCGCTGACGAAACGAAGGCTTTCTTCGACCTGACCTGCCCTTCTTTAGGAAGCGAACCTATCGGTCAATTGGTTATGACCCCTGTCGACATCGCTCAATATAACGAAAGCGAAATGAAAGATCTTTCCTTTGCATATGAAGACGGCTCATGGTACAGATATACTGTTTCTTCCGACGGCCTTGTATATACCGCCGTTGACTTTGAGAACAAGCTTGCCTTCGACATAACCCTCGGTATGGAGCTTCTTGATGTAAGAGAAGGAATAGATGAGACGGCGCCGATCAGCTCCTACGGCATAGCCCTAACGTCGATGGATCCTGAACGCGACGGCGGAAGAGTTATGCTTGACGCCATCGAGCAATTCGGCGGATACGGAACGGCACAGTTGGCGGCGTTCTTTGACTATAAGACCATAATCAAAACGCAAGAATGGTACAACAATATGGCCCTCGATGCAATCAGCTATGTGTCGAAGAACCTTGACATCGTTTGCCCGGACACCGGGAAATACAGGCTTTCGGATTCTCGACGAGATATGTATCTAAGAGATTACAGAAGTCTTATGGAAAAGATTTATAAGAGCGACAGCGATTTCAACAATGCCATGGACATTTTCTATCGCCGTTATGTAAATTCCTTTGCGTTCGAGGTTCTTACCCTCGGATTCGGAAAACTTATAAAAACAGTAATCAGGCCTGCGCTTGCAGAAGCAAAACTTGCCATGAAAGAATGTTACACGCTTTGGGTAAGAGCCGGATTCTACCATGAGTTGTCCGACTATACTACGGTGGCAAATGTTCTGGCAATGATGTGCGTTCACAACAGCGATAAGATACTTAAAGACGTTATGTCTTACGCAGACGTCGACGGCGTCTGGACACCGGACAACCAACTTCCCGACGAGGTCGGCGGGCTGTTCGACTGTACGGATATCGCCCTCGGCCCTTATTGGGGATGGCTTAAAGAAAGCTATCTCGGCAACGGAGGACTTATCAACCAAGCAGCCATGCTCAACGACAGCATCGTCAGCGAAATCGCCGCCAGCCCATGCACCAAGCCCGAGCCTCCGCTTCCGCTGCCTTTTGCAGAATTAGATCAATCGCCATGTCAAGACGCGAGTTACATTCGCGATCCTTCGGGCTATGTCTGCGAAGCGGTAGCTTCCAACAGACTTGAGGGCGTAAAGGCAGAAGCGTACTACGACCCCGAGGGTTATTCGGAAACGCATTGGGATGCCGAGGAATACGGTCAGCAAAACCCGATATATACCGACTCCGACGGAAGATACGCCTGGTTTGTTCCTAACGGAAACTGGCTTGTAAAGTTTGAAAAAGCCGGTTATGAGGCCAAGCAGTCCGATTGGATTACCGTGCCGCCTATACGGACCGACGTGAATATTGCGCTCGTCTCTACCGCAAGCCCCGAAGTCAAAATTGTCACTGCTTATAACGACAGCGTCAGAATTGAATTTACACAGTATATGGACGTAGACACGATAAGCGAAAAAACCGTGACCGTAAATTATAACGGAAAAGCGCTGGCCGGAACCATTAAGCCGCTCAACGCCGAAAACGGTTTTGATAATCCTAAAGCCGTTTATGCGAGCATATACGAGTTTGTTCCGAACTCCGAAATCACCGGAAACGTGCAAATTTCGGTCAACGGTGCATACAGCTATAACGGAAAACCCATAACCAATTATGTGAGCGACAGCGTCAACGTTATGATTCGCGCCGAAAAGATTATTGTAACGCCTTCAAAAACGATGGTCTACGGCGAGAACGACTATATTGAAGTATCGCTTCTGCCGGAGACTGCTTTTGGCTATACTCTTATGGTGAAGTCTCGAACTCCCGAAATAGTAAAAGTTTCAAAGCCCTCATATACATTCACGACTGCCGGTGAAACGATAAAAATTCCGGTCGAAGCGTTGCTTCCGGGAACAACAACTATCGAATACGAGCTTGAAGGAACCGGATTGACCTCTTCGACAACGATAAATGTTGTTCTTGAGGGCAAAAAAGCCGAAGAATGTGCCGAAGTTGTCGCAGAGCCGGACAGCGGCTCATATCCCGCCGGAACAAAGATAACTCTTTCTACGGCAACGCCCGGAGCGTCGATCTACTATACGCTTGACAAGACGTGCCCTTGTATAACCGACAGTCCTTCAAGAATCCTCTATACCGGGACGATCACCATTGCTGAGGAAACATATATAATCGCATATGCTGTGAAGGACGGATTCGAGGACAGCACGACCAAGGGATATCATTATACAGTTTCCGAATATGATTGCGCAGGCGGCGTTCATAAATGGGATTCCGGTATTACAACAAAAGAACCAAGCTGTACTAAAGCGGGCGAAAAGCTTTATACCTGCGAACTGTGCGGCGAGAAAAAGACCGAGCCGATAGCTGCGACCAATCACAAGCCTGATGCGGAGTATCACAGCGATTCCGAAAAGCACTGGCACATTTGCCTTAATGAAAACTGCGACGCCGAGAACAACATTATCGAAGTCGAAGCTCATAAAAAAGCAGCCGACTATCTGCATGACGGCGATTTGCATTGGCAATATTGCAAAGTCTGCAAATACGAATACGAAAAGATAGGGCACACGTCTTCCGAAGGATATAAGTGCGATTCTGCCGGGCACTGGCATGTGTGCGACGACTGCGGTGAGAAGTTCGACTTTGACGCGCACACCGACGCTGTTTTGATTCCCAAAAAAGCGCCCACTGCCGCCGAGAAGGGCAATATGGCATACTGGTACTGCCCCGAATGTGAAAAGTATTTCTATGACAATAACGGCAAAATAGGCGCCGGACCATACGACAGCGCCGACAGGTTCGCAACCGTATACAGCGCCGGATGCGGCGGCAATCATATTCTGCTCTGTGTTCCTTTAAACGATATGTATCACATGACGATCTGCAAACGCCAATGCGGCTTTGCGACGACTGTTCCGCACAGATTCGGCTTTAGCGGCGTTTGTTTGGATTGCGGATATGTCAGACAGATAGCTGCCGAAGACCTAAACGATAATTCTCAATTTGACAATTTCGTAATCGTCGAGACTCCGACTGAAGGAAAGCCTTGTTTTGAAGAAATCGGTTGACTTTTAAGATTTGCTCTTACGCCCCGTAAGCTTGCTTGCGGGGCATTTAACGTTATTATCGACAGCCCTATTTTCTCGTTATCAATTCTTTGATTGAAAAGTGTAGAAGTGAGGTAGACCGTCGATTGAAAAAAGCGCAGGAAAAAGTCTGTCATTACAGGCTTGCGAAAACCGAAACGGCGCATAGAAATGACAAAATCAGGAAAAAGGCGGCTTAATTGTAGTTAAAAAGCGCCATAATCTCCCTATTCCCGCTGACCCGCCAGCAGAGCCACTGCATGAAGTCCGCGCCCGCGAGATAGATGACGATCGGCAGGGCGAACGCCGCAAGGGCGATGACCGTCGCCGTCGTAGGGCTTTTGCATTTGTGGGAGATGAGCAGTACGACCTCCGCGAAAATCGTCAATGAAATTATGCGATAGACCGTAAGCAAGATTAAATATCCAAGCACCGGCAGGCCGCCTAATTTTGCATATGCCGAAATCGCGGAAATCGGCTCAAAAAGCCCCTGCGAGCCGTAGGTCAGAATCATTTCGACATAGTGCGGAACATATACTGCGAGGCAGACAAGCAGCGTGAAAATCGCGGCGACGGCGGAGTTATGCTCGAAATAAGTGTGCTTGCCTGCTTTAGTGGTATAAAGCAAAAAGCCGATTTGCGCGCGGTTGTCATAGGCTATAAGCGGCGAAATTGCGAGGCAAATCCCCAAAATCGCGACCAGCCCGAGCTTATAGGGCGTAGTATTCCTTCTACTCTTTCGCCGGGCAGTACATTCCGAAAGTCTGCGAGAAGGAAATGTAAATGTTCAGCAAAACCGCGCAGACAGCCACTAAAACGAACATTTTTATGCCCTTGAGCGCGGCGAAATAGCCGCAGAATTGCGAGGCGGTGAACGAGGGGTAAAGCTCCTGCTGCTGCGGCATGAAGCCGATTTTGCGGCGGTATTTCGCCTGTAATTTTTTGATGTCCTCACCGTTCCAAAGGATTTCGCTGTCGGGGTCGGCGGGGATATTTTGTGTAATCAGGTTCATCATCGTCGACTTGCCCGCACCGTTTGGACCCAAAAGACCGTAAACGCCGTCGTGGAAGTCGTAGTCGAAGTCTATGAGCGCGTGTTTTTGACCGTAGTGCTTATTAACACCGTTAAGGGATAATGCGTTCATGGCGCCGCCTCGAAAAGCTCTGCGGGCAAAAGCTTGCGAAATTCGCGCGTAAACCAGGAATGAATCCATAGACGCAAAATCCGCAAAGCTCACCCTTCCCGCCGAAGAAAATCCGTCGACATAATACGCCCCGTCGGATATCAGATAGTACCCCGACCCCTTGGAGGCTTTCAGCTCTTCTATCGTCTGCCCGCCGGGGAATTTTCCGTCAGTCACTGTTTTATATTCTGCGCGAACCGTTTTCGCGGCGCTTTCGTCAAGCGAAACGACAGCCTCCGTCCCAACCGGGCGGAAGGTTCCCGCCTCTTTTTGCGCTGTTTCTCCGCATGCGGTGAGAAAGATCGTCAAGCAAATAAGCAACAATAGTAATTTTTTCATATAAATTCCGCCTTTCAAGTTTTAACATGATTATAGCGGAATCGGCGGTTGCACGCCACCAACCGAAGGGTATTTCAAGTCAACCCGCGGTTGCAAATTTGGGTTGCGAAGGGATATTAAGCGCTATTTAATTAAGCCGAGAGGCCGCAGACGGCATGGTCATTTCTTCTCGAAAAGTTAGTCAATCTCCGCTCTGCCGTCCCTCATCACGATTTTTCTTTTGCACATATCCCCATAGCGCTCTTCGTGCGTGACGAGCAGAATCGTTATGCCTCGCTTATTCAAATCGAGCAGCAGCGCCATAATTTCGTCCGCCATTTTGCGGTCAAGGTTGCCCGTGGGCTCGTCGGCGAGGATTATTTTCGGGCTGTTGATAAGCGCCCGCGCGATCGCGACGCGCTGCTTCTGCCCGCCCGAAAGCCGGCTCGAAAGGTGGTCAAGCCGCTCTTCGAGGCCGAGATAGGAAACGATTTCGTCAAACCGCTTTTTGTCGACCTTTTTTGAGTCGAGCAGCAGAGGCATGATGATGTTTTCTTTAACGGTTAGAATCGGTATTAGGTTGAAGTCCTGAAAAACATAGCCTATTTTCTGCCTGCGAATCCGCGCAAGCTCGTCCGAGCCGGCAAGGGTGATATCCTCTCCGTCGATAAAAATATCGCCCTCGGTGGCCTCCTCGATGCCGCCGATTAGGTTCAAAAGCGTGGTCTTTCCCGAGCCCGACTGCCCGGTTATCGCGAGCGTCTCGCCCTCGGCGACATCAAAGCTGACGTTATCCACCGCCTTGATTTCGGTATAACCCTGCGCAAAAGTTTTTGTGAGATTTTTGACTTCAACGATCTTCATTTTTCAGCCCTCTTTCCGAAATTTTCTTTTAGAGCGCGGCGGATCGGCAGCATAAATGCGCAAATCGTCAACGCGCTCACGCCGAAGTATACCGCGCAGAGCGAGAGGTCGGGCGACGGCTTTACCGCGGCGGGTATTGTCGCAAGCAGGAGCAAAAGTATGCTCAATACGGCGGGCGAAAGCGCCGCGACAGTCGCCGAAACGGCCGATTGCCGCAGATACGACGAGGTTAAAACCCGCTCCGTCGCGCCGAGGGTTGAAAGCGTTCGCAGGGTTTTTCCGCTGTCGGCGATATAGTCGCGCAGCTTCATATAAACGATTATCGCGGCAAACACAAACATCGCCGAAAAGATGAACGCCAGCATTAAATAAATTCCCTTCGACATTTCAGCGCCCCGCTCGGCGACCGACCGGAGGTCGCGAATCGTGTATTCCATTCCCGCAAAACGGCTTTTCAAAAGGCTTTCGACCTCTTTATGAAGCTCGGGCGAGGTCAGCTTTATTCTTATCTGGTCGATCATAAGCCCGCCCGCCTCTTTATTAAAATACTCTGCGGGCGCGTCTTGGCGGCAGTCCGCCGCTTCGACCCCGGGAAGCGCCTCGATGTAGTCGATGTCCTCCTCAAAAAAGCCGCCGAAGGCCGCGTCCTTTGTTATCCAAAGCTCGTATTCGGGCTGCTGCGAGACAAATTCGGCGTCGAGCGAGAGATAGCCGAACAGGAAAAGAAACACCGTCATGACCGGAACCGTCACCCAAAGGCAGCTTGAGTGCGCGCGGTTGGTTCTTTTCAACCAAAGCGAGGCGAGGGTGTTTTCCGGCTTCGCTTTGATTTTCATTTTCGGCAGCTTCTTTTTCAGCTCGACCGACTGAATATCTTCGAGCATAGCCGAAACCGTCGATTCGTTAGAGGCTTTCACGAGCGTTCTTATAATCACGACGAGCAGCGCCGCGAAGAAAAATGCTATGTGAAGCGCGGTGTTCAGCGGGTTTATTTTGAATATGACCCACGCGAGTCCTTCCGCGCCGTCGACTTCGAGATAGGCGGCGAACAAAAGCTTCATGACGCCCGCAGATATCGCGACGGCGGCAGCTGCGGACATCGCAAAAACGACCGCAAACTCGCAAAGAAAAATCGCGTATATCTGCCGGTCCTCGGCGCCAAGCGAGCG
>CANQUJ010000007.1 GCA_947627005.1 uncultured Clostridia bacterium
AGGCAGCATGGGGGCGCAGCCCGCGCGCCTTCGGCGCGCCCGCCGCCCGCCGCCCTCCGGGCGGCGGGCCCCGCGCTTCGCGCGGGGCGGCTGCGCCGCGCAGAGCCCCCCGAATCGCGCGGCCGGTCAAAACCGCATATAATGTCTTGACAGCGGGGGAAAATGGGTATAATATAATCATACGCGTTAAAAAATCGAAAAAGGAAGTGAGATAATGGACGCCGGCAGTAGTAAGCCCGCCAAGCCCCGAGGTATCGGAGCGGCGAATATAAACGGCAGCTTTGTTTCGGCGGCCTTTATTCGCTGACCGATTGCCTCCGCAATTATTTTTATAAATAATAAGGAGGATTTTGAAAAATGGAACAAACTTCGTTATTCGAGGTCGTAATGAGCCTCTATCGCCAAAGAAAGCTCCCCGAGCTTAAGACGATTCTCTCTCAGCTAAACCCCGCGGACATCGCGAACATCATCGAAAACGCCGAGGGGCGCGACGCGATAGCGCTTTTCCGCCTTTTGCCGAAAGAGCTTGCGACCGAAGCCTTCGCCTATATCGACTCGGAGCAGCAGGAGCAGCTTATTCTGGCGTTTACCGACCGCGAGCTTCGCGAGGTCATCGACGAGTTATTTCTCGACGACACCGTCGACCTCATCGAAGAGATGCCCGCAAACATAGTCAACAGAATTTTAAAGAACACCGACCCCAAGACGAGGGCCCAGATAAACGAGCTTTTGGCATATCCCGACGATTCGGCCGGAAGCCTTATGACCCCGGAATACGTCTATCTTAAGCCGGATATGACGGTTGAAGAATCCTTCGCCAAAATTCGCGCGGTAGGCGTAGTCAAAGAGACTATTTACACCTGCTACGTCACCGAAGAGCGCAAGCTTGTCGGCGTGGTATCTCTGCTCGATCTTTTGACCGCTTCGTACGAGACCGTCATCGGCGACATTATGGACACAAACGTCATCTCGGTCAACACCAAGGACGACAAAGAGGTCGTTGCGACCACCCTTGCAAAATACGACCTTTTGGCGATACCGGTAGTCGACGGCGAGAACAGAATGGTCGGCATTGTAACCGTCGACGACGCCATCGACGTCTTGCAGGACGAAAACACCGAGGATATCGAAAAGATGGCGGCCATAGTTCCGACGGACAAGCCCTATTTCAAGACCGGCATATTCGAGACGTTTTTAAAGAGAATACCCTGGCTTCTGCTCTTGATGGTCTCGGCGACCTTCACCGGAATGATTATCACCGGGTTCGAGAGCAAGCTTGCCGCGAGCGTTGTTTTGACCGCGTTTATACCCATGCTTATGGACACCGGCGGCAACGCGGGCGGGCAGGCGAGCGTAACGATAATCCGCGGGCTTTCGCTCGGCGATATCGAAAAGAGAGACGTTCTAAGGGTCATATGGAAGGAAATAAGGGTCGCGGTGATCTGTGGGGCGACCCTTGCGGTGGTCAACTTCGGCAAAATGATGCTTATAGATAAGCTTTTGCTCGGAAATTCCGCGATAACCGTCACCGTCGCGGCGGTGGTTTGCCTCACGATGGTGGTCGCGGTGTTCATCGCAAAGATAATCGGCTGTTCGCTGCCGATTCTCGCCAAGGCGATAGGCTTCGACCCCGCGGTTATGGCGAGCCCGTTTATAACGACCATCGTCGACGCGGTCACCCTTTTGGCGTATTTTATGATCGCCCAAGCGCTGCTGCATATTTAGATCTCGCCTTGCCTTTTCTCACGATAAGGTCTTTACAGTGCGGCAAAAAAGTGATATAATAACGACAAATCATAAAAATTTAGGAGGAATCATCATGAAAGAATATTTCAGCTACAAAAAATGTTCGGTCTGCGGGGCGGTAGCCGAAGACGTTTTGGGAAGCCTTGACAACGTCGTCTGCTGCGGCAAGCCGATGGAGGCCCTTAAGGCAAACTCCACCGACGCGGCGGTTGAAAAACACGTCCCGGTAGTAGAAGTCAGCGACGGCGAGCTGGTCGTAAAGGTCGGATCGGTAGAGCACCCGATGACCAAAGAGCACTACATTATGTGGATTTCGCAGGTTTGCGGAAATCGCGAAAACAAGGTTATCCTCGCGCCGGAGCAGTCGACGGAGGTCCGGTTCCCCTATATGCCCGAATGTAAGATATACGCCTACTGCAATCTTCACGGGCTCTGGATCAAAGAATTTAAGGCTTAAAAAAAGCGGGAAACCTCGGTTGGGTTTCCCGCCGATTTTTTAGGGGAGATGTCATGATAACACATATTTTCTTCGACCTCGGGTCGACCTTATACGACGAAAGCGCCTGTATTGCGAAACGAATTGACGGGGCGCTGAGTCAGGCCGGCGCGCCGCCTCGCGAGGTTTTTATTCAGAAGGTCAATGAGCTTGCGATGATGAGTTGGCAGTCGGTCAAAGACGCCGCGGAATTTTTCGGGCTGGCCGTCCCGCCGTGGGACTCTTCGCTCGAGCGGCTTTATCCCGGCGCGGCAGAGGTTCTTGAAGCGCTCTCGAAAAAATATTCGCTCGGGGTGATCGCGAACCAGTCGGCGGGCGGCGAGGCGCGAATGGCGGAGCGCGGCATCAGAAAATTCTTCGACACGGTCGTGCTCTCGGCCGAGGCGGGGGTCGCCAAGCCCGACCCCGAGATTTTCAGGCTTGCGCTAAGGCTTTCGGGCTGTAAGGCCGAAAACGCCGCGATGGTGGGCGACCGCGCCGACAACGACATTGCGCCCGCGAAGCGCCTCGGGATGAAGACGGTGTGGGTCAGGCAGGGCATTTTTGCCGAGGCGAGGTTTTCGTGCCTCGACGAGGGTGCGGACTATATTGTATACAACCTGCGGGAGCTGTTGGGGATATTTTGACATGGCGAGGAAAAGACTTGGCGGAGCCGCGCCCGCGCGAAAGCGCGGGCGGACGGCGGCGGAACGCCGCCGCCTTCGGCGGGCTTCGCCCGCCGTACGGCTCCGCCGCGGGTTGAGCGCTAAAGGCGGGAGCCAATTGCGAAATGACATTTGCCGCGAGAATGGGACAATGTTAGAAAAATCCCGCCCGCCGTCCCATTGCTTAAAGGTGTTCGGCTAACGCCTCATACTATTTCAAATCACCCCACCCCCGCGAAACTTTGCGCGAAAGTATGAAAAAGCGCAGCCCCCGCCCCTCGAGGGGCGGGGGCAGGGGGAGGGGTGGCTAAAAATAGCATACCACCGAACGAGCGGTTAGCGAGTTCGCGGGTATACCTTTTAGCAGCGGGCGGCCGATGGCGGGACAAAATTATTTGTGTTCTTCTGCAATTTAGTGCCCTCAAAAATCATCGCGCCCTGCGCGATACCTTTTCACAATAGCCTTCGGCCGGTCGTTAAATTTTATCACCAACCGATAATTTTTGAGCCTCTTTTTTCCCTCACCCTCCGGTTGAGCGAAAAATCCCCGTTTGGTTGAGTAAAATCCGCCCGAATCAACGAACGCTTCATTGAAAAATCGCGCCGCTCGGGCTAAAATATAATCACGGCAAAGGTCAGGGCCCGATTTTGCCGAAAAATTTTAAGGAGATATGAACATGGAAACATTGGGAAAAAGAATTTCCACACTTCGCCGCGAAAAAGAACTCACTCAGGACGACGTCGCAGAGCGCCTCGGCGTAAGCCCGCAGGCCGTCTCGAAGTGGGAGAACGACCAGACCTGCCCCGACATAACGCTCCTGCCCGGCCTCGCGAAGCTTTTGGGCGTTTCGGTCGACAGGCTTTTAACCGGCGAGAGCGATGAAAAACAGCCCGAGGTGCGGCTTTTGCCCGAAGAAGAGAAGAAAAATATCGAGGATATGATCTTTAAAGTCGAGATCGACTCCGCCGACGGCGACAGGGTAAGGGTGAACCTGCCGATGGGGCTTGTTATGGCGGGATTTGAAATGGGTGTGATGCCGAGCGTCGGGATAAACGGCGATTCGCTCAAAAACATCGACTTCCCGAAGATCTTCGAGGCCGCCAAAAACGGCGCGGTCGGCAACCTTGTCGATATTGAGAGCGACGGCGACGTCGTAAGGGTGTTTATCGAATGAAAATCACGGTAAAATCGGACGATATAAACCTGTTTATCCCGCTTCCGACGTCCTTGGTGTGCAGCGGCTTTGTCGCGAAAATCGCGGCGAAACACACCGACGGCGAGTTTTCCGCCGAGCAGCTCTCGCGAATTTTCAAGGAGCTGAAAAAATACCGCCGCCGCAACGGCCCGATCCGACTCGTAGAGATCGACTCCGCCGACGGCGAAAAAATAATCGTCTCGCTTTGAGCTAAACAAAAACCCGCCCCGCCTTTATATAAGACGGGGCGAATTTCAAAGCTCTTTTATCATATATCCGTTCAAAAATTCGTAGCCGTCAAGTCTGACGGTTTTTTCATACCTAAACCCCAGACCCTCGTACCACCTTTTCAGCCGCTCGTTTTCGTCGACTATATCGACGAACGCCGCCCGGCAGCCCGCCGCTTTGATCCTTTCAAGCGCGTCGGCGACAAGCGCCCCGCCAATCCCTCTGTGGCGAAACTCCGGCAGGACCGCGAGGTTGTTTATCTCGCAGACTCCGTCCTTCGGCCTTGCGAGAGAATAATACCCCGCGATTTTTTCGCCGATCTTATAGCAGAGCATCGGCCGCTTTTCTTCGTCGAACTGCCGAAAAAGCCGCTCCTCGCTGATCAAAAAGCCGGTAAAAAGCGGCGACTTCTCTTTCGTATAGCCGAACTCCTCCGCGACCGTCATAAAGCTTTGGCGGATAACCTTTGCGGCCTCGGGAATGTCGCTTCGCTTGATAAATTCAATCCTCCCGGGCCCGCCGTCAGATGTGGTCATAAACCTCGCTCTCCGAGGCTATCGGCATCGCCTCTATAACTTCGACTTCGCTGCGCTGCTCTTCTTCAAATTGCTCTATCGCGCCGGAAATAAGGCTGTTATAGCTCTTTTTAGCGGCGGCGGTCTTAGCTTTTTTAAAGACTATCGGCAGCAGCGCGAGCCATATCGGCGGCTTTTTCTTTTTCTCTTTTGCCCCGGCGCGGCTCGTCTTTTTGGGCTTGTTGATCTTTAAAAGCCCGCCGACCCCCGCGATCAAAAGCCCCGAGGCTGCGGTTATAAGCCCCGCCGCGATTTTTTCTTCGGTCAGATTGTTCGACCCGAGCGCGAAGCCGCGCTTGCCGTCTTTTGAAAACCTTGAAATCAACATATCTGCGCTCCTTAAAAAGCCGGTTCGACTGTTTTCGTCCTGTTTTTCTAAGTATACCACGTTTGTTTTAAAAGCGCAAGCCCGACGCGCCTTTCGGGCGCGGCAGAGATCAGAAGTCAGAAAACAGAAAGCAGAAATCGGAAAACAGAGCGGGATTATATTGCAAAAATCTGCGGGATGGTATATAATCACAGATATAAAAATCCTTCGGAGGGCGGATATGGAGCTTGAAGCTATCGCAAAAATCGAAAACGGCTTTGTCTCAAAGTTCGGGATACCCCGCCAAAGCGGGCTTTGCTCGGCGATATCAAAGATAATCTTCGAGCCGAAATATCGCTCTAAAGAGGCGATCCGGGGGATCGAGCAGTTCAGTCACCTTTGGCTTATATGGCAGTTTTCCGAGTCGCCCGAGGGTTTCAGCCCGACCGTAAGGCCGCCCCGCCTCGGCGGAAACAAGAGGGTCGGCGTTTTCGCGACCCGCTCGCCCTTTCGGCCCAACCGCCTCGGCCTTACCTGCGTAAAATTAGAGGGTATAGAATCCACCCGCGACAGGGGAGATATCCTTTTGGTCTCGGGCGCGGATATTTTAAACGGCACGCCGATATACGACATCAAGCCCTATATCCCCTACGCCGACTGCCGGCCCGGGGCAAAGGGCGGATTCGCCGAAGAAAACCGCGGCAAAAGCCTTGAGGTATATATCCCGCCGGAGCTTTTAAAAAACCTCTCGCCCGACGATGCGACCCCGCTTCGCGAGATCCTTGAAAACGACCCGCGCCCCTCGTATCAGCGCGACCCCGAGCGGGAATATTTCTTTGAATACAAAAATTATTCGATAGGCTTTAAGACCGACGGCGAGAAGCTTGAAGTTTTTCGCCTTGAAGCGGAAGAGAGGGAAAACCTTGAAGAAAAATAAATTCAACATAGCGCTTTCGCTTGTCCTGATCGTATTGACGGTCGGATTTATATGGATAAATTCCGCCATTCCCGGCGAGGAATCCGGCGAGATGAGCGAAAAGGTCCGCGAGATTATGGAAAGGGTCTTGGCGTTTATCCACGCGCCCTCGGGGCTTACGGTATTTTTGCTCGAGCATGTAAGAAAGGTCGCGCATTTTGTCGAATACGCGGTCATCGGCGCCGAGCTCGCCCTTTTCTGGAGCGGCCTTAGGCCGGGGCTTCAGGGCGCCTGGAACGCCTTTTCGGCGGTGTTGACGATATCGGTTTTAGACGAGACTATCCAGCTCTTCTCGACCGCCCGCGGCCCGCAGATTACCGACGTTCTGCTGGATACCGCCGGAGGAACGACGGCAATACTTTTAGTATATTTTATAGAGATTATTATTAGAAGTATACGAAAAAAATAAGAAAAAAGCCCGCTTTTTTCGGCGGGCCCTTTTCTTTTATGAAATGAGAGTGAAGATGATAACGAGTTTTTATCTGCCAAGCTCTTTGACGATTTTTATAAAGCTGTCGAGGTCGTTGAAGTCTTTATAAACCGAGGCGAATCTGACGTATGCGACGAGGTCGATGTCTTTAAGAGCGGCCAGAACGTCGTCCCCAAGCTCGGAGGTCGTGACTTCGGTGCGCATCTCGTTGGCGAGCTTGTTCTCTATTCCGTCGACTATTCCGTTCACGGTCTCGGGGCTGATGACCCGCTTTTTGGTCGCAGACATTATCCCCGCGATAAGCTTAGAGCGGTCGAACGGTTCAAACGAGCCGTTCTTTTTTATTACCATTAAAATCGGTTTTTCGACTATTTCATAGGTGGTAAAGCGCTTTCCGCATTGGGTACATTCGCGGCGGCGGCGCTTTTTTCCTTCGCTCGGGCGCGAGTCGATAACCTTGGTGTCTTCATATCCGCAAAAAGGGCATCTCATATAGGGAACTTCCTTTCCGAAAGCCGATTTAAACAACGCTCGATTTCCGCTTACAGCCGAATTATAGCATAAAATTAAAATTTTTGCAAGCCCTTTTTGCCGCCGAGGCAGAAAAATTTTACAAAATTCTGAACACCGATGGGAGCTCGCCGAGATATATCTTTTCCGCCTCGGTTCTAAGGGCTTCGCACTCCGCCGTAAATTCGTCGCAGCCGCTTTCATACATCGGCGCGAGGCGGTTTATAAAGCTTAAAAGCTCGCCGAGGGTCTCGTCGTCCACAAATGCCCCGAGGGCGGGGGCGTAGCTTTGTTTAAAAAACATTTTCAGCGCGTCTATCTCTTTAGAGACGTCTCCGCCCGATTCGTAGGCCCTAACCACCGATTCGATTTTTCCGTAAAGCCGGTCGTTTTCGGAATAGGCCGTTATAAGCGCCGCGACCCCTACCGCGACTATAAGCGCCATGATCGAAATGCTGATGATGATTCTTTTCATTCTCTCTTTCCTTTCTTTTTCGGGATAATGTAAAGTTTGCCGCTCCGGTCGGCGGTGCATAAAAACACGTCGCCGACTTCGAGCCGCCGCCGCTTAAGCTCTTTTAAAAGCTCGCCGTCTTTAAGATTGAGCTTTTCCTCCGCGGCCTTGATAAGGTCTCCGTCGCTGATTAACGTCTCGGGCGGGTCGGAGGCCGCCTCGGGCGATTCCTTCGTCTTCGGCGTAATCGGAAGATATTCCGGCTTTAAAAGCGCGCTTATCGCCCCGGTGGTCTCTACGACTGCGTATTGAACCTGCGAAACGTCGAATATCCCCTGCGCCCTTAAAGAAGAAATAAGGTCGTCGACGGTGTATCTAAGCTCTTTAAGCTCGCTTTGGTCGATGATTCCGCCCGAAATAATCGTCTTCGGCTTGCCCGAAACCGCGCGGCGAAGCTTTCGCGACTTCAAACAGGCGTATGAGACCAAAACGTCGAGGCAGACGAGAGTCAAGATGGGGACTATCCCCGCAAAGAGCGAGACCGAAGCGTCTTCCATCGCAAGGGTGGCGATATTGGATATCAGTATCGTTATAACAAGCTCCGAGGGCGAAAGCTCGCCTATCTGCCGCTTTCCCATAAGCCTTACCGCGAAGATGACCAGAATATAGAGGATAATTCCGCGAATGAAAACTATCAGCATTTAAACACTTCCTTTTATCGGTAGTTTGTCCGCAAATTGCCGATTCATTCAGTATATTTTTCAATTCATACGGCAGAATATTAAAAAAAGAATGAAAAAAGGGGGCTGCGGAATGGCTTATGAAGGTAGGCCGCTCGGAATAAGCTTAGAGGGCGCGATCGCGGCGATAAAGGCCGAATTCGGCGGGTCTTCCGACTTAAACGTCGTAAGAACGGAAGTCTCGGGGGTAAAGTGCGCGATATTGACCCTTGAGGGAATGGTAAAAACGAGCGACCTCGCGAAGTCGCTCTTCGAGCCGCTTATGGGGTTTAAGGCGAAAAACGCCGCCCCCGCAGACGTCTTCAAATTTTTGAGCGAATACGGCCTTTTCTCGACCGAGAGCGCAGTTATAAACCTCGTCTCCGAGGCCGCCGAGCGGCTTTGTTCCGGCTTCGCGGTAGTGATTATCCGCGGCTTCCCTCGGGGAATGGCATTCGGCGCGCAGGGGTTCGCTTCAAGGGCGGTCTCGGAGCCCGACAGTGAGCCGAACGTCAAAGGGACCCGCGAAGCGCTTTCGGACAACATTCGGACCTCTATGGCGCTGATAAGGCGAAGGATAAAAAGCCCGAAGCTTAGGTTTGAGCTCCTAAAGGCCGGGAAGCTTTCAAACACCGAGCTCTGTATGGTATACATCGACGGAAAGACCCCGAATGCCCTTCGCGAACAGACGAAAAAGGCGATAGAAAGCATAAAATCAGACCTTATTCTGACCAGCGGAAATATAATCCCCTATCTCGGAAAAAACGGCGGGTCATTCTTTTCGGGGGTATCCACCACCGAGCGGCCGGACGTTTTGTGCGCCAAGATAAACGGCGGAAGAATAGCGGTTCTGATCGACGGCGTTCCGTTCGCGGCGATCTGCCCCGCGCTTTTTATCGAAAACTTCCGAACCGTCGACGACAGCGCCGACAAGCCCTACTACGCCGCCTATCAGCGCTGGATTCGCTTTTTCGCGTTCTTCGTTTCGTCAATGCTCCCCGGGTTCTACGTCGCGGCGGCGGTCCACCACCCCGAGGTCCTTTCAAGGTCGCTGCTTTTAAATCTTCTTGCTTCCGAAGAGCGCACGCCCTATCCGCTTATCGCCGAAATGATAATCGTCATCGTTATGTTTGAGATCCTCCGCGAGGCGGGAATTAGGCTGCCGAGGTCTATCGGCGGGGCGGTTTCGATAGTCGGCGGCCTTGTAATCGGCGACGCTGCCGTCACGAGCGGGCTTATTTCGGCGCCGCTTTTGATAATAATCGGAATAACCGCGACAAGCGCGTTCGTTATCCCAAGCCTTAACCCGCAGATGACGGTCCTAAGGATTTTAAACGTTTTGCTCGGCGGGGCGATAGGCTTTTTCGGGATCGCCCTGCTTTCGGCTGTAACCCTTATAAACGCCTGCGTTACCGACAGCTTCGCCGTGCCCTATACCGCCCCGCTGACCCCTTTTACCCCGAGCGAGGCGAAGAATATTTTCATCAAAACGAGCGCCCTTAGCCGAAGAGATTTCAAAACGGTCGAGCAGCTTAACGGCGCGGGCGGAGAAAGCGGTGGCGAAGATGCCTAAAACCGAAAAAATAAGCGCGGGGCAGCTTATGCTCCTTCTTTTTCTGTCGAGAATCATGCACACGATGATCTTCCGCGCAAGGGGATTTTCCTCCGGGACCCCGCTTATGCTCGGGCTTTTCTGCGCGACTGCGCTCGAGGCGGTCGCGGCGATACCCGCGGTGTTATATTATTCAAAGTTTGGGGGCGACCCCTCGGCGGAGCTTTTTAAAAGCCGCGCGATTTGGCTTCGGCTTTTATATTCCGCCTATTTCGCGGTCATCGCCGGCGGGACGGTCGCCCTTTTCACAAGATTTTTGAGCAGCGAATTTTCAAAAACCGTCTCCCCGGCGATAGCTATAATACTTCTCTGCGCGGCGGCGGCTTATTGCGCCTCACGGGGGATAGAGGGCCTCGGCCGCGCTGGAACGGTCGTGTTCTGGCTTTTCGCGGCGCTCTTCGTTTTTATGGCGCTGGTAAACAAGGGCGGCTTCGATTGGTTAAACCTCCGCCCGCTTACCGCCGGCGACGGCGAAAAGTTCGCCGAATATTTTTTCGAGAATCTCTCCTCCGCTTGGTGGCTGCCTATGCTCTGCGTTTTGGGCGAAAGCCTTAATGGCGGCGCGGCAAAGGCGGCCTACGGCTATCTCGCGCTAAAGTTGGCCGTGATCGAAGCCCTGCTGCTTCTCGTGACTGTAATTCTTTGGAAATATGTGAACGTCATCGGCTACCCGATCTTCGCGCTCGGGGCATACGCCAAAAGCGACTTTATCCAGCGCTTCGACGCGATAAATATGCTTGTCTGGGCGATAAACTGCGTTTTGGCGGTCGGGGCATATCTTCACATCTGCGCGAAGCCCTTTAAAAGCCCGAAGATCTTTTCGCCGATCTTCGCCGCAATCTCGGCGATTTTCGCCTTTGCGGCATATTTTTTCGGCCTCGAGTTCGATTCCGCGTGGTTCTTGGCATTTAAATCCATCGGCGTCGCCGCCCTGGGGATAGCCGTTCCGGGCGCGGCATGTATCAAAGCTTATGTTTCGGGAGGGCGCAAAAAATGAAAAAATTCGCGCTTTTCGCCGCGCTGACTGTTCTTTGCGCGCTCTTTTCGGGCTGCGAGCCGATAGGCGAAGTCCAGCGCAGGATAGTGGTTCACGCCATCGGCATCGACCCCGCCGAGGGCGGCTTCGAGGTCTCGTATGAAATTTTCAGCGGTTCAGAAGCGCCCGGCGGCGGCCCGGTCGACGCGAGCGAATCGACGGTGGTGACACTTCTCGCCCTCGGTCGAACCTTATTTGAAGCGGAGGAAAGCCTTCGGCTTCAGACAGGGAAGGAGATATTTTTGGGCGACGTAGAGCTTATAGTGATAAGCGAAGAGGCCGGGACGGAAAACATCGCCGATTTTTTGAGATATTTCCGAAAATCCGACGTATATCTCGGGACAAACGTGGTATTCTGCCGTGGCCGCGCGAAAGAGATAGTCGGCGCAAAGCTTAAACAGGGCAGCGCCACCGCGATACTTCTTCGCGGGGTCATAGAAAGGGCGATAGAGGGCGGCCGCGCCTGTTCTTCGAGAATAATAGAGATCTCGAACGCCCTTTCGGAGGAGGGCGAGGCCGCTGCCGTGCCGATTTTGACGCTTGAAAGGGGAGAGGAGACCTCGGAGGACTCCACCGTCTCCGACCTCAACGTCGGGGTGTTTGAAAGCCTTTTGATACCCTCGGGCGAGCTCTCGGAGATCTCCGAGACCGAGACGATGGGAATAAGGCTTTTAAGGGGCGACGCGAGAAAAATGTCGCTCGAGGTCGCGGTCGGCGAAAAAATCGCCTCGGTGAGGTTAGAGGGGATAAAAATTTCCCGCAGGGCGGAAATTTTCGGCGATTCGCCGCATATTTTTATCGAAATAGAGGGCTCGTACGAGACGGAATTTTCGCCGGGAGGGGTTTCGGAGGAAGAGATTCAAGCCGCCGCCGAAAAACAGCTTTTAGAGCTTTGCGAGCGGGGCCTTTCGGCTTTAAAAGAAAGCGGGGCCGACTTTATCGGCCTCGGGAAGCTTTTATATCGCTGCGCGCCCGAATACGCCGCCGCGCAAAACGGAGATTTTTCCGCCGCGATAGCCGGGCTTTCGGCCGAAGCTTACGCCCGTCTTCGCAAATATTAGAAAATTCCCCGCGACTACTTGAAATTTCAACAATATTGTGATATGATGCTATAGATACAGCTTTGGCCTCGGGCGATAAATCCCCCCGGCCGCTGATTTTCCGACAGGGGTGATAAGTATTATGCTTAAAATCGACACTCATCTCGGCTCGATAGAGCTTACCTCGGGCTATCTTTCCGCCCTTATCGGGCACACCGCGACGAGCTGTTTCGGGGTGGTAAGAATGAATCCCGCCGGCGCGGGCCAAGGGGTCAAAACAACGGTATTTAAGTCCGACCCGATAGACAACGGAGTAAGGGTAAGCGTTCCAAAGGGCTCTAAACAGGTGGTTATAGACCTTCACATAACGGTTATGTACGGCGTAAACGTCGCCGCGATCACCGACAGCATCATGAACAAGGTGCGCTATGTAGTCGAAAGCGAGACCGGCCTTTCGGTCAAAAACATAAACGTCTTCGTAGACGGCATGGAAAACAACTGAGGAGGTCGGAAAGATGACAATAAGCGGAAAAATCCTTAGAGACGCTTTTATCAGCGCCGCAAACTGCATCGCCGCGAATAAAAAAGACATCGACGCGTTAAACGTCTTTCCGGTGCCGGACGGCGACACCGGCACCAATATGTCGATGACTCTCGGCAGCGCCAAAAACGAGCTCGTGCTGCTTAACGACGGCGCTTCGGTTTCGGAAGTCGCAAAGGTTATGAGCGGCGCGCTTTTAAGGGGCGCAAGGGGGAACTCCGGCGTTATAACCTCGATTCTGTTCAAGGGCTACGACAAAGCTTTTAAAGACCTCAAAGAGGTTACGAGCGCAGACCTCGCCAAAGCGATGGAGCTCGGGGTCGAGCGGGCTTATAAAGCGGTCATGAAGCCCACCGAGGGGACCATATTGACGGTAGCGCGGCTTTCGGCCGAAAAGGCGAAGGAGATCTGCCTTGAGACCGAAGACGTCGCCGAATTCTGGAACGCCGTATGCGACGAGGCGGAAAGGGTATTGGAGACCACTCCCGACCTTTTGCCGACCTTAAAGAAGGCCGGAGTAGTCGACGCCGGCGGCAAGGGCTTTTGTATGTATATGCGCGCTATGGGCGACGTTTTCTCCGGCAGGGGGATCTATGAATACAAAGAACCCGAAGCCAAGCCCGCCGAGCCGGTGACTATCGAGACCTACGCCTCTGCGGTCGGAAAGTTCGATGGCGAGATAACCTATACATATTGCACCGAATTTATAATCAAAAAGGCCGAGGGCTGCGAAAGCTCGCTTAAGCTTCGGGCCTATCTCGAATCTATCGGCGACTGCGTAGTCGTGGTCGAAGACGACGAGATAATAAAGGTCCACGTTCACACCAACAACCCCGGCAAGGCGATAGAAAAGGGCCTCGAGTTCGGCTCGATGAACCTTCCTAAGATAGAAAATATGCGCTATCAGCACGAGGCGGCCGGCAAGGCGGATAAAATCACCGTTTCAAGCTCGAATAAGGCATACGTCTCGGTACCGCCGGAAAAGCCGTTCGGGTTCGTCGCGGTCGCGGCGGGCGCGGGGATAGAGGCGATGTTTAAAGACGCCGGGGCGGACTGCATCGTCAAGGGCGGGCAGACTATGAACCCCTCGACCCAAGACATTTTGGCCGCCGTTCAGGCGACCCCGGCCGAGACCGTCTTCGTTCTTCCGAACAACAAAAACATAATCATGGCCGCAGAGCAGGCGGTCAAGCTGGCGGACAGAAAGGTCTGCGTATTGCAGACGAGGACCATTCCGCAGGGGCTTTCGGCGCTTTTGGCGTTCGACCCGGAGGCGGATTTCAACACGATAAGAAGCGATATGACCAAAGCCTTTGAGCGGGTAAAGACGGGGCAGGTGACCTTTGCCGCGAGAGACAGCGAGTTTGACGGCCAGCAGATCAAAAACGGCGAGATCCTTGCGCTCGACAACGGAAAGCTCACTTTGGTCGAAAAAGACATCAACCGCGCGGCTTATAGGCTTACAAAGCGAATGGTCGACGGCGACAGCGAGTTTATAACCGTTATAGTCGGCGAGGATATAGACGACCAGACCGCCGAAGAGCTTAGGCAAAAGCTTGACGAAAAATTCGGCTCGCGCTTGGATATAAACGTCATAAGGGGCGACCAACCCGTTTACTACTACATCATCAGCGTGGAATAAAACCAAAACCGCCGCCCGAAAAAGAGCGGCGGATTTTATGCGGGAGAGGCAAATGAAGAACCTTTTGCAGTATTTTAAGGGCTATGGGCGCGAGGCTTTTTGCGCCCCTTTCTTTAAGATTTTAGAGGCCGTGTTCGAGCTTTTGGTGCCGTTCGTCGTCGCGGCGATAATCGACGCCGGTATCCCTTCGGGCGACAACGGCTATATCTTAAAAATGTGCGGGGTGCTCGTCCTTTTGGGGGCGGTCGGCCTTTCGATGACCCTTTGCGCGCAATATTTCGCCGCCAAGGGCGCCGTCGGGTTTTGCACAAACCTTAGACAGGCGCTTTTCGACCGGATACAGTCGCTCGGATTTTCGGAGAGAGACAGGCTCGGCTCGGCCGCGATGATAACCCGCCTTACAAGCGACGTAAACACCGTTCAGTCCGGGCTTAATATGACGCTTCGGCTTATGATGCGCTCGCCGATAATCGTCTTCGGCGCGATGATAACCGCCTTTACCATCGACTTTAAGTCCGCGCTGATCTTTTTGGCAGCGATCCCGGTTCTAACGGTTATCGTCGTCGGGATAACCCTATACTGCATACCGCTCTACTCAAAGGTCCAGCAAAAGCTTGAAAGCGTCCTTCTTTCGACCAAAGAGAATCTCGTCGGCGCAAGGGTTATCCGCGCTTTTTGCAAAGAAAACGAAGAGACCGCGCGCTTTGCCGAGCTTAACGGAAGCCTTTGCCGCGAACAAAAGCGGGTCGGGCGGATCTCCGCCGCGATGAACCCGATGACCTTCGTCGTCGTCAATATCGCGATAATCCTTCTTATCCGCCAGGGCGCGTTCGAGGTCGGAAGCGGAAGACTTACGCAGGGAATGGTCATCGCGCTGTACAACTTGATGTCCCAGATTTTGGTAGAGCTTATAAAGCTCGCGAACCTTATAATAAGCGTTCCTAAAAGCGTTGCCTGCGCAAAGAGAATCTCCGAAGTTCTTGAAACAAAGCCCGAGATGGCGAACGGAACGGCTACTGAATGTAATTTAAAGGCGGAATATGCCGTAGAGTATAATAATTGCAGCCTAAAATACGGCGGCGCGGCCGAGGCTTCGCTTGAAAACATAAGCTTTTCGCTTAAGCCGGGCGAGTCGCTCGGGGTCATCGGCCCGACCGGCTGCGGAAAATCCAGCCTCGTAAGCCTTTTGCCGAGGTTCTACGACTGCACCCTCGGCGAGGTTAAGGTCTTCGGCAAAAACGTCAAAGACTACGACCTAAACGCGCTTAGAGAGAATATCGGCTTCGTTCTTCAAAAAAACCGGCTGTTTCGGGGGACGATTCGCGAAAATATGAAACTGGGGGCGGAAAACGCCACCGACGAAGAGATAATTTCGGCGCTTAAAGCCGCGCAGGCATGGGATTTCGTCTCGGAAAAAGAGGGCGGGCTCGACTGCGACATCGAGCAGGGCGCGGCCAACCTTTCGGGCGGGCAGGCCCAAAGGCTTTGCATAGCCCGGGCGCTCGTAAGAAGGCCGAAGATCCTTGTTTTAGACGACAGTTCTTCGGCGCTCGACTACGCCACCGACGCCAAGCTTCGCGCGGCGCTCTCGGCGCTCGACTATAACCCCACGGTCATAACCGTCTCTCAAAGGGTGTCGACTGTTATGCACTGCGACAGGATAATCGTTTTGGAAGACGGCCGCTGCGAGGGGATAGGCTCTCATGCCGAACTTTTAGAGACCTGCGCCGAATACCGCGAAATCTACGAGTCGCAGATCAAGGCTTCGGAAGGGGGCGAGAGCGCGTGAAGACCGGAGGAATTTTCAAAAGAATAGCCGCCGTTTTGGGCAAAAGCGGGGCGTTTTTGGCGCTTTCGGCGGTTTTGGCGGCGGCAAGCGTTCTGCTTTCGCTCTACGTCCCGATCCTCTTCGGAAACGCGATAGACCTTATCGCGGAAGAGGGAATAAGCTTTGCGGCGATATTCGGGTTTTTGAAAAAGGCGGGGATAATCGCCCTTGTTACCGCGATTTTGCAGTGGATAATGGGCGCCGTGAACAACAGGATAACCTTCGACGCGGTGAGAAATATAAGAAAGCTCGCCTTTGAAAAGATCGAGCGGCTTCCGCTTAAATATATCGACGCCCACGCCTACGGCGACCTTTTAAGCCGCGTCATCGCCGACGTAGACCAGTTTGCCGACGGCCTTTTGATGGGATTTTCACAGCTTTTCACCGGCGTCGTCACCATATTCACCACCCTCGGGTTTATGCTTTTTATAAGCCCGAAGGTAGCGGCGGTCGCGGCGCTTTTGACCCCGCTTTCGATATTCGTCGCGCGGTTCATCGCGAAAAACACCCACAGCCTTTTTAAAAAACAGTCCGAGATTCGCGGGGAGCAGACCGCGCTTATCGACGAAACGGTCGGAGGCTCGAAGGTAGTCGCGGCATACGGATATCAAGAGCGCGGGCGGGCGAGATTTGAAAAAATCAACCGCGAGCTTGAAACCACCACCCGCAAGGCGATATTCATATCCTCCCTCGTGAACCCGACGACGAGGTTCGTAAACGCCCTCGTATACGCGGCGGTCTGCCTTGTCGGCGCGATGACGGTCATCGGCGGCGGAATGACGGTCGGCGGCCTTTCGGCGATACTTTCGTACGCGACCCAATACGCAAAGCCGTTTAACGAAATAAGCGGCGTCATCGCCGAACTTCAGAACGCGATAGTCTGCGCGAAGAGAATTTTCGAGCTTATCGACGAAGAGCCCGAGCCGAGCGACGGCACTTTCTGCGACCTTCCGGAGATAAAAGGGAACGTCGCGCTCGAAGACGTCTGCTTCTCATATTCCCCCGAAAAGCCGCTTATTCAAAACTTCAACCTAAAGGTCTCTCCGGGGCAGAGGGTTGCGATAGTCGGCCCGACGGGCTGCGGAAAGACCACGCTTATAAACCTTTTGATGCGCTTCTACGACGTCGATTCCGGAAGGATAACCGTCGAGGGCGAGAATATCTCAAAGGTTACCCGAAGCTCTCTTCGGCGCGGCTACGGAATGGTCTTACAGGAGACTTGGCTTAAAACCGGCACGATAAAAGACAATATAATTATGGGCAAGCCCGACGCGACGGAGGAAGAAATAGTCGCCGCGGCAAAGGCGACCCACGCCCACAGCTTTATAAAGCGCCTCCCGCAGGGATACGACACCCCGGTCGGCGAAGACGGCGGAAGCCTTTCGGCCGGGCAGAAACAGCTTCTTTGCATAACAAGGGTAATGCTCTCGGCCCCGCCGATGCTGATCTTGGACGAGGCGACGTCTTCGATAGACACCAAGACCGAGCTGCGGGTCCAGCGGGCGTTTGAAAAGCTTATGAAGGGCAAGACCAGCTTTATCGTCGCCCACCGGCTTTCGACCATAATGTCGGCCGACGTTATTTTGGTTATGAAAAGCGGAAATATAGTCGAACAGGGGACCCACGCCGAGCTGATGAAAAAGGGCGGATTTTACGCCGAGCTTTACAATTCGCAGTTTGCGCATTAAAACCGTAATACCCCGCGAAAAACAAGCATATACTTGACCAAAACACAAAAAAGGGGCAAGATATATGTATATCAAGACTGTAAAGATAAAATCCGCGCTTAAGGCGGCGGTGACGATTTTAATAATCGCGGCGGCGATTTTTGCGGCGATATACGCCCTGAACAGGCTTATAAAACCCTCCGCGATAACTTTAGAGACCGAGAGCGAGCGGCTTGAATTTCTTCGCGGCCTCGGATGGGAGACCTCGGATTCTGCGATAAACTGCCGCAAGGTGACTATCCCCGAAGAGTGGAACGACGTTTACACCAAATACAACGAGCTTCAGCTTAAACAGGGGTTCGACCTTTCAAAGTATCGCGGAAAGCAGGCCGAGATCTATACCTATACCGTTTTAAACTACGAGGGTAGGCCGAACAATATGGTCGCAAACCTTGTGATCTGCGGCGGAAAGCTTGTCGGCGCGGATATAAGCTGCACCGAGCTCGGCGGGTTTATGCAGGGGATAGCGAGGGCCGAGGCCGACAGCTAAGGAGACTTAAAGATGGACGTTCAAAGGCTTGACAGATTCGTTTCGTCGCAGATGGGGGAAATATCGCGAAGCGCCGCCCGGGATTTGATCAAAAAGGGCGGGGTAGAGGTCAACGGCGCGGTCGAGCGCAGGCCGGAGCGAAGAATATCCCCCGAAAGCGACGAAATATCCGTTTCGGGAGCTAAAATCGAATATAAAAAACACCTCTATATAATGCTGAACAAACCCGCCGGAGTCGTCTGCGCGACCCGCGACGGGCTTTCGCGGTCGGTCATAGAGCTTTTGCCCAAAAATCTCATAAGGGCGGGGCTCTTTCCGGCCGGAAGACTCGACAAGGACAGCGTAGGGTTTGTCCTTATAACCGACGACGGCGCCCTTGCGCACCGAATTTTGTCGCCGAAAAGCCATGTCAAAAAGAAATATTTCGTAAGGCTTAAAAGCCCGCTTTCCGGCGACGAAGAGGCCGCCTTCGCCGGGGGAATGGCCATATACGGCGGTGAAAAGTGCCTTCCGGCAGAGCTTAGAAGGCTTTCGGAAAAAGAATGTGAGGTTATTCTTTGCGAGGGGAAGTATCATCAGATTAAAAGAATGTTTTCGGCGCTCGGGAACGAAGTCGTATATCTTAAGCGGACCGAGATCGCGGGGATAGAGCTCGACCCGGCTTTGGAAGAGGGCCGGGCGAGAGAGCTTTCGTTAGAAGAGGCCGCAAAGCTTACGCTTTGACCTGTTTCGGCGCTTTCCTGCTTTTTTCCGTCAAATTAAATAAAGTGCGTCAAACAAGTTTGTTAAAAAAAACACTTGTGCTAAAAGTGCGATGCCGCTATAATATAAGAGTAGCTAATTCTCTATTAGTATAACAATTCAGCGAAAGGGAGGCCTTTATTATATGGCTAGCTTATCACTCAAGCACATCTACAAAAAATACCCCGGCGGCGTTGTTGCCGTTTCCGATTTCTGCCTTGAGATCAAAGACAAAGAGTTTATAATCTTTGTCGGTCCTTCCGGCTGCGGAAAGTCGACCACTCTGCGTATGATCGCGGGCCTTGAAGAAATCACCGACGGCGAACTTTACATAGGCAACCGCCTCGTAAACGACATCGCCCCGAAGGACAGAGACATCGCGATGGTTTTCCAGAACTACGCCCTCTATCCTCATATGACGGTATTCGAGAATATGGCTTTCGGCCTTAAGCTCAGAAAGACCCCGAAGGATCAGATCGCAAGAAAGGTCGAAGAAGCCGCAAGGATCCTCGATATATCTCACCTTTTAGACAGAAAGCCTAAGGCTCTTTCGGGCGGACAGAGACAGCGCGTCGCCCTCGGCCGCGCCCTTGTTCGCGAGCCGCAGGTCTTCCTTCTCGACGAACCTCTTTCCAACCTCGACGCTAAGCTGAGAGCGCAGATGAGAACCGAGATCGCTTTGCTTCACAAAAAGCTCGGCACCACCTTCATCTACGTTACCCACGACCAGACCGAAGCTATGACCATGGCGGACAGGATCGTAGTTATGAAAGACGGCTTCATCCAACAGGTCGACACTCCGCAGACCCTTTACAGCTACCCCTGCAACCTCTTCGTCGCCGGCTTCATCGGCTCGCCCCAGATGAACTTTATCGACTCTAAGCTCGTCAAGATCGACGGCAAATACAATATCGAGTTCGGCTCGGAAGACACCAAAGAGCGTCGCGGCCGCAAGTTCTACATCGAGGTACCCGAATCCAAGGTCAACGAAGAAGCGCTTGCACCTTATCTCAATAAAGAGATTATCTGCGGCGTTCGCCCCGAGTGCATCCATGACGAAGAAATGTATCTTTCTTCCGCCAAGACCGGCATCATCGAAGCCACCGTCAACGTCGCCGAAATGATGGGCGCGGAAACTTATCTCTACCTCAACTGCGAAGGTATCAACCTCACCGCCCGCGTTTCCAACCGCTCGACCGCAAGGCCGCAGGACGTTATCCAGTGCGCTCTCGACGCCAACAGGATTCACCTGTTCGACAAAGAGACCGAAAAGGTCATCATCAACTGATATTCAACATCTTTGCGGGCGCTCGGCTTTCGGGCGCCCGTTTTTTTAAAAATTTTCCGAAATTTCATTAAAAAATCCACCTAAAGCGCAATATTTTCGCCGCTTCGCGCGTATTACTCATGTAAAATAAATTTTAGGAGGACTTTGAAATGAAAAAGCTTTTAACCGTTATTCTTGCAATCGCTCTTGCCGCCGCGTCGACTATAAACGCCGCCGCTTCCGCGGTGCCTGCCCCGAACGAAAACGGCGCCGCCTCGGAAGAGACCGCTTCATACAGCGACCGCGCTTGGGGCGCTCTCGCGCCCTACATTTACAGCGGCACCGGAGAGATTCTTCGCGACGACTTCGCCGGCGTTTGGGTCGAGCAGGGGAACGAGGACTACTGCTATATCGCCTTGACCCCCGACGCGGATATCGACTTTTACCGCAATATCCTTAAGGGATACGACAACTACGAGCTCGTAACCCTGAATTATTCCCTCAAAACGCTTCGCCATATGCGCGACGTAGTCTTCGACCGCTGCAAAGAGATTATGTCCGGCGCCGGGGTCTCGGAGGACGAAAACGTGATCAAGTTCGAGGTTCGGGTTTTGGAAGACGAGGAAAACGGCCGGATAGCCGCCGCGATGAAAGCGATAAAAGAAGAAGAAAACCTCCCCGACGGGATAGAGAACGCGTTTGAAATAACCTACGGCGTATGCGTGGTCCCGGTAGACGACGAGGTGCAGGTCCCGACTGAGGGGAAGGTCTGTAAAGACGAATAAATTTTATCAAGGAGCTTATATCAATGAAGATCAAAAGGCTGTTTATCTGCGCGCTTACCGCTGCGCTTTCGATGGGAATGTTCGCCGGGTGCGGCTCGGCCGAAAAAGAGGGGCTCGAGTGGATCGACAACCCCTCGACCCGAGAGGAATATATGAACAACGCGAAAATAAAGTCGCTGACATCGCTCGGGAACACCTATCGCCTTAAAAAGGCGATCGAAAAGGCGCGCTCCGGCGAAGACGTAAACGTGGTTTATATCGGCGGGTCGATAACCGAGGGCGACCACCTTGAAACCTGCTACGCCAACCGCTCGTATAACTACTTTAAAAATACCTTCGGCAAGGGCAAGGGCGACAATGTTCACTACTACAACTCCGGCATCTCCGGAACGCCTTCGACCCTTGGGGCGTTGAGATTCGAGAACGACGTTTTAAACTACGAGCCGGATATAGTCTTTATCGAGTTTGCCGTAAACGACGGCGACGAAGACGATATGAAGTCGGCGTACGAGGGCATGATCCGCGACGCGCTGAACTATAAAACAAAGCCCGCGATAATCCTTCTCTTCGCAAGGATGCAGGAGGGGTGGACTTCGCAGGGCTGGAAGAAAGAGATCGGCGCATATTACGACCTTCCGATGATAAGCTACGCCGACGGCATAACCTATCTGTTCGACAACGGCGCGATGGAGTGGAGCGAGTTTTCTGACGACTATACCCACCCCAACGCCGACGGCAACGCGGTAGTCGCAGACTTTATAGCCTATTTCTACGACGAAGTCGACCGCAGCGAGGGCAGCGCCGAAGACGTTACCGTCCCCGAAGACAGAATTCACGTTCCCTTCTATGAAAACGCGCATATGCTTCAAAGATCGGATACCGAGCCCGCGGATATCGGCAGCTGGCGCAATAAGAGCACCGGATTCCACTATTCGGACGGCTGGACCAAGGAATATTCGGACGATAACGAGCCCCTCGTCTTCGAGTTCGAGGGCAAGGGCGCCTATGTGGTATACCCCACCAAGGCCGAAGACTACGGCGTTCTCGTCGCAAACGTATACTTCGACGGCGAGCTTGTTGCGACCAAAGAGTTTGACGAACACCTTGACGGCGGTTGGAGCTGCCCCTACGTCGGAAACCTTTACCGCTCTTTCAGCCCCGGAAAGTTCAGAATAGAATTTACCGCGAAAGAGCCGAACGTCAAGACGAGCCTCGAGGTTTTGGCGGTGGCCTATACCGACTGATCCGAGCGAAAAAATTAAGAAAAAATTAAGAATTTAATCCGAAAAATCCTGCCCCTCCCCCTTGACTTTTTTTCGCGGGGGGGGGTACAATGATGACATAATAAAAATATTTTTGCCTTTTTTGCAACCTTTCGGCAGGTTTTGACGTCTATATTATTGAGAGCGACGACCCGAAGAAGTGGTTTTTATATAAAAAATCCCGCATAGGCTTTTTGCCCGTGCGGGGTTTTGTTTGCATCAGTTTTGCCGCTCGATCTGCTGGCCGGTTATAAGCGGATAGCTTACGAGCTCGGAGCCGTCTAAGTTCACCTTGTGCATATCGACGGCGGTTATGCGGCTGTTTTCGTATGTGGTGTAGTAGTAGATACCGGCGTCGACGTTGCAGCATGAGGAGTAGATGGTGTATTCAAACTTGTGCCCGACCCGGCAGCAGCCCTTTTGTTGGGCGACCGAGCCCAAAATGTGGAAGAACTGGCTTATACTCTCCGACTCCGAATCGCCGCAGACCGAGTTTAGCTTGGTATAGGCGGCTTTGACGAATCGCGAGGCGCTCGAAAGGTCCCCGGGTATGCCTATGCCGCCCATTCCGCGGCTGTAAGGCTTAAGCTCGAAGCCTTCGGCAAAGCGGCTTACCGCCTCTTCTCGGGTGCAGTTCAAATAATTCGCGAGGTTTAAAAGATGGTAGTCGAACGGCGGGTTGTTGGTCAACACGCCGACAGGGTCGTCGTATATTTTAAGCCCCTCTTTGACCGATTCGACGACCAAAGACCCCTCTTTGTCCGAAATTATCCAATGGAGAGGAGAGGCCGGAAGCTCGGCGCTGAAGTCGATCTTCGCGAGGTTTATTTTTGAAAGAAGGGCCTTCGCCTCGGCTATTGTCGCGCATTGAGAAAGGATCCACGGGATAAATTCGAACGGCGCGATATTGTCCTTCCCCTCGGCTTCGGGCTTATAGTCGGCAAAGGTCGGGAAATTCAGCCCCGCCATAGAAAGCCCCTTTTCGTTGGTGCAGTCGTAGTACAGCGGGTATCCGCCGGCGACATAGGCCATTCCGATGAGCGCGAAATGGGATCTTATCTCGCCCGCCCTGCGGAATTTAAAGGGGAAGTTTCGCGGGGTAACGGTCACGGTCTCGTTGTAGGAAAATTCGAGATCAAGGTTCCGGCCGAAGTAGCAGTCGGCGGTTTTAAAAGATATTGCGGTGCACATTGTATATTCCTCCTCAATAATATTCGTCGTTGGTAAGGTCGCCGTCGCCGAAAACCGGTATCTTTTCGCCGAGATATTTCGGCTCGGGCTTTATAAGGGTGGTCGCAAAGTCTTTGCATCGGGCCAAAACCTCGCGGATATCCCGCTTAATCTGCCCCCGATAGCTTTCAAGGTCGGAATCCACCCCAACGGCCTCGATCCCGAGGCGTTTAGCGATATAAAGCGCGCGGTAGAGGTGGTATTTTTGGGTGACGATAACGATCCTGCCCGCCCCGAAAATTTCTTTCGCGCGGTACACGGTCTCGTAGGTCGAAAATCCCGCGTGGTCCATAAATATGTCGTTCGACGGAACGCCGGCCTCGACCGCGAATTTTTTCATCGTTCCGACTTCGTTATAGTCCTTGCGGCCGTGGTCGCCGCTCATAATGATCTTCGGCGCCGCGCCGAGGTTATAAAGCTCGATCCCGCGCAAAAGCCGATCGCGGAGCATATCGGAGGGCGCGCCGGTATCTTTGACCTTGCAGCCGAGGACGACAATGCAATCCGCGCCGAAATCCCCGGCCTCGCTCGGCGAGACGATCATATCCGCGACGGAATTTTTTACGTGTGCGTTTATCCCGGCCGCCGCGAAAATCCCCGCCGCGGCGACCCCGGCGAGCGAAGCTGCGATAATTTTTAGAGATTTTTTCATTTGCGCCTCCGAAAGAATGTTTAAATTATTTTACCATGCCCCGCCCGGGGTGTCAATACACGGGAGATTAAGATTTTATTAAGAAAGAAGCTAAAAGCCGCCGGCTTTTAGTCGGCGGCCTTGCATTATCTCTTATTCCTCAAACCCTATCCTTGATTTCCTGCGAGATCTTCGCGACGAAGTCGTCGAGCGGCATCGAGACCGTCTCGGTCGAGTCGAGCTTTCTTATCGAAACGGTGCCCTCTTCGGCCTCTTTCTGGCCGACGATGACCATATACGGCACCCTGTCGACGACCTGCGCCTCGCGGATCATATACCCGATCTTCTCGTTGCGATCGTCCAGCTCGGTTCTGACTTTCGCCGCGCGGAGCGCCTCATAGACCTTGTTGCCGTAGTCGGCGCATTTTTCCGAGACGAGCAGCACCTTTGCCTGAACAGGCGCGAGCCAAGTCGGGAACTTTCCGGCAAACTGCTCGATGAGGTTGCCGATGAATCTTTCGATCGAGCCGAAAACAACGCGGTGGATCATAATCGGGCGCTGTTTTTCGCCGTTTTGGTCGATGTATTCAAGGTTGAAGTTAAGCGGCATCTGGAAGTCGAGCTGAATCGTTCCGCACTGCCACGACCTTCCGAGGCAGTCCTCGATGTGGAAGTCGATCTTCGGCCCGTAGAACGCGCCGTCGCCCTCGTTGATCGTATAGGGCAGGCCGAGCTGCTCGAGCGCGCGGATAAGCCCGTTGGTCGCGGCCTCCCAGTCTTCGTCCGAGCCCATCGAGTTTTCCGGCCTCGTCGAAAGCTCGATCGCGTATTTAAAGCCGAATTTTTTGTAGACCTCGTCGATGAGGTTCACAACGCCGATGATCTCGTCGGTGATCTGGTCGCGGGTCATGAAGATGTGCGCGTCGTCTTGGGTGAAGCATCTTACGCGGAAGAGCCCGTGCAGAGTTCCCTTAAGCTCGTGGCGGTGGACAAGCCCGAGCTCGCCCATTCTGATGGGGAGATCGCGATAGCTGTGCGGCTGCGATTTATAGACCATAACCCCGCCGGGGCAGTTCATCGGCTTTACGCAATAGATTTCGTCGTCGATGACGGTGGAATACATATTGTCCTTGTAGTGGTCCCAGTGGCCCGAAGTCTCCCACAGGCGGCGGTTCATTATCATCGGGGTCTGGACTTCGACGTAGTGGTCGCGGGTGTGGATTTCGCGCCAATAGTCTATAAGCGCGTTTTTGATAGCCATGCCCTTGGGCAGGAAGAACGGGAATCCCGGGGCCTCGTCGGCGAGCATAAATAGTCCCATTTCCTTGCCGATGCGGCGGTGGTCGCGCTTTTCGGCCTCTTCGAGCATCTTAAGGTAGTCTTCAAGCTCCTGCTGGGTCTTAAAGGCAGTGCCTTTGATTCTCGTGAGCATCTTGTTGTCTTTGTTGTTCTTCCAATATGCCCCCGAAACGGCGGTAAGCTTGAAGGCTTTAAGGCCCTTGGTATAGGTTATATGCGGGCCTACGCACATATCGACGTAGTCGCCCTGCTTATAAAAGCTGATGACCGCGTCGTCCGGAAGGTCGGAAATATGCTCGACCTTGTAAATTTCCCCGCGCTCCTTCATAAAGGCGACGGCCTCTTCCCTCGGAAGAATGAACGGCTTGATGGGAAGATTTTCCTTTGTTATCTTCTTCATCTCCGCCTCGATCTTCGCAAGGTCTTCCTCGCCGACCGTCTTGTCGCCAAGGTCTACGTCGTAGTAGAAGCCGGTTTCGTTGGCCGGGCCATAGGCGAACTTCGCCTCGGGCCAAAGCCTCGATATCGCCTGCGCCATAATGTGGGCGGCCGAATGGCGAAGAACGTGAAGCTCTTCTTCGGGGGCGCACTCGCCGACCGTTCCGTTTGAATAGATTACTTTCATTGCGATTCCTCCTGTTTATACGGTATTAAATTTTTCTCAAAACATACAGTGTTGTGACGTCGCCTATATCTATGCCCGCAAGCTCGGCCTGTCTGCCGAACTCATTGTCGGTCTTATCCCATTTGTGATAGTAGGACTTATCGCAGGCTTCGATTTCAAATCCGCACTTTATAAACTTTTCTTTCCATGTTTCGCCCGGCTCGTCGTCATAGGGCTTCCACAGCGGCGGGTCCCACGAAGCATAGACCTAATCCCCGCAGATCATTTTTTCGGGCTCGCGGCTGAACAAGCCGAAAAACAAATCGTTCATCGCGCGGCCTCCTCTTTGGCGGCGGGGAAACAAAAACGCCCCGCAAGCTTTTGGCTTACGGGGCGACAGAATCGCGGTTCCACCCGAATTTATAACTCGAAACCCTTAACGCGGGATACGGCGCTGATTGGGCGCACTCGGGAAACGGTGCCCCTTATATGCTTCAAGCAATGCGCATTTTCACCGGACGGCGCTCTCTTATAATTGCCGAAAGCGGGGATTCCCCTCATCGTTTTTGTTTCATAAAGAATAACACCCCGCGCGGAAAAAGTCAAGAGGCGCGGCGCTCTTTTTTGATTTTTGAAGATTTTCCCGCAAAAAAGTTCTTGACAGCCGAAAAAAACAGGTATAAAATATATCTGTATATTGCATTATTATGCTTATATGATTCTACTCTTATACCTGCAGATAGATTCTGAAATTCAAACAAAAATACTGACGAAAGGAGAATGTCGATGCCATCATTATTGGACATCATACTGCTTTTGGTCGCGGTCGCGGCAGCGGTTATATCCGGAATAGTCTTCTACAAGATCGGATATAACGACAGAAAGAAAAAAGCAGAAGCTCAGATCGGTTCGGCGGAGCAAGAGGCTGAAAGAATAGTCGAAGAAGCCAAAAAGAACGCCGATTCACTTAAAAAAGAAAAGCTCATCGAAACCAAGGACGAAATATATAAAGCCCGACAAGAGGCGGAGCGCGAAATAAAAGAGCGCCGCACCGAGGTTTCGAGGCAGGAGCGCAGGATTCAGCAGAAAGAGGAGGCTTTGGACAAAAAGCTCGACAGCTTGGACCACAAGAACGAGCTTGTTCAGCAAAAGCTTTCACAGGCCGACGAAAAGCTCGCCGAGGCCGAAAAGGTAAGGCTCGGCCAGATAGAGATGCTCGAAAGAATCTCTCAATTCACCGTCGACCAGGCGAAGGAATACCTTTTAAAACAGCTTGAGGACGACCTCGTCCACGAAAAGGCCGTAAAGATCCTCAACTACGAGCAGCAGATCAAGGAAGAATGTGAGGCGAAGGCAAGGCAGCTTATATCTTTGGCGATCGCGAGATGCGCGGCGGACCAGGTCTCCGAGTCTGCGGTAAGCGTTGTTCCGCTGCCTAACGACGAAATGAAGGGCCGCATTATCGGCCGCGAGGGAAGAAATATCCGCGCGCTCGAGCAGCTTACCGGAGTAGACCTTATCATCGACGACACGCCCGAAACCATAACCCTCTCATGCTTCGACCCGGTAAGAAGAGAAGTCGCGAGGATAGCGCTTGAAAAGCTTATTCAAGACGGCAGAATTCACCCGACGAGAATCGAAGAGATGGTAGATAAGGCGCGGCGCGAAGTCGAGCAGGTTATTAAATCCGAGGGCGAACGCGCAATCCTTGAAACCAACGTTCACGGACTTAATCACGAGCTCGTTAAGCTTATCGGCCGGCTTCACTACCGCACAAGCTATCGCCAGAACGTTTTGAACCACTCGATCGAGGTTGCGCACCTTGCGGGAATGATGGCCTCGGAACTTGGGGTCGACCCGACTTTGGCGCGCAGAGCCGGACTTTTGCACGATATCGGCAAGGCGCTTTCGCACGAGATTGAGGGCTCGCACGTTCAGATCGGCGTTGACGTTTGCAAAAAATATAAGGAATCGCCCGACATTATTCACGCGATTGAAGCCCACCACGGCGACGTCGAGTGCCACAGCGTTATCGCGGCGCTTGTTCAGGCGGCGGACGCTATCTCGGCGGCAAGACCCGCCGCAAGAAGCGAAAACTTCGAGAATTACATTAAACGGCTTGAAAAACTTGAGGAAATTTGCTCGGGATTCGACGGAGTCGAAAAGTCGTTCGCAATTCAAGCGGGAAGAGAAGTCAGAATTTTGGTCATTCCCGAAAAGGTCAGCGACGAACAGATGGTTATAGTCGCGAGGGAAATTTCACAAAAGATTGAAGACGAAATGGATTACCCCGGACAAATTAAAGTCAACCTTATTCGCGAGTCTCGCGCGGTTGATTATGCAAAATAGAAGAATCGGCGGCTCGGTTGAGTCGCCGAATTGTTTAATATCAACAAAAAAGAAAAAATTCAAAAGTTTTTGAAACAATCTGCCGCGAATGTGACACTATTTCAACAGCGGGAAGCAAAGAAAGCAAAACGCCGCGAATTTCGCCCTAAATTCAAAATAAAATTGGAAAAGGGTTGACAATTCGGTTAATCGGTGTTATAATGCTCACGTCTTGGATTCCCGAGACAAACCAAAATTCCTATACCCGTATAGGGATTGAAAACCATATCCTATTTTCTAAGGAGGAAAAACATTATGGCAAAGAAAATTTTGGCAGTCGTTTTGGCTGTCATGATGGCCGTCTCTGCAATGGCTATCTCTGTCGCGGCTGATAACCCGACTATTCCGCTGTATAGGACTACCACTACCCATGACAGTACCTACGGCGTAGAACTTACCATTCCTGTATTCACCCAGTACGGCTGGGGCACCCAGTACGACGGCATGGAGATCGAGCTTCCGGAAAACCTCGGCGGCGGTCTCGGTGGCGAAATTTACAACTACTATGTTATTGTAAACGGCCAGAAGTTCAACCTTAAGCCCAGCTATCCTGTTGGCGTTGTTGATGCCGGCAAAGATACCGAAAAGAAATACGAACTCCCCGCCGGCGTAAATGCTGATGTCGCTGAAACCCACGACCCTAATTCTTGGGGCAACGATAAGGTCGAAACCTACAAGCAGTATATCTACTTCGGCGCTTTCGTACACGATTACTTCGTAGACACCGACGGCAATGAGCACTTCGCTACTGTTCCGCAGACCCAGACCTTCGGCGCTACCACTTCTATCAAGATCGGTATCGAATTCAACGGCGGAACTTGGGATTCCACTTGGAAGCTCGGAAGCGGATTCACTTATAACAATAAGTACGGCCAGCCCGTAAGCCTTCAGGGCGCTGCTCCCGCTGATATCCTTTCCGCTATGTATCCCACCTGCAGCGCACAGTTCCTCACCTATGATCCCGAGAGCGCTGACGCCGACGATAACGGCTATGTAAAAGTCAAGAACTCCGAGACCTATATGACTTACTGGAATCCTGTTAAGACCGGCGGTGAGAACCCCGACGTTTCTTCCACCAAGCAGGTATTCGCTTCCGGCGACCTCTCTGTTGTTGTCGGTCACGTAACTAACGGCATCTTCGACGGCGATGTTGACGTCGCTCACCCGCTCACTTGGGACCACAGCCTTGCCAACAGAGCTATCATCCTCGGCGCAGAGGCCGACTATGCCGACCTCGTTGTAGAGCTTGACAAGCCCCTTAACGGTATTGCCACCTACACCCTTTACGCTCGTTCGAGAGACAACGGCGTATACCTCTGGAATTACAACGGCTACGACCTCTGGTGGAACTTCGAAGAGGGCAGAACTCTCGTTGACTCCGTTATGATCAACGGTGAGCAGAACGAACTTAGATTCAAGGTTCCGCTCGATCTCCTCTACGACGCCGGCGGATACGGCAACTACAACGATGAATTCGTAATCTTCGAGACCATCGGACTTTCCAACTCCACCTTCATGAACGATGACTACTTCACTGCTAAGACTGAGAGCGGCGAGGCTGCGTTCATCACTTGGAGCAAGTCCAAGGTTGACCCTGTAACCGGCAAGTCTTGGATCAACTACAACGGCAAGCCTGTTAACTACGCTGCCGGCGGTACTGCATTCCCGAACGCGAAGCTTGCCAGCGGTTTGGACGATCCTAACTACGCTGCTGCTGTCTTCGCCGAGAAGATTTACCTCGAATTCCCGACCACCGAAGACTCCGAGCCCGCTAACGACGACGAGGTTAAGACTCCTACCGAGCCCGCCGACGGCGCTAACGATCCCGACTCCGGCGACGATATGAGCGCCGGCGAGACTGACAATACTCCCGCCGAGAAGAACCCCGAGACCGGTATCGCTCTCGCGATCGTTCCGATGCTTGTTGCCGCTGCTGCCGCAGTCGTCTCCAAGAAGCACTAATTTCCTCCTATTAAAGAAGGATAAACCGTTAAGATAACGGATAAAAACCCCGCCGAATGCAGAGTCGGCGGGGGATTTTTTCGGCTATTTTGCGCCCGGGGCGCGAGCGAACGCTATATATAGATTTTTTCCGCGGGTGAGATATTTTTTTGTGAAAATTGTGAGATTTCGCTTGACACAAGGCTTTCACTTTGGTATAATAGACACATCAAGAACCGCAAGCGGGAATTTAATAGCTATAAACCGAAGCAAATATCTTTTTCAGAGTTGAAGAAACTGTGAAAAATGTATTTGCTTAAAGTCGTTTTGCAGCATTAAAGGGCTAAATTGTGCAAAATGACCAAAATTTCCGGGAGGCAACATGGCAGACATTTTAACGGCGAAGAACATCACGCGGGATTTTGTCATCGGCGACGGCAGCGTAGTCAAGGCCCTGCGCGGGGTGGACATAAACGTAGCCGAGGGCAAGCTTACGATACTTAAAGGGCGATCGGGCTCGGGCAAGACGACTTTGATAAACATTTTGGGCGCTCTTGACCGGCCGACCTCGGGCGAGGTTATCTTCGACGGAGAAGACATTACGAAGCTTTCGGACCGCAAGCGCGACGAGCTTCGGCGGTATCAGATGGCGTTTGTTTTTCAAAGCGTAGCGCTGATGAGTTCGATGACGGCGTATGAGAACGTCGATTTCGGGCTTAGGCTGGCGGGGGTCCCGGCAGACAAGCGAAAAGAGCGGGTCACGAAATGTCTCGAAGAAGTTGGTTTGGCGAAGAGAATCAACCACCGCCCGGGCGAGCTTTCGGGAGGAGAGCAGCAAAGGGTCGCGATAGCGAGGGCTTTGGCTCACGAGCCGAAGATAATCTTTGCGGACGAACCCACCGCCGAGCTTGATTCGGGAACGAGCCATCATATAGTCGAGCTTTTCAAAAAGCTCGTATTAGACGAGCAGATGACGATAGTTATGACGACGCACGACGTAAGCCTTCTTGAGATTGCGGACAGGGTTTACACTCTTGAGGACGGTGAGATCGTTGAATAAAAAGAAAAAAGCGAAGCTTGAGCACGAAAAAGAGCTTATCGCCGAAAGCGAATACGCGATTGAGTGCGAAAACCTCGTTAAGATATATAAGACCGACCAAATCGAGGTCGTGGCGCTTCAGGGGCTTGATTTGCAGGTAAAAAAAGGCGAGCTTGTCGCGATAGTCGGGACTTCGGGAAGCGGAAAATCTACGCTTTTGAATATGCTTGGCGGGCTTGATAAGCCCTCTGCCGGAAGCCTTATAGTAAACGGCCGGAACCTTTTGAAGTTTACCGAAGAAGACTATATGATCTATAAGCGCAACACCGTCGGGTTCGTATGGCAGAACAACGCGAGAAACCTCGTCCCTTATCTTACGGCGGTGCAGAACGTAGAGCTTCCGATGCTTTTACAGGGCAGGAAAGAGCGGCGGCAGAAGGCGCTCGAACTTTTAGAGGCTGTCGGGCTTTCACACAGGATAAACTCGAGGCTCGACCAAATGTCGGGCGGCGAACAGCAAAGAGCGGCGATAGCTATCTCTCTTGCGAACGACCCGGCAATACTTCTGGCCGACGAGCCGACCGGATCGGTAGACACGAAGACATCGGACCAGTTATTGCAGGTCTTCAAAGACATCAACAAAAACCGGGGCGTGACCGTTGTTATAGTAACCCACGATCTTCGCCTTGCGAAACAGATAGACCGCGTAGTTTCCATTCGCGACGGAAGGACCTCGAGCGAGATCATTAAAAAGACTCACGCCGAGATCATGAGGGAATCGAAGGGATGGGACGAAGCGGAAGGAGCCGAAGCGGCCGAAGAGCAGCAGCCGGAAGAGATTTCGGAAGAGCTGGTGGTTTTGGACAGAACCGGGCGGCTGCAGATCCCGAAGGAATACCTTGAGGCGCTCGATATCAAGGGCGGCTCGAAGGTCAAGGCGGACCTTGACGCCGAGAACGAGAGGATCTACATTCACAAGGCTCAATAATCATCTTTATAACCCTAACGGAGAAAATATATCGTATTCAAAATATAACGAAAGGTGGATTCACTGTGAAAGACAAAATGTTCAGGCGTCTGTTTTCGCTTGTCATAGCATTAGTGATGACGGTGCCGACATTGGCTGTTGTTTACGCAGACGGCAATACCGAAGAAGCCGCGGAGACCGCGAAGGTAACCTCCGCGCAGTCGCTTGCCGACGAAAACAGGGCCCGCACCTACGGAACATACCATGACGCTCACGAAAGCGACCCGAGACCGAACGAAGAAGTCGTTATCAACGGAACCGACTACGTTGAGGCTTCGGAAGAGACCGGGGCTTACGTCGACACGATCGACGGCAAGACCGCGCTTGTATGGCCGAACGCCTCGGGAAGCGTTTCCTTCGACGTCGAGATCCCCGCGACCGGAGTGTATTCGCTCATGCTCGATTATTATGCCCTCGCAAGCTCTGCGAGCAACATTCAGTTCGGCATTATGATCGATGGAGAGTACCCGTTCGACACCGCGGAGAGAGGAGTCGAGCTTTCTAAGGTTTGGGTCAGCGCCGAAAAATCGCTTGCGGTTGCCGAAGACGGAACCGTCGGATTCAGAGTCGACAGCCACGGCAACCAGATCAGACCTACCCTCGAAGAATCTCTTAGATGGCAGACCGCTTATATCAAAGACAGCGACGGCCTGTTTAACGGCCCTCTCGGGTTCTACTTTACCGCCGGGGCGCACAGGATCACCCTCGTATCCGAAAAGGCGAGGTTCGCCATCGAAAAGATCACTTTAAACAACCCCGAAGATATCCCTGCGCTTTCGCAGGTATCTAACGCCGTCACTACCGACGAATCCAAGGCGGCGCAGACCACCGACGTCTTCATAACCCTTGAAGGCGAGATGCTTTCGAGCGCTTCGGACATCACCCTTTACCCCACCTACGACCGCTCTACATATCTGACTTCTCCCGTCGGGACCGACCCCTCGAAGATGTCTTACAACACTCTCGGAAAAGAGAACTGGAAGACTTCGGGGCAGTATGTTTCGTGGGACTTTGACATGGAAAAGGCCGGCTGGGTAAAGATAGGCATCCGCGCCAAGCAGGACCAGATGAGAGGTCTGTATTCTAACAGAACCCTTTATATCGACGGCAAGGTGCCCTGCAAAGAGGCCGAGCAGATCAAGTTCTTCTACTCGACCACCTGGAAGTGCGTCACCCCGACCGACGCCGACGGCAACACCCTTTACTTCTATCTTGAAGCCGGAAAGCACACCTTGACCCTTGAGGCCATGCCCGGCGAGATAGGCGACATTATGCGCCGCCTCGACGACGTTGTATACTACCTTAACAGCTACTATCGCCAGATCCTTCAGATCACCGGCCCTTCGCCCGACGAATACAACACCTATATGATCCAGAACCAGATTCCGGGCATAATCGACGACTTCAAGCTTTATGCGCAGCAGCTTAGAGATATCAAGAACGAAGTCGAGACCCTTGCCGGAACCGCCGGAACCGAGGCCGTATCGCTTGAAACCATGGCGAAATTGCTCGACAGGCTTATCAAGCGGCCGGACGATATTCCGACCTGCCTCGGCCAGATCAAGGACAATATTTCTTCGCTTTCGCAGTGGATGGCAGACTATCGCGGCCAGGCCCTTGAAGTGGACGTTATAGAAATAGCCTCTTCGGATAAGGACTTCAGCCCGATCAAAGAAAACTTCTTGAAGCAGCTGAAATTCAATTTCCAGACCTTTATCGGCTCGTTCTTTGAAGACTACGACGTTCTTTCGGACGACAACAAGGCCGCCCTTAACGTTTGGGTATCCCTCGGACGCGACCAGGCCCAGATAGTCAAAGAGCTCGTTGACTCTTACTTCGTACCCGACACCGGTATCCCGGTAAACATCAACCTTGTTCAGGGCGGTATCCTCGAATCCACCCTTGCGGGCAAGGGGCCGGACGTTGTCCTCTTCGTCGGGGGCGACCTGCCGATCCAGCTTGCGGCGAGAGACTGCCTTGTTGATATCTCTCAATTCCCCGACTACGACGAAGTAATTAAACGCTTCGCGCCCAACGTTATGACCTTGTACAAATATCAGGGCGGCGCCTACGGCCTGCCGATCGAGCAAAACTTCTCGATGATGTTTGCAAGGACCGACGTTTTGAACTCCTTCGGATTCGAGAAGGGGCCCGAGAACTGGACCGAGCTCGTAGATATGCTTCCTACCCTTCAAAGAAGCTATATGGGCGTAGGATTCAACTTCGACGCTTACGGAACATTTATGGTCCAGCGCGGATTGAGCTATTACAACCAAAACAAGACCAAGACGGTATTCGATACCCAGCCCGCCGTCGAGGCGTTTGAGATGTGGACCAAGTTCTATACCACATACAGCTTCGAGCAGACCTTTGACCAGTTCACCAGATTCCGCACCGGCGAATATCCGATAGTCATCACCGGCTATACCTTCTATAACCAGCTTTATATGGCCGCGCCCGAAATTCGCGGACTTTGGGAATTCGAGCTTATCCCCGGAACGGTCAGCGAAAACGGAACCGTCAACCACGCGACCACCTCTTCCTCTACCGGCGCGATAATCTTCTCTAAACTCAATCAAGAGCAGAGAGAGAACGCCTGGGAGCTTATCAAGTGGTTCACCAGCGCAGAGATTCAGTCGCAATACGGCCGCTCGATAGAAGCGCTTTTGGGCCCGATGGGACGATTCGACACCGCCAACTACGAAGCCCTTGAGCAGCTGGCATGGAGCCAGAACGAGCTCGACCTTATCCGCGAGCAGATGATGGACACCGTCGATATAGACATTATCCCCGCGACCTACATCGTTACGAGAAACATCACCAACGCATTCAGAGAGACTGTAAACCTTAACACCAACCCGCGCGACACTCTGATTTGGTACAACAAGGATATAAACGACGAAATCATCAGAAAATACGAGGAACTCGGCATCGAAGTTCCCAAGGATTAAGGAGGGAGGAATTAAAATGGCAAAGGCTAAGGAACAAACCGCCGTTAAGCCGATCAACACCGAAAGCAAAGGGGCGTATACCTGGCATCTCATTAAACAGAACAAAGCCTGCTATCTGATGATGCTCCCGTTCTTCGCTCTCTTCACATTCTTCACGGTTATCCCCGTCGTTATGTCGCTTCCTTTGGGACTTACGAGCTTCAACCTCGTCCAATTCCCGAGATATATCGGTTTAACAAACTTCTATTCTCTGTTCGTAAACGACGACGTATTTCTTATCGCGATCAAAAACACCCTTATCTTCGCGATATTCACCGGCCCGTTCTCGTACGTTTTAAGCTTTATCCTCGCTTGGCTTATAAACGAAATGAACCCGGTACTAAAGGTCGTATTCACCTTTATCTTCTACGCTCCGTCGATGACCCCTTCGGCATACGTTATCTGGCAGCTCGTCTTCTCGGGCGACTCTTACGGATACCTCAACTCGGTTCTTATGGACCTCGGCATCATCAACTCGGCGAAACAATGGCTTACCGACGTTACATATATGATGACGGTAGTTATTATAGTCCAGCTGTGGATGTCGATGGGCGCGGGCTTCCTTGCGCTTAGAGCGGGATTCCAAGGGATCGACACCGCGCTTTACGAAGCGGGCGCCATCGAAGGCATCCAGAACCGCTTCCAAGAGCTGTTTACAATAACCATCCCGGCGATGGGCCCTTCGCTTCTGTTCGCCGCCGTTCTCGCGATCTCCGGCGCGTTCACCGTCGGAACGGTAGGGCAGAACCTCTGCGGCCTGCCGTCGACCGGCTACGCGGTGCATACCGTTATGAACCACGCGACCGACTACGGCTCGATAAGATATGAAATGGGCTACGCCTCGGCAATATGCTTCGTGCTCTTCGTTGTAATGATCGTAACGAATCAGGTCATCAGAAAAGTGCTTAGCAAATATTCGGATTAAAGGAGGGGAATATAAATGGCTGAAACCGCTGTAAAGAATCCCGTTATGGATTCGCTCGAAGCCGAGAACGCGAAGGCGCTTAAAAAGCTCAGAAAACGCCAGAAGAGAAAAGGCGACATTGAAAAAGCGCGAGTAAAAAAGTCCAAGGGCAAGCATATAAACGGCTCGCTCGCCGGCGATATCGCGATATTCATTCTTCTCTGCCTTTTGGGAATTTTCATGGTCTTCCCGCTGTACTACTCTATCGTTCAGTCGCTGAAGCCTATAAGCGAGCTCTTCGTATTCCCGCCTAAGCTTTATGTATTGCAGCCCACGGGCGAAAACTTCTCGAACCTCTTTAAAGTAGCGGGGAACCTTTGGGTCCCGTTCTCGAGATACGTTTTCAACTCCGTATTCGTAACGGTCGTCATCACTATAATGCACGTTTTTGTGGTTTGCTGCTGCGCGTACTGCCTTTCAAAGTGCCGCTTCCCCGGATACAACTTCTTAAACCAGCTTATAGTTATCTCGATGCTGTTCACCTCTACCGCAACGTGGATCATGCAGTTCGTCATTATGGCTAAGATGGGCATGATCAACACCTACTGGGCGCTGATCCTTCCCAACGTAGCGACTTCGATGGGTCTGTACCTTATGAGGCAGAATATGTCGACTATAAACGACGCCGTTATCGACGCCGCAAAGGTCGACGGTGCGGGCGCATTCCGCACCTGCTGGCAGGTCGTTATCCCCAACCAAAAGCCCGCCATCGCAACCCTTATAATCTTCGTGTTCCAAGGCGCATGGAACATTCAGGGCGGCGCTCTGGTTTATAAAGAAGACCTTAAAACCCTGCCCACCATTATGACCCAGCTTGCCGCCTCCGGTATCGCGAGACAGGGCATCATCTACGCTTCGGCGGTAGTTCTGATGATTCCTCCGCTTGTCATATTCCTCATCGCGCAGAGCAACGTTATGGAAACCATGGCCAACTCCGGCATGAAGGATTGATTGGTTTTAGCTTTATGACAGATAAAAATAAACTGAAAGGTGATAAGCGGTGATTAAAATGAAAATAAAAAAGCTGTTTTGTATACCGATCGCCGTTGCGGCCGCGGCCTCTGTAATGATAACTTCGGTCAGCGCGGCAGACCCGTATACAACCTATAACTACGACGCTTGGTGGAACGCGGTTCCCTCGCAATCGGGCTACGAAGTTATCGACACCGTAGATTCGAGAAGGATCGGGCTTGAAGCTTTGGCAGACCCTTCGAGTGAGTTCTTCATCAGCGAGACCGAGCCCACCACAATGTCGGATATGAAGGATTTCTTCATCACCGACGACGGCGACATCTACATCTGCGATACCGCCAACAACAGAATCATCAAGACGGATATCGACTTTAATCTTCTCGCCTGCTATAAATACTTCCCCGGAAGCACCTCGAAGCATATTATAGTCGACGACCAAGGGAACGAGACGGAAGTCGACGCCGACGAGCTTAAATCCCCCTACGGAATATTCGTCGACGAAGACGGGGTTATGTATATCGCGGACAGGGACAATCAGCGCGTTGTAAAATGCGTTGAAGAGACCAAGACCTCCGCGAGGATACTTACCGAATACTACCGGCCCGAGACCGAGCTTTACGATTCCCAGTCCTTCTATTGCACCAAAGTTACCGTCGACGCGGCAAAGAACGTATACGTTATCTGCCCGGCGGTAAATAAGGGAGCGATAATGTTCTCCGACTCCGGCTCCTTCGTTGGATACTACGGAACCAACCGAGTCGAGGTCACGGCCGAGGTCATCAGAAACAAACTGTGGAGAAAGATAGCCTCGGAAGAGCAGATCGCTTCTCTTACCAAGGCGACCCCTGTCGAATACGCCAACTTCGACATTGACAAGGAAGGGTTCATCTACACCGTAACCGAAGTCGCGAACGTTCAGACCGACGCCGTTAAAAAGCTTAACCCCGCGGGATATAACATCCTTGAAAAGACGGCGGACAATAACTCGTTCGGCGACCAGATCTCGATTACATACAACGGAACCACCTACGCCACCCGTTTGACCGACATCGCGATCTCGGACGACAAGTTTATCAACATTCTCGACTATACCTCGGGAAGGATATTCCAGTATGACGAGCGCTGCAACCAGCTTCTTATATTCGGATTCGACCAGGAAGAGCAGCGCGGCGGATTCAACAACCCCAACGCGATAGACACTTACGGCGACAAGGTTTACATTCTTGACGGCCGAAACAACGACATTACCGTATTCGGGCTTACCGAATTCGGAAGATATGTTCACGAGGCCATAGCTCTTCACAACCAGGGCCTTTACGAAGAAGCCTACCAGATCTGGCAAGAGGTTTTAAAACGCGACGGCGGCTTCTATATGGCGCTCGTCGGAACCACCAAGGCTCTTTACAATCAAGACAACTATAAAGACGCCATGGAATACGCAAAGCTTTCCTTCTATGCCAAGGAATACGACAGAGCGTTCGAGGCCAACCGCCAAGAGATGCTTAGAAACAACTTCACCCTTATCGTTTTGATTGTTCTCGCGCTGATAGTCGTTTGGATAGTCATAAAGGTACTTAAGAAGAAGGGCAAGATCCCCCAGAAGCTTATCGCAACGGGGGTCGGAAAGATCGCCGACGCCGGCAAGAAGGCCGCCGAAAGCATTGTTTCAAAAGCAAAGAAAGGGGGCAAAAAATAAATGCTGTACGACATGAAGCCATGGCAATGGGTCAAGCACGTCATCTTCCACCCGACCGAAGGGTTTGAAGATATGAGATGGAAAAAGGCGGGCTCGCTTAAAATAGCGTTCTTCATCGTCTTCCTTCTCTTTGCCTCGCAGGTATTCTCTTCAAGATACGGCGGCTTCGCCTATAATACAAGAGCATACTCCGACGTCTTCAACATAATGCCTATCCTTGTTCAATCGGTTGCATACTACGCGACATGGGTCGTATCAAACTGGAGTATCTGCACCCTGTTCGACGGCGAAGGAAATATGCGCAGAGTTGCGATATATTCGGCATACGCGCTGGTTCCGTTTATAATCGGAAACTTCCTTTCGACCGCTATATCCTATGGGCTTACCCTTGACGAAAGCATTTGGTACACCGCGATATACCAGGTCGGCCTTTGGTGGTCGGTTATACTGATGGTGTTCGGAATGAAGGCATGTCATCAATACAACTTTACGATGACAATCGTCAGCATGATCTGCACCGTCGCGGGAATGGTTCTTATACTCGTTCTTCTCGCGCTGGTAATGTCGCTGTTCCAGCAGGTATACGTTTTCTTCGCAACCATATACACCGAAATACTCTATCGAGTAAGAAGCTGACAAGGCAGAAAGTGAGTAAAACATGAAAAATTTATTTCTGAGATTACTGGCTTGCCTGCTTGTAGCGGCAATGCTCATATCAACGCTTTCGGTTGCGGCGATTGCCGACGCCGACGGCGCCGCGCCGGAGGATACGACGCAGACCGACGATTCGCAGACCGACGACGCCGCCGAGCCCGCAGAGGGTGAAGCCGAAACCGGCGAAACCGATGAAGCGGCCGAACCCGCCGAGGGCGAAGAAACCGCTCCGGCAGAGGGCGAAGAGGCCCCCGCCGAGGGCGAAGAGGCTGCTCCGGCCGAGGGTGAAGAAGCCCCGGCAGAGGGCGACGAAGAAGCCCCGGCGGAAGAAGAAGTCGACGCGCCGTTAGCAAAGATCACCGACGAAGAGGCCCTTGCAAACTGCCAGATCGCGGCCGAGAACGACAGATTCATTCTTTACTACGACGAAGGGCTTGTCGCCGAAAAAGAGGGCGACGACCCGGAGCCGACTATGGAAAGAGTCGGTATCTACGACAAGCAGACCGGGATAGTTTATTGGACCAACCCGATCAACGCGATGGCGGACGACGCCACCGACAGAGACAACCTTCGCGAGAACCGCCTTTCAAACCTTGCGTTTAAATACGGCAACGCGACCGACCTTATTATGTCGTCGGCATTCCTGTTCTCGTATCGCCAGTCGACTTCGCGCGGGAACACCAAGATGGAGCCGACCGACGACGGAATCAAGATCACTTACAGGCTTCAGACCGCGAGCGCTATCGTTCCGGTATACATCAAGCTTCACGACGACTACTTCGAGGTAGTTGTAAACACCAAAGAGATCAAGGAAAACAACGGTTATAAAGAGGGCGAAGACGCCGAGGAATCCTCCTCCGACGTAATTATCCTTACCGAGCTCGCGCTTATGCCTTATCTCGGTGCGACCGAACCCGGGGAAGAAGGCTATATGCTTATACCCGACGGCTCGGGGGCTCTCATCAACTACAACAACGGCAAGGGAGTTTACGCCGATTACAGCCAGACCATTTACGGAAGAGACATCACCCAGGTAAGGGAAGTCGAGCCGGATATGACCGAGCAGGCATATCTTCCGGTTATGGCGACCGTAAACGGAAACAACGGCCTTGTTATGATCGCCTCGGAAGGCGACACCTTTGCCGCGGCGAACGCCTCGGTCGCATATTCCAAGACCGAGAACTCTTGGTATAACAACTGCTACTTCTCGTTCACCGTTCGCTCGAACGACAACTACTATATGACCGGCGACTCTTCGGCCATCATCGTATTCGAGAAGGGCGACGGCTCTATCGGGGTCGACAAGTTTGCGGTAAGATACTACCCCGTCTCTAACGACGAGGGCGAAGTCACCACCGCGCAGATCGCCGACGTTTACAGAAACTACCTCATCGAAGAAAAGGGCCTTAAGAAAAAAGACTCTGCGAGCGACCCCGCCCTTTATATCGATTTCTACGGCGGAACCCGCAAGTCTAAATCCATCCTCGGAATCCCGATTTCTCTTAAGACCGCCTACACCAAGTTCGACGACGCCGCGGATATCGTAAACGCGCTTTCGGACCTCGGGGTCGACAATATGGTCGTAAACTATAACGACTGGTCGGACGATTCGATGTCCGCGAAGATCGACACCGGCGACTCGATAGCTTCGGTTCTCGGCGGAAAGGGCGCTTATAAGAAGATGCTCAAGAGCTTTGCGGATAAAGGGGTCGACTACTACGCTACCGTTTCGGGAATAACCTATAAATCGAACGGCAACGGATTCTGGACCTTATTCAACACCGCTTACAGAGCCTCGAAGTCTTATTCGAGACAATACTCCTACAATATCGCCTACGGAACGCCCGATTCGGGCGTAGCCCCCGCGCTTTTAAGCCCGCGCTCTCTTCCCAAGCTTTCAGAAAAGGTCACCAAAAACCTCGGCAAATATGATCAGGGCGCAGGACTCGGAGTCGTATCGGACACCCTTTGGAGCGACTTCTCTAACAAATACCGCACCAACCGCTGCGTTACCGCGCAGTACATCATCGACTACTATAAGGCCGCGGCGGAATCGAACGGCAAGGTTATAGCATCTTCGCCGAACGCCTATCTGCTTCCTTATGTGGACAGGATCGAAGACGTTCCTCTTCAGTCGAGTCAGTTTAAACTCACCGACCAAGACGTTCCGTTCTATCAGATGGTTCTTCACGGATATGTAGACTACTCTACCGAAGCGATCAACGGCGCGCCGGATACGATGGAAACGGTTCTTAAAGCGATAGCCGCAGGTTCAAACATTCACTACGATTTCATTCACGAAGAAACCTCAAAGCTTGTCAACACCGATTACGTAGACCTCTACTACGCCAACTACGAGGGCTGGATCGACGAGGCCGCCAAGGCATACAAGCTTGTGAACGAAGTCCTCTCCCCCGCGAAAGACGCTACGATCGCCGATTACAGCGTTGACGGAAAGGTCATCACGACAGAGTATTCTAACGGATACGTCACTGTGGTCGACCTTGAAGCCGGAAGCGTTACCGCGGGCGGCAAGACCTATAACTACAACGATTATGTAAAAGGAGGTTTGAACTAAATGGCTGAAACAACCAACTCCGCCGAAAAGGTAGTTAAGGAAGTTAAAGTTAAGGCTAAGCCCGAAAAGCCCGCAAAAGAGCCCAAGGCGCCCAAGCCGCCGAAGGCCCCCAAGGGAATGAGAATAGCCTATGAAAAGCGCAAATCGCTTTACGCATACGGCTTCCTCGCAATCTGGATCATCGGAACCATATACTTCTTCCTCAAACCCCTTTTGGTATCTCTGTGGTATTCGTTCAACGTCACCGCCGTAGAGCTTGGCCACATGAAAACCACCTTCAACGGCATAGGCAACTACATAAGGGCCTTCCGTGAAGACACCGACTATACCGAAGCGCTTATCGCGATTTTGGGGCAGACCTTATGGCAGACCCCGCTGATCATCATCTTCTCGATCTTCATCGCGGTAATCCTCAACCAAAAATTCAAAGGAAGAACCTTTGCCCGCGCGGTATTCTTCCTGCCGGTCATCATCGCCACCGGCCCGGTTATAACCATCATCAACGGCGATATGGATACCTCGGGTTATTCGGGGGGCGCAGAGCAGTTCTCTACGATGTTTGAAACGGATATGACCGGCGCTCTGCTAAGCTTCCTCGGAGTGTACAACATAAGCGACAAGGTTACGGATATGATCTCTACGGTAACATCGAACGTATTCAACCTTGTATGGGATTCGGGTATTCAGATAATCATCTTCCTTTCGGCATTGCAGAATATCCCCTATTCGGCGAAGGAAGCCGCCTCGATCGAAGGCGCCACCGCATGGGAGTTCTTCTGGAAGATTACCATTCCCTATATCAGCCCGATGATAGTTACCAACCTCATCTACACGATAGTCGACTCCTTCATCGACCCGGCCAACGGCGTTATGAAGCTCGTACTTGCAGAGGCTTCGGACTGGGAACACGGGTATTCGGCCGCGATGGCATGGTCATACTTCATAATCGTTATCATCGCGCTCTGCATAGTCCTGCCGATACTCAACAAATTCGTCTACTACGAAGTATAAAGGGGGGATATTGAATGGCAACCGCAAAAGAAGAAAGATTATTTGCAAAAGAGCGTGAAAAAGCTCTTAAAGAAAGGCAGAAGGCTTATAAAGCCGCAAGAAAAGCCGGGACTTTGGACGAGCGCCAGCTTGCGCCGGAACACCTTGCATATCTTCGCCGCAGGGCGATAGTTTCAAAGGTTTGGCCTATCTTCCGCTTCCTCATTCTGTTCGGCCTCTGCTTCGTTATTCTCTATCCCTTGATCTACATGTTCTCGACCGCGTTCCGCCCCAATATCCAGATGAACGACCCGTCGGTTATCTGGCTGCCCAAGTCGCTTACCATAAGCAATATGGTCGACGTTTGGGAGACGATGGACTTCGGCATGACCCTTTGGAACACGATAAGAGTAAACATCGTCTGCTCCATCTTCTCGGTCGTAACCTGCGCGCTTACCGGCTACGGTCTCGCAAGATTCAACTTTAAGGGCAAGGGAATCTGCTTCGCGATACTGATCATGCAGATCATCGTTCCGCCGCAGATCACGGTTATCCCGCTCTATCTCCAGTGGGCGTTCTTTAGGGGCGCCGGGCTTGTAAAGCTTCTCTCCGGAATGGGTCTGACCTCTATCCTCGGCAAGAATATCGACGCTTCGGGCGAATATGTTTCGCTCATCAACGTTCCGATAGTTATGTACGCTCCCGCGCTGTTTGCGAACGGAATAAAATCCGGACTGTTCATATTCATCTTCCGCCAGTTCTTCCGCGGGCTTCCGATCGAGCTTGAAGACGCCGCCTATCTTGACGGCTGCGGCCCCTTCAAAACCTTTATGAGAATAATCGTTCCGAACGCCGCCTCTTCGTTCTTGACCGTCTTCCTCTTCTCGATCGTATGGTATTGGAACGACTACTATGTAAGCTCTACATTCTTTACCGACTTCCACACCGTTGCGCTTCAGCTTCAAAAGCTTTCGAGCACCCTCGACCAGCAGCTGTTCAGCGGCCAGCAGGTCGGCACAAGAAAGAAGATAGTCTGGCTCGAATCCGGCTGTCTGCTCTCTATCGCGCCTATACTCATTATGTATATCTTCCTTCAGAAATACTTCACCGAAGGCTTGGCGCGTTCCGGCTTGACCGGTATGTAAACCCTTTCGGGCTTACCCGCAAATTTCTTTAAATACTCAAAGCCTGCCGTCTTTTGCGGACGGCAGGCGCTTTGTTTAAACGCATGGGAGTGTTGAAATTATGAAAAGAATATTCGCGATACTCCTGTGCGGGGTTTTGATCCTTTCCGCCTGCGCCGAAAAGCCGGGCGACGAGGGCGAAACTTCGGCGACCGAGCCCGGGATATCTCTATACACCGAGCCGACGGAGGAGTCTTCGGAGACGACTCCGCAGACTTCGGCGGAGCCCGCGATATCGAGCTATAACGAGATACCGGCCGCGAAGATCGAGCTTGAGCGGGAGGAATTTGAATCGCTTATCGAGGCCGAGAGCGCCTCTTTAAGCGACGGAGCGCAGATCTCGGACAGCCGCGAGGGCTATTCCGGCGCGGGGTATGTCTCGTCTTCGCCGAGCGGGGTCGTTATTTTAGAGGCCGAGCCGCTTCCGCGGCAGCACTACAACATAACCATTCGGGCGGCTTCGGATTCAAAAGTCGGCGGGCGGCTTTATATAAACGGCTACCCGCGCGGGGAATTTGAGCTTTCGGGGAGCGGGGAGTTCGAGGCGTTGAGGTTCGACAATATCCTTCTCGGCGAAAGCGCCCAGATAGGGATATCCGACCTTGACGGCCCGGCGGATATAGACTGCGTTCTGATCGAAAGCTCGGAGGAGATATATTCCCTTAGCTATGACCCGGACGAAGAGCTTTCAAATCCACAAGCCGACGACAGCGCGAAGGCGCTTTACGGCTATCTTTTAAGCTGCTACGGAAAGAAAATAATCAGCGGGCAGATAACCTCGCAGGGGACCGACGCGGAGATTGAAAGCATTTTCCGCGAGACGGGGCGCCGCCCCGCGATACGCTTCGGCGAGCTTATGGACTATTCGGCAGGAGAGGATTCGGGGGATATAGAGCTCGCGAAAAAATGGGCGCAGAGCGGCGGAATAGTCGGGTATTCATGGTATTGGACTATAAACGGCTCATGCTATAAAGAAAAATCCGGCTTTAACCTCTCAAACGCCGTCACCGACCTTGACATCGCCGCGATGGAGAGCGAAGCCCTTGCGCTTAGATACGCCGACGGCGCGGTTTCGGCCGAGACGCTCGCGATAGTCGACGGAATAGACAAGGTTGCGGCAAAACTCTTAGAACTTAAAGACATCGGCGCGGCGGTTTTGTTCCGCCCACTGCCCGAGGCCGGCAGCGGAATGTTCTGGTGGTCGGCCGAGGACGAGAGCTATCTTTGGCTCTATAACCTCATCTACGAGAGAATGACCCTTTATTGGGGGCTTAACAACATTATTTGGGTATGGAACGGCCAGAGCGCCGAGCTTTACCCCGGGGACGACAGGGCGGATATAATCTCTCTCGATATCTACTATTCCGAGGGGTCGGTCCTGCCGTCGACGAGCGGCGTCAATATGATGCTCGCCGCAAGGGGGATATCCCAAAACAAGATGATCGCGATGAGCGAGTGCTCTTCGCTGCCCTCGCCCGATTCGGCTTTGGCGGATAACGCCCTTTGGGGCTTTTGCTCGGCCGGGACCGGGGACTATGCATGCGGCGGAAAATTTATGTTGCCCGCCGAATGGGTGGCGTTTTATAACAGCGAAACAGTTGTCACGCTGGACGAAATCGAATACTGACGGTAGAACGCGGAAAATATATTACTCAAAGTTTTATAAAATACTTTTCTGCGGTATTGATTTATTCCGCGTTTTTCAATATAATATATCTGTATATTTTCGGCCTTTTTTATTTTTCACGGGAGGATCGCTATGAAATCTACAAGAACCGTTTTGATCTCGCTTGCCTTAGCGGCGGCGACCGCGCTTAGCGGCTGTTATTTTTTGCCGGAGGAGGAAGAGCTTTTAGAGGCGCCGGTAGTTAAAGAAAGCGAAGTTTCTTATATCACCACCACTGCCGAGCTTAAAGACATTACCAGCCAAATCCTTACCCCGGGAACAATCGCCTCGGGTACCGAATATAACGCAAGATTCAGCGAAACGGGCGGAAACATCAAGGCGGTGTATGTTTCGGCGGGGGAGAGCGTAGAAAAAGGCCAGCTTCTTGCCGAATTTGACACCTATGATTTAGACAAGCAGATCGAGCTTAAAGAGCTTGAGGTATACCGCGAGCAGCTTGAATACGACATCGCCGTTGAAAAACACGAATCGGAGACTGTTAAGGCGAAGGAGCAGCTCGACGTTCAGCTTGAGCAGAACGAGCTTGACAAGCTTTACGCCGAACGCGAGGCCGCGAAGCTTTATTCCGAAGTCAGCGGAACGGTTTCTTATGTTTTGACCTGCTCTCCCGGCGACTGGGTAAACCCCGGGGTGACCGTCGTCACGGTTATAGATATCACCGACCTTTATATTAAAATCGACCCGGAAAAGGATATCGGCGAATTTTTGATCGGCAGACCGATAACGATTCGCTATAACGGCGAATATTTCGACGGAACGATTATTCGCAACAAAAGCGGCCGCCAATGGAGCGAAGAGGCCGCCGGCCCTCTTGTAGACGAAAACGGAGAGGACATTTTGGCCGAAGAATCGGAGGATATAGTCGTCAAATTCAACGACATCATTCCCGAAAGCTCGGCGGTCGGGAATATAGCCGACACGCTTTTGATCCTTGACAAGCGCGAGAATGTTATCGTCATCTCGGCGAACCTCGTCAAAAAAGTCAACGGAGTGGACGTCGTTTATCTTCTTAAGAACAACGAGCGGGTGCAGGTAAACGTCACCAAGGGGCTTCAGAGCGGCTCGATGGTAGAGATCACCTCGGGCCTTGAACCGGGCGACGAAATAATCATCAGATAGGCGCGTTATCTCGGAGGACAGACTATGCTTACACTACTTTTCCGCAAAATGCGCAATACCAAATGGATGGTTATTTGCCTTTTGATCGGGTTTATTATGGCGACTGCGATGACGAGCACGATACCGATATATATGCACGCCTCGCTTCAGCGAATGCTCGTTAAAGATATGCAGGCGTATCAGGAAGAAACCGGGGAATACCCGGGGGTTTATTCGGTCTCGAAAACCTTTATCGCCGGAACCAACGCCGCGAGGCAGCACGACATAACCCTTGACGTTTACGCCCGCGCGGTAAATCGGTTCAACAGCCTTATGGTCCCGTATCTTACATATAAGTGCACCGCTTCGGACCCTTACCTTTACGTCTCTAACATCGAGACTCAAAGCCTTGCGACCATAAAGCTCGGCGGTATGACCGACATCGGCGATCACGTCAAGATAACATCGGGAAGAATGTTCAAAGAGGGCAAGAACGAGCAGGGCGTATACGAGGTCATCTGCACCGAGCGCTCGCTTCAGCTTTCGCAGCTCGTAAAAGACCAGGTATACGAGATCAAGAACGTTTTGGACAGCGATTCGCCCGATTCAATCAAGATCAAGATCGTCGGGACCTTCGGCCCCGCGAACGAGACCGACACTTATTGGTCGGAGGGGCTTTCAACCTATGACAACACCTTCTTCGCCGACTTCGACACCCTTTTGAACGACATTATCTTTACCGGCGTCGTAAACTTGAACTCGGCCGAAGCGAGGATAATCATCGACTACCAGAATATGGATATGAACGTCATCGAGCACGTTCAGAACAGCCTCGAGTCGCAGGCCGAGCAATACAGCGAAGAAGCCTGCACCTTTAAGGTCCCGGCGCAGGCGGTATTGGAAAGCTATGCCGATAAGGCCGCTTCGCTTAGATATATTCTTCTGATGCTCGACATACCGGTAGTTTTGATGCTGGTGTTCTATCTGTTTATGGTCTCGCAGCTGAACATCGAGTCGGAGCGAAACGAGATCGCGATGTTAAAATCGCGCGGCGCTTCGTCTTGGCAGATTTTGCGGATCTACGCCTACGAAACCCTTATTTTGGGCGCAATTTCGGCGCTTGTCGGGCCGTTTGTCGGCCTCGGGCTTTGCAATATCCTCGGCGTTTCCAACGGCTTCCTCGAATTCGTAAGGCGGCCCGCCCTTAACGCAAAGCTTTCGCTCGCGCCGTTTGTATACGCGCTGATCGCGGTCGCGGTGTTCTTTATAACCACTCTGCTGCCGATTATCCCGGCTTCAAGGGTTTCTATCGTCGCGCATAAACAATCCAAGGCCCACGCGCAGAAAAAGCCCTTCTGGCAAAGGTCCTTCCTCGATATCGCGTTTATCGTTCTGCCGGTGGTGTGGCTTTGGTGGTATAACCGCCTCAACCAAAACCTTATAATGCAGGGGATAGTCGACACTTCGGCGACTATGAACCCGCTTATGTTCGCAAGCTCGACTGTATTTATCCTCGGCGCGGCGCTTTTGTGCGTAAGGCTTTACCCCTATTTCATCCGCCTTATCTATGCGATAGGAAGAAAAAGGTGGTCGCCCGCGGCGTATATTTCTTTGAACAATATCGGGCGCTCCTCGACCGGCCGCGAAAAGTTTATAATGATATTCCTGATCTTGACGGTCGCGCTCGGAATCTTCTCGGCGAACACCGCTCGGGCGATAAACCGCAACACCGAAGAGAGAATACGTTATAATTTGGGCGCAGACGCGGTTATCGCCGAGGCATGGAAGACCTCGAGGGTAAGAGTATACGACGAAGAGACCGGGGAGGAGACCTCTACCACCCAATACACCGAGCCGGACTTCTCGAAGTATTCCTCTCTGCCCGGGGTGGTTACCGCTACGCCGGTGTTTACCCGCGATTCGGTTCAGATGAGATACGACGAGTCGACCAAGACCGACTGCCGCCTTATGGCGATAATCCCGTATCAGTTCGCAAAGGTCGCGTGGTTCCGCTCCGATCTTCTTCCGACCCACATCAACCGCTATATAAACGCGCTGAACGAATGTCCGAACGGCGCTATCGTCTCGTCCTCCTTCGCCGAAAAATACGAGGGCAAGCTTAAGCCCGGCGACGTTATCGAGGTCAAGTGGGCGAGAAACTCTTGGATAGAGGCGACGGTTGTCGCGATAGTCGACTATTGGCCCAGCCTTAACCCATACGACAAAAATTCCGCCGGCGAATACCGCGACTTTGTGGTTATGAATTACGACTACATTAACGTTATGACCATAAGCGAGCCGTACGAAGTCTGGCTCGACCTTGAGGACAACGCGGATATCTCTAAGCTTTATAACGGCGTAGTAAGCGCCGACATTACCGCCACAAGGCTTGACGTAGCCTCGCAGCTTATAATCGCCTCCAAGACCGACGCGGTACTCCAAGGGGTCAACGGCGCGCTCACCCTCGGGTTTATAACCATAATGGCGATGTGCTTTATCGGCTTCTTGATCTACTGGATCCTTTCGATAAAGGGCAGAACGCTTCAGTTCGGCATTTTAAGGGCGATGGGAATGTCGTTCAGAGAGATTATTTCTATGATAATCTACGAACAAATTCTCGTCTCGGGGGTATCCATCTTCCTCTCGATAATCATCGGCGGCATAGCCTCGGATATATTCGTGCCGCTGTTCCAGGTGCTCTATAACGTAACCGAGCAGGTTCCGCCGTTCAGGGTCGTCGCCCAGCGAAGCGACTACTACAAGCTTTACGCCATTGTCGCGATAATGCTTTTGGTAGGATTTATCGTCATCGCGCGGCTTATCAAGAAGATAAATATCAACAAGGCCCTTAAGCTCGGCGAAGACTAAGCCGAAGCGCGAGGCCGAATCGGAGAGATTTTATGAAAAGCTTTTTCCGCTTTCACCCCGTCGCCTCGGTTATCGCGATAATCGCCGCGTATACCGTTATCCCCGGCGCGATAGTGGTCTTATCGACCGCCTTATTCGGGGACAGCCCCGCGCTTAATAAGCTTTTGCTGATATATTCTCTTATAATAGAGCTTCTTCTCTGTCTTTTTGCCGACCGCTTTTTTCTCGCCGTCCTGCCGTTTGTGATATCGGTTTTGGGGGTGCTCGGCTGCGAGGGGGTATACCTTGCCGCGCAGGTCGCGGTGCAGTCGGGCGGAAGCGGAAAGGCCGCCTTTGCGGCGACCTCTTACGGGGTTATCCTCTTCGGCGCAGAGTTTGTCGGCGTGGCCTTCGGGCTTATCGCCTACGCGATAGTCGCGCTTATAAAAAGATTCCGGGAATGATAAATTAAAGGCGCAAAGCCCCTCTTCCACAAGAAAACAAACCCGCATAATCTAACTCAAAGCCGCCAACTTCTGTATTGGCGGCTCTTGCATTACATACAGTAGTGCGTGCGAGCCGCCGCCTTGAATTTGGCGGCTCTGCGCGATTATGCGGCGCTTCGCGGTGCCCGCCGGGCACCTTTGTTTTCTTATGTCAGAGGGGCTGAATCGCCCCCTCTTAAAACGAGGGGGCGCGGTTTATATTTATCTTTATTCTTCCTCTGCGCGCTTGATCTCAAACCAGAAGGTCGAGCCCTTGCCGAGCTCCGACTGCACGCCGAAGCTCATTCCGTGAAGCCGCAGAATCTCTTTTACGATCGAAAGGCCGAGGCCCGAGCCGGTAACGTCGCGCTTGGTGCGCTCGTCGCGATAGTAGCGGTCGAAGATCATCGGAAGCTTTTCGCGCTCGATGCCTACGCCGAAGTCTACGACCTCGATTCTGACCACCTTTTCGCGGTTGCGCTGGCGGATTATGATCTTTCGCGAGTCGCCCGAATAGTTCACAGCGTTGTCGATAAAATTCCGCAGAACCTGCGAAAGCCGCATTTCGTCGCCCTCGCAGATGACGTCGGCGTCGCCGTCGATTTCAAAAGTATAGCCCTCTTTTTCGGACAAAAGCTTATACCGCGAGACCGCGCTGTCGATAAAATCGGCGACCGAAAACCGCACGCTGTTAAGTTCTGCGCTGCCGTTCTGAAGCTTAGAAAGCTCTAAAAGATTGCTTACAAGCTCTGAAAGCCGGTCGCTCTCGTCGATTATGACCGAAAGGTGCTCGGCGCGCTTTTCGGGATTGTCACCCGAAAGGTCGCGAATCATCTCGGCATAGGCTTTAATCATCGTAAGCGGGGTGCGAAGGTCGTGCGAGACGTTCGCGATAAGGTCGTTCCTCAAAGAGTCGACTTTAGATATCTCGGAAGCGGCGTAGTTTAACGCGTCGGCAAGCTCGTTGATCTCGGCGTAGCCGCCGCCCTCGAACCTTGTTCCGTAGTCGCCCGAGGCAAGCCTGTCGGCCGACTTGGTGATCTGTTTAAACGGCCGCGAAAGCCGGTTTGAAAGCATCATAGTTATAAACAGCCCGAGGAAGAAGGTCATCACGGTTATGAAGACGAGCTGCTCTTTAATGACCTCTACCGCGGGGCCTATCGGCTCGAGCGAGGCGTTGATAAAAAGCATATAGTCGTCATGAAGAAGCCCGCCGTATAGGTATTCGGTGGTGTCGAACCGCTCGTTGGTGTTCACCGAGAGAAAATAGCCGTCTTCGCTGTTGTTTACCGCGTTGCGGAATTCCAAAAGGCGTATCCCTTGGTCGCGGGTCAAAACCGAGTATCCCCCCATAAAGTCCGAAACTATCAAAACCTTTCCGTATCGCTCGGTCACCATTATGGTCATGGTGTTGTCGTATGCAAGATTTTCTACGAGAGTGGTGCTCGAAAGCGGGTCGTCGTCGTTAAAAGAAGAGGATATTGCCGAGACGATGTTGTGTATCTTCGAGCGGGTAGACATCTGGTAGTATCTGTCAAGAGTGAACACCTGGAAAAACCAGACCAAAAAGAGTATCGCGCCGGTGAAAAAGGCGAAATATACCCAAATAGTCGACCTTACGGAAAGAACCCGGCGCTTCTTTTTATCTGATGTCGTCAAATTTATATCCCATTCCTCTCAAGGTAACGATAAGGTCGCGATATGGGCCGAGGCTGTTGCGGAGCATTTTTATATGAGTGTCGACGGTGCGGTCGTCGCCGTAGAAATCGAAGCCCCAGACTTCTTCGAGAAGCTTCTCGCGAGACATCGCGATGTTCATATTTTTAGCGAGGAAGAAGAGGATGTCGTATTCCTTCGGGGTCATCTGGGCGCGCTTGCCGTCGATGATGACCTCTCTCGCCGCAAAGTTTATAACCAGCCCCTTATAGGTCAATATATCCTCGGCGCCGTCGCGGCTTCCGCGCTTGATGACAACCTTTATCCTCGCCATAAGCTCTTTGGGCGAAAAGGGCTTTACGACGTAGTCGTCTATCCCGACCTCGAATCCGAAGAGCTTGTCGTATTCCTCGCCCCTTGCCGAAAGCATTATGACCGGAATGTTTTTGATTTTCTTGATCTCTTTGCAGGCGGAGTAGCCATCAAGCTTGGGCATCATAATGTCCATAACAACGCAGTCGAAGTCTTTGTCGGCCCTTACTTTTTCGACGGCCTCCATGCCGTCGGCCGCCTCTTCGACCTCGTATCCCTCAAAGGTTGCGTATTCCTTTACGACCTCGCGAATCTTCGCCTCGTCGTCTACTATCAAAATCCTTGCCATTTAAATCCCTCCGATTCGGTTTCATAATGATATTATATAGCAAAATTTCGCGGCAAGTGTGTCCGAATTATGAAATTTTTCGGAATTATTGGCGTATTGCCCCTTAAAGCTGTTGAAAAAACGCGCGCCGGGTGTTAAAATATAAAAAACAGGTTTTATAGGGGGAGAAAAATGAAGATCGGAATGATAGTCGCGATGGCGAGCGAGATAGAGGCGCTTATATTAAAAATCGGCGCGCCTATCGGCGAAGAAAGCTTCGGCGGGCTCGAAGTCAAGTCCTATCGAATCAACGAGAACGAGCTTTATGTAGTCCAAAGCGGGGTGGGCGAAATCTACGCCGCCTCGGCGACGCAGGCGCTTATAACCAAATACGGCGTCGAGATGATAGTAAACTTCGGAATCTGCGGCGGGCTTTCGGAGGATATGAGCCTTACCCGCGCGGTGGTGGTCGAAAAGGTGGTGCATTACGGCTTCGACCTCTCGGAGATTGACAATGTCGCGGTCGGGCAATACCCCGGCTGCCAGGATATATATATCCCGGCTTCGGAGAAGCTTGTTTCTGCGGCGATCGAGGCCGAGCCGAGGCTTGCGCGGGTGATTTGCGCCTCGGCCGACGTTTTCGTCGGCTCGCCGGAGCGAAAGAGAGAGCTCAACCGCCTTTACGGCGCGAAAATCTGCGAGATGGAGGCGGCGGGAATACTTTTGACCGCGAACCGCGCGGGGGTGCCGGCCCTGCTGATCAAGGCGGTTTCGGACAGCGTTGACGCGGGCGCCGATGAGTTCGAGGCGATGGTATCCGAGGCCGCCGCAAGCTGCGTTAAGGCGATGATGACGGCGCTTGAAAAGATGCGCATTTAGCGAAAATCAAGAGACGTAAGAACGAAATTTCGGAAAAAGAAAGCGAGGAATTATTATGACAACATTCGGCGAGCGATTGAGAAAGGCGCGCAAGCGCAAGGGGCTTTCACAGATGGACGTTTTCGATGCGGTGGGGGTCTCTAACAAGGCGCTTTCAAGATATGAAAACGGCGACGCCGCTCCGAATCCCGAGACTTTGAAGAGGCTTATCCGCCTATACGACGTTTCGAGCGAATATATCCTCGGCCTTACCGCCGAGATGGGCCGTTCGGCAGACAATTCGCCCGAGGGCGAGAATCTTATAGATATGACCGACAACCGCGCCAGCGCCGAAAAGCTCATCGCCTTTATTTCGGCCTCGCCGACAGCTTTTCACGCGGTAGACAATATCTCGCGAAAGCTTTCAAACGAGGGGTTTACAAAGCTCAACGAATGGGAGAATTGGGACATTGAAAAGGGCGGGAAGTATTTTATAACGAGAAACGGCTCGGCGGTTTTGGCGTTTAAGGTCGGCGAGGGGGACCCTTCGGGCTTTAACATCTTCGCCGCGCATTGCGACAGCCCAACCTTTAAACTTAAGCCGGGCGCCGAGCTTGAGACCATCGACCATTATATCCGGCTCAACACCGAAGTCTACGGCGGCGGGATAATGTCTTCTTGGCTCGACAGGCCGCTTTCTATCGCCGGAAGGATTGCCTTTTCGACGCCGAACGGAATCAAGACCCAGCTTATAAACCTTGAAAACACCACGGTGGTGATCCCGAACGTCGCAATCCATATGCAAAGACAGATAAACGACGGCTTCACCTTTAACCCGCAGGTGGATACCATACCCCTTTTCGGCAGCGAAAAATCGAAGGGCGGGCTTATGCGCGCGGTCGCCGAGGCGGCGGGGGTCAAAGAAAAAGACGTTTTGGGGGTCGACCTTTATCTTTATAACAAAACCCCCGGGGCGGTCTGGGGCGCCGAGGGCGAATATGTCTCTTCGCCGAGGCTTGACGACCTTCAATGCGCCTATGCGGGGCTCTCCGGCTTTTTGGCGGGAGGGAACCGCGATACGGTCTCGCTTCTTGCGATATTCGACAACGAAGAGGTCGGCAGCAGAACCATTCAGGGCGCGGATTCAGACTTTTTGTTGAGCGCGGTCGAGCGGATATGCGCCGCCCTCGGAAAGAGCAAGGCGCAGACGCTTCCGAACAGCTTCGCCCTTTCGGCCGACAATGCCCACGCCGTTCACCCGAATCACCCCGAATACGCCGACCCGCAAAACCGACCGTTTATGAACGGCGGGATAGTTATAAAATTCAACGCCCGCCAGTCTTACGCGACCGACGGGGTCTCCGCCGCGATTTTCAAGAAAATCTGCGCGGCGGTCGGCGTTCCGGTACAGACCTTCGCGAACCGCTCCGACAAGCCCGGCGGAGGGACCTTGGGCAACATCTCCGCGACAAGGCTCTCTATCCCGACAGCCGACATCGGCCTCGCGCAGCTTGCGATGCACTCTTGCTACGAGACCGCCGGTTCGATGGACACCCTTTATCTTGAACGCGCCGCGGCGGAATTTTTCAGAACCAAGCTTACAAGGCTCGACCTTTCGCCGGACGGCGGCTACGAGCTTGAAGCTTAAAATATCCGCAAAAAGCATCAAAAAAGAGGGGGAATACCCCTCTTTTTGCTTTATTCCGAAGCTTCCGCCTCTCCGATGTCGAAGGTTGTCGTCCACTTCCCGGTGACTTCGAGGTCTTGGTCGCCCTTCTTTCTTATGATAAAGCTTTCGAGGTAAAGGGTGTAGGTCCCGCTCTCCAAAAGCTCCTCCGATTCGGGGAAGAACATCACTTTAAGCTCTTCTCTTTCGGCATTCGGGTTGACGTATTTCCGCCTGTGAACGACCTTTACCGCATAGTCAAGGCCGCCGTTCGGCCCGCCGGAATAGCAGCTTTCTATGGTGTCGACGGTTTTGTCGGCGGGGGTATAGCCCTCCGGGATCGCGCCTAAAAGCTCCTCCGGGGTGTGGATCCAGTCCTCCGGCTCTAATCGTTCGCTCGACCACCAAGTCGGCCCGTCTTCGGGCGGGGCGGCCTCTTCCTCGGTCGATACGGTAAAGAGCGGTTCGCCGCTTTCGCCCGATTCGAGATAGCCCTCAAAGTCGAAGTCCGCGCTCGTCGGGGCGGAAGCGCCGCCAGAGCTTGTGAAGACGGTTTTTCCCTGCGAATCGCTTAAGGTGTAGCTAAGCGGGATCGCGGTGCAGTCTTTCAAATCGAGCTTTGATTCCGGGTCGGTCTTTTCGACCTTTATCTCTATCCCGCTCTCGCCGAACCCCGCGAAGCTGACCTTAAAATCGTCCGTCGCGTCGCCGACGTATTCCTGCCCGGTGATCGTTCCGAACAGGTTTTTAACGTTTATAAGCCCGCCCCCCGCGAAGGCCGCGACCCCTCCGACCGCTGTCAAAGCTATCGCCGCGGCTATCGCCATCGGGAATTTTCTATGCTTTTTCGCCGTAAATTCTCTTATCGCGGCGGTTTCTTCTATCGCGCTCTCGTCGATACCGTCGATCGCTTTGCTTAAAATCTCTTTATTCATAACAAACACTCCTTTTCAAGATAGGCTTTAAGGCTGAGTCTCACCCGCCTAAGAATCGTCTTTGCGTTTGAAACGCTTATTCCGAGGTATCCCGCTATGTCTTTTACCGAATCGCAGAAGTAGTATCGCCCGACAAAGGCCTGTCGCCAAGTCGGCGAAAGGGTTTTAAGCCAGTCGTTTATCGCCCGGGTCAACAGGCCGAGCTCCGTTTCTTTTTCCGGCGTTTTGCCGTCCGAAAGGCAGCCTTCAAGCTCTTCGAGCGAGACGGAATATTCGGCGGAGCCGCGCTTTCGGCGGGTCTTTTTTCTCAAAGAATCCACAGCGCAGCGCCTCGCCAGCATAGAAAGATAGCTTTTAAGGTTTGCCGGGTTTTGCGGCGGGATCGAGTTCCACGCCCTTAAAAGCGCATCGTTAAGACATTCTTCGCCGTCCTCAAAGTCGCCTAAAATGTTGTAAGCAGTCTTTTTGATATATCCGCCGTATTTTTGCTTCGCTTCGGCTATCGCGGCCTCGTCGCGATTTAAAAACAGCTCTACTATCTTCTCGTCTTCCATAAAATTCTCCTGTCCTCGTTTTTTCGGGCCCGACTTATAAATCGTCAAATATCGCAAAAGGTTGCAGGTTGGGGGTATAAACCGGGCGACTTTTTTGGGGGAGCCCAAGCGTGGCGCGTTTTATCTGCAATATGGGAAACGTTGAGGCGCGCAGCTCCTGCCGGAGCTGCGGATAAAAGAGGCGCAAACCCGACGTTGAGGTGCGCGACTGCTCTCGCAGCCGCAGATTGAAGAGCGGAAAACTCGACGTTTAGGTGCGCAGCTCCTGTCGGAGCTGCGAATCGCAAGGGAAAGCCCTCTCTTGCAGGGCTTTCCCTCTTGAAAAAACAGTTCACAGAACTGTTTTTTCAATTCACCCATTTCGGAGCGCCTTCGTAAGGGGGGTTCGCAGCCTGCGGGCTGCGACAAGGGGCTCCGCCCCCTTGACCCCCGCCAACCTTTTGAAAAAGGTTGGATCGAAAACTTTTGGCTTGGCGCGGGAATCGGGAAAAAGGCTTGAGCGAAAACTTTAGTTTTATGCTTTGTTTTGCGCTTCGATTCTTTTCGGTTGATATTTTTGCGAATATGTGGTAAAATAAATAAAAACCTTGCGGAGGAAGCTTTTGATGAAAATCGCGTTTTTCGACGCCAAGCCCTACGACCTTCCGGCCTTTAAAGCCGAGGGCGAAAAGAACGGCCTTGAATTTATATTCTACGACACCAAGCTTAATATCGACACCGTCGCCCTCGCCGCCGGCTGTAAGGCGGTCTGCGTTTTCGTAAACGATACCGTCGATTCCTCGGTCATCGACCGACTTTGCGATCTGGGGGTAAAAATCGTCGCCCTGCGCTGCGCGGGATATAACAACGTCGACCTTGAGCACTGCTTTAAAAAACTCCACGTCGTCCACGTTCCCGCCTATTCGCCCTACGCCGTCGCCGAGCACGCCATGGCCCTTCTTCTGACCTCAATCCGAAGGATACACAAGGCGTATATCAGAACGAAGGACTTTAATTTTTCGCTCTCCGGCCTAACCGGCTTCGACCTTCACGGAAAGACCGCCGGCATAATCGGGACCGGCAGGATAGGCAGAGTTTTTATAGATATCTGCCGGGGGTTCGGCATGAACGTCATCGCCTACGACAAATTTCCGGCCGAGGGCGCGGGGATAGACTATGTTTCGCTCGACGAGCTTTTAGAAAGAAGCGACGTCATTTCGCTTCACTGCCCCCTTACCGAAGAGACCCACCACCTTATCGACTCTTCGGCGATAGACCGCCTTAAGACCGGCGCGGTTATAATCAACACCTCTCGCGGGGCGCTTATCGACGCGGAAGCCCTTTTAGAGGGCATAAAAAAGCGAAAGGTCGGCGCCGCCTGCCTCGACGTCTACGAAGAGGAATCGGACGTGTTTTTCCGCGACTTTTCGGGGCACATAATGTCTGACGACACCCTTGCGCGGCTTATTTCAATGCCGAACGTCATAGTGACCTCTCACCAGGCTTTTTTGACCGAAGAGGCGCTTGAAAATATCGCCGAGACCACCGTCGCGAACATCTTAGACTTAAACGAAAACGGCTATTGCGAAAACGAGCTCTGCTATCGCTGCGGAAAGGTCGAAGACTGTAAAAAAGGCCGCAGCGGGCGCTGCTTTTAATTCAACGGAGATGATATTATGCCGAAAATTTTCCTTACAGCCGACAATCACCTCGGCCGAAGATACGACAGCCACCCCGCGAGGGAGAAGATCGCCGAGGCGAGGCTTTTTGCCCTTAAAGATATGATATCTGCCGCCAACGGCGAGGGCTGCCGCTTTTTCGCGATATGCGGCGACCTTTTCGACCGCGTCGAGGGGATACCCAAAAAGCTTATAAAAGACGTCTGCGCGGCGCTTTCCGACTTTTCGGGGACTGTGCTCGTTCTGCCCGGAAACCACGACTATTACGGCGAGGGGATTAAGCTTTGGAAGGATTTTGAAGACGAGGCCGCGCCGCTCGGGAACATAGTTCTTTTGAAGGACTGCAAAGAATACCGCTTCGATTCGGAGGACGGCGAAATAGCGGTATACCCCGCCTGCTGCCGCTCGAAGCACTCGCGCGAGAACGCCCTCGGGTGGATAAAATCCCTCGGCGGGCTTTCGGGCGAGGGGATAAAGATAGGAATGGCCCACGGCGCGATAGAGGGGGTCTCTCCGGACGGCGAGGAAAAATATTTCAAGATGACCCTGCGCGAGCTCGAGGATATCCCGGTCGACCTATGGCTTTTGGGGCACACCCACATTCCCTACCCCGAAAGCCTTTCGGAGGATACATATACTTCCGGGCACAAAATCTTCAACGCCGGGACGCATGTTCAGACCGACCTCGGCTGCAGCACCGAGGGCTTCGGGTTTATAATCAAGGCCGAAAAGGGCGAAGCCGCGGCGAAAAAATATCGCTCGGGCAACCTCTTCTTTAAAAGATTATACATCGAATCTTCGCCGGAAAAAAGCCTTTACGACGTGATTTTTGACGAGATCAAAGACTTTGAGCGGGAAAAAAGTTCGATAGAGATAAAGCTTCGGGGCAGCGCTTCGAGAGAGGATTATTCCTCGCGGGGCGAAATCTACGACCGAATTTCGGAGGGATTTATGGAATTTTCGGTCGACGACGGCGAGCTTTACGAGCAGCTTACCGAGCGGTTTATAAAAGACAGCTTCGCCGAAACCTCCCTTCCGGCAAGGCTTTTGACGGCCTTGTTGGACGAGCCCGCCGAGGCGCAGATGCTCTATGAGCTTATAAAAGAATCGGGTGACGCAAGATGATTATAAAAAGCGTTGAAAGCAGGCAGTTCGCCGGCCTAAGGGACGTTAAGCTGAACTTCGGCGGCGGGCTTAACGTTGAATACGGCAAAAACGAGGCCGGAAAGAGCACCGTCATAAATCTTTTATACAGCCTTTTGTTCCGCGAGGCCGCGCTTGACGACCGGCGGGATAAAGACTTTCGCGCGGCATATTTTCCTGCCGAAAGGAAGAGCGGCGAAAAGGGCGACTATATTGACGGCAGAGTCGAATTTTCTTCCGGCGGGCGGGATTACGCCCTTTATAAGCGCTGGGGCAAGGGCGCTTCGGCGCGCTGCGAGCTTGAGACCGAGGGCGGAATAATCTCGGACCCGGCGAAGATCGCCGAAATTCTTTCGGGCGAGGGCTGCCTTAAATACGGCCGGGGGATATTCGACGGAGTTGTATTCGAGAGCCAAAAGAACCGCGAGCGGGTATTGAAGGACATTCTCGACCCGAAAAAGAGCGACCTTAAAACCGACCTCTCGGAAACGCTTTCCCGCGCGATTGACGAGACCGGCGGGATATCCGCCGAAAAGCTTAAAGAAAAAATAAACGAGAAGATAGCCGGCCTCGCCTTCAGGTGGGACGAAGACCGGGACCGCCCCGAGAAAAACAGGGGGATAGACGACCCTTGGGCGATATCCGCAAAAAACGGCGACTGCGTTTTAAAGGCGTATTACGAGCTTTCGGCGCTTGTTTCGCAGCGCGACGACGTTATAAGATACGAGCGCGCCGAAGAGCGCGAAGCCGCCGCGAAAGAGGCTTTCGACCGCTTCGCGAGGGTATACCCCGCGCTTCAAAGGCGGGGCGCCGCGGCGGAAAAGGCGGAGGCCCTTAAAGAAAAGCTTGAAGCCTATAAAAGGGCGCTTAAAAACTGGTCGCCGGCCGAAAAAAAGCTTTCTAAAGCGACAGAGCTTAAAGCGGAGCTCGATTCGGCGAGGGCGAAGGAAATCTGCCTTAAAATCGCGGAATACCGAAAAAACAGGGAGGAGCTTTTGAAATCGGCTTCGGATATCGGCGACGACGAAATCAAACAGGCGAAAAGGCTTGAAAAAAGCGTCGCCGCGCTTAAGGGCAGGCTTTCGGGAATGAACGTTTCGGCCGAGCTTAGGCTTGCCGAGGGGTATACCGCCTCGGCGGTTTCGGCGGTAGACGGCCGAAAGCTCGACCTCTCCTCCGAAACGCTGAACGAAGCCGCAGTCATCTCGGTCGACGGAGTTATGAAGCTTTTGCTCTCGCCCGCCGACGTAGACATAAGAAGCGTTAAGGCCGAACTTAAGCGCCTTTCGCTCGAGCTTTCGGAGCTTCTTAAAAAATACGGCGCGGCCGATTCCGACTCTCTTTCGGAGATATACGTCAAAAGCAGAGACGCGAAGCGCGGGGCTGAGGCGGCCCTTTCGGCCGAAAAGGCGCTGCTCTCCGGCCTTGATTACGAAGAAATTGAGAGGGCTGCGAAGCCGCAGTCCCGCCGAAAAGACGAGATAGAGCGCGAGCTTTACGATCTTTGCGGCGGCCGCAACCCCGACCAGTTTATAGGCTCGCTTAAAAGCGGGCTCGAGGGATACGCCCAAAGCTACGGCACGGCCGAGGAGCTTAAAAACCTCTGCGAAAAGGCGGAGAAAGAGCTCGAGCGCCTTGAATCCGAGCTTGCGGGGCTTAAGGATATCCCGAGCGAATACGAGAAGATACCCGACCCCGAGGCGGAATATAACCGCCTTAACCGCGAATTTTCGGCCCTTTCGGACGAGCTTCGGGCGCTGGCTTACGTTAAAGACCGCTCTTCGGAAGAGCTTGGCGAGGAGATAGAGAGAAAATCCGCAGCCTTTTCTGCGAAAAAAGAAGAGCTTAGGCGCTGGCGGCATATTTCTGCGGTTTTGGAGGCAGAGCTTGAAAAGTCGGGCGGGAAGCCGCTCGCGGGGATAGAAAAAAGCTTCGGCAAAAACCTTTCTATTCTCTCGGAGCAGGCGGAGGTCGTCGGCTTTAGCGGCGAAAGCTCTAAGCTTTACAGCCGGGGCAGCGAGATGAGCGCAGAAATCCTTTCGGAGGGCACCAAGGACACCGTTTTGCTGGCGTTCAGGCTTGCGGTCATAGACAGCCTATACCCGGAGGGCGGCGGGCTTTGCGTTTTAGACGACCCCTTTACCGAGATGGATAAAGAGCGCTGCGAACGCGCCTGCGCGCTTTTAAAGGAATTTTCAAAAAGGCACCAGGTGATCTTTTTCACCTGCGACGAAAAATACGAAAAGCTTTTGGGGAAGATCGAGAGGGTATAGAAGCGAAAAGCCTCGAATTTAAATTTAAGGGCGGAAACGCGCAGGGCTTCCGCTCTTTTTGTTGACAAAAACGCCGAACGGGGCTATAATTATTCCGAGTATAAATTTAATGCGGGGCGGCGATTCGGCAACGCCCGCCGCTTCCCGAATATGTCTGCGAGGTTTGATTACAAATGGCCGATACGGTAAAGGCGCCGTGGCTTAATAACTACGGCAGCGTCCCGAAAACGCTCGAATATTTCGACGGAACTATGTGGGAGATGGTGGAAGAAGCCGCAAATACCCGCCCGAAGCACACGGCGTACGACTTTATGGGGAAATCCACCACCTACGGAAAATTCAAAGAAAACGTCTACGACTGCGCAAGGGCGCTTAGGGCCGCCGGGGTAAAGCCTAACGACAGGGTCACGGTCTGCATGCCCAACTGCCCGCAGGCTGTGGTTATGTTCTATGCGATCAACCTTATGGGCGCGGTCTCGAATATGGTCCACCCGCTTTCGAGCGAAAACGAGATAATGTTTTATTTAAACGTATCGAAGAGCGTCTGCGCGCTCACGCTCGACCAATTCTACCATAAATTCGAGGCGATAAGAGAAAAGACCCCCGCGCTTAAAACTCTTGTAATCACCTCGGTAAAAGACGAATTAAAGCCGCTTTTAAAGCTGGGCTACGGCCTTACCGAGGGGCGGAAGATCCCCAAGCTTCCGAAGGACGGCGGCTATATAACCTGGAAGAAATTCATCGCCGCGGGGAAGTCTTATTCCGGCGAATTTGTCTGTCATAAAGACAAAAACGAGCCGGCGACTATCCTTTACAGCGGCGGAACCACCGGCACGACCAAGGGCATTTTGCTCTCTAATCTTAATTTAAACGCCCTTTCGGCGCAGGTCATCTCGGCCAACCCGATCTACGACAAAGACGATAAAATCCTCTCGGTTATGCCGATATTCCACGGCTTCGGCCTCGGCGTTTCGATACACACCTTCCTCTCGAATTGCGGCCGCTGCGTTTTGGTTCCGAGGTTTACCCCGAAGACCTACGCGCATGACATCTTGAAGACGAGGTGCAACTTCATCGCCGGGGTGCCGACCCTTTACGAGGCGCTTTTGCGCCAGCCCGAGATGAAAAACGCCGACTTAAGCTGCCTTAAGGGCGTATTTTCGGGGGGCGACACCCTTACGCCCGAACTCAAAAAGCGGTTCGACGCCTTTTTGAAGGACCACGGCGCAAAGATAACAGTCCGCGAGGGCTATGGGACCACCGAGTGCGTCACCGCCTCATGCCTTACGCCGCTTCATCTTTATAAAGAGGGCTCGATCGGCCAGCCTTTCGCGGATACATACTACAAAATCGTCGAGGTCGGGACTAATATCGAGGTCCCCTACGGCGAAGAGGGCGAAATCTGCATCTCCGGGCCGACAGTTATGCTCGGATATCTCGACAACCCGGAGGAGACCGCGAACACCCTGCGGGTTCACGGCGACGGAAGAACATGGCTTCATACCGGCGACCTCGGGGTTATGGACGAGGACGGCTTTATCTATTTTAGGCAACGGATCAAGAGAATGATAATAACCTCGGGGTATAACGTATATCCCTCTCAGCTCGAAAACGTTCTCGAGGGGTGCGAGGCCGTCCGCCTTGCCTGCGTTATCGGGGTCCCCGACCCGTATAAAATGCAGAAAATAAAAGTCTTCGCGGTATTAAAAGACGGTTTTGAGCCCAACGACGACACCCGCGAGCTTATAAAAGCATATTGCAGAAAGAACATCGCAAGATACGCCATGCCCTACGAGATCGAGTTCCGCGACGAGCTTCCGACCACGCTGGTCGGGAAGGTCGCTTATAGGGTCTTGGAAGAGGAAGAGGCCGCCAAGCGCGGGGAAAAGCCCGCCGCGGCGATTGCGAAATAAACCGAACGGAGGTAACGCTATGCCCCTTAAAACATTCAAAGGCGGGGTTCACCCGAAGGACAAAAAAGAGCTTTCGGAGGGCGCCCAAATCGTCAGACTTGAGGCGAAAGGCGAGCTTACATATCTGATGAACCAGCATATCGGCGCGCCCGCAAAGCCGATCGTAAACGTCGGAGACAGGGTCCTTTTAGGGCAGACTATCGCCGAGGCGGGCGGGTTTGTTTCGGCCTCGGTCTCGGCTTCGGTCTCGGGCGTGGTAAAATCAATCGGCCCTAAGGTCACCCGCTCGGGCGACGAAGCGATCGCGATAACCGTCGAGAACGACAACGAATACGAGGCCGTCGAGGGTTTCGGCGAGCCGAGAGACTACGACAAGATGTCAAAAGAGGATATCCGAGCAGCGATAAAGGCCGCCGGGATAGTCGGAATGGGCGGGGCGGGGTTCCCGACCGCCGTTAAATGCACCGTCAAAGACGACTCTAAAATCGAATACGTAATCTGCAACGGCGCGGAATGTGAGCCCTATATAACCTGCGACTATCGGCTTATGCTCGAACGCCCGGAGGACGCGGTTTTGGGAATGAAGATAGTCTTAAAGCTGTTCGAAAACGCCTCGGGGGTATTCGGGATCGAAAACAACAAGCCGCTCGGGATAGAATCGCTTAGAAAGGCGACCGAAGGATCGGAGAGAATGAGCGTTCTCCCGCTTAAGAAAAAATACCCGCAGGGCGGCGAAAGAATGTTGATAAGCGCCGTCACCGGCAGAAAGATAAACTCTAAAATGCTCCCGGCGGACGCCGGCTGCGTGGTTCTTAATTATTCCACCCTTATCGCGATAGCCGAGGCGGTTACAAAGAATATCCCGCTCGTAAGAAGGGTGGTAACCGTCACCGGCGAAGCGATTAAAACCCCCTCGAATTTCGACGTCCCCATCGGTATCTCTTCAAAAGAGCTCATCGAGGCGGCGGGCGGGTTTACCGAAGATCCCGAAAAACTTATCTTCGGCGGCCCGATGATGGGCGCGGCGGTTTATTCGGACGATCTCCCGATCACCAAAGACTCTTCTTGCATCCTCGCCCTTTCAAAAGACGAGACCGCGGGGCTTGAGCCCTCCGAATGTATCCGCTGCGGAAAGTGCCTATACGCCTGCCCGGAGCACCTTATGCCTATACGGCTTAAAAATTCGGCCGACGCCGGGGATTATAAAGACTTCGAGGCCGCCCACGGGCTTGAGTGCATAGGCTGCGGCTGCTGCACATACGTCTGCCCCGCGAAGAGAAGGCTTTCGCAGACTATAACCATGGCGAAGAGATATGTCCTCGCCGAAAAGAAGAAAGGAGCGGCAAAATGAGCAAGCTTAACGTTTCGATATCGCCTCATATCCGCTCGAAAGAGACGACGACCTCTATTATGTTAGACGTCATAATCGCGCTGCTGCCCTCGGTCGCGGTCGGAATATACGTCTTCGGGCTTAGGGCGCTTATGGTCACCGCGCTTTCGGTCATAAGCTGCGTAGCCTCGGAATTTTTATACGAAAAGCTTTTAAAGAAGCCGATAACGATAAAAGACCTCTCCGCCGTGGTCACCGGCCTGATTTTGGCGGTAAACCTTTATTCGACCGCGCCCTGGTGGCTTCCGATTCTGGGCGGCGCGTTCGCGATAATAGTCGTTAAAATGCTCTACGGCGGAATCGGGCAAAACTTTATGAACCCCGCCCTCGCCGCAAGATGCTTTTTGCTGCTGTCATTCTCGCGGATAATGACCGACTACCCCGCGCTCGACGGAGTATCAAGCCCGACCCCGCTCGTTTTGGCGAAGCAGGGCACAGTCGTTCCGATAAGCGACCTTTTGCTCGGAACCCACTCCGGCACGATAGGAGAGACTTCGGCGATCGCCATACTTATCGGCGCGGCGTATCTTTGCATAAAAGGCGTTATAAAGCCGCGCGAGCCCCTTTCGGTGATACTTTCGACCGGCGTTTTCGTAACCCTCTTCAGCTTGATACAGGGCAACCCGATAACCCTTAACTACCTCGCGGTACAGATGCTCGGCGGAGGAATGTTGTTGGGCGCGGTCTTTATGGCTTCCGACTATGCGACCACCCCGGTAACCCCTTGGGGGCAGGTGGTCTTCGGCTGCTGCGTAGGGTTTATAACCGCGCTTATCCGCTGCGTCGGCAATGGGGTCGAGGGCGTTTCATACGCCATCATAATCTCGAATCTTCTGACCCCGATAATCGAAAAAATAACCGCTCCGAGGCCCTTCGGACTTAGAAAGGAGCGTGCGAAAAATGATTAAAAAAATCATCAAAGACGCTTTGGCGCTCGTCGCGATAACCGTCGTCGCCGGGGTCTGCCTTTCCTTCGTCCACGAGCTTACCGAGCCGACCATCGAGGCCGCCGAAGCCGAAGAGCGCACCGCCTCCTACCGCGAGGTGTTCCCCGAGGCCGCCGATTTTATAAGCCCGGAAGAAGCCTTAAGCGGCGCGACCTCGATCGACGGCGTTACGATAGGCGAGGCGCTGTTCGCCGTCGACTCGGACGGAAATGTCATCGGCTGCGTGATTTCCTCCACCTCCGCCAACGGCTACGTCGGAAACGTCACCCTTTCGGTCGGTGTTGACCTTGAAAACACCGTCACCGGAATGAAGGTCACCTCGATGTCGGAAAGCCCGGGCTTCGGCTCGCACTGCCAGGACGAGGACTTTCAGGCGCAGTTTAAGGGCGTTTCGGGCGAGGTCACATACGTCTCGGACGGGAAGACCCAACCGAACGAAATTGATATGATAAGCGGCGCGACCTTTACCACGCGGGCCGTGACCGAAGCCGTAAACGGCGCGCTCGAATCCGCGCGCAGCCTTTTGGGAGGTGAGTGAGATGAAGCAAAACACCCCGATAGAGCGCCTTTATAACGGCGTATTAAAAGAAAACCCGACCTTTGTTTTAATGCTCGGAATGTGCCCCACCCTCGCGGTTACAACGAGCGCGATAAACGGCGTCGGCATGGGGCTTTCGACCTGCGCGGTTCTGATGATGTCAAACCTCATCATCTCGCTTTTAAGAAAGTTTATTCCCGACCGCGTCCGCATGCCGGCCTATATCGTAGTCGTCGCAAGCTTCGTTACGATAGTCGAGCTTTTGATGCAGGCGTACGTCCGCCCGCTTTATACCGCCCTCGGGCTTTATATCCCGCTTATAGTCGTAAACTGCATCATCCTCGGCAGGGCGGAAAGCTACGCCTCTAAAAACCCGCCTATAGCCTCTTTCTTCGACGGCCTCGGAATGGGCCTCGGGTTCACCCTTGCGCTTACGATAATCGGCGCGATAAGAGAGCTTTTGGGCGCGGGCGAGGTCTTCGGGATAAGGATTATGCCCGAAGCCTTCGAGCCGGTCTCGATAATGGTAATGGCCCCGGGGGCGTTCTTCGTCCTCGCGATTCTGACCGCCCTTCAAAACAAGTTCAAGGCCCCTTCGGCGACCAACAAGGGCGACAAATTCTGCTCCGGAAACTGCGCCGCATGCGCCGATAAAACCTGTGAAATAGGAGAAAGGAGCGCCGAAAAATGAGCTTTTTGTCTACTCTGTTTTTGGGGATAATCTCTGCGGCGCTTGTAAATAACGTAGTATTGAGCCGCTTTTTGGGGCTTTGCCCCTTCTTGGGGGTCTCTAAAAAGACCTCTACCGCCCTCGGAATGGGCGCGGCGGTTATCGCCGTAATAACCCTTTCCTCGGCGATAACCTATTTTATCGACCACTTGATTCTTCGCGACAAGCTCGTGTATCTTCGCACCATCGTCTTTATCCTCATAATCGCGGCGCTGGTACAGTCGGTCGAGATAATTCTTAAAAAGAAGATCCCCTCGCTCTATAAAGCCCTCGGGGTCTATCTTCCGCTGATAACCACCAACTGCGCCGTCCTCGGCGTCGCGATAGATTCGGCCCAGCAGAACAAGACCTTTGCCGACACGATGATATATTCGGTCGGAACCGCGGTCGGGTTTTTGATCGCGATAGTTTTGATGGCGGGCATCCGCGAAAGAATCGAGCACAACGACATTCCCGAGAATTTTAAGGGCATGCCGATAGTTTTGGTGACCGCGGGGCTGATGGCGATAGCCTTCTTCGGCTTCAAGGGCACGATCGGATAAGGGGGGTGCGGAAATGTTCTATGCGATAGTTACCGCCGCGCTTGTCATCGGCGTGATAAGCGTTATAATCGGGATACTCCTCGGATTCCTTTCGGTGAAATTTAAGGTCGAGAGCGACCCGCGCGAGGCCGAAGTCCGCGACTGTTTGGCTGGCTCGAACTGCGGCGGCTGCGGCTATGCCGGCTGCGACGCTTACGCCCACGCGATAGTTATAGAGGGCGCTGCGCCCAACCTCTGCCCCTCGGCCAACACCGCGAAGATCGGCGAAATAATGGGGGTCTGCGTTCTTGAAAAGGCAAGAAGCGTCGCCGTCGTAAAGTGCTCCGGCGACTGCTCGAACACCCAAGACAACTATCTTTACGGCGACGAGCGGGATTGCAGGGTGGCCTATCTCGCCCCGGGGCACGGCGCGAAAAAGTGCGCCTACGGCTGCTGCGGCCTTGGGACTTGCGCCTCGGTCTGCCCCTTCGACGCAATAAGAATAGTCAACGGCCTCGCAAAAATAGACCGCTCGAAGTGTCAGGCCTGCGGCCGGTGCGTTTCGGTCTGCCCGAACAAGCTTATAGAGATAATCCCAGAGTCCGCGCCGTATATCGTTCTGTGCTCCTCAAAATCAAAGGGCAAAGACGTCAAGGCGGCCTGCTCGGTCGGCTGCATAGGCTGCGGAATGTGTATGCGCGTTTGCGAGAGCGGCGCGATAACCTTAGAGAACAACCTTGCCAAGATCGACTACTCAAAGTGTATCGGCTGCGGAAAGTGCGCCGAAAAATGCCCCTGCAAAATCATCAGAAGCCCCCAAAAGGCCGAAACCGAAGCCGTATGAGGCGGCTTTTGGCGGCGATGGCCGCTTCGGCGGTTTTGCTCTGCGGCTGTTCGCCCGCGCCGAAAAAATATTCCGCCGTATATACCGACGTTTTCGACACCGCGACCGAATTTGCCGCCTATTGCGATTCGCGCGAAGAGTTCGACTTATACGCCGAAGCGCTTCACGACGAGCTTTTGCGGCTTCATAAGATCTTCGACATCTACGACGAATACGACGGCCTTTTTAACGCGGCCTCTTTGAATAAAACCAAATCCGGCGGCTGCCCGAGCGAGCTTATCGAGCTTACTAAGAGCGCCGTCGATTGGTACGACCTTTCGGGCGGAAAGCTTAATATCGCGCTCGGAAGCGTTCTTTCGCTTTGGCACGACTCCCGCGAAAGCGGGATTCCCCCGGCTATGGAAGACCTTAAGCCCTTGGCGGAGCACTGCGATATCGACGATATTTCCGTCGAGGGGGATATAATTTCGATTAAAGACCCGCAGCTTTCGCTCGATTTCGGGGCGCTTGCAAAGGGCTATGCCGCCGAAAAGGCCGCAGAGCTTTTAGAAAGCGTCGGCTGCGCGGATTTCGTTCTTTCGGTCGGCGGGAACGTGGTCGCCCGGGGCGAAAAGCCGGGCGGAAGCTGGGAGATAGGGATCTCAAGCCCGGACGGCGGGATTCTGACCACAGTCAAAGTGTCGGACGAAGCGGTGGTCACGAGCGGGGATTATCAGCGATATTTCGAGTATGAAGGCGTTCGGTATCACCACATCATCGACCCGCAGACCCTTATGCCCGCGAACCTTTGGCGCTCGGTGACGGTTATCTGTAAAAGCTCGGCCGACGCCGACGCCCTTTCAACCGCGCTTTTTTGCCTTGACGAGCAGAGCGGAAGGATCCTCGCCGAAAATTTCGGCGCCGAGGCGCTGTGGGTATCTTCAAAAGGCGAGGTCATAAGGACCGAGGGGTTTGAAGACTATGAAAAATAAGCTTTTAAAAAACGACTTTGCACTTATTGCGGCGATATTTGTGATCGCGCTGGCGGCGGCGGTCTTCGGCCGGGCGATCGGCAGGGCCGGCGATACGGTAGAGGTAAGGGTAAAAGGCGAGGTCTATGCGATCCTGCCGCTCGACAAACCCGCCGAGCTCGATATAGGCGGGCTTTGCGTTTTAAAGACCGAAAACGGCGAGGCTTGGATAGAAAGCGCGGTCTGCAAAAACCAGATCTGCGTTAAACATCGGTCGGTAAGCCGGGTCGGCGAGGCGATAGTCTGTCTGCCGAGCGGAGTGACCGTCAAAATAACCGGCGAGGGCGGGGCGGATATAGTCATATGAAAAAAGAAAAAACTTCCGCGGCCGAAAAAATCGCCCTTTTGGGGCTTTTGACCGCCCTTTGCTTCGGGCTTTCTTATATCGAATTTCTGATACCCTTTTCGGCGCTCGGAATCCCCGGGATAAAGCTGGGGCTTGCGAATATATGCGTCACCGCCGCGCTTTACGCTATCGGGACGAAAGAGGCCGCCGCGATAAATCTTATAAGAATAATTTTAAGCTGGCTTATTTTCGGAAGCTTTACCGGACTTATATACAGCCTTGCGGGCAGCGCGCTTAGTTTTGCGGGCTCGGTCGCGCTAAAAAAGTCGGCGCGGTTTTCGCCGATAGGCGTTTCGGCCGCGGCCGGCGCTCTTCACAATATCGGCCAGCTTGCCGCAGCGATGATATTGACAGACGCCTCGGCTTTGATGTATTATATACCGGTACTCATTATTTGCGGGCTTTTCGCGGGGGCGATAAACGGCTTTATCGTTTCGGCGATACTTTCCCGCGTCGGCGTAAATTATAAAGGAGAATAAAATGACCGCTAATCTTAAAAAATTCTGCGTCTCGGCGATGCTTCTTGCGATAGGGCTGGTTCTTCCCGGAATCACCATGCGGATCCCCGAGATAGGCAATATGCTCTGCCCGATGCACATTCCGGTTCTTTTGTGCGGAATCATCTGCGGCTGGAAATACGGCCTCGCCGTCGGGGCGATAACCCCTCTTTTAAGAAGCCTCATCTTCGCGATGCCGCCGCTCTATCCCAACGCGATAGGCATGGCGTTCGAGCTTGCGGCCTACGGCTGCTCGATAGCTTTGATATTTTCTTTGTTCAAAAAGAAAAACATCGCCGCGATATACGCCTCGCTTATATCCGCGATGATAATCGGAAGGCTTGTTTGGGGAGTCGCGAGAACGGTTATGCTCGGCGTTGCCGGGACCGGATTCAGCTTCGAGATATTCATCACAAGCGGATTTGTCGAAGCCGTCCCCGGGATAATCGTCCAGCTTATATTGATACCGGTTCTCGTCTCGGCGCTTTTGCGCGCAAAGCTTTTGCCGATAAAGTGAGATATGCATAAGAAAAAGGCTTCCCGCAGCGGGGAGCCTTTCTTTTTATTTCGGTTTTTATTTCAGTTTCACCGTTATCTCTCTCATATCCTCCGGCAGGTCTTTTTCCTCGGTAAGGTCGAGGACGGGTTCGCCGTCGAAGCCGAAGTGCACGCGCCGAATTCCGGACGAGCGCGGGCCGTCGACCCCCGGGCGGGCGTGGTAGGTGTTCCAGACGTCGCCGTATTCGTCGACTACATAGGCGTTGTGCCCCGGGCCGTATTCGCCTGGCGCTATAAGCGAGTGCATCAGCGGGTAGTTGCCCTTTTTCCAGACTTTCGGGTTCAAAAGGTCGTCGCCCCGGTTCGCGGTCATCATACCTACGCAGTAGGTCGAGTCGACCAGCGCCGAGCTGAACGTAAGATAAATCTTGTCTTCGCGAATCAGCGCAAACGGCCCCTCGTCGACGAGGGTGTGGTTGTTCTGCCAGCCGTATTCCGGCAGCGTCAGCAAAACAGGGTCGCTGATAAGCCGCCATGGCTCGTTTTTGTCGATCTCCGCGATATATACCCACGCGCCGAGGTCGATCGGGTTGAACTGCCGCTGGCTCCAGGCGACGTATTGCCGCCCGCCGTCTTCAAACGTGGTCATATCAAGGGTGATCCCCTTGTCGTAAAGCGGCGAGCCGTCTTTTTTAAGGACGCGTTTCGGCGCCTCCCATGAGTTTTTGTCGTCAAGCTCGCCGCCGTCTTTTAAGACCATAACGTGCGACTGCTCGTCGCCGAACTCCTTCGGAGTGCAGGCGTGGAAGATATATTCCTTTCCGGCGACGTTGTGAAACTCCGGCGCCCAAAGAAGCCCGCCGACATGCGGATAGGTGGTCGAATCGAGAATGAGCTTTTCTGGGGCGGAAACAAGCCCGGGAATGGTCTTTGCGCGGCGGACAAATATCGTGTGGTTGCCGTCGGCGTCGTTGGTCGCGATAAAGTAGTAGTCGCCCTTATAGAAATAAACGCAGGGGTCGGCGCGGTTTTCGGCGATCGGGAAGTCGTAGTGGTCGAGGTGTATCCTGCCTTTTGCTTCGCCGTTCTGCGGCTTTTGCCAGTCGACCCGCTTTTTGTGGGTCGAGCCGTCGGAGTATTTGACCGTCACCCTGAAATCTTCAAGCTCGCTTTCGGCAACCTCTTTTTCATATTCGAGCGAGACCGCGACCGGCGTCAAAAGCTTTTTAAGGGCGTAGTCGGCGCATTTTTCGTCGACCTCGAACGCCTTTTCGTCGTATGCGCCCTCGATCTCGGTCTTCTCATATGCAAAATGGCCGTCGAGCGAGCAGCCGCAGCCGCTTCCGCCGAGCTCTTTGACGTCGTCGGTCGGCTCGGTCAAAGACTTCAGCTTTCTGCGATACACCCTTCCGCCGACCGAAAATTTCGCGACCAAACCCTTGCAGTTCGGGCAGATTTTGAGCATAACGTCGTCAAGGTAGTCGTCGGCAAGCTTTAAAAGCCCGAGCTCGGCATAGTGGACGAGATCCTCGGTCTCGAAAACAACCGCGCACCCGCGCGAGCTTTCGTCCGGCTCGCCGTTCGCCTCGGTTCTTATCGCGATGACCTTAAACCCGCCCTCGGTCGGCAGAACAAAGGGCTTTTTTAGGCTTTTCGGGAAGAGCCGACCGCTCTCGGGGTCCTGCGTCGCTTTAACGAACAAAACGCCGTAGTTGTGGTTCAGCGGGCGGAATTTTCCGCCGCTTTCGTAGCCGAGGTGCATGCTTAGGCCGAGGCGGGGCGCATATTCGGCCTCGGAGATCGGCCTGCGGGTATAACAGACGAATTTCATATCGGTGCTCCTTTCATAAAAACCGCCCCCGCGCTTTGCGGAGGCGGCAGGTTTTATCTATCAGCCTTGACTTTCAAGCTTTTCGAGATACGCGTCTATCTTCGCGTTAAGCTCTTCGACTCGGTATTCCAAAGCCTCGCCGTTGTCTTCTTTAAGCTTTGCCCAAGACATATCGGTGTTGCTGCGAACGATAGAGTCGCCCATAAAGCCGTTCGCGATGGAGTCAAGCTCGGTTCCGAGGTTGAAGGTCGGGTCTATAAGAACGTGCTCCTCGGCGATCCTTCTGGTCTCTTTGCTCATATCGAGCATCTCGTCGGTCCAGAGGTATACGTTGCGAAGCTGGTTTTCGTCGATCTGCTGAACGATCGGGTCTATAAACTTGAATCTCATGCAGGCCGCAAGAAGAGCCGCTCCTTCGGGGTTGGTCGCGCCTTGGACTATACCGAGAGCGCTGTCGAGGCCGTCGAAGGTGGTCCAGTTATAGTAGATGCCGTCGCCCTGTTCGTCTCTCGGCAAGGGGGCGAACATAAACTCGGTGGTGTCTCCCCAAGTCTCGGCCATTTCCTCCGGCGGAACTCTGAAGAAACTTTCGCCGATGATGTAGAAGAGGCAGAGGCCGTCTTTAACTCCGGCGCCCCAAGGGTCGTTATCCCCTCTAAGGTCCCAACGTTCGCCGTTTGCGCCGCGATAGTTGAGGTCGTTCTTGTTGATCTCATAGAGATACTGCATTCCTCTTTCGATGGCGGGGCTGTCTATATTAAGCCAGTAGCCGTCTTCGGCGGTGTGCATCAAGAAATGCTCGCCGGAGGATTTTAGAAACATAGAGGTGTATGCGTAGCCGTCGAGGGCGTAGCGGTTGGCGTCGGGGTCGGTAAACTCGAGGCACATATCGTAGAAGGTTTCCCAAGTCCACATATCGTTATAGTAGAGCTCGGCGGGGTCGTCGAAGCCCCAATCCTCTAAAATTCGCCTGTTATAGGGGACAACGTCGGCCGGGGCGGTTTTGATGCAGATCTGGTAGTGGTGGTCGCCGAAGGCGAAGAGCTCTGCAAGGTCTTTCATCGGGGCCCAAAGCGGGTCGTCGTAGTCGATCCACGGGTCGCAGGGCTGGATCATATCTTTAAGGCAGTTGTTCGGGAAGAACGCGCAGGCGTTGGTTCCGCCCGGCATAACGTCGGGGCAGTCGTTCGCCAAAATAAGCTGGGCGAGCCTGTCGTGGTGCTCGGGGTATGTAGTCTCTACCCACTTAAGGGATCCGCCGTATTTTTCTCTAAAGGTGTAGAAGCCGGTGTTTACGATCTGGTCGCTGTCGTAGTTCTGGAACGGGTCGCCCCAAGAGAACCACTTGACTTCGGTTCCGGCGCCGGGGGCAACTTCGGCCTCGGGCAGGCGGATTCCGGCGGCGGCGAGGATTGCCACGGAGTCTTCGGTTGAAAGAGTGAGTTCGATGGGCTTGCGCTTTCTTCCGCCGCAGCCCACGAGCGCGGTTATCATTATAAGCGTAAGCAGAATCGCGAGGACGCGCTTTGTTCCCATGCCGAAGCGGGAAACGGCGGCCTGCGAATCGGATTGAGAGGCAAATGCCATGATCCTTTTCATAATGTTCCTCCAAATGACGTAGTAAGTAGTATATTCATTTTAGCACGGCGATTTCGGTGTTTCAAGAGTAAATATTAACATATTTTCATCTTTTGATTTGGCAAACTTGCTTATTTTGCGGGTTTTAGCAAATTAAAATTGATGTATTGTCATCACATATTCGCATATTAAAAGGAAGGGAGGGGGCGATGAATTTTAGCAGGCAACCACTTTACTGTGCGTAGAAGCGAGATATATTCCCGCCCGCCACGAACTCACGTAAAAGGAATTCGCTTCGCTCATACTATTTTCAGTCACCCCACCCCCGCTCCCCGCCCCTCGAGGGGCGGGGAATTCGACACACAGGCGGTCGTGTGAAAAGGGATTCGGCTGCGGCGGGGGTATTTTGCGACTCTTAAATTACATTTGGGCATATGATTTCCCGCCCGCCGTCCCGCATAAAAAGGAATTCGCTTCGCTCATACTATTTTAGACGCCCACCCCCTGCCCCCTCCCGCAGGGAGGGGGTTAGGCGCACCGGGTTTATGCCCAAAAACGAGATATATTCCCGCCCGCCACGACCTCACGTAAAAGGAATTCGCTTCGCTCATACTATTTTCAGTCACCCCACCCCCGCAAAGCTTTGAGCAAAAGTATAAGTTTCCTGCCGCCCCCGCCCCTTGAGGGGAGGGGGCGCGAGCGAAGCGAGAGGGGTGGGGTGCTCAAGGCGCGAAAGCAACCTTAACACAGCGACGGACTTGGTATGTGCGCCGAATGGCGCATGGCCGCGCCGTTTCCCTCTGTTGCGGTCAGAAGCAAAAGTCCTTCTACGAAGGCGCGGCTACCGTCAGCGTTTCAAGGGGAGAGTCCAGAGAGGGGGAAATCGCAATCCCCATCTCTGGTGTGTCTTTTCGCTTCACTTTTCTGCCCGAACAGAAAAGTGAAGGAGTCCCGCCCCTCGAGGGGCGGGGTGAGGGGGTGGGGTGACTAAAAATAGCACGAGGCGAAGCAGAGTTCCTTTTACGGCGGGAAGCCGGCGGGCGGGAAACACATTTTTAATTTAACGCAAAGAAAATGAGGGCAAAAACGCTTTCGCAGCTAATTCCTTTTAAGCGGGTTGCTGCTTTCGTCTCTCCCCTGCTCCCTCATGTCACCCTCAAAGTTATCGAGACAATCTCCGGGCGGTTGTTTATTCTGAACGGAACAAGGCTGTTGCCGAGTCCGCGGCTTATGATAGTCGCTCTGTCGCCGAAACGGTGTATCCCCTCGTAGTATTCGGGGAAGAAATATTGGTCCGGCGCAATGACCCCGCCCAAAATCGGCAGCCTAATCTGCCCGCCGTGGGCGTGGCCGCAAAGGGCAAGGTCCGCACCGGCCGAGGCGTAGGACTCCGCGTATTGCGGGCGGTGGATCAGCAAAAGGTTGAAGAGCGAATCGTCGACAAGCCCCGATAGGCTCTCGGGCGAGAAATATTGCGAGTCGAACAGGCCGATTATGTTGATCTCTTCGCCCTCGCGGGTGATTTTTTCGGCCCTGCCGTCCAAAACCTTGACCCCGATTTGAGAAAGCGACGAAATCGTCTCGAGATATTCTTCGGTCGGAAGGCGCTCCTCGTGGTTTCCGGTGACATAGTATACCGGCGCGACCGAGCAAAGCGTCTCCATAAGCGACATCGCGGCCGAAACGTTAGAATCCCGCGAGTCGACAAGGTCGCCGGTCACGGCTATGATGTCCGGCCGCTCGGCGCTCACCTTTTTAATAATAGAGGAATACGACCTCGGCAGGGTCTTGACGTGGATATCCGAAAGGTGGCAGATCTTAAAGCCGTCGAAACTTTCGGCTATTTTTTCCGAGGAAAATTCGTAGTTCGTGACGGTCACGGCCTCGTTTTCAAAGGTAAGATAGGCCGCTGCGGCCGCCGCAACGCATGCGCAGATACATATCGCGGATTTTCTTTTCATGGCAAAGCTCCTTCTTTCGCGCGCTTTTGCGGCGAAGCCCAAAACCGCTTCGCGGTTTTTCCGCCGCCCCCCGCGGGGGCGGCGCGGCGCGCTCCGCGCGCCCGGGCTTCGCCCTCTGTGCGGATATTTTATCACTTTTTCCCGATCGAGTCAACCGAGCCGCAATCAAGATATCCGAAGCTGCCTTTCGCCTTCCCCGCCCTTTTTTCTCAAATTCTATTGACTTTTTTTGCGGACGAGACTATAATATACAAGAATGTCAATTCTTTTCCGAATTTGATGTCAAATTTATTTAGGAGGATTTAAAGTGCGACGCATTAAAAAACCCGTATTCTTTATCGTAGTCGTGTTTATCGCCGTTTTCGCCTTTTTGACCTTTAACGGCGTCTCGACTTATTACGGCGATATAAAAACGAGCCACATCAAGGGCGTCGACGATATCCGCTGGGGTATAGATATCTCGGGCGGCGTTGACGTAACCTTTGCCCCGCCGGAGGGGGTCACCGCCACCGAGGAGCAGATGGACGCCGCAAAGGCCGCCATCGAAGTCAGACTCGTAAATCTCGGCATCACCGACTACGAGCTTTATGTAGACTACTCTAACTACGACATTATCGTAAGATTCCCGTGGCAGGCCGGCGAAGAGGACTTCGACCCGGAGGCCGCGGTGCGCGAGCTCGGCGAGACCGCAGAGCTTACCTTCCGCGAAGGATATGAGACCGACGAATACGGCCACTGGACCGGCACGACGGCCGACAATATCATCGTCTCGGGCGACCACGTCGTCTCCGCATACGTCGGAATGTATGAAGAAGAGGGGCAGCAGAAATTCTGCGTAAACCTCGAATTTGACGAACAGGGGACTAAGGACTTCGGCGACGCGACTTCCCGCCTCGCCCCGAGCCAAGGAATAATCTCGATCTGGATGGACGAAACCGTCATCTCCTACCCGACGGTTCAGTCCGCGATCACCACCGGACAGGCCCAGATCACCGGAAGCGGCGCAAACGGCTTCACTTATACCGAAGCCAAGGCTTTGGCGGACAAGATCTCTGCCGGCGCTCTTCCTTATAAAATGGTAACCTCTAACTTCTCCACCATTTCGCCTACTCTCGGCGCCGGCGCAAGAAACGCCATGCTGATCGCCGGGGTCATCGCGTTCGCAATAATCTGCGTATATATGATCTGCGTATACAGGCTGCCCGGCGTTGTCGCCTCGATCGCCCTGTTCGGCCAGGTGGTCGGGACTATCGCATGCATCACCGGCTTCTTCGGCAGCATACCGAGCTTCACGCTGACTCTCCCCGGTATCGCGGGTATCATTCTTGCAGTAGGTATGGGAGTCGACGCGAACGTCGTCACGTTTGAAAGAGTAAAAGAAGAGCTTAGAAACGGCAAGGGCCTTATGAGCGCCCTCGAGCTCGGCTATTCCCGCGCTTGGTCGGCAATATTCGACGGCAACATAACCGTCGTCTTCGTCGCCGTGATCCTTATGGGCGCGTTCGGGCCGCCGGACAGCTTGTTCGCCAAGGCGATGAGCTGGCTCTACTTCCTCTTCCCGACCACTATCGAAGGGACCATCTACTCCTTCGGATACACCCTTTTGGTCGGCGTTATCCTTAACTTCATCTTCGGCGTCGGCGCGACAAGGCTTATGCTCGCCTCTCTCGCCAAATTCAAAGCTTTCAGAAACGAAAAGCTCTACTGCGCCAACCTCGAGGCCAAGCCCAAAAAGCTCAAAGTATTCAACAAGAGAAAGATCTTCTATACCGTCTCTCTCGCCGTCGTCGTTCTTTCGCTGGTATTCACCTTTATCGTCGGAATGAACGTAGCTATCGAGTTTAAGGGCGGAACGATCATCACCTACTCCTACACCGGCTCGGTCGACGAAAACGCCGTCGCCTCTGCCGCGCAGGAAATAACCGGTCAGCAGTGCAACGCCACCCTCGGCGAAAGCCTTGCAGACGGCGCAACTACCGTCGCGCTCTCCTTCCCGTCTTCAAGCGGCTTGACTGCCGACGCCCAGAGCGAGCTCACCGATTCTCTTAAAGAGCGCTTCCCCGGCGCCGCGCTTGAGATTTACAGTTCTCAAGACGTCGACCCGTCGACCGGCTCCGGCTTCTTCGGAAAGTGCATAGTCGCGGTAATCTTCTCGGCGATTGTCATGATAATCTATATCGGCTTCCGCTTCAGCGGAAAGTTCGGCAAGGCCAAGCGCTATTCCGCCGAAATAAGCGGACTTGCCCTCGGCTGCTGCTCGGTCGTCGCGCTGGTCCACGATATGTTCTTCGTATACGCCTGCTGCCTGCTGTTCAGATTCGACATTGATTCAAACTTTATGGCGGTGCTCTTAACTATCCTCGGCTATTCGATCAACGCAACTATCATCATCTACGACCGTATCCGCGAGAATCGCAGACTTTACGGCGACGAAAAGACCTTTGCCGAGCTCACCGATATGAGCGTATCGCAGTCTTTCGGCCGTTCCCTCCATACCACCGCGACGACGGTCATCGCGATGGCGACGATCTGCATTGTCGCGATAGTCGCGGGCGTGGAATCTATACTGACCTTCGCCTTCCCGCTGGTCATCGGCCTTCTTGCCGGCGTATACAGCTCTAACTGCATAGCGCCTACCCTTTGGGCAGTATGGCAGACCGCGATAGAAAAGAGAAAAGCGAAGAAATCCGCAAAGTAATTTAAAGATTTGCCCCCGAGGTAACTCGGGGGCTGCTTTATGCGATTTTGCCATTTTCGCCTTGACATTTTCTCTTTTTTGCATAATAATATAAAAAAGTCTTATCGGAGGAACGCGACATGAACTATAAAATATCTGATAAATTCAAAAACCTTAAGCCCTCGGCGATCCGCGAGATTTTTAAAAGCCTCGGCGCGCCGGGCGCGATTTCTTTCGCCGCCGGCAACCCTAATCCGGACAGTTTTCCGGTCTCGGATATGAGGCGGATAGCCGACGAAATTTTCTCGAACGAATCGGTGGCCGCGCTTCAATACGGCATCACCGAGGGCTATACCCCGCTCAGAAAGCTCGTATCCGAGCGCTTGAAAAGGGTATATAACATCGGCGGGCCCGAAGACGACCTTATCATCGTGACCGGCGGGCAGCAGGGGATAGAGCTTACCTGTAAGGTTATGTGCAACGAGGGCGACGTCGTTTTGTGCGAAGACCCGAGCTTTATCGGCGCGCTGAACGCCTTCCGCTCGCTCGGCGCAAAGCTTGTCGGCGTGCCCCTCGAGGAAGACGGCATAGACCTTGCCGCGCTCGAGGCCGCGCTTAAGGCCAACCCCCGCGCAAAATTCCTCTATACTATACCCACCTTCCAAAACCCCGCCGGAATCACCACCTCGCTTGAAAAGCGCCGCGCGGTTTTGGCCCTCGCGAAAAAATACGACATCTTAATTCTCGAAGACAACCCCTACGGCGACCTTCGCTTTACCGGCGAAGACGTCCCGACATATAAGAGCATGGACGACGAGGGGCGGGTGCTCTATTGCGGCTCGTTCTCTAAGGTCCTCTCGGCCGGAATGAGAATCGGCTTTTTGTGCGCCGACAAAGATATCATCTCTAAAATAGTCGTCGCGAAGCAGGTCGAGGACGTTCACACAAACAATTTCTTCCAGATGATCTGCGCGAAATACATCGAGCAATGCGACCTTGAGGCCCACATCGCCGAAATTCGCGAGATGTACCGCAAAAAGGCGGGGCTGATGATCTCGGCTCTCGAAAAATATATGCCCGAGGGCGTAAGCTTCACTCGCCCCGAGGGCGGTATCTTCCTTTGGTGCTCTCTGCCCGAGGGGCTTTCGCTCGACGAGTTCGTCGCCCGGGCAGGAGAGAAGAATGTATTCGTAGTCCCCGGAACCGCCTTCAGCCCCGACCCCGAGGCCCCGAACCACTCGTTCAGACTCAACTACTCTATGCCCACCGACGAAGAGATCGACCGGGGAATAAAGATCTTGGCCGACATCGCCCGGGACATGATAGATTGACAGATATCGGACTTTCTATCCTTTTATCTTCCGATTTCCGACCTCTGCTTTCTGTCTTCTACATTGACTTCTTCAAAAAACGGTAGTATAATATATCTCTCGAAATCGCAAATTTCGCGGCTCGCCGCTTTATAAAGGAGGAATAACCTTGCACAATTCTCTGTCGGAGCGCTACGGCGCGGCTTTCGGCGTTATGAAGACCAAAAACCACCTTTATCTTATCGGCCTCGGGGCGCTTGCGGCCGTTCTAACTATGGCCTCGTTCCATTCGATAGCCGCAATCGTCTTGTCTGTCGCGGTCATACCGGTGACTCTCTGCTTGATGGCGGGGCTCTGCTCGGCATATCTTAAGGCGATTCGCGGAAAAGACATCTCCATAACCGACCTTTTCGCCGCCTTTGAAGATTTCGACTCGTTTAAGCGGGTCGCGGGCGGCCTTTTGTGGCAGGCCCTCTGGCTGTTCATCTGGTCCTATCTCCCCTTTATCGCGCTTATGTTTTCCTCCGGCTTTGTGTTCACCTTTTTGTCGGTGATGTTCCGGCACCCCGCAGCGTTTATGATACTCTGGCTGCTGTTCTGCGGCGTCCTCTGTATCGCGATGACGGTCATGCTTATATACAAAAGCCTCGAATACTGCTTCGCGCCCTATATACTTATGACCCGGACGGAGGTTAAGCCCACCGCCGCGATAAAAGAATCGAGCAGAATGACCAAGGGGATTCGCGGAAAGATGTTTTTGGCGGCGTTTTTGCCGACCGCCGCGTTCTATATCGCGATTATCGTTTTAAGCGTTTTGTCGCTCATACCCGTTTTGGGGCTTATTTTCGCATTTTTGATGTTTCTTCTGACCGCCGTGTTTTTCATCGAATTTCCGATCTTCGGCGGGCTGGTTTTCGCCGGGTTCTATGACGAAGCCGTCCGCGCCGCCGCTCCGCCGACCGATACGCCTGCCCCCGATATAAGCGAGCAGAGCGTCGAAGCTTCCGCGCCGCCCCAAGTCGGCGGGATCTGCTAAAATCATCAAACCCAAAGCCCGAACGCCGCGAAAACAGGGGAGGACGGTTAAGTCCCCCGGTTTTACCGCGGCTTAGGAAATAGAGACGAACAAGCCTAAAATCGGCTTGCCTCAACCGTATCAGCAAAGGAGATAATTTAAAATGAAAAGATTTATCGCTTTGATCCTCGCCCTCGCGCTTGCGCTTTCGCTTTGCGCCTGCGGCGACGAAGGGGTCAGAACCCCCAACGAGCCGGAGGAGAACACCGCCGAGCCCGCCGAGGCCGCGCCGGAAGAAGAGCCCGCCAAAGAGGAGCCCCCGATCGAGATCCCGAGATTTTTAGAGCCCGACGATATGCCCGAGGCGAGCTTCCCCGAATTTACCGACGAAAGCCTTGCCATCGAGGTAGACGGCGAAAGCTATAACCTCGGCTGGCTTTACGAGCACAATATCCACGACTGGATAGAGGCGGGCATAAGCTTCGACCAGGTAAACGACGTTTCGCCGAAGCTTCTCGGCCTCGACTATACCGACGAAGCCTTCGAGGCGATTAAGAAAAAGGTATCAGACTTTACAGAGATCACCATGTTAAACGCCTCGGCAGAGCCTTCGGCCGTCGCCGGAAGCATAGTGGTCACCAAGGGCGACGAAGAGACCACCTATGATTTGGCTTGGCTTTCAAGCAACAACGCCACCGCCTATACCGAGGCCGGCATCGGCGCGGAGGTAGTCGCGCAGTATCTCGAATCCCTTAAGGCCGACTTCTGGTATACCAAGGAATACCGCTGGATCGAAGAGGTCTATAACCGCCTCGTAAACGGATTCTGAGCCTTAGAAAACAGAGAACAGAGAACAGAGGGCAGAAATCGGAGGTTAAGAGGATAGAAAGTCCGAAAATCTCACAAAGCCCCAAAAACAATTTCTGTTCCCCGACTATCTGATTTCTGTCAATCTAAAAAAGCAGCCGTTCGGGCTGCTTTTTTAGGGCTTTTTCCAAATTTTCAAAAAAATAAAGCGAAAGCCCTTGACAAGCGTGATTTTGCGTGATAGAATAGCTTTACCTCTTTGTGGGGTCTTTTTTTGGTGCACTTTTTTCGCCCGCCCCCGCAAAACTCCTTGATATATCGGGGTCGGGGCTTTCTCGCGGCGGTCAGTTGCCGCGCGCCTGCTTCGGAGGGAGGCAATAATACCGCCGAGCGCGGTACAGACTGCGCTTTCAGTTGCCCGCGAAAGCGTAAATTTTGTCAGGAGGTGCCGAAATGAGGGTTAAAATCACATTGGCCTGCACAGAATGCAAGCAAAGAAACTACTGCACAAAGAAGAACAAGAAAAACGATCCCGACAGGCTTGAGATGAACAAATACTGCAAGTTCTGCCGCAAGCACACTCTCCACAGAGAGACCAAGTAAAAGAGAGGGAGAGTTAAATGGCTAAAGATCAGAAAAAACCCAACATCTTCGTGCGCATCGGCCGCGCCGTAGCAAAGTTCTTCAGAGACTCCGTAAGCGAAGTCAAGAAGGTCGTATGGCCGAGCAAAAAGCAGGTGCTTAACAACACCGCGGTCGTTCTCGCCGTCTGCATAATCTGCGGCGCGGCGCTGTTCGGAATAGATTCCGCGTTCGCGTTTCTCGTCAAGCTTCTTGTCGGGGCGCTTTAAGAACCGACCGCAGCAGGCTTTTTAATCAAGGCATGAAAGGAAGAAAGCTATATGGATACGGAATTGACGGCTAAGTGGTATGTAGTTCACACTTATTCCGGCTACGAAAACAAAGTTGCCCAGAATATCGAAAAGGTTGTTGAAAACCGCAAGCTTCAGGATACCATTCAGCAGGTCCGCGTGCCGGTCGAAACCATCGAACAGACCGACGCGAACGGAAACAAAAAAGAAGCCGAATCAAAGCTTTTTCCGAGCTATGTATTGGTCAAGATGGTCATGACCGACGAAAGTTGGTATATCGTCCGCAACACCCGCGGAGTTACCGGCTTTGTCGGCCCGGGGTCTAAGCCGGTTCCTCTTTCGGACAAAGAGGTCGCGGCCCTGGGGGTAGACGTCAGAAAGGTTCAGACAAGCGTAAACTTCAAGGCCGGGGACGAAGTCACCGTTTTGGGCGGCCCGTTCGACGGCTGGGTAGGAACCGTTCGCGCTATAAATCTTGACGAACAGACGGTCGATATCGTCGTTTCGATGTTCGGCCGCGAAACTCCGGCGACCTTGCCTGTCTCGCAGGTCAAAAAGGTCGAAGAGTAAATTCGCGCCCAAGCGCGATTAAGTGGGAGAGTCGGAATCCATTTTAAACGGCTCGCCGTCACCACAAATTTGGAGGTTAAATTATGGCACAGAAAGTAACAGGCATCATTAAGTTACAGATCCCCGCGGGCAAAGCCACACCCGCGCCGCCGGTAGGTCCCGCCTTGGGCCAGCATGGCGTTAATATCGTGGCCTTTACCAAAGACTTCAACGAGAGAACCAAAAACGACATGGGTCTTATAATCCCCGTAGTAATCACAGTCTACGCCGACCGTTCGTTCACCTTCATCACCAAAACCCCTCCGGCCGCAGTTCTCATCAAAAAGGCCTGCGGAATCGAGTCGGGCTCCGGCGTTCCGAACAAGACTAAAGTCGCGACCATAACCAAAGATCAGGTCAGAGCCATCGCCGAGCAGAAGCTGCCCGACCTTAACGCCGGCTCGGTCGAGGCCGCCATGTCTATGATCGCGGGAACCGCGCGCTCGATGGGCGTTACCGTCGTCGACTGATAAAACTTATAAGCAATCGGGCAAAAGCCCGATCAGTGGGAGGATATTCCTTTTCCGCTTACCACATCGAATGATTATAAAGGAGATTATACTATAATGAAACACGGTAAGAAATATACCGACAGCTTAAAAGCCGTCGACAAAACAAAATTCTACGATTCGCTCGAAGCCTGCGAGCTTGCGGCCGCTAACGCCAAGGCCAAGTTCGACGAGACCATCGAGGTCCATATCCGACTCGGGGTCGACTCTCGCCACGCAGACCAGCAGGTCCGCGGCGCGGTAGTTTTGCCGAACGGAACCGGCAAGACCGTTCGCACCCTCGTCTTCTGCAAAGAAGACAAATACGACGCCGCCAAAGAGGCCGGCGCGGATTACGTCGGCGGGCTCGACTACGTCGACAAGATTCTCAAAGAAAACTGGATGGACTTTGACGTCGTCATCGCCTCGCCCGATATGATGGGCGTGGTCGGCCGACTCGGTAAGGTCCTCGGCCCCCGCGGATTGATGCCTAACCCCAAGGCCGGAACCGTCGCGCCAGACGTTGCAAAGGCGGTCACCGAAGCCAAGGCCGGTAAGATCGAATACAGGCTCGACAAGACCAACATTATCCACTGCCCGATCGGCAAGGCTTCGTTCGGGAAAGAAAAGCTCGCCGAGAACTACGAGACTTTGGTCGAAGCGGTAGTAAAGGCCAAGCCCGCCGCCGCAAAGGGCCAATACCTCAAGTCGATCGTCGTTTCCTCGACCATGGGCGTGGGCATAAAATGCAACACTGCCAAGTACGGGGTCTGATTCAACGAAAAGATATTTGCGCTCGACTAAGCTCGGGCGCTTTTTCTTTAAAAAATTCGCTTCTCCCCCTTGACAAAAGGGCGGAGGGGTGATATAATCGCTCTTGCACCGATCTTAAGACAGCAGGCGACGGTAAGTCCTGCCGAGGAAAGGAATAACATGAATTTCCATGTCCCTTTTCTCTATGAAAAGGGATTTTAATTTCGGGGCTAAATTATCACACGGGTGGTGAAACAAAAATATGCCGAACGAAAACACTCTTAACCAAAAGAAACAGAAGGTAGAGGAAATCACCGAACTTTTGAAGAGCTCCGCAGCGGGCGTTCTCGTCAACTACTCCGGCATCTCGGTAGAGGACGACACCAAGCTTCGCAAAGAGCTTCGCGAGGCCGGGGTCAAATACGCGGTAGAAAAGAATACCCTTCTTCGCTTCGCGATGCAGAACGCCGGGCTCGATAAGCTGACCGAAGTTCTTTCGGGCGCTACCGCCATCGCCGTTTCTGACGACGAGACCGCGGCCGCGAGGATCCTCGGAAAATACGCCGAAGATCACGAAAACTTTACCCTTAAGGCCGGCTTCATCGGAACCGAGATCTATGACGCCGAGGGCGTTAAAGCTCTCTCCAAGATCCCCTCGAAGGAAACCCTTCTCGCGCAGCTCGTCGGATCCCTCCAGGGCCCGATGCAAAAGCTCGCCGCAACCATTCAGGCCCTCGCCGAAAAGAACGAAGAGGCAGCCTGAGCCTCAAGCTCGCGTATATAATTTATACGCAGCGTAAAATTCTAACAACATATTACGAAAAGGAGTAAAAATTATCATGGCATCCGAAAAGATCATCAAGTTTGTAGAAGACATCAAGTCTCTCTCCGTTCTCGAGCTCAAAGAGCTTGTAGACGCTATCCAGGAAGAATTCGGCGTAACCGCCGTTGTCGCCGCCGCTCCCGCCGCCGGGGCCGCCCCCGCCGCCGCCGAGAAGACCGAGTTCGACGTCATCCTCGCCTCGTTCGGCGACAATAAGATGGGCGTTATCAAGGCCGTTAAGGATATCCTCGGCCTCGGACTCAAAGAGTCCAAGGAATTCGTCGAGGCCGCTCCTAAGGCCGTCAAAGAAGGCGCCTCTAAGGCCGAAGCCGACGAGATCAAAGAAAAGCTCGAAGCTGCCGGCGCAACCGTCGAGATCAAGTAATTTCAAGTCTCTCAAAATCCCGGTCCTCTTGTTAGGGGGGCCGGGTTTTGTTTGCGGTTCAATCTTTCCGATTTCCGCAAACTCCTCCTTTTAGCCGCTTGCAATTTTTTGCCGGCGGTGGTATACTGTCATCAGACCGATTTAGGGGGCGCGAGTATGCTTTTCGGCAGAAAAAAACAAAATAATCCGATAGAGGTCCCGGCCGGGCTCGCTGATCTTCATTGCCATATCCTTGCCGGGGTCGACGACGGCGCCCGCGACGACGACCAAATGTACGAGCTTATGCGCCTCGAATATGACTGCGGCGTAAGATATCTTTGCTTCACGCCCCACTATAACCCCGCGCTATTCCCCCCTAAGCCCGAAAAAATCGCAGAATCTTTTGAAAAAGCAAAGGCATACGCCGCGCGCGAGCTTTCGGGAATGGAACTTTTCCTCGGAAATGAAGTCTTTATGCGGCCCGATACGATAGAACGCCTGCGGGACGGCAGCTGCTCGGCCCTTGGCGGAGGGAAGACGGTTTTAGCCGAATTTTCCCCCTCGATGAGCGCCGAAGAGATAAGAATGTACGCCGTAAAGCTGCTTTCGGCCGGGAAGACCCCGCTTTTCGCCCATATAGAAAGGTATGAGCACTTCGACGATTTGCAGGATATCTTCGACCTTAAGGACTTGGGCGTCAAGTATCAGATCAACACCTCGGCCTTCTTCGGGCCGAGAAAAAAGCTCGTCTCAAAGCTCGTCGAGCAGGGCGTTATCGACGTTGTCGCCGACGACCGCCACAACCTTACAAGGGGCAACCCTAATCTTGCGGAAGCTTATATTTACGTTGACGAAAAGTTCGGCGAACGCGCCGCACAGGCGCTTTTTGTCCGCAGACCGCTCGACATTTTGAACATTTCAAATCAATAACCCCTCATAATTTTGGTAAGATTAACAAAATGTTAAATTTTTTCGGGGGGGGGGTTGACAAACCGATTATTTTGGTGTATCATAAGCGTGGATTCACTTCGGGGCATATGCTCCGTATTGAATGTTTTAAAAACGGTTCGGGCGCCGTCAATGCCCGAAGAATTTCAAATTCTATGTAAATGAAAGTGGGGAATTACTCATGAAGAAAATTCTTGCAATCGCTCTGGCTTTGTGCCTGGCCCTTTCTCTCGGCATCGAGATCTTCGCCGACAACAGCGTAGTTATCCCTCCGGTACCGTCTACCGTAGCTCCTAACTCTTCCGCTAACAAGTACGTTTGGTCCGCTACCGACTCCAAGGGCAACCCCGTCAACACCGACATCGCTATCCTTGAGACCGGCGCTATCTACGAAGAGACCAAGGAATATCAGCCTATCGGCGTATACGAGATCAAGCTTCCCAGCACCAACGTTACCGGCCCGATCACCGTTGACGTTTATGCTCCCGGCGTAACCGCCGACTGCAAGGTTCTCGTTCGCGATGGCTGGGAGATTCTCGAAGGCGCTACCCTCCAGGTAAACGGCAGCAGAGCTACCTTCACTGCCGACGCCGACGTCATCAGACAGTGGAAATACTTCGCTATCGTTAAGGACTACAAAGAAGACACCGTTGACGTTCAGACTCCTCAGGAGGCTGCCGACGGCGCCAACGATCCCGACGCGGGCGACGATATGAGCGCAGGCGAGACTCCCGACGAGACTCCTGCCGAAAAGAACCCCGAGACCGGTATCGTTCTCGCAGTTCTTCCTATGGTCGCAGCCGCCGCTGCCATCGTTATCTCCAAGAAGAGATAATCCACGGTAAGTAAAAAAACAAAACAGACCAATGAAATCAGCAAGCCTTTGGTTTGCTGATTTCAATAAGTCCACATTTTTGAGGTAAACATGGAAAATCAATATCAGACCGAAGCCGCGGCCGTAAAGCATAACAACGCCGCGGTCGGCTCGGGGATAGATGAAAGTCAGGAAATCGACCTTTTACTTCTGTTTAACGCTTTAAGAAGGCACATACTGATCATCATAGCCGTCGCCCTCGTTTTCGCGTTGGGCGCGGGTATAGTCGTCCAGTTTTTCATCACTCCTCTTTATACTTCGACCACGTCGACATACCTCGTTGCGACCGGCAGCAGCTCTCTGCTCGAGTTGGCGGACCTTAACATCGCCAACAACATCGCGCCGGACTATTCCGACGTTATCAAGAGCCGCACCATTTTGGAGCATGTCATCGAAACGATGCAGCTCCCGTATAAATACGAGGAATTTTACGAGAATATCTCGGTAGTAAACCCCGCCGATACTCATATCATTAAAATCACCGTCACCGACGCCGACCCTTATCGCGCGAAAGAGATCGCCAACGAGCTTACCTTTTACGCGGTTGACCGCATCGCCGACATTATGGGAACCAAAGACCCTTACGTCTATGATGAAGCGGTTGTCGCAAAGCGCCCCTCATACCCGAGTCTTACCAAAACAGTAGTCATCGCCTTTGTTTTGGGCGCGGTTCTGGCCGCGGGTGTTATAGTCTTCATAACCGTTATGGATACCACCGTTAAGACCGCGGAGGACATTGAAAACCGCTGCGGAATGGTAACCCTCACCAAGGTATACTACGAAGGCGGCAAGAAAAAGAAGGGCTACGGCTACGGCGGATACGGCGGCTACGGCTACGGATACGGCTATGGCAGCGACGGGCAGAAAAAGCAGTCGGACAAGCCGCACACCCACAAGAAGAACGGAGGCGCGGAAAATAAATGAGAAGCATAACCATTTCCGGGCTTAAAGACCCTTCGTACGAAATGAACGAGGCCATGAACGTTCTGCGCACAAACGTCTCTTATTCTGGCGAAAGCGTTAAGCTCGTCGCGATCACAAGCGTCGACGAAAACGCCGGTAAGTCGATCGTTTCGTTTGAAATGATGCGCAACTACGCCAACGCCGGATTAAAAACCCTTCTTATCGACGCGGACCTACGTAAATCGGTCTTCTCGGCTAGATACGGCGCGGTAGTCGACGACGGCCTTCAGTTTATAGGTTTGGCCGACGTTCTCTCCGGAAAAGGCGAGATCAACGACGCCGTATATAAAACCAACATCGTAAACGCCTATGTTCTTCCCATCGGAAGCAACTACGTCCTCAATCCGACTCCGCTTTTCAGCGGCAAGATTTTCTCGGCGATGCTCGACGTTTTGAAGAAAGCGTTCGACTTTATCATCATCGACACTCCGCCCCTCGGCCGAGTTATCGACGCCGCGATCATCGCCCCCAACTGCAACGGCGCGATTTTGGTAATCGGCGCGAACGAGGTCGATTACCGCCAGGTAAACGACGCGAAGAACCAGCTTTTGCGCGTCGGCGCGAACGTTTTGGGCTGCGTGCTGAATAAAGTCGGCGCGGAAAATTCGAGATACGGCGGAAAATACAAGTATTACAGCAGATATAAGTCCGAATATCGCTATTAAGCGCGGATAGGAAGTGTCGCTGATGGCTAAAATGAAGAAAATGAGAAAACGCGATATGCTCTTTTGGGGGCTGGCGATAGTCGGCGCCCTGATAGTCGTCGTCGCCGCTGCGGCTTTGATCGAACACTTCGAGCCGGAGATTGAGGACGACGGAAGAGGAGCTTCGCAGACAGAATTTGACATCAGCGATATAGATATCATGGAGGATTCCGGCGCGCCGGAAGGCGCCCGCAACCCCGACGAAGAGCTTTCAAACAAATACGAGGCGGAATATAACCGCTCGCTCGAGAATTTCGTGCTTCTCGGAATCGACAAGCAGGAGCTTGGCGAGAGCGACTATTACCGCACCGGCGGCCAGTCGGACGTTATAACCGTTCTCTCGATAAACCCCGATACGAAGGAGTATTTCCTTCTTTTGGTAAACCGCGACCTCGCGGTCCCGGTTGAAAACTACGCCACCAACGGCGGGTCTTACGGGGTAGTCGACGAGCAGATTGCGCTTTCATACGCCTACGGAGACGGCGGCAGGGCGAGCGGCAGAAACGTCGAAAAATCGCTGAACTGGCTTTTGGGGGACGACATAAAGTTCTCGGGCTACATCGCCGCGCCGATACCGATAGTCGGCAAGGTCGCGGACGGAGTCGGCGGAGTCGAAGTCACCGTTAAAGACGATTTCAGCGGAGTCGACGACACCCTTATCGTCGGCGAGACGGTCAATTTGACCGGAATCCACGCCGAAAACTACGTTAGGGCGAGAATGTATATGAAGGAATCCAACACCAACGCCCTGCGAATGAACCGGCAGATCGAATTTATGGAGTCGTTCATAAACAAGGCGAAGACCGAGATGACCGCGCAGCAGCTGATCGACCTTTACGCCGACGTTTTGGATATGGTCGTGACCGATATGTCAAATTCGGAGATAACCGGCTTGATTCTTAACTGCCACGATTATAAGCTTTCCGGGGTATACAGGATTGACGGAACCGAAGGCGAGCGGCTGCACGACGCCCGCTGCACCTATTATGACCCCGAAGAGGTCAAAGAGCTCGTATTGAGCCTTTACTACACGCAGAGCGCGGAATAAATTCACAACGCCAATATCCCCGGGGCTCAAAAGAGCCTCGGGGGTTTTAAATCCGAAAAAAATTTTCTTTTTTTCCGAAAATCGCTTGACTTTTTCACACGTTTGTGGTAACATAACAACGTTGCGGCAAGCACAAACCCATGCCGGTGTAGCTCAGTTGGTAGAGCAGCTGATTTGTAATCAGCAGGTCGGGGGTTCGAGTCCGTCCACCGGCTCCATCGGCAAAACTTAATAGGATATGGGAGAGTTCCCGAGTGGCCAAAGGGGGCAGACTGTAAATCTGTTGCGCTTCGCTTCAATGGTTCGAATCCATTCTCTCCCACCATCAAAAAAGCACTCCGTAGGGGTGCTTTTTTGATGGTCAGAGTGCAATGTTTGCAGAAACATTGCCCAAAGCGCCGTGACTGTTTCAAGACCGCAGAAAGCGAGACAAGCAAAAACTTTTAAAAAGCGCAGATTGTGCGGGCGCTTTGAGGTATGGATGCGATTATTTCTCTGTGCGCCGTCGCGGACTGCGTATCGCTCGAAGCGCCATTTTCACGCTTCGCGTTCAATGCCGCCCCTCGCTCGCTCCGTCGCTCCGGCTTTTCCCCAAAACGCAGGCGTTTTGGGGGTCCCTGCTTGGGCACGCATATATGCCCGCGAAGTGCGAACGGCAAGAAATAACGCATACATTATGGTTACGAATCCATTCTTGTGAAGCTATAGATTCCGGGCGCTTCGATTTTCCAACCCCCTCCGAGTAAATAAATCAAAACCGCAAGCGCCCTCGGGCGCTTTTTCTTTTTCGCCAAATCGCGCGGCGGAAATTTGTCCGATCATACAAAAATCGCGCGGGGGTATTGACGCTTCCCTTGGGGAAGAGGTTACAACGGTTTCAAAAGAGGGCGGTTTTATGAAAAAATTCTTCGCGGAGATATGCGCGGCGGCCTGCGCGGCGGTTGTTTTGGCCGGCTGCTCGGCAGAGTCGGCGGAGGGGCCGGCGCGAAAGACCGAACCGGCACAGGGCGGCGAGGCCCGGCCGATCGCAAGCTCGATCTTCGGCCGAAAGGTCGAATACAACGCCTATACGCCGGCCGAGGGGCTGTCGCCGCCGATACCTCGGGCGAGATCGAAGACATTCTGCGAATCGAAAAGCGGCTTTATTTTTTGGGCGACGGCGCTATCTTCGCCCTTGACACCGAAACCGGCGAATCCGAGCGGCTGATAGAGACCGCCGCGCCGATGTTTGCGGCCCACGGCGGAAGGCTTTATACCTATTCGCCGGAGGAGGCCGCTCTGCGGGAATACGACCCCTCGGGCAGGCTTTTGAGCGAGGCCGAGCTTGAAATCGAGGGCGCGGACTCGGTCGAGGCGCTGGCGGTGACCGACGGATATTTCGTTTTTACCTGCAAAATCGCGGGGCAAATCTATGTCGAGACCCAAATTTTCGTCTACTCGCGCGACAGTTTGGAGCAGACCGCGGCCAAAAGCGCGCCGAGGGCCGGCGTTCGGCTGTTTCCCTATAAGGGCGACGAGCTTCTTCAGATCGCCGAGGACGGGGTCTTCGGGGCGCCTATCCTCGGGGCATTCGACGCGAAGACCGCGAAGAGCCGGAAAATTCGCGAGCTAAGCCTCGGGGCCGACCCTGCGGTCGTTTATTCGCCGAAGACCGACACGGCGATAGTTTTCGGCTGCGCCGAGGCTTTATGGGCGGAGGGCGAGCAGCACTGTGAGATCTCGGGAATCGTCCCCGAAGAGGAGCAGTACCCGAAGCTTGAATCATCGGAGGGCCGCTTTGCCGAATGGCGCTGCCGGCCGATAGAGATAATTTCCCCGATATTCGAGGCGCGAAACAAGGTTTTAAGCGGGGGAGGAGAGCTAAGCTCGAGCGAGCTTAAAAAGCTTGCGAGAGAGGCCGCCGCCGAGGTCGCGATGAGAATGGGGGAGTAGGAACGATAGGGGAGGTCGCAATCGGCCTCCCCTTAATTTATCTCTTTATTCCGCCCGCAGCGTTATGTCAAGCTTAAGCTTCGGCAGGGGCAGGCGGTATTTCTTTGCAAGCTCGGGCCCGCAGGAGTTTGACCCCACGCCCTGCATCATCGAGTCGACGCAGATAACGTTAGAGCCGCACTTTTCAAGCTCGAAATTATGCCGCTTTGAGCTAAGCTCTTCCTGGGTGTATTCCGAGGCGTTGAAGCTGAAGTCGCCGGCCGCCTCGAACCTTAACGAAGCCTTTTCGCCCTTGATTATAAGATATTTGCAGCCGCAGTGAGAGGAATTTTCCTGCGGTTTGATGTAGTCTTCCTGCAAATCTTCTATCTTCGCCGAAAATTTGCCGATATATGAAGAGCGCCGCTTGTCGATATAGCTCTCGTTCGGGCCGAAGCCGTAGTATTCCGCGCTGTCAAAGCTCTTCGGGACGAACAGCCTTATACCGAACCTCGGCAAAATCTCGACTTTTTCGTCGGTCTCAAGTTCGGCTCTGATGTTTAAAGAGCCGTCGGCAAAGACGGTATATTCCGTCTTCGCCTTTGCGAACGGCCTTAAAACGTTCCAGCCGAAGGACTGCGAAACCGAGATGACAGCCGCGCCCCCGCGCCTTTCGAGCGAGGTCGAATAGACCTTTACGTCGTAGTCGTTAAGGTGAAGCCTGTACCAGTCGCCGCGCTGCGAATCGTTGTCGGTCGGCGCGCGGAAGAAATTGAACCGAATCGGCCGGTCGAGGATCTCCTCGCCGCGCTTTTTGAGCGAGACAAACTCCGCCCGCCTGCGGTCGAAGACAAACTCGGTTCCGTCGGCAGAAATTCTGATTTCAAGCGGGGTCTCCTCTGTTTTGATCTCGCCGCTCTTTTCGGTCGGGAGGGTTTTTATCCCGCCCTCGAATATTTCAAGTTGGTCGAACGCTACCTCGAAGCCCTTTTCGGCCCAAGGGGTATCGGTCTTCTGGTTGAAAATAAATCTTATATACCGGCTCTGCGCGATATCTCTCGTCTCGGGGACTAAGACCTTCTGCTCGCCTCCGGCGGGTAGCTCGAGCGAAATTTCCCCCTCGCGAATGACCTCGCCGCACTCGGTTATCTCAAACCGGCAGGTATAAAGCTCTTCGGCGCGCAAAAATCCGAGCATGCTCTTTAATACAAACTCGCCGTTGTTGACTTTTTCTACCCTGATCGGGCGGTAGACCTGTTTAAGCTCTTTAAGCCCGGTGTGAGGGGTCCTGTCCGGATAGCAAAGGCCGTCGCAGCAGAAGTTGCCGTCGTTGTGGCGCTCGCCCCAGTCGCCGCCGTAGCCGTATTTTACCTTTCCGTCGGGGGTCTTTCCGAGCGGCACGCTGTGGTCGCACCACTCCCAAACGAACGCCCCCGCGACCTTTTCGTTTTTATAGATTTCCTCCCAATAGTCTTCAAGGTCACCCGGGCCGTTGCCCATCGCGTGGCAATATTCGCACAAAACAAGCGGCCTGCCAAAGGAATCGGATTCGCTCTCGGGGTAGTTTTTGACATAATCGGTCGGCGGATACATTCTTGAAACGACGTCGAGCTCGTGAGTGTCGCCTTTGTCGAGTCGGTGGATACTTTCGTAGTGAACTATCCTCGAAGGGTCTTCGGCCTTGACCCATTCGGCCGAGCGGCGCATAGAATCGGCGTAGCCCGACTCGTTTCCGAGCGACCACATTACAACGCAGGGGCGGTTGAAATCGCGGAAGACAAGCCTTTTGTGGCGGTCTAAAATCGCCGACTCGAATATCGGGTTCATAACCGTAATCGCGATCCCGCCGTAGCCGCCCTCGCGGCCCCATTTAAAGTCTTGATAGACGTCTATGCTTCCGTGAGTCTCGAGGTCGGCCTCGTCGATGACGTAGAACCCAAGCTCGTCGCAGAGCTTATAGAATATCGGCGCATTGGGGTAGTGCGAAGTCCTTATCGCGTTGATGTTGAACCGCTTCATTTGATAAAGGTCGCGCCTAAGCTGCTCGACCGTGGCGGCGTAGCCGCTTTCGGGGTAGCTGTCGTGGCGGTTCACCCCGCGGAACTTTATCGCCCTGCCGTTAAGCTTTATTACTCCGCCCTCGATTTTGATCTCTCTGAATCCGACCTTTTCGCCGATGACTTCGCCCTCCGACGAAATTTCAAGGCGATAGAGATTCGGCGCCTCGGCGCTCCAGAGCTTAGGTTCGGCGACTTTGACGGAAAGCGGCTTTCCCTCGGCGGCTTCTCCCTCGGCGATAAGCTCGCCGCTCGGCGAATACAGCCTTGCCGAAGCCCCGGCCCCTTTGACTTCGAGGGAGAGCTCGGCGGAGTTTTCGTCAATGTTTAAAAAGGTGCGAACGCGATAGTCGGCGAGCCGCTTTTCGGGGCGGGAGAGGATATATACGTCGCGGAAGATCCCCGAAAGGCGGATTTTGTCCTGGTCTTCCAAATATGTTCCGTCGCACCACTTTAAAACCGCGACGGTTATTTTATTTTCGCCGGGGTTTAAAAAATCGGTTATGTCGAATTCCGAAGTAGAGTGCGAAACCTGGGAATACCCCGCAAATACGCCGTTTATGTAGAGATAAAGGCAGCTGTCGACCCCCTCGAAACAGAGGATCTTCCTCAATCCGTCGGGGGAATAATTATACTTTTTGTAATATATTCCTACCGGTATATCGTCCGGGACGAAGGGCGGGTCGTAGGGGATAGGGTATTGAACGTTTGTATACTGCGGGCGGTCGAAGCCGTTAAGCTGCCAGTTCGAGGGGACGGGGATAGTCCCCTCCGGCTCGGAATCGCAGAAATTATCAATAAGGTCGACTACGCTTTCGCGGTAGGTAAAGCCCCAATCGCCGTTCAAAAGCTCGAATCGGGGGCTTTCTTCGCGGGGCAAAAAAGGGTCGCACCCCTCGGCGAAGGGGATAAAATAGGCGCGGTCGGGCAGCGTTCCGATATGGAGCGCGGCGGGGTTTTCGTGAAGGGTCATCGCGCTCTTCTGCGAGCCGGCGGCGGAGATTTCGGAAAGATTCATAGCGGTCACCTCGTATTTTTTAGATTATACTACCACATTCCGCGCGGGTTTTCAAGAGAAAAACCCCGATTATTTCGGAGCTTTTAAATCGTTTATAATCATTTGCAGATGTGCGAGCTGTTCGCCGCTAAGACCCGAGGTGTCAAGCCCGCGCGACTGTTCGCGCCCTAAAAGATAGTCGGTCGACACGCCGAAATAGTCGGCGATCCTTACGAGGACTTCTACCGAGGGCATGATGTTTTCGTTTTCCCAGTTCGAGACGCTCTGCTTGCTCGCCCAAACCGCCCGCCCGAGCTCTTCCTGCTTTATGTTGCGTTCAAGCCGAAGCTTTCGGATATTTTTGCCCAACATTTTATCACCCCGGTCAAATATTACAATATATTTTACCCATAATACTTGACAAATGTTAAATACTATGGTATTGTAATATAGGACTGAAAAGTCATAAATTTTCGGGAGATGAAAAGATGGACAACTATAATTACGAAAATCAAAGCTCGCAAAGCGGCGCACAGTTCGCCCCGCAGACTAAATTTTGCAAATTTTGCGGCGCAAAAATAGCGGCAGACGCCGTTATTTGCACAAGTTGCGGCAGGCAGGTACAAGAATGTTGGGTGTCTGCGATTCATCGGACGATGAGCTTTTTACTACCGGCACACTAACGCTGACAAAGGGACGGCATATCACGGTAAAAGATCAATCCGTGGCCATCATCAGTAAAGATTTGGCTGAAAGGAATAATCTGCACATAGGGGATTTTATTACGACCCATGCTTACAATTCCGAGGAAGAAGAATTTACTGGAAAAGAAATAAGTGTGCAGATTATCGGAATGTTTACCCCGAATACGGGAGAACAATTCGGAGAAGCGATCACCGATTATGACAAAATTCAAAACCGTATTTTTGTGGACTTGCAAACAGCGGTAGAGAGCGACGGCGGGAAAATCAATTATGGCTTTTCTGCTGTCAATGTCACAGTAGACGACCCGCAGAATATGAAGCAGATCATAGCTGATGTAAAAGCTCTGCCGATTATTGATTGGACGGCTTTCATTGTTGATGTGAGCAACGAAGTTTATGAAAAAGCAGCCGCACCGCTATCCACACTGAATGAGTTAGTTACCACTCTGCTGGCAGTTATTATTGTTGTCAGTGTTGTTATACTTGCCTTGATACTGACCCTATGGACAAAAACCCGTATCCATGAAATAGGAGTATTTCTGTCAGTAGGTATTCGGAAATCGGCTATTATTGGACAATATCTGGTGGAAGTGTTGTTGATTGCTGTCTTTGCCTTTGGCCTTTCTTATCTTTATTTAATTGCGTTGGATTTTCCAACGTAGGTTTTTCCTACGTAGGATTTTCCAACATTGGATAATCCAACGTAGGTAAATCCAATATAGGTGAGCGCATATTGTGGCAATATGAATGACTTTACAGCGACAACATTCTTTTAGGGGGCAGACTGTTACGCATTAAAAGCCTGTTTCCTGCCGATTTAAGCGGTCTTGCAGGCGCGAAAATGACGTTGGTAAGGGTTTTATATGTCTACCCTCAAAAATGGCGTTCTACTGCGTAACATAGCAAAGGATTTTTTTGCATTGCCGCTTCTGTTCCGTTCTTTTCCGTTCCGGCGGCTCTGCCGCTAAAGGGAGAGGTAGGGGAAAGGATAGGAATGGAATGGGTAATTGATTAAATCTGTATTTGATTTTTCTGTAGTTAGTATATCTTTATTTAATTGCGTTGGATTTTCCGATGTCGGATA
>CANQUJ010000008.1 GCA_947627005.1 uncultured Clostridia bacterium
ACCGGGTTGATAGGCTTAAGGTGTAAGTGCGGCGACGCATTTAGCCGGCAAGTACTAATTGGTCGAGGGCTTAACCTTGTTGATTCATGTTCCCCCCTGTTACTTCTCGTTATTCAATTTTGAGGCTGCAAACAGTCTCAGCAGAGCGGATATATGAAGCTCGCAGAGTGAGTAAAAACTCTGTGAACACGAGCAAAACCGTTTACGGTGCGAAGTGTGAACAGCAAGTTTTTACGAAACTCTTATTGTCGGTGACGATTGCGGTGAGGTCCCACCTGTTCCCATGCCGAACACAGAAGTTAAGCTCACTTGCGCCTACGATACTTGCACGGCGACGTGCCGGGAAAATCGGTGTTGCCGACACCTTTTTTAAAAAAGCCCGCAGACGATTAGTTTGCGGCTTATGCACCATTAGCTCAGTTGGTAGAGCAACTGACTCTTAATCAGTGGGTCCTGGGTTCGAGTCCCCGATGGTGCACCAAACGGCCCGTTGGTCAAGCGGCTAAGACACCGGCCTCTCACGCCGGTAACGCGAGTTCGATTCTCGCACGGGTCACCATAATCGCCTTGCCGCGGGTGGAGGTACCGCCCGCGGGAAGGGATTTTTATATTAAACTGAGGGCCAATAGCTCAGTTGGTTAGAGCAACCGGCTCATAACCGGTCGGTCCGGGGTTCGAGTCCCTGTTGGCCCACCACAAATATAGGGGTATAGCTCAGTTGGTAGAGCAGCGGTCTCCAAAACCGCGTGCCGTGAGTTCGAATCTTACTGCCCCTGCCACGGCGTCGCGGCAAGCCCTTTTGGCTCGCCGCGATTAGCTTTATAAAAATATTTGCAAATCGTGGCTTCGCTTGACGGGCTGCCGCTCCTTTTCCGCGAAAAGTCACGCTTGCTTCGCCTGTTCGCTTGCAAGCGCCTCACGACGGCTCCGCGGCGCTACCAACTTTTCGCGGTTTTGAATTGTCGCGGACTACGTATCGTTAGCGGCAGGCGGGGCTTTTACTTTTATAATTGTCACTCGCTCACTCCGGAGCAAAGATGCGATTGCTTTTCCGCAGGCACGAGCAGGGCGGGCAGATATGCCCGCGAAGTGCGAGTGGCTAAAAGCAACGCTTCTTTTTCCGGCTTCTCCCCAAAAATGCTTGCGCATTTTCGGGACCCCTTTTGATTATCGCATGCGATGGGCAAAATTTTTGTAGAATATAACGTTGATGTCCTTCTGCCACGGTGTCGCCAAGCGGGGCGTAAAAACTTGCTTTTTGGGCTTCGCGAGCAAAAATGCCGTACGGCGTGCTCCTAAAAGGAATCGCGCGAAGCGCGATACTATTTTTAGCCCCTCTTCCTCTCCTCCCTCCCCCGTTGGGGGAGGGCTCCTTCACTTTTCTGTTCGGGCAGAAAAGTGAAGCGAAAAGAGCCCGCCAGAGAGTGGGATTGCGATTTCCCCCTCTCTGGACTCTCCCCTTGAAACGCTGACGGTAGCCGCGCCTTCGTAGAAGGACTTTTGCTTCTGACTGAAACAGAGGGAAACGGCGCGGCCATGCGCCATTCGGCGCAAATACCAAGTCCGTCGCTGTGTAAAGATAGCATTGTGCCTTGAGCACCCCACCCCTCTCGCTTCGCTCGCGCCCCCTCCCCTTGAGGGGAGGGGGCTGTGCTATTTTTTCATTCGCGCAAATCTTTGCGGGGGTGGGGTGACTTCAAATAGTACTCGCGCAGCGAATACCTTTTAGCGGCGGGTCGGCGGGCGGGAATTTTTCTAAACCTCAACTCAGCCCAGCCGCTTAAAACGCCATTTGCACAGCCGAGTTCCTTTTCACAGCGAGCGGCGAGGGCGGGATTTATTTGGATTTTTCTCCGTCCGCCCGCTCAAAATATCATTCGTCGACAGCCAAATACCTCTAAGCGTAGGCTTGTGGCCTAAGGACTGGGATATATTTATTTTGCAACGTTCTGCCGTGTGTTAAACACACCTTATCCCACTTTTTTTCTCGGATTTAACTGCTTTTTTAATCGCTCCGCTCGTCTATGTCCCGCCGCTTTCGCCTTCCCCCCAAAAAAAATTTTTTTAAAAAAATTTTCAATTAGGTAGTGACAAACGCGCAAAAGTGTGCTATAATAAATACATAAGGACGTTCGCGTTTTTCCGAAAAGAGGTTTTGCATGACCGACTTTAAAAGCATAGTTCTTCTGATCGACGGCGACAATACCCGGATGGCCAAGCTCGGCGGAATCATTCAAGAGATCTCGACCTACGGCAGGATAGTCGTTAAAAGGGCTTATGCCAACTGGAAGAAGGACAATCTCAAGAATTGGGAGACTTCGCTTAAAAAGCTTGCGATTAAGGCCGAGCAGCAGTTCGACTACGTCCCCGGAAAGAACGCCACCGATATGGCGCTGGTCATCGACGCGGTCGACCTTTTGCATAAAAACATCTACGACGCTTTCGTGATCGTCTCGAGCGACAGCGACTATACCCCTTTGGCAATCTATCTCCACGAATCCGGGGTATACGTCATCGGAGTCGGAGAGGTCCACACCCCCGACTCGTTTAAAAACAGCTGCGACGATTTCATCACTTTAGACAATATCGAAGACGATCTTCGCCGGGGCGAGGGCGCCTCTCAAAGCGAAGAGCGCGATTTTGATAGCGCCAAGCCCGAAGGCGACGAGCATGTCGGGATAGAGTCGGTCCATCGGCTTTTAAGGGCCGCTTCGGTAAAATATCAGGACGACGACGGATATGTGAACGTAAGCGCGGCGGGGCAGTTTATAAAGCGCGTCAAGCCGGATTTCGACGTTAGGCTTTTGGGATATGAAAAGCTGCCCAAGCTTATCGAGGCTTTTCCGGATAGATACGCGATGAAGCGCTACCCCGGCAAGGGCTCGGTTACGATAGTTGCGTATAAATGCATAAATTGAGCGATCGTCTCGCCGTCGACCATAAATTCGGCCCGTTTTATCGGGCGGACAGCGAGCTTCTTATCCTCGGAAGCTTTCCTTCGGTCAAAAGCCGGGAGGAAGCTTTTTACTACGCCCACCCGCAAAACCGCTTCTGGCGCGTTTTGGCGGAATGTTTCGGCGAGGAAGCGCCGAATAGTTTGGAAGAAAAGCGGCTGCTTTTAGAGTCGCGAAAAATCGCCCTGTGGGACTCGATAGAGAGCTGCGAGATAGCCGGGTCGAGCGATTCTTCGATAAAAAACGCCGTCCCGACAGACATAAAAAGCCTTATAGAAAAGACGAAAATCAAAAAAATAATCTTCAACGGAAGGGCGGCAGAGCGCTGGTTTGCGCGCTGTAACCCGGATATTTCCATCCCCTGCGCCGCGCTGCCGTCAACAAGCCCCGCCAACGCTTCATACAGCCTCGAGCGGCTTGTTTTTGAATGGAGACATGAGATTTTAGGGGGGTAATAAGATGACTTTCACCGAGCTTGCAAAGAAAAGATATTCCGTAAGAAGCTTCAGCGAAAGGGCGATCGAACCCGAAAAGCTTGAAGAAATTCTCTCGGCCGGAAGGGCCGCCCCGACCGCCAAAAACAACCAGCCCCAAAAAATATACGTCCTTCAAAGCGAAGAGGCGCTTAAAAAGATAAATTCCGTCTGCCGCTGCATTTTCGGAGCGAAGACTGTTCTGGTCATCGGATACGACAAAAACCTCGACTGGCAGAACCCGCTTATGCCGCCCTATCACTCCGGAGAGACCGACGCCGCGATAGTCTGCACTCATATGGCCCTTGCGGCCGCAGACCTCGGAATCGGAAGCTGCTGGGTCGGGTTCTTTAACGCCGACGAAGTTTCGAGCGCCCTCGGACTGCCCGAAAACATTAAAATAACCGCCCTGCTTCCGCTCGGCTATCCGGCCGAAGGGGCCGCGCCATCCGAACGCCACGGACTTAGGCGCGAACTTTCCGAGACGGTTGAATATCTCTGATTTTTTAAAAACTAAGGGCAGTTCGCTGCCCTTTATGCTTTTTATACGGAAAGGAAGGTTTATATGAAAAAGGCCGCGATATTCGCTATCGCGCTTGCGCTTTTGATGTCGGGCTGCGCAGTCGGCCCGAAAGAGGGGGCGGACGCCCCGCAGACCGCCGACGAGGCTGTTTCGGCCCCGCCGATATATTCAGAGCCGGAGGAGACGGTTCCCACAGTTTCGGAGCCGGTATCGGAGGAATATTCCGAGCCGGAGCCGGATATCGGCGAAGAGACGGCCGAAGACGAAGAACCCGAGCCCCCGGAAAATCCGGACACCGATTTCGAGGTCGAGGCTTTTGACGAGCCGTTGACCCTTTATTCCACCATCTCGCTAAACGTAAGAAAAGGCCCTTCGACCGACTATGATTCCATCGGATATCTTAGCGAGGGCGAGGGCGCGACCGCAGTCGGCGAGCTCGACGGTTGGTATATGATCGAATTTAAAGACGGCTGCGGCTTCGTCAGCGGGGGATATATGACCGAAACCCCGCCCGAAGAGCCGGAAGAAAACGAGCCGGAGGAAGACGAACCCACGCAGCTCGACCCTTTGGATCACGCCGCGCGGGCGGAAATAGTCGAAGCCTACGCCGAATTTATCGGCATAAACCCGAGGCTTGCGGCCTTGGGCGGCTACTACGGCGAATACGGCGGCGGAGCGGTGGTTTTGATGTATGAGCCGATATCCTTCGGGCGGGCAGTTTGCTCGGCGGCGGGGTATGACTTCGAGCTCGACTACTGCGAGAATATCTTTTATTTCAAAGACGGCGTTTTTACCGAGCTTTCGCAGGCATACGAGAGCGGGCTTATCGACGAAGAGGGGATTAAAAAGGCGCGGGAAAGGTTTATAGAGCTCGGAAAGGCCGAGGCGATACCGACGGGAGGAGTCGGCGAATTGGAACCCCTTGAGCAAAGAAAGATTAAAGAGCTTAGCGAAGACTGGCTCGAGCAGTCGCCGGAGGAATATCGGCGGGAACTTTCGGAGATGGGGGACTTGGTCGTAAAATATTACGGAACCTACGGCGGCTCGGAAGCGGTTCTGATGAACAGCCCGGAGTCTTTCGTCGACGCGATATGCGCAAGAAACATCGCGGGGTATACGATTATGTTCAACAACGGCAACACCGACCTTAGACTTCACCGCGGGGCGGAATTTTTCCCGATCGAGACCGCGTTTTTAAACGACTATATCACCGAAGACGACCTTGCCGAGATAAGTTATTATGCCGCGAGATGATATCGGGTCGGTCGAAGCGATTTTGGCCGCCGTCGCCGGGCTTCCGACCCTGCCGTATTATCACAACGACGACCGCGGACTTAAAAGCTGCGCGTATTTCTCCGAAACCGCGGCTATGATCGGAGAAACGTATTCATATATGCACAGATGGTATGCTTTTTTCTTGGGCGAGGAATATATCGGCTCTCGCCGCCCGCCCGTCAAAAAGCTTAACGCCTATACCGCCTATCGACAGCTTGTTTCAAGCTGCAAGCCGAACGTTCTCGCGGTCGCCCGCTCATACGACCTTGAAGAATACCTTCGCTCTCTCGACAAAGACTCGCTCGAAGACCTCGTTTTTCAGACTAAGGTTTATAAATACTTTTACGATAAATATTCGAGGAAGAAGAAATAAAAATTCCCCGTGCCGATCGGTACGGGGTTATTCTTATTTTACTTCCTCTGCGCCGGAGAGAACGCTGTCGGCAAACTGTTTTGCCGCGCGGGCCGATCGCGAAGCCCTTGTAAGCGCGAACCTTTCGGCCGCGGAATCGAGCTTTTCGGGGTCGTATTCCGCGCCTGCGGAATCCAAAAGGTGGCGCACTATTTCAAGATAAGTCTCTTTATTCGGGCGGGAGAAGGTTATATGAAGCCCGAATCGCTCCGAAAGCGAAACTATTTCCTGCATCGTGTCGCCCCGGTGGATATCGTCGCCCTCGCGATCCGAAAACTTTTCTTTGACGAGGTGGCGGCGGTTAGAGGTCGCATATATGACCACGTTTTGCGCCTTAGCAGATATCGAGCCCTCGAGCGTAGCCTTAAGGGCCGAGAAATTGTCGTCGTTTTGGGTGAAGGAAAGGTCGTCGATGAAGATGATAAACTTAAGCGGGTTGCGGTTAAGCTCCGAGAGAATCTCGGGCAGGTCGTGAAGCTGCTCTTTTTTAAGCTCCAAAATCCGCAGGCCTTCCTCCCAAAGCTCGTTGACTACGGCTTTGACGGTCGAGGACTTGCCGGTTCCGGCGTCGCCCGTCAAAAGGATATTCGCGGCGGGTTTGCCCTCTAAAAGCGCGCGGGTATTGTCGATAATAAGCTTTTTCTCGCGCTGATAGCCGACAAGATCCGAAAGCCTGACGCCGTCTGCCGCCTTGACCGGCTTGACCGCCCCGCCCTCGTCGCGAAAAGCGCGGTATTTCGCAAAAATTCCGTAGCCGTGCTTTTCGATATTCTCGGTCTGGGCCTTAAAGTCGCCGAAAATGTCGGTCTTAGAGGTCGTCCATTCCGGCAGCGCGCCGTCGTAGCTAAGCTTGTCTTTAAGCTTTTTCGGGTCGAGCGCCGCAAGGTCGGAAAGAACCCCGAGCTCGTATTCCGCGCTTTTTTTCATAACCTCGCGGGGCTGCTTTCCCTCGCCGATTTTTCTTACAAGGGGATTGTCGCAGCAGCGCGCAAGCTCGGCGACGTATTTTGAAAGATCGGTTCGGCCGGTCTTATAAAGCCGCGAGACGAATTCGCAATAAAGCCCGACCGCCGCAGAATCGTCGCCGTCGAACTCCAAAAAGTCGCAGAGGGAGGAGATTACCGGGTCGGAGAGAATGTCGCGAAAAACGCAGAGCGAGCGAAGCTTGGTCAAAAGGGTGTCAAGATATAAGCTCATATCCGCCTCAATTCAGGATCGCGCCCTTTGCGCCGCTTGAAACAAGGGCGGCGTAGCGCTTAAGATATCCCGAAAGCTCTTTTTTCTTCGGAACAAAGGCCGCCATTCTCTTGTTAAATTCGTCTTCGGGGATCTTAAGCTCGATTTTATTGGCGGGAATGTCTATCGAGACGGTGTCGCCCTCTTTGATGATCCCTATCGGCCCGCCGGAAGCCGCCTCGGGCGAGATGTGCCCTACGCATGCGCCCCTCGTCGCACCGCTGAATCTGCCGTCGGTGATAAGCGCGACGCTTTCGCCGAGGCCCATTCCCATAATGGCGGAGGTCGGGTTGAGCATTTCTCTCATTCCCGGGCCGCCCTTCGGGCCCTCGTAGCGAATGACGACGACGTCGCCGGGGTTGATTAGCCCCGCGTTGATGGCCGCCTGAGCGTCTTCCTCGCACTCGAACACCCTTGCGGGGCCCTCGTGCTTAAGCATTTTCGGCGAGACCGCCGAGCGCTTTACGACGCAGCCGTCCGGCGCAAGGTTTCCGCGCAGAACCGCGATCCCGCCGGTTTCGCTGTATGGGTCTTCGACCGGGCGAATGACCTCGTGGTTGAGGTTTTTCGCGCTTTTGATGTTTTCTCCGACCGTTTTTCCGGTGACGGTCATGCAGTCGAGATTAAGAAGATTTTTCTTAGAAAGCTCGTTCATTATCGCCCAGACGCCGCCCGCCTCGTCAAGCTCTTCGACGTAGGTCCTTCCCGCGGGGGCAAGGTGGCAGAGGTTCGGGGTCTTCGAGCTGATGTTGTTCGCGATGTCGAGGTTTATCTCGATCCCGCACTCATGGGCGATTGCGGGAAGGTGGAGCATCGAATTTGTCGAGCAGCCGAGCGCCATATCGACGGTCAGCGCGTTCATAAACGCCGCCTCGGTCATAATGTCGCGGGGCTTGATGTCTTTCTTAAGAAGCTCCATAACCGCCATTCCGGCGTGTTTCGCAAGCTCGATTCGCGAGGAATAGACCGCGGGAATGGTGCCGTTGCCCCTAAGCCCCATTCCGAGGGCTTCGGTAAGGCAGTTCATCGAGTTTGCGGTATACATTCCAGAGCATGAGCCGCAAGTCGGGCAGGTTTTACATTCGTATTCGTGAAGCTTTTCAAGGTCGATCTTGCCCGCGTTGAATTCGCCGACCGCCTCGGAGATCGACGAAAAGCTGGTTTTGTGGCCGTCGACATGCCCCGCGAGCATCGGCCCGCCCGAGACGAACACCGTCGGGATATTGAGCCTTGCCGCCGCCATCAAAAGCCCGGGGACGTTTTTATCGCAGTTCGGAACCATAACGAGCGCGTCGAAGCCGTGGGCAAGGGCCATCGCCTCGGTAGAGTCGGCGATTAAATCGCGGGTCACGAGGGAATATTTCATTCCCGTGTGGCCCATTGCGATACCGTCGCAGACAGCTATCGCCGGGAAGACTACCGGGTTTCCGCCCGCCATCGCAACGCCGAGCTTTACCGCGTCGACGATCTTGTCGATATTCATATGCCCGGGGACGATCTCGTTATACGAGCTGACTATTCCGACCATCGGGCGGTTTATCTCTTCTTCGGTCATTCCGAGCGCGTGATAAAGGGCGCGGTGGGGCGCGTTCTGCGCGCCAAGTTTGATTTTTTCGCTTTTCATAAATACACCTACTTAAACAGCATATAGCCGAGGGTGTGCCTCGGCCGAGCTGCGATATTTATAGGGCGCATTGCTCGCTCGCCTTCGGCGATTCGGGGAACCCCCGGAGAGCCCACGGGGAACCCCCGGCGAGGGTTCCCCGGCTTCAAACAGTCCACCGGACTGTTTGAAGCTCCCCTCCTGCGCTTTTTTAAAAGGGGATTTCGCCCGCTGCGGCGTGCGACGAGGGGCGCCGCCCCTCGACCCTGCGGCCTTTTGAGGAAAGGCCGGCGAAACCTTTGGTTTTTGGAAATCAGTTGTTGATGAGTTTGTCTTCGCCGTTCCAGCTGTAAAGCTTTCTGATCTCTTCGCCGACTATCTCGGAGGGGTGCTCCGAGGCGAGCTTTCTCATCGCCTGGAAGTGTACCTGACCGCCGGCCTCGGACATGTCGAGGAGGAATTCCTTCGCAAAGGTGCCGTCCTGAATGTCTTTGAGAATCTTCTTCATGGTCTTCTTGGTCTCTTCGGTGATTATCTTCGGGCCGGTAACATAGTCGCCGTATTCCGCGGTGTTCGAGATGGAATATCTCATACCCGCGAAGCCGCTCTGATAGATGAGGTCGACTATAAGCTTCATCTCGTGAATACACTCGAAGTATGCGTTTCTCGGGTCGTATCCCGCCTCGACAAGGGTCTCGTATCCCGCCTGCATAAGCGCGCAAACGCCGCCGCAGAGAACCGCCTGCTCTCCGAAGAGGTCGGTCTCGGTCTCGGTCCTGAAGGTGGTTTCAAGAACTCCCGCTCTCGCTCCGCCGATGCCTAAGGCATACGCAAGGCCTATGTCCCAAGCGTCGCCGGTGGCGTCCTGCTCGACCGCGATAAGGCAGGGAACACCCTTGCCCGCCTGATATTCGCTTCTGACGGTGTGGCCCGGGCCCTTCGGCGCGATCATGATAACGTTTACGTCCTTCGGGGGCTTGATGCAGCCGAAGTGAATGTTAAAGCCGTGCGCAAAGGCAAGGGTCTTCCCGGCGGTGAGGTTCGGCTCGATTGATTCCTTGTAAAGCTTGGCCTGTTTCTCGTCGTTGATGAGAATCATAATAATGTCCGCAATCTTCGCGGCCTCGGCCGAGGTCATAACCTTAAGGCCCTGTCTCTCGGCCTTTTCCCAGCTCTTCGAGCCCTCGTAAAGGCCGACTACGACGTTTACGCCGCTGTCTTTAAGGTTAAGGGCGTGGGCGTGCCCCTGCGAGCCGTAGCCGATAATGGCGACGGTCTTCCCCGCGAGCTTTGAAAGGTCGCAGTCCTGCTGATAGAAAATTCTGTTCATAGTGATTTCTCCTTTATTTAAAAAATAAATTGTAAGCTTAGATCTCCATCTTCGAGATGGTGGTGCTGCCGCGCTCCAAAGAGACTATTCCGGTTCGGCATATCTCCAAAATAGTGAAGTCTCTCATAAGGTCGACGAAAGCGTCAATCTCCCTCGAAGTCCCGGTAAGGCGCATGGTAATGCTGTCGCGGGTATAGTCGACGGTTTTCGCGCCGAACGCCTGCGCCGCGTCTCGGATATCCGCCCTTGTTTCGGGCTCGTTTTTAACCTTTATGAGCATAAGCTCGCAGGTCACCGATTCGATCAAATCAAGCTCTTTTATCGAGCAAACGTCGGGAAGCTTATAAAGCTGGTTTATAAGCTGGTTTTTGTCCGTCTCGAGGCCGGACGAGCTCACCGTTATTCTCGAAAGCCCGGGGGATTCGGTCTCCGAGACCGTGAGGCTCGAGATGTTGAATCTTCTGCGGCGGAACATGCTTGTCACGCGGTTTAATACGCCGAATTGGTTGCGGACCAAAACCGCTACCGTAAAGTTAGTCATTTTCCGCACCCCCCAGATCAACTCTCGTTATAATGTCGTCCATCGAACCGCCCGGCGGCAGCATCGGAAGAACGAATTCGTCTTTGTCTATCATACATTCGACCACGAACGGTCCGTTCGCCTTAAACGCCGCCTCAAACGCAGAGTTAAGCTCTTCAAGTGTCTCGGCCTTCGCGCCGTCTGCTCCGAAGGCTTTTGCAAGCGCCACAAAATCCGTCTTTCGGTCCAAAACGGTGTTAGAGTAGTGTTTATTGAAGAACAGCGTCTGCCACTGGCGGACCATTCCCAAAACGCCGTTGTTCATCAAAAGAATGACCATCGGAATGTTATAGGTCACCGCGGTCGCAAGCTCGTTTAAACACATTCCGAAGCCGCCGTCGCCGGTTATCAATACCGATCGCTCTTTAGTCGCAATCGCCGCTCCGATCGCCGCGCCCATTCCGAAGCCCATAGTTCCGAGCCCGCCGGAAGAGAGGAATCTTCTCTTTTTGGTGAACGAAAGAGACTGCGCCGCCCACATCTGGTGCTGCCCGACGTCTGTCGCGACCGGGGTGTTTTCGCCCAAGAATTTGTTAAGCGTAAGGATCGCCGCGCGGGGGGTCAGTCCCTCGCGGTTGTCGATCACCTGGCGCTCTTCAAACTTAAGCGCCTCGACCGATTTGCGCCAGTCGGTAAGCTTTTTCTGCTCTAAAAGCGGAAGAAGCTTTTGAAGCGTAAGCTTAAGGTCGCCCCTCATCGCGTGCGCCGCGCTGACCGTTTTGTCAAGCTCCGCGCCGTCTACGTCGATGTGTATAATCTTTGCGTTTTTGGCGAATTTCGCCCTGTTGCCGGTAACTCTGTCGTTAAATCTTACCCCGAGGGCGATAATGCAGTCGGCCCTGTGCATCGCCATCGAGCAGGCATAGTGCCCGTGCATGCCCTGCATACCCAAAAATCTCGGGTAGTCGGTCGGTATCCCCGAAATGCCCATAAGCGAGCAGCCTATCGGGGCGTCAAGCTTTTCGGCAAGCTCGTAAAGCTCGTCCTGCGCATCGGAATTCACAAGCCCGCCGCCGAAGTATATAAACGGGCGCTGCGAAAGGTTTATCGCCTCTGCCGCGGCCTCTATTCTTATAAGCTTGGCGGGCTGCCTCGGCTCGGGCCGGATCGGCTCCTGCTCGGTATATTCCGCCTCGGCGATCTGAATATCCTTAGGGATGTCTATCAAAACCGGCCCCGGCCGCCCCGAAACCGCAAGGCGAAAAGCCTCTCTTATCGTGTCGGCAAGCTCGTCTACGCTGCCGACGACGTAGTTGTGTTTGGTGATCGGCAGGGTTATACCGGTTATGTCTATCTCTTGAAAGCTGTCCGTTCCGAGCTGCGTGGTCGGAACGTTTCCGGTTATCGCGACGACCGGGATAGAATCGAGATATGCGGTCGCGATGCCGGTAACAAGGTTGGTCGCCCCGGGGCCCGAGGTCGCCATAACCACGCCGACTCTTCCGGTCGCCCTTGCATAGCCGTCGGCCGCGTGGGCCGCGCCCTGTTCGTGGGCGGTCAAAATATGCTTGATCTCGCCCTGATATTTATAAAGCGAATCGTATACGTTAAGAATCTGGCCGCCCGGGTAGCCGAAAACGACCTCTACCCCTTGCTCGATAAGCGTTCTGACTATAATATCGGCGCCTGATAATTTCATCAAATCTCCTCCGTTATCTGCTGTTTTTAACCGCTTCGGCGATAAGGCTTCCCATTTCCGAGCATTTAGTAAGCTTAAGCCCCTCGCCCCCGCCGATAATGTCGCCGGTGCGGTATCCTTCCGAAAGAACCTTTCCGACCGCTTCTTCGATGTCGTCGGCCTCTTTCGGCATATCGAAGCTGAACCTAAGCATCATCGCCGCCGAAAGGATAGTTCCTATCGGGTTGGCTGTATCCTGCCCCGCGATATCCGGCGCAGAGCCGTGAATCGGCTCGTAGAGTCCGTTAGAGGTCGCCCCGAGGGAGGAAGACGGTATCATTCCGATCGAGCCGGTTATCATCGAGGCTTCGTCCGAAAGAATGTCTCCGAACATATTCTCGGTGACGATAACGTCGAACTGCGCGGGGTTTTTGACTATCTGCATCGCGCAATTGTCGACGAGCATATCCGAAAGCTCGACGTCGGGGTATTCCCCGGCAAGGCGGTGCATAACCGATTTCCAAAGGCGAGAAGTGTCCAAAACATTCGATTTTTCAACCGAGCAGAGCTTTTTTCTTCTCTTTCTCGCGGTCTCGAAGCCTATTCTTCCGATTCTTTCTATCTCGCTCTCGGAATATTTCATGACGTCTTCGGAAGTTTTTTCGCCGTTTTCGTCAAAGGTTTTGTGGTCGCCGAAGTAAATTCCGCCGATAAGCTCGCGGACTATGATGAAGTCGATGCCCTTTTCGACGATCTCGGGCTTAAGCGGAGAAGCAGCCGCAAGCTGCGGCCAGATCTTTGCGGGGCGGTTGTTCGAATAAACCCCCATTCCCGCGCGGATTCTTAGAAGACCCTTTTCCGGCCTCATATTCCCGGGGACGGAATCCCACTTCGGGCCGCCGACCGCGCCCAAAAGAACGCTGTCCGCCGCAAGGCATTTGTCGAGCTCGCTTTGGGGCAAAGGGTCGCCGTATTTGTCTATCGCGCAGCCGCCCATATCGGCGTCGACGTAGCTGAACGAGTGACCGTATTTTTTCGCGACGACTTCGAGGACCTTTATCGCTTCGTTGACGATCTCCGGCCCGATGCCGTCTCCGCGTATGACTGCTATCGTTTTGTTCATAAATGCGTCTCCTGTCTTATATCTTCGATTATTTGAAAACGGGTTTTTCTGGGAGACCCCGCGCGAGCAGGCGCCTCGGCTTTAGGGGAACCCCGGCGAGGGTAAGCGACGCCTCGGCCTTAGGGAAACCCCCGGCGAGGGTAAGCGACGCCCATTACTTTGATAAAGCTTTTTCTTTTGTCAGCGTCGCTCTGCAAAGGCTTACGCCTTTGCCCGACCGAGCGGGAAACCTCCGTCCACCGGACGGATTGCTCCTTCCCCTCCTGCGCTATGTTTAGTAAGGGGTGTTTCGCAGCCTGCGGGCTGCGACGAGGGGCGCTGCCCCCTCGCCCCTGCAAGCCTTTTTGAGGAAAAGGCTTGAGCGAAAACCTTTTATTTTATTATTTTTTCAGCGACTTCAACAGCCCGCCCGCTTTGATTATGTTCTGGATAAATTCGGGGAAGGGCTGGGCGCGATAGGTCTTGCCGGTGGTGACGTCGGTTATAACGCCGGTGTCGAAGTCCACCTTAACTTCGTCGCCCGCGGAGATTCCGTCGGCGGCCTCGGGACATTCGAGAATCGGCAGGCCGATGTTTATCGCGTTGCGATAGAAAATCCTCGCAAAGCTCTTCGCGATAACGCAGCCGGTGCCGCAGGTCTTGATGACCAGCGGGGCGTGTTCTCTCGAAGATCCGCAGCCGAAGTTCCACCCGGCCACCATAATGTCGCCCTTATTGACCTTCTTGACGAATTCCGCGTCGATGTCCTCCATGCAGTGCTTTGAAAGCTCCTGCGCGTCGGAGGTGTTGAGGTATCTCGCGGGGATAATTACGTCTGTGTCGACGTTGTCGGGGTATTTAAAAACTTTTCCTTCGGTGTTCATATTCAATCCTCCTTTGGGGCGGTTATATAGCCTGTAATCGCGCTTGCCGCAGCGGTCTGCGGGCTTGAAAGGTATACCTCGCTTTTAACATGCCCCATTCTTCCGACGAAGTTGCGGTTCGTCGTAGCTATGCAGCGCTCGCCCTCGGCCAAAATTCCCATATATCCGCCGAGGCAGGGACCGCAGGTCGGGGTCGAGACCACCGCGCCCGCGTCGATAAATGCGGTTATATAGCCCTTTTCTATGCACTCTTTATAAATCGCCATAGTCGCGGGAATGATTATGCACCTAACCCCTTCGGCGACCTTTTTGCCGCGAAGAATCTTATAGGCGGCCTCCATGTCTTCCATCCTGCCGTTGGTGCAGCTTCCGATGACGACTTGATCTATCTTTATATCCGAAAGCTCGCTCGCGGGCTTTGTATTTTCCGGCAGGTGGGGGCAGGCCACCGTCGGAACGATGTCCGAAAGATTTATCTTGATGACCTTTTCGTAGACCGCGTCCGGGTCGGCCGAATACTCTACCGGCTCGCGCTCGGTCCTGCCCTTAAGATATGCCCTTGTGACGTCGTCGACCGGGAAGATGCCGTTCTTAGCGCCCGCCTCGATGGCCATGTTGCAGATACAGAGCCTGTCGTCCATCGAGAGCGAACCCACGCCCTCGCCCGAAAATTCCATGCTCTTATAAAGCGCTCCGTCGACTCCTATCATGCCGATTATCGTTAAAATAACGTCTTTGCCCGAGCAGCTTTTCGGCAATCTGCCCGAAAGCTCGAATTTTATCGCCGGGGGGACCTTGAACCAAGCGGTTCCGGTCGCCATTCCGGCGGCCATATCGGTCGAGCCCACGCCGGTCGAGAAAGCCCCGAGAGCGCCGTAGGTGCAGGTGTGGCTGTCCGCGCCGATAATGCAGTCGCCCGCGGTGACAACCCCTTGTTCGGGCAGAAGAGCGTGCTCTATGCCCATCTTTCCGACGTCATAGAAGTGGCTCACGCAGTGTTCGCAGGCAAATTCGCGGCACTGCTTCGACTGCTCCGCGGCCTTGATGTCTTTATTCGGGACGAAGTGGTCGAGGACTATCGCGATCCTGTCCTTGTCGAAAACTCCGTCGAAGCCCGCCTTTTTAAATTCGTTGACCGCGACCGGGGTGGTGATGTCGTTCCCTAAAACAATGTCGAGCTTCGCCGAGATAAGCTGCCCCGCCTCGACGTTATTTAATCCCGCGTGCGCCGCAAGGATCTTTTGGGTCATTGTCATTCCCATAAGCCTGTTCTCCTCACTTTTTGGAATTGTTGTATGCGCTTACGAGCGCGTAGGCCGAAGCGCGGATAATGTCGGTATGATAGCCCGCGCCCCAGCTCATCTCGCCGTTCGGGGTCTTTATCCCGATATAGGCTATCGCCTCGGATTGAGAGGCTTGGTTCATAAGGCTGTGCTCGGTGTAGACTTCAAGAGAATAGCTGTCGCCGGTAAGGGCCTTAAGCGCGTTCGAAACCGCGTCTATCGAGCCGTTGCCCGAGGCTTTTATCTCAATCTCTTTTCCGTTATAGTCGAAAACTATGTCCGCGTCGACTCCGCCTTGAAGCTCTGTAAAGTTCATCTTTTGAATACATACCGGCTCGACGATGCGGAAGTAGTTGTGTTTGAATATCTCAAGAATCTCGTCCGGCTTAAGCTCGCGGTGTTCGCGGTCCGAGATCCCTTTGCAGAGATAGCTGAAATGCTCTTTCATCTTTGCGGGAAGGCTGTATCCGTAGGTGTGTTCAAGAAGATAGCCGATTCCGCCCTTGCCGCTTTGCGAATTGACCCTTATGACGTCGGCGTCGTAGGTTCGGTTGATGTCCGTAGGGTCGATGGGGATATAGGGGGTGGTCCACTGTTCAAGGCGCTTTTCTTCCCGCCATTTCATTCCCTTCGCGATGGCGTCCTGGTGGCTGCCCGAGAATGCCGCGAACACCAGCGCGCCGGCATAGGGCGAGCGCTCGTGTATCCTCATTCCGGTGCATTTTACATAGGTGTCCGCGATCGCGGGCATATCCGAAAAGTCGAGCTTGGGGTCGACTCCGTGGGAATACATATTCATCGCGAGGGTGATTATATCGACGTTTCCGGTCCTCTCACCGTTGCCGAAGAGCGTCCCCTCGACTCTGTCCGCCCCCGCCAAAAGCGCAAGCTCGGTGTCTGCGACTCCGGTTCCGCGGTCGTTGTGAGGGTGAAGCGAAAGGGTGACGTATTCGCGGTATTTGAGGTTTTTGTTCATATATTCGATCTGCGAGGCGTAGATGTGAGGCATGCTCATCTCAACCGTCACGGGAAGGTTGATGATGACGTTATTGTCCGGCCCGGGCTCCAAAACGTCGAGAACCGCGTTGCAGACTTCGAGCGAATACTCCGGCTCGGCGCCGGTAAAGCTTTCGGGCGAGTATTCAAATCTGAAGTTGCCGTCGTATTCGGCGGCGAGCTGTTTTACGAGCTTCGCGCCGTCGGTGGCGATCTTCTTGATCTCTTCCTTCGATTTTTTAAAGACCTGTTCGCGCTGCGCCACGCTCACCGAATTGTAGAAGTGAACGATAGCCGAGGGCGCGCCCTTTACGGCCTCGAAGGTTTTTCTGATGATGTGCTCGCGGCATTGAGTCAAAACCTGAACGGTGACGTCTTCGGGGATGAGGTTGCGCTCGATAAGCGCGCGAAGGAAGTCGTATTCGGTGTCCGAAGCGGCGGGGAAGCCGACCTCGATCTCTTTAAAACCGATCTTTAAAAGAAGCTGATAGAATTTAAGCTTTTGGTCGAAGCTCATCGGTATGACCAGCGACTGGTTGCCGTCGCGAAGGTCGACCGAGCACCAGAGCGGGGCCTTTTCGATGTGGTCTTTCTTGACCCAGTCGTAGGTCATCTCGGGCGGGAGGTAATACCCCGGGGAATACTTTTTTGCGTTCATCATAGCGGTTTTCTCCTGTCGTAAAAATAAAAATGTGACGTTGCGGAAGTTGAAGCCCGTAACCCCGGCGGATATTATAAAACCCGCCTCAAAGGGTTTCTTTGAGACGGGCGCAGAAAATGCACTCGCGGTACCACTCAAATTGCGGGCGAAAGCCCGCCGCTCTTCGGAATCCAACAATTCCTATACCTTAACGCAGCAGCTACGGGAAACGCCTACGGCAAATATAAAGCTTCGGCGATTCCGGCTCGGAAGCGAGGGGCTTTGCTCTTGTCATCACCGATTCGCACCAACCATCGGCTCTCTTTATAGACGCGGGGCAAGCCTTCTTCGTCACAGCCTTTAAAACTTGATACACATATTATATAGTTGCGCTTTTCCTTTGTCAATCGCTTTTTTGCCCAAAATTATTCGGCTATCGCCGCGTTTTTTCGCTTTATGCACAAAAGGGGAGGGGAGATTATATCCTTTAGACGGGAAAAGCAGCCGACCGCAAAGCGATCGGCTGCCTTCCGAGAGGGAAAAAATGAAAACAGCGCACTAAAAAATGCTGGAAGCTGGCTGCTCTGCCACCCGAAAAAGGGTGGGGGTGCCGCCCGGAGCTTGCGCCCCGGGCGTGCAAAAGAAAGGGAAAATATGAAAAAGCAAGATGATATCGTTTATTAGGTCAGCCCTTTTGGCTTTGCGGCTCGTCGGGCGTGCTCTCGCCCAAAACTACGTCGACGTCGAAATTCTGCCCCGAGCGGTATATCGAAAGGGTAACGGTGTCGCCGACGGAATAGCGGTTTTTAACGTCGTTAAGTTCGTCGCTGGTGGTGATGGATTCGCCCTCGATTCCGATGATTATATCCCCCGCGACGATGCCGGCCTTTTCCGCCCCCGAATCGGGAGTTATCGCAAAGACGTATACGCCCTTGGGCATTCTGTAATATATCGACATAAGCTCGGTTATATCCTGCCCGGTGATCCCGAGGCTCGGCCTTCCGGGGACGTAGCCGTATTTTATAAGGTTTTCGATGATAGGAAGCGCTTCGTCAATCGGTATCGCGAAGCCGAGGTTTTCGCCGTACATAGTGTCGACCTTCGCGGAGGTTATCCCGATGACTCTGCCGTAGGCGTCTATAAGCGGGCCGCCCGAGTTGCCGTTGTTTATCGTCGCGCTGGTCTGAAGAAGCTTCATCGTGTTGTCTTCAACGGTGACGGTTCTGTCGAGACCGGAGATGATCCCGGTGGTCATGGTTCCGTAAAGACCGAAGCCGAGCGGGTTGCCTATCGCTATCGCAAGCTCGCCGATCCTAAGCTCCGAGGATATCCCGAATTCGACCGGGATAAGGTCTTTTCCGTCGAGGTCGGCCTTTAATACCGCGATGTCTGTAAGTTCGTCGGCGCCGATAACTTCGGCCTCGTATTCGTTGAGGTCGCCGTCGACTATCATTACCGAGAGATAATTTTCGATGACGTGGGCGTTGGTTACGATATATCCGTCTTCGCTGATGACGAAGCCGGTGCCGGTCTGGGTCCCGCCCCTAACCGAGCATGAGACCCCGACAACCGAGGGGCTTACTTTGTCGTAGATGTCCGGAATACTCATCGCGTCTTCCGGCGCGGCAAGCTGTTCAAGCGTCGGGAAGTCGCGAATGACGGTCGGCGCGCTCGCCGTGGCCTCGTTTTCGTCGCGGTCGTCTTCGTCGTCGTCCTCTTCCGGGCCCTCTTCGACGTATTGCTCTTCGTCGTCGTCGTTTCTGTGGTCGTCTATCTCCGGCGGTTCGGTCGCCGGGTTTCTTCCGCTGCTGTCCGCAAACGGATTTCTGAACGGAGAGCCGGAGCTGTGCAGAGTATAGAAATTATATGCCGACACCGAAGCCACCGCGATCACGAAGACCGAAAGCAGACAAACGACCGCTATAAGGAAGGCTTTTCCGCCGCTTTTCTTCTTTTTAGGGGGCTGCGCGCCGTAGACGTATTCGTTCGATTCCGGTCTGTAATACCCCTGCGAGGGCGCGCCGTATTGCTGTTGATAGCCGTTCTGCGGGGGATAGCCGCCCTGCGCGTATTGATTGTATTGGTTATACGCCGGCGAGGTATAAGACCCGGCGGCGCTCTGCGCGGGCTGTTCCGGGCGGGAATATAAGGTTTCCGCCGGCGGCTCGGGCTTTGTCGGCTCTTCAATAACCGCCTCTGCGGCTTCTTCCTGCGGCTCGGCCTCGGCCTTGATCTCTTCGGCGGGCTCGGCCTCTGCCTCAGCCTCGGCCGAAATCTGTTCTTCGGCCTTAAGCTCTTCGGCCGCTTCGGGCGCGGCTTCCTCCGCCGATTCGGGCGAAAGTTCCGGCTGCGCCGAAACCTCTTCGTTTATATCTAATTCGGACATTTTCGGTTACCTCCGTATGTTTTTGCTGTGGAAGCGATGTCTGCGGCCTGTCGCCGCAGTCTTAAGGCGAGTTTGTAATTATTATTATACCGCGATATGTGAAAACTGTATGAAAGAAAGCGGAATTTTTAAAGATTTAAACCTCGCGGTTTTGTGTAAAAACGCTTCTGTTTTCTGATTTCTGATATCTGTTTTCCGGGGTACTTGATAATTTTTGCGGAGTGTGATATACTGCTGAATATATTATCGGAAAGGAGCGGCGCTATGATTTTTTCTGACCTTATTTTCGTCTTCGCGTTTCTTCCGATATATCTGACTTTAAGCTTCTGCTGCCGCGAGACTTGGGCGAAAAACGCCGTTTCAGCCGCCGCCTCGATAGTTTTTATCGCCTGGGGAAGAAGCCGGCTCTACGCCCTTATTGTTCTTCCCGCTTTCATTATATATATACTCGCGCGGCTTAAAAACAAAGTCGGCAGAATCGTCTTCGAGGCCGTTTCGGATATTTTTGCGGCGGGGTTCGCGGGCTTCTGCGTCGTCTCTCTTTCGCGGGATAATTCCCTTTCCTCGGCGCTTATTTCGGTCGGATTTCTGCTTTTCGCGCTTAGAAGCGTTTTATATGTTCGCGAAGTCGCCGAGGGCGAGCCGCCGGAGCGCGACCTTTTCGCGCTTTGCGCATATCTCTTCTCTTTTGAAAATATGCTCGTCGCCCCGGTCCGCGGATATTCCGAGATGAGAAAAAGCCTTTCCGGAAGAAAGCCGACCCTCGCGAAGATGTCGGCCGGCCTTTCGGAATTTATAAAGGGTTTCGCGCTGACCGCAGTCTGCGGCCTTTCGTTCGACAGGGTGCGCCTTGCGGCGACCGAATACGAGGCCTTTCCTTGGCTCAACGCCTTGGCGCTCTTCGGGATAATCGTCTGCGAGGCATACGTCGTTTCGGCGGGGATTAAGGATATGTCTTCGGGCTTGGGGCTTATGAACGGCTTCTCTTCGGCAGAGCCGATCTCGGCCTTCCGCCCGGGCTTAAGGCTTACCGACCACGTCGCCGGTATGTGGGAGAGCTTCCCGAGGGCGGTAAAATCGGCCTTCTGCGGGCGCTCAAAGGCCGGGACGGTTGTATCCCTCGCGGCGCTTTCTTTGGCGGCGGGGGCGTTTATCGGCTTCGGCGCGGGGGCGGGCGCTTTTGTCTGCATAATCGCCGCCGCGATAGTCTTAGAAGATTTTTCAACCGCGAAAAGGCCGGTTTCGGACTTTGTTTTTTCCGCAGTCATGTATATTTTCGCCTTTGCCGCGCTTATATTCGGCGGGGCGGCGGGGCGGTTCTGTATTCCCTCCCCCTCGGCCTTCGACTACGACGTCACCTACGCCCTTTACGACGAATTTACCCGCAGCCTGCCCTGGCTTATAATCGGCCTTTTGGCGGTTTCTCCGCTAAGGCGGGCGCTTAACGCGTTTATAAGAAAGAGATCCGACGAAAGCGAAAGCTTCTATTCCGCCGCAAGGATTATCGAGACGGTCCTTTGCGCGGCGCTGCTTGTTTTTGCGGCGATAGCCTCGGCGGCATAAGTTTTTTAAAGAAAGGAGCCTTTTAAGATGGGAAGAAAAAAGCGAAATTCGCCAAAAAAGCCGGCGGAGCCCCCGATCTTCGAGGCCCCGAAGAGCGAAGTCCCGAAGTTCGAGATCGGCGTTAAAGGCGACGAATTCGACCTTAAGTTCACCCGCGCGGCGAACGAAAAAACCGCCGGAGCGGACAATTTGCTCCGAAATCTCTCGAAAGAGACCCGCGCGTTCGGCTATAATTTTTTGAATTTCGCGGTCTTGGCGGTTTTGCTTCTTGTTATGGCGCTAAGCTTCGCTTTTTTGTCGAGAGAAGCTTCTCTGCCGAAGTTTTCGGCTGCCGCCCTTGCCGACGGCAGCTATACCGCGAATCTCTCGAAGTTTTATAAAGACTCCCTCCCCTTGGGGGATAAAATCAGAACCCTCGGCGCTCGCCTCGGCTTTTGCGATATGCCGAAGCCGGAAGAAGCCCCGCCCGAGCCGGAAGAGCCGGAGACCCCGCCGACGACCGAAGCTTCGACCGAGCCGACCGAAACTACCCTTCCGCCGACTTCCGACCTTCCGACGAGCGCGCCTATTACCGAGCCGGAGGAGGTCGTCGCGCCGGATACATTCAGAATGTACGCCAACGCGACCGCTAACATAAGGCTTGCGCCCGACCCGGATTCGATGATAATGGGCTATTTCGCGATAAACGAAGAGGTAGACGTTATAAGGCTTGACGATGGCTGGGCCGAGATCTGGTATAACGGTATGACCGCTTATGTATCGGCGGAGTACCTCGGAGAGTCGACGGTTATAATCACCGAGGCGACCACCGAGCCGACGACAGAAGAGACCGAGCCCGAGACCGAGCCGACCGAAGAAACCACCCCCGACGAGAGCGATATTTTAGAGCCGGAGGAGACCGAGACCCGCGAGGCGAGGTCGACAATAAGGGCAAGATTCCCGACCGGCGGCCTTACAGTCGAGAAAAACCCGCTTAAGGTAAACGGTATCGGCATAGGCGACACCATCGAAGAAGCGAAAGAGGCCTTCTATCTTACCGAATACGACTTCACGCCGAATTGCCGCATAACCGTTATGTATTCCGAAGAAGAGGGCGGAGCGCGATATATCCTTATGTTCTCAAACAATATCGTCGTCGATATCCAGGGCCCGCTGCAATAAAAATAAAACAAAACCGCCGCTCGCGAACCTCTTTCGCGGGCGGTTTAGAGATTTATCGACTGACTTATTATCAGCTTGACTTGACATAATATACAAAATTCAAAATAAATTATTGTCGTAACTGATAGTTGAAAGAAACGCGGGCGGGGAGTATAATATATATGTTAATTTTCGCGATCATGCGGAATTGAATGGAGGTCAATTATGAAATTAAAAAGAATTTTCTCACTTGCGCTTGTGCTTCTGATGATAGTCGCGCTTGTGGGCTGCGGCGGAAGAAAGCGCAAGCCCATCGAGCTTACCCTTAATTCGGAAGACGCAACCGCTATTCTCGCCGCCGCCGGAATCCAGCTTCCGGACGCCGAGACAGCAGCGGGCGCCGGGACCACCGTAAGATGGTTCGCCCACTACGACGTATTCCAGAACTACTCCGAAGACGAACTCGTAAACAGCGGAGCATGGACCTTTAAAGAAAAGTACGGCGGAAGCTTCGTCCACGACGAAACCACCTGGGAAAACCGCTGGAACGACCTTGCAAACCTTCTTATGTCTAACGACGCGCCGGACCTTTATCCCGGAACTCCCGAGATATTCCCCGCCAACGTTATGAAGAAGATGTTCCAGTGCGTAGACCCGTACATAAACTACGACGACCCGCTTTGGGCGGAAATGAAGCCCACCGTTGAGCACTACTTCAACCTTGCCGGCAAGAACTACGCCGCCGTTATCTCTAACGGCTACGGAACCGTTCTCCCTTATAACCGCAGAGTTATAGTCGACGAATGGGGATTTGAAGACCCCGCAGAGCTCTTCTATAACGACGAATGGACTTGGGATAAGCTTTACGACATGTGCCTCGACTTCAGCGACCCGGACGCCGACAGATACGCCGTCGACGGCTGGTTCTTCAGCGAAGCGCTGATGTTCTCCTCCGGCAAGACCGTCGTCGCATACGACCCGGAGACCAGCTCGTTCTACTCTAACGTGGACGACCCCGGCCTTGAAAGAGCCAACCAGATCATGTACGATCTCGGCAGAAACCAGTGCATCTATCCTCGTTGGACTCAGCCCAACTGGCAGACCAGAAACGGCGGAGCCGAGGGCGCCGGCGTTAAAGACGGCCTCTGCCTCTTCTGGGCGGTAGGTTCTTGGGGCTGGGACGGCGCCGAGAGAACCCTCGAATCCAACTCCGAAGACTGGGGCGACTTCACCAAGGAAGAATTTATGTGCGTACCTATGCCGCGCGACCCTAACGGCGACGGCAACTACTACATCGAATCCATCCCGAACGCCTACTGCATCATCTACGGCTCTTCTAACCCCGAGGGCGCCGCGCTTGTCTGCGCTTGCGAAAGATTCAAATCTATGGACCCGGTCGTCAAGGCCATCGACCGCAGACAGAAGAAGGAAAAGCTTCTTTTGACCGACGAGATCCTCGATATGTACGAGACCTTTGAAGAGCTCGCCAACGGCGATCACCCCTTCGTTCAGTATAACGACGGCATGGGAGCCGAGCTTATGAGCGTAAACGACGCCTTTATGGACGCCGGCATAATCGGGACCGAGGTTTCGTCTTGGGCCCAGATTAAAGAGGCCAACGGCGAAAGGCTGGATTACTACATTCAAGAGATGAATAAGAAAATTCAGCAATTCATCGAGACCGGCGAGGCCGTATCTTAAAATCAAAAGCCTTTTCGGGCGGGAGCGAAAGCTTCCGCCCGATTTTTTTGTGCATGTTGCGCTATTTAGGGGTCGGGTGTTCGTGATTTTTGCTAATTGATATACCCCGCTAAAACGTGATAAAATATATATGTTGTCAAAGATTTCTCTTTGAAATCTCGGAACATTATTTTTATATAGGAGGCAAACCATGAAAAAAAGGATTTTAGCCGCGATCTTATCTTCGGTCCTTATCATCGCGCTTGTCGGCTGCGGCGGAAGAAAACGCCAACCGATCGAGCTGACTCTTCCGACAGAAGACGCGGTAGCGATTTTGGCCGCCGCAGGTATCGACCTTCCCGACGCCGAGACCGCAAAGGGCGCCGGAAGCACCGTAAACTGGTACGCTTGGTACGACCCCTTCCAGAACTATTCCGCAGACGAAATAGTAAACACCGGATTCTTTACTTTTAAAGAAAAATACGCCGGCGTTTTGAACCACGTCGAATGTACTTGGGACGAAAGATTCACCAAGCTCGCGACCCTCGTTCTTTCAAACGAAGCGCCCGACGCTTACCCCGGGGACACCGAGGTCTTCCCCTATTACGCCGTCGGAAGAAAGATGTTCGCCCCGGTCGACGACTATATCGACTATAACGACGCGATGTGGTCGGGCGTCAAGAACATAGCCGACAACTACTTCAGCATCGCCGGAAAGCACTACATCATGATCACCAACCTCGACATCAACTACGTCGTCGGATACAACCGCAGAGTAGTAGTCGACGAATGGGGATTCGACGACCCGGCCGAGCTCTTCTATAATAACCAGTGGACGAGCGACGTTTGGCTTGAAATGTGCAAAGACTTTACCGACCCGGACGAAGACAGATACGCTGTCGACGGTTGGTATTACGACGTCGCGCTTATGTATATGGCCGGCGAGCCGATAGTCTCGTATAACCCCGAGAGCGGCCTCTTCGAGTCTAATCTTGACAACCCGAAGTTTGAAAAAGCCGCCGACGTTGTCTTAGAGATGAAGCGGAACGACACCATCTTCCCCGTATGGCAGAACGGCGGGAAACTTCGCGGAGGAGAAGAGATCCAGGGTATCGGCGTTAAAGACGGCTTGACCCTGTTCTTCGTAACCGGCCTTTGGGGACTTACCGACACCGTAGAGAGTATGTCTACCCGCTGGGGCGACGTTACCAACGAAGAGGTTATGTTTGTCCCGATGCCGAGATTCCCGGACGACGACTACTATTACGCTACCAAGCTGGGCGGACTCTGCATAGTCCGCGGCTCGACCAACCCCGATGGCGTTGCGCTTTTGGCAATGTGCATGAGATTCCAGACCCTTAACCCGACCGTTATGAGCGTCGACCGTATGCAGAAGATGAACACCTATCTCTGGACCGACGAGATGCTGGATATGTACGACTTCATTCTCGACGTTTCTGAGGGCGACCATTCCTTCGTAGACTATGAAGCCGGCATCGGACCCGAGCTCTACTCTACCGAGCTCAACTTCATCAACCTCGGCCGCTCGGCCAACGAGACCACCTGGGCGCAGGTCAAGGAAGCTTACGGAGACGTATTGCAGTACCAGGTCGACCAATTCAACGAAGAGGTAGCGCAGTATCTCGACGACGACACGGTCTGATTTTGAAAACTTTATCAAGAGCGTTTCGAAAGGAACGCTCTTTTTTGTGAATACTGCCAAAATTCCGGGGGGGGGTTCGTGATATTTGCTAATTGAAAGAAATTCGCGGGAATGGTAAAATGGATATGTCAAAATAACTTGACTTTAATGCAAATTCATGTCAACGATCTAAGGAGGATAACGTGAAAAAGAGATTTTTGGCCATAGCTCTCGCGACTCTGCTTATAGTCGCGCTTGTCGGCTGCGGCGGAAGAAAGCGTCAACCCATTCAGCTGACTCTTCCGACAGAAGACGCAGTAGCGATTCTGGCCGCCGCCGGAATCAAACTGCCCGACGCGGCGACTGCCCCCGGCGCCGGAACTACTCTTGAATATTTCTATTACTACGACGATTTCCACAACTATTCGGAGAACGAAGTTCTTCAGACCGGATACTGGACCTTCCAGCAGATGTATAACGGCAACGTAGAGTGGCACGAGACCACTTGGGAGACCCTTAACACCGACCTTGCGAACCTTTTGCTCTCTAACGACGCGCCCGACTTTACCCGCGCATGGGAGAGCGCCTTCCCGCAGAGCTTTATCAAAAAGCTCTATCAGCCGGTCGACGACTATATCGACTACGACGACCCGCTTTGGGAGGGCATGAAATACTTCTCCGAGACTTTCTTCTCCCTCGGCGGCCACAATTATATGTTCTTGACCGACGTTCAGAACAACAGCTGCATGCTCTATAACCGCCGCGTATTTGAAGACTACGGCTTTGAAGACCCCGCCGAGCTCTATTACGCAAACGAGTGGACCTGGGACGTTCTTATGGATATGGCGCAGGATTTCGGCGACCCGGACGAAGGCCGCTACGCCTTTAACGGCTGGCACACCGACACCTCGTTTATGAGCTCGACCGGTACATATCTCGTTATGCTCGACCCCGAGAGCGGAAAATTCTACGCCAACGCCGACGACCCGAGGCTTGAGCGCGCCGCAAACTTCCTTGAAGAAGTCGAAAAGAACGACCTCGCATATCCTCACTGGAACGACTGGTCGCTCAACTACGGTTCCGAGGGCGGCGGAATGAAGCAGGGCGTAACCCTCTTTGCGATGGGCCCGTCATACATTCTTGACGAGATGGTTTCACGCGAGCAGGAGGAAGAGATCTACGGCGATATGAGCGACGTTATGGTAGTCCCCGTACCGAGAGACCCGGACGGCGACGGAGTCTATTATGTCGACTCTGTTCCGAAGGGCTACTGCCTTATAAGAGAAGCCCCTCACCCCGAGGGCGTAGCGCTTCTTTCTGCATGCGAAAGATTCAAGATCATCGACCCGACGGTTATAAGAGTCGACGAACAGCAGAAGAGAGACAAGCTGGGCTGGGGCGAAGAGATGCTTACGATGTGGCACGAGATGTATGAGATCGCGGCATCGCACAACACCATCGTTCAATACACCGATCTCGGCAACGTTATCACATATCTCAACAACATGACCGGCTTCAACCTCAACGGCGTTGCGGGCTCGTGGGCCGAGCGCAAGGAAGCGAACATCGACTCGCTCGAGTATTCCGTCGAGGATCTGAACAACCAGATCGCCGAGGCGGGCATCGCCGCCGCGACGGAATAGGGGATAGGTAGAGAATGACATAAAGGGCCCGCCCGAAGGCGGGCTCTTTAAAATTGCGGGTAAAGTTTGAGGGGGAAGGCTGCCGTAAAAGGCGCGGCGCGCAGATGTTATTCTAATCGACCTCAAAAATATCATTGTCGAAGAATTTTGACCCGCCCTCGGCCGCCCCCTGTAAAAAGGAATTCGCTTCGCTCATACTATTTTTAGACGCCCACCCCCTATCCCCTCCCGCAGGGAGGGGGTTCACCTCGCCGGGGTTATACTTAAAAATGGATATATTTCCGCTCGCCGTCCCACGCTTAAAAGGAATCGCGCGGGGAGCGATGCTATTTTTAGTCACCTCACCCCCTCTCGCTCCGCTCGCGCCCCCGCCCCTTGAGGGGCGGGGGCTGCGCTTTTTCATACTTTCGCGCAAAGCCCGGTGGGGGTGGGGTGGTTAAAAATAGCATACCCCCGAACGAGCGGTTAGCGAGTTCGCGGGTATTCCTTTTAAGCGGGGACGGCGGGCGGGTCAAAATTTATCAACAATTGGCAGCTTTTGATGGCGCTTAAAAACATTCGGCGAAAGCCGAATACCTTTAACGTCGCTGTGGACAAAGTCGGGCAGTATCTAATTTTCAACACAGCCTATGCGCTTTATAAACATCTCTCCCCCTCTTCTTTTTCCCGCCTCTCCCTCATATCCTTATAAAAAAGAAAGGAGAGACCTCAATGGCAGATCAGATGACCGCGCACCACAGCGCGATTTTGCAGGACCGCGCAACCCTCGAACTTTCGGGGATAACCGATGTCGACAGCTTCGACGAAAACGAAATTTCGCTTTATACCACCCTCGGAGAAATGGTGGTTCGCGGAAAGGGCCTTCACGTCAACGCGATGAACGTCGACACCGGCGATATGCAGATCGACGGCGATATCCGCTCGATCGTCTATGGCGATAAGGACAGGAAGAAAAAGCTCGGCCTTTGGGGGAAGCTCACAAGATGACCAAGGAACAGGTTTACGCCTCGCGTTTTTTCGGGACTTCGCTCGAGCTGCGCCTTTTTTTGGGCGGAATCGTCCTCGGAATGTTCCTCGGCGCGGTATACGACCTTTTCCGCGCTCTGCGGCTTTCCTTCCGCCACCCCAAGCCCCTCGTGTTTTTCGAGGATATCCTCTTTATGCTTGTTTCGGGGATATCCTACTACTCGTTCTGCACCGAGCTTTGCCGGGGCCAAATTCGCTTCTTCGTTCTGCTCGCTTCGCTGATCGGCTTCGCCGCATATCTTTCGACTGTAGGAAGGCTCGTTTCCCGGGCGTTCGCAAAATCGGTAATGATTGCCAAAAATGCGCTGTTAAGAGTGGGCAAAGTGCTCAAAAAAATTCTCGGAGTTTTGTGCGGGGTGCCGTTTTTTCAAAAAACCGACCCCAAATTTGAAGAAAATCCTTGCGCCGACAGCGATACTTGATGTATAATCAAAATGTGTATTGATACGCAAATTTATCCGAAGGAGGCGCGAATATGGCCAAACCCGAGAAAAAGCGCAGGTCCCATTTCAAAGACGCGATAATGCTCGTGTTCTTCGCCGTCGCGCTTATTTATTCGGTGGGCGCTATCATTCAGACTCAAGCGGATATAGCGGAGCAGCGAACCCAGATCGAAAAGCTTAAAGACGAAATCAACGAAACCCGGCAGGAAAACGACGAATACCGCCGTATCCTTAACGCCGACGACGAGGAAGAGTATATGTTCACCGTCGCGGTAGAAAAGCTCGGATACGCGTATCCCCGCGAACGCAGGTTTTACGCCAAGCCCAAAAGCTGATAAGCTTCTTCGCGCAAAAGCAAGGACAACAAAGAAAGAGGAAATCGCGAGCAAATGCAGTTTGAAGTGGGAGAAATCTTAGAGGGAAAAATCACCGGCATCTTAAAATTCGGGGCTTTCGTCGACTTAGGCGGCGGCAAGTCCGGAATGGTCCACATCTCCGAAGTCGCGAGCAGCTATGTAAACGACATAAGAGAGCACCTTACCGAAGGGCAGACCGTTAAGGTCAAAATCATCAACATCGCCGAGGACGGCAAGATCAGCCTTTCTATCAAAAAGGCGACACAGCCGCAGGGCGACCAAAACAACCGCCAGCGAAGCGCAAGGCCGAGGAACGATCAGATTTTAAAAGACAAAGACGCCGACCGCCCGCGCCCGCAGCACCACCAGGCGAAAAAGCCGATCAAAAAAGAAACGGTCTCGATAGAAGACCTTGAATACGCATACGAACCTAAGTCGACGGTTACCGACGCCGGATTCGAGGATATGCTCTCGAAATTCAAAATGTCGAGCGAAGACCGCATGTCCGGCCTTAAAAACATCGACGTTAAAAAGCGCGGCAGAAGAAAATAACATCACCAATAAGCCCCGTTCTCGGGGCTTTGATTTTCAAAGGAGCCCAAAAATGAAGTCTAAAATTTTCGCCGCGTTTTCCGCGATGATTCTCTCCCTTTCGCTCTGCGGCTGCGGCGCTTCCGCGCCTATCCCCGGCGAAGAGCTCGTCCTCGCCGCCCGAAAGTGGTATACCTCTCTCGATTCCGCCAAGGTAGAGATAGTGGATAACAAAACCGGCGACTCGGAGCAGACCTTTATCTTCAAATACGACGAAAAGGGCGTTATGACCTATTCCTACGTCGGAAAAGGCGAGGGAATAAGCCTTGCCCAATATAACAACGGCCGCGAGCAGTTTACCGACGACAACGGCGAGATCGAGCTTTTAGACGCTTCGGATCTTATGTTCACCGCCTACTCCCGCGACGTTCCCTACCCGATGGCCGACGAAGGGCTTATACTTTTTTATAAATCCGGGATAATTCCCGAAAAGTCATACACCGAAGAGGCGGTTATGCTCGACGGCCCCAACGGAATAACCGTCCACCACGAATACGACGTCTCTAAAATCGCCTCACAGTTCTCGGGCGAGGGCGAGCTTACGGCCTTCTCGGTCGACTATACCTTTGAATCCGACGGAACACTTATGTATTTTTGCGAAAATACAGAGATTCTTTCGGAAGGGGAGACCTCTCGCCGCGAGTATACGATATATATAAGCGAGCGAAATGCGGTCGAAAGGGTCGAAAATGTTGTGGATATCTCCTCGATTTCAGACTAAAAGTTGTGTATTTGTATATTTTGCATAATTTCAAACCTGTTTTTTCTAAAAAGTTTTATGTCATAAATTTCTTATAAAACTTGACTATCGCCCGAAATTAGTGGTATATTATACCTTGCGTGACTGCGAAGATATGCGATGAAGTTGAAGGTTGCCGCCTTGGGCGGGTAATTTCAACCGAGTATGTCCGATTTCAAACCGGGCGACTGTAATAACCTCACGAACCGTCGAGAGATATATCTTGCGAACGCCGAAAGGCGCTGATCCTCAAGACGGAGACCCAAAAGTGTGCGGTATATTCGGTTCTCCGAAAAACGTTTGGTTTTTCGGCATTTTTTATGAGACCGAAAGAAACACACGGAAGCGTGTTTTTAATGCAGACAAACCCGCTTACAAAAGCGGGCGGCCCCCAGCGAAGTATTTAGATAGGAGGCAAAATTATGGCAGTCAATGAAAAAATCAGAATCAAGATCAAGGGGTATGAACACTCGAATGTCGACGCTGCTGCGGCAAAAATAGTCGAAGCGGCGAAAAGAAGCGGCGCAAAGGTCTCCGGGCCGGTTCCGCTGCCGACCGAGAAGGAAGTCGTAACCGTATTGCGCTCGGTATTCATCAATAAAGACAGCCGCGAGCAATTCGAACTTAGAACTCACAAAAGGCTGATCGACGTCCTTCACCCGACTAACGAGACCACCACCGCTTTACAGAATCTTGAGCTTCCTGCAGGCGTAGACATCGTAATGGAGATCAAGTAATCTCCTAAAGAAACCGTTGTAACAGGTTTCTCAGCGAGCTTGCCACAGGTCAAGTCGGTTTGACCGACCAATAACCGTATAGGAGGAAATTAAAATGAACAAAGGCATCATCGGAAAGAAGATCGGCATGACCCAGATCTTCACCGAAGCCGGAAAAGTCGTTCCGGTATCGGTAATCGAGGCCGGCCCTTGCGTAGTAGTCCAGAAGAAGACCGTTGAAAACGACGGTTACGAAGCCGTTCAGCTCGGCTTTGGCGACGCAACGGCAAAGAGCCTCAAAAAGCCCCTTGCGGGGCACTTCAAAAAGGCGGACGTCGCCCTTAAGAAGCACCTTAAGGAATTCAGACTCGCCGACACCGCCTCGCTTAACGTGGGCGACATCGTCAAGGCGGACGCCTTCGCCGTCGGCGACATCGTAGACGTCAGCGGAATCAGCAAAGGTAAAGGCTTTGCCGGAACCATCAAGCGCTGGAACAACCACCGCCTTAAAGAGACTCACGGTACCGGCCCCGTACACCGCCACGCCGGCTCTATGGGCGCCTGCTCCTCGCCTTCGAGAATATTCAAGGGCAAGGGCATGCCGGGCCACCTCGGCGCCGAAAAGGTCACCGTATTGAACCTCGAAGTAGTTAAGGTAGACGCCGAAAACAACCTTATCGCCGTAAAGGGCGCCATTCCGGGCCCGCGCAACGGAATAGTCACCGTTCGCGACAGCGTTAAGAAGGCTTAGTGGAAGGAGGAAACACAATGTCTAAGATTTCCGTATATGACATCAAGGGCAACGTCGTTGCCGACACTGAGCTTAACGACGCAATATGGGGAGTCGAGCCCAACGTTCCCGTTATGCACGCGGCGGTAGTAAACTATCTCGCAAACCGCAGACAGGGAACTCAATCGACCCTTACGAGAACCGAAGTATCCGGCGGCGGAAGAAAGCCCTGGAGGCAGAAGGGAACCGGCCACGCAAGGCAGGGTTCTACCCGCGCCCCGCAGTGGACTCATGGCGGAGTGGCTCTCGGCCCGAAGCCCCGCAGCTACAGATACACCATCAACAAAAAGGTCAGAAGGCTGGCGATGAAATCCGCCCTCTCCTCAAAGCTTGCCGAGGGCAACGTTATCGTTCTTTCGGGCATCGACTTTGAAGACATCAAGACCAAAAACGTAGCCGAAATGCTTAAAGCTCTCGGAGCGGACAAGAAGGCCCTTATCGTCAACACCGAGGCCGACGAAAAGCTCATCAAGAGCGCGCGCAACATCCAGGGAGTAAAAACCGCCCTCGTAAACACCCTTAACGTTTACGATATCCTCGGCCACGACAAATTCATCGTCGTTAAAGACGCCGTTGCACAGATCGAGGAGGTATACTGCTAATGGTTAAAACCGCTCAGGATATTATTCTCAAGCCGGTCATCACCGAGGCTTCGATGGAAGACCTCAGAGCCGGGAAATACACCTTCAAAGTTATGAAGACCGCCAACAAGCACGAAATTAAAGCCGCAGTAGAAAGAATCTTCGGCGTTAAGGTCGCAAAGGTCAACACCATTCGCATGCAGGGCAAGACCCGCAGAATGGGCAGATACGAAGGAACAACGCCCTCATGGAAAAAGGCGATAGTTACTCTCGCCGAGGGTTCGAAGACCATATCCTTCTTCGACGGAATGATCTGACGGAGGATAGAGATTAGATGAACAGAGGACAGAGGCTTGGCGCCGACTTTAACCCGCCGCTCGAATATGAGCGGGCGGAACAGGCCGAATCGCAAGGTCGTATAACAACTAAAGCGATAAGTCAAGTCTAAACCCGCAAATAAATTTCTGTCTTCTAACTTCCGACTTCTGACGCTCCGCTTGTCGCTATTCGGCAGAAGGTAAAAGCCGCCGCAAAGGTATCCGATATCTGCTGTCCGAATATCCGACCTCTATATGGGAGTAGGCTCCCGATAAACCTATAATCTTGTAAGGAGAGATTTTCACATGGCCATAAAAAGCTATAAGCCGACTACGAACGGGCGCCGCGGAATGACTGTTACCGATTACAGCGTCCTTTCAAAAGTCGAGCCCGAAAGAAGCCTTCTTGAACCCCTTAAGAAGACTTCGGGCAGAAACAGCTACGGAAGAATCACCGTTCGCCACCACGGCGGCGGCGAAAGAAAAAAATACCGCGTTATCGACTTCAAGAGGAACAAGCTCGATATGGACGCCTCTGTTTTAACTCTTGAATACGACCCTAACCGTTCGGCGCACATCGCCCTCGTACAGTATGAAGACGGCGAGAAGAGATATATAATCGCCCCGAACGGCCTCAAAGTCGGCGACACTGTTCGCGCCGGCGCCGGGGCGGATATCAAGCCCGGCAACGCGCTTCCGCTCATCAACATTCCGGTAGGTACCTTTATCCACAACATCGAGCTCTATCCCGGCAAGGGCGCCCAGCTCGTCCGTTCGGCCGGAAATATGGCCCAGCTTATGGGCCGCGAAGGCGATATGGTTTTGGTTCGTCTTCCTTCCGGCGAGATGAGATACATTCCCGCCAACTGCATGGCGACGATCGGGCAGGTCGGCAACATCGACCACGAAAACGTCCATCTCGGCAAAGCGGGAAGAAAACGCCATATGGGCGTAAGACCTACCGTCAGAGGTTCGGTTATGAACCCCTGCGACCACCCGCACGGCGGCGGCGAAGGCAAAGCGCCCGTCGGTCGTCCTTCCCCGGTATCGCCTTGGGGCAAGCCGACTATGGGCTATAAGACCAGAGCCAAGCATCATCGCTCCGATAAGTATATCGTTAAGCGCCGCAACGCGAAGTAATGCCGAAAGGAGGCAGATGAATAATGGGTAGAAGTGTTAAAAAAGGACCTTTCGTGCAGGACTCACTCTACAAAAAGGTCATCGCTATGAACGAAACGGGAGAGAAGAAGGCTATCAAGACTTGGAGCCGCGCATCCGTTATCTTCCCTGATTTCGTTGGTCATACATTTGCCGTCCACGACGGACGCAAGCACGTTCCGGTATACATCACCGAGGACATGGTCGGCCACCGCTTGGGCGAATTCGCCCCGACGAGAACCTTTAAAGGTCATGCCGGCTCAAAGACGTCGAACAACGGTAAATAGCCCGAAAGGAGGAAATTCAAATGGAAGCTAAGGCAATACTCAGAAATGCCCGTATTGCTCCCCGTAAGGTTGAGATTGTTCTCAATCTTATAAGAGGCAAGGATTACGAAACCGCCCTTGCCATACTGAAGCATACTCCTAAGTCCGCTTGCGAATACCTTATAAAGCTTATAAACTCGGCCGCGGCCAACGCGGAAAACAACTTCCACATGGATAAAACAAATCTCTATGTGTCCGAATGTTTCGTTTGCCCGGGTCCCACGCTTAAAAGGTATCAGGCAAGAGCAAAGGGCAGCGGAGCCAGAATTCTCAAGAGAACTTCTCATGTAACGGTCGTTCTCTCTGAAAAGGAATAAGTCGGAAGAGGAGGTAAACTATGGGACAAAAAGTTAATCCGCACGGTTTGCGCGTCGGTATCATCAAGGATTGGGATTCCCGCTGGTTTGCAGATAAGAGCACTTTCGGCGACACCCTTGTTGAAGATTACAATATCCGTAACTACATCAAGAAGAATCTCTATTCCGCGGGAGTGCCGCGCGTTGAAATCGAAAGATTTGCAGACAAAGTTAAAATCAATATCCACTGCGCAAAGCCCGGCCTTGTAATCGGCCGCGGCGGCGAGGCGATCGACAAGCTTAGGGCCGACATCGAAAAGAAGATCGGCAAGACCGTTTCGCTCAATATATTCGAGGTCAAGTCGCCCGACCTTAACGCACAGCTCGTCGCCGAAAGGATCGCGCTCGACCTTGAAAACAGAGTCGCATTCAGAAGGGCCATGAAGGGCGCTATCGGAAGAGCGATGAAGCTTGGCGCAAAGGGAATCAAAACCAAGGCTTCGGGCCGCTTGGGCGGCGCCGAAATTGCCAGAAGCGAAACCTATCATGAGGGCACTATCCCGCTTCAGACCATAAGAGCCGATATCGACTACGGCACGGCCGAGGCCGCGACCACCTACGGCAGGATCGGCGTAAAGGTCTGGATCTATAAGGGCGAAGTCCTTAAGGGCGAGGCCGCTCCGGCCGAAGAAAAGCCCGAGCGCCGCAACCGCCGCCCGAGAAACGGCGACGACAGGCCCCGCCGCCCGAGAAACGACAACCGCGAGAATCGCGCCCCGAGAGGGGAAACCAAAAGAGAAGGGGGTAATAAATAATGTTACTTCCGAAAAGAGTTAAACACCGCAAACAGCACCGCGGAAGAATGAAGGGGCAGGCGACGAGAGGAAACTACGTCGCATACGGAGAGTACGGCCTTCAGGCGCTCGAGCCCTCGTGGATCACTTCGGCACAGATCGAGGCCGCCCGTATCGCCATGACCCGTTATATCAAGCGCGGCGGACAGGTTTGGATCAAGATCTTCCCCGACAAGCCCGTAACCACCAAGGCTCTCGGCACCAGAATGGGTTCCGGTAAAGGTACCCCGGAATTTTGGGTAGCGGTAGTTAAGCCCGGCAAGGTTATGTTCGAGATCGCCGGGGTCACCGAAGACACCGCCAAAGAGGCTATGCGTCTTGCGGCGCACAAGCTTCCCATCAAGTGCAAGTTCGTCAAAAAAGAAGAGGAGGGCGAGCAGTAATGAAAACAAGCGAAATCAAAGAAATGACTCTTGTCGAGATGCAAAACAAGCTCGCCGATCTTCGCGAAGAGCTTTTCAACCTTCGTTTCCAGCACACTGTCAACCAGCTCGACAACCCTATGAGAATCAAGGCCGTTAAAAAAGACATCGCGCGTGTTATGACCTTCATTCGCCAAAGGGAATCCGAGTGATTGGGAGGAGGATTTTAAATGAGCGAAAGAAAGCTTAGAAAGACAAGAGTGGGCAAGGTCGTCTCGGATAAGATGGACAAAACCATCGTAGTCGCGATAGAAGACAACGTTATGCACCCGCTTTATAAGAAGATCATCAAAAGAACGGTCAAGTTCAAGGCCCATGACGAAGACAATACCGCCCACACCGGCGACACCGTCCAGATCATGGAGACCCGCCCTCTTTCAAAAGACAAGAGATGGCGCCTTGTAAAGGTTCTTGAGCAGGCCAAGTAAGCCAAGTATTATTTCAATTATTGAAAGGAGGAACTTGCTGTGATACAAATGCAGACCAGACTCAAAGTAGCAGACAACACAGGCGCGAAAGAGCTTATGTGCATAAGAGTCTTGGGCGGCACTCGCCGCAAGTACGCCAACATCGGCGATGTCGTTGTAGCTTCCGTTAAAAAGGCTGCTCCCGGCGGCATGGTCAAAAAAGGCGACGTAGTTAAAGCAGTAATCGTTCGTTCAACTAAGGGCTTGCGCCGCGACGACGGAACCTATATCCGTTTCGACGAAAACGCAGCCGTTATAATCAAAGAAGACAAAACACCGAGGGGGACCCGTATCTTCGGCCTCGTAGCCAGAGAGCTTAGAGACCACGATTTCGTAAAGATCATGTCCTTGGCCCCCGAGGTACTTTAAAGAAGGAGGAGCCGAAATGAATAAAATTCACGTTAAAACCGGTGACTCCGTTGTAATCTTAAGCGGAAAAGACAAGGGCAAAAGAGGAAACGTCCTCGCCGTCTCCCCAAAAGAGGGCAAGCTTATAGTCGAGGGCTGCAATATGGCCACCAAATCGGTCAAGCCCCGCAGACAGGGCGAGCAGGGCGGAATAGTCAAGGCCGAGGCCGCGATGTATTCCTCTAAAGTCGCTCTCTATTGCCCCAAATGCGAAAGAGGCGTCAGATACGGCGTTAAAACCGACGACGACGGCAAAAAGATCAGAGTTTGCAAGCGCTGCGGCGCCGAGATTAAGTAAGGAGGATATCAGATGGCAAGACTTAAAGATTTATATGTCAGCGAGATAGCCCCCGCGCTTATGAAAAAATTCGGATACAAAAACGTCATGCAGATCCCGAAGCTCGATAAAGTAGTCATCAACGTAGGCTGCGGCGAGGCAAAGGAAAATTCTAAGGTCGTCGACGCCGTTGTTACCGACCTTTCGGCCATAACCGGCCAGAAGCCGATAGTCTGCAAGGCCAAAAAATCCGTCGCAAACTTCAAGCTTCGCGAGGGAATGCCCATCGGAGTAAAGGTCACCCTTCGTTCCGATAAAATGTATGAGTTTATCGACAGGCTCTTTAACGTAGCCTTCCCGCGAGTACGCGACTTTAAAGGAATCAGCCCCAACTCTTTCGACGGCAGAGGGAACTACTCTACCGGCATCAAAGAGCAGCTTATATTCCCCGAGATCGAGTTCGATAAGATCGACAAAGTTCGCGGAATGGACATCAACTTTATCACCACCGCAAAGACCGACGAAGAGGCCAAAGAGCTGCTCTCTATGCTGGGCGCTCCGTTCGCCAAGTAAATAGGAGGATTGATGAAATATGGCTAAAAAATCTATGGTATTAAAGCAACAGGCAAAGCCTAAGTTCTCGTCCCGTGCTTACAACAGGTGCAAGATTTGCGGAAGACCGCACGCCTATCTTCGCAAGTTCGGCATATGCCGTATCTGCTTCAGAAATTTGGCGCACAACGGTCAGATCCCCGGCGTTAAGAAGGCAAGCTGGTAAACCCAGACATACAAAGGAGGCAAAACAGTATGCAGATTACCGATACGATAGCTGATTTGCTTACAAGAATCCGCAACGCGAGTTCTGCAAAGCACGCTACGGTTGACGTTCCCGCTTCCAATGTCAAAAAGGCGATAACCGAGATACTCCTCAACGAGGGATACATCAAGGCTTATCAGGTCGTCGAGGACGGAAAGCAGGGAATCATTAGAATAACACTTAAATACGATGAGAATAAAGCGCCCGTAATCTCGGGACTCAGAAGGGTCTCAAAGCCCGGATTGAGAATCTACTCGAGCTGCGAGGATATGCCCAAGGTTATGAAGGGCCTCGGCGTAGCGATAGTTTCAACCTCTAAAGGTATCGTTACCGACAAAAAGGCCCGCGAGCTCGGCGTAGGCGGCGAGATTCTCGCATTCGTCTGGTAAGGAGGAAGTTATGTCAAGAATAGGATTAAAGCCCATAACTGTCCCCGCAGGCGTAGAGATCACCGTTGCCGAAGGCAACGTAGTAACCGTCAAGGGGCCGAAGGGCACTCTTACAAAAACATTTAACCCCGCGTTGACCATAGCCGTCGAGAACGGAGAGATAAAGGTCTCTCGCCCCGACGACGAGCAGCTTTCAAAATCCCTCCACGGCCTTACCAGAACCCTGGTAAACAATATGGTAGAGGGCGTGGTAAACGGATATCAGAAGCTTTTGGTCATCGAAGGAACCGGTTATAGGGCCGCAAAACAGGGCAAAGACGTTATCCTTAACCTCGGATACTCTCACCAAGTAGTAGTCAGCGAGACCGCTACCATAAGCCTCGAGGTTCCGCAGCCCAACCAAATCCTCGTCAAGGGAATCGACAAGCAGGAAGTCGGTCAGTTTGCCTGCGAAGTCAGAGCAAAGCGCCCGCCCGAGCCTTATAAGGGCAAGGGGATCCGCTATGACGGCGAGGTAATCGTCCGCAAGGCAGGTAAAGCCGGCAAAGGCGCAAAGAAGTAACTAAAGGAGATTAAGCTATGGTAAAATCAGTTGACAGAGCCAAGGCAAGGGCCCATCGCCACCTAAGAGTTCGCTCTAAGGTAAGCGGAACGAGCGCCTGCCCCCGTCTCAACGTTTTCCGCTCCGCAAAGCATATCTATGCACAGGTCATAGACGACGTCACCGGAACTACTCTCTGCGCCGCTTCAAGCATGACTAAAGGCTTTGAGGGCAACGGCGGAAACGTAGAGGGCGCAAAGAAGGTCGGCGAAATGATCGCCGAGCTTTGCAAGCAAAAAGGGATAGAAGAAGTCGTTTTCGACAGAGGCGGCTATGTATATCACGGCCGCGTTGCAGCTTTGGCCGACGGCGCCCGCGAAGGCGGACTTAAGTTCTAAATAAGGAGGTAATCGTTTTGGCAATAATTGACGCTTCAAAATTAGAGCTTGTTGAAAAGCCGGTAGCGATAAACCGCGTATCCAAAACCGTCAAGGGCGGCCGTATTATGAAATTCTCGGCGCTTATGGTAGTAGGCGACGGTAACGGCGTTGTAGGCTTCGGCATCGGCAAGTCGAGCGAAGTTCCCGACGCTATCCGCAAAGGGATCGAAGACGCCAAGAAGAATCTTATCAGAATCCCGTTAAAGGGAACCACCATCCCCCACGACGTCGTAGGAATCTACGGCGCGGGCAGAGTACTTTTAAGGCCCGCCGCCGCCGGTACCGGAGTTATCGCGGGCGGCCCCGTCCGCGCGGTTATCGAAGCCGCCGGTATCAAAGACATCAGAACGAAATCTCTTCGTTCAAATAACCCCTGCAACGTCGTAAGGGCAACCTTCAACGGGCTCCAATCCCTTAAATCGGCCGACGAAGTCGCCGCAAAAAGGGGCAAGACCGTTAAAGAAATATTCGGCAAAGAAGGGGGAGAGAACTGATGGCCCTTAAAATCGAGCTTGTAAAAAGCCTTAACGGAAGGCTTAAAGAGCAGATCGCGACCGCCAACTCTCTCGGCCTTCGCAAGATAGGGGACGTTACGGTTCAGCCCGACAGCCCCCAGACTAAAGGTAAAATCAACAAGATCGTACACCTGATCAAAGTTACCGAAGAATAATATAAGGAGGTGTAGCAATTGAAATTGCACGATTTGGCGCCCGCCGAAGGCTCGACCCGCGAGGCTAAAAGAGTCGGCAGAGGACATGGCTCCGGCTGGGGCAAAACTGCCGCAAAGGGTCATAAAGGCCAGAACGCCCGCTCCGGCGGCGGAGTAAGGCCCGGCTTTGAAGGCGGACAGACAAGGCTCGCAAGGCGTATCCCTAAAAGGGGCTTTAACAACGTCTTCGCGACCGCATATACTGCAATCAACGTTTCGGACCTTGAAAAATTCGTCGACGGCACCGTAGTTGACGCCGAGCTTTTAAAAGCAGCCGGAGTTATCAAGAAAGAAAACGACGGCGTTAAGATCCTCGGAAACGGCGAACTCACCAAAAAACTTACCGTTAAGGCAGCCGCCTTCTCTGCTTCCGCAAAAGAGAAGATAGAAAAGGCCGGCGGAGAGGCAGAGGTGGTCTAAGGTGTTCGAGACGTTAAAAAACGCATGGAAGGTCGCGGATATCCGCAAAAAGATTCTGTTTACCCTCCTCATCGTTATCATCTATCGGCTTGGCGGCTATATCCCCGTCCCTTTTCTTGACGCCTCGGCCATCGGAGAGATGATCGGCGACAGCGGGAACATCTTCAGCTACCTCAACGTTCTTTCGGGCGGAACCTTCTCGAGAGCCACCCTTATGTGCCTCTCGATCTCGCCCTATATTAACGCGCAGATCATCATTCAGCTTTTAACCTTCGCGATCCCCGCTCTCGAGCGTTTGGCCAAAGAGGGCGAATCCGGAAGGGCAAAGCTCGACAAAATCACTAAATACACGACCCTCGGCATCGCGCTGTTCCAGTCTTGGGCGTATTACCTTACCCTTAAGAACTCCGGTTCGCTCGTATATACCTCCGGCTTCTCTAAGGTATTGGCAGAGATCGTCATCATCGCCTGCTTCACCGCCGGCGGAATGTTGGTGATCTGGCTCGGCGCGCTTATAGACAAAAGGGGAATCGGCAACGGTATCTCTATCCTGCTCTTCGCGGGTATAATCGCAAACCTTCCGGCTTCCTTCGGCGCGACCTTCTCGCAGCTCATCAGCACCGGCGAGGCGTTCTATATCGTCCTCGTCCCGATAATCATAATCATCTTCGTTCTGATGATCGCCTTTATCGTATTTATGGACAACGCCGAGAGAAGGATCCCGATCCAATACGCCAAGCGCGTAGTCGGAAGAAAAATGTACGGCGGACAGTCGACCTATCTTCCCATAAAGATCGCGATGGCAGGCGTTCTCCCGATAATCTTCGCCATGTCCTTTATGTCCATTCCGCAGACTATCGAGATGTTCACCGGCGAACCCGAAGCGGGCACCTTCTGGGCGGGGTTCCTCAACCTGTTCAGAACCACCCACCCCTTCTACGCAACCCTTTACTTCGTCCTTATCATCGTATTCAGCTACTTCTACGTATCTATGCAGTATAATCCCGTAGAGATCGCCAACAACCTAAGGCAGAATAACGGCGGCATCCCGGGAATCCGCCCCGGAAAGCCCACCTCCGACTACATCACGAGGATCCTTTCCAAGCTGATACTTATCGGGGCGCTCTTCCTCGGCGTCGTAGCTCTCTTCCCGATCATCTTCGCACAGATCACCGGAGTCGGCTCGCTGGCCCTCGGCGGAACCTCTATCCTCATCGTCGTTTCCGTCGCACTCGAGACTGTAAGACAGCTCGAATCCCAGCTTATGATGCGCCACCACAAGGGCTTCCTTGAATAAGGCGAATTTAAATCCATCAACGAAAGGAGCATACGCATGAATCTTATTTTGCTCGGCGCGCCCGGCGCCGGAAAGGGCACGCAGGCCGAAGTTATCTGCGCAGCCAAGGGCATACCCGCCATATCTACCGGCAACATGCTTAGAGAGGCCGTTAAAAACGGCACCGAAAGCGGCCTTGCCGCCAAAAAGTATATGGACGCCGGAGAGCTTGTTCCCGACGAAGTCGTCATCGGAATCCTTAAAGACAGGATAGCCGAGCCCGACTGCAAGGGCGGCTTCATTCTCGACGGCTTCCCGAGAACCGTTCCCCAGGCCGAAGCGCTTGAAAAAATGGGCGTAAATATCGACAAAGTCATCGAGATCTACGTCCCCGACGAAAAGATCGCCGAAAGGCTGGGCGGAAGACGGGTCTGCGAATCCTGCGGAAACTCCTATCACGTCGTTTACAAGCCCACCAAGGTCGAAGGCGTTTGCGACGCCTGCGGCGGCAGGGTAGTCATCAGAAAAGACGACGAGCCCGCGACCGTTCTCGAAAGGCTTAAAGTATATCACGAAAAAACCGCGCCCCTTAAAGATTTCTACGAAAAGCGCGGCAAGCTTAGAACGGTGGTCGGCCAAGAGGAAGTCGCAGAGACTTCGAGGCTTACTCTCGAGGCTGTAAACGCCTAAAATCCGATATGATAACAGTTAAAACATCAAGCGAACTCCTGAAAATGAAAAAGGCGGGGCTTATAACCGGCGGGGCGCTTAAGGCCGCCGGGAACGCGATACACGAGGGCATGAGCACATACGACCTCGACCGCGTTATCCACGACTATATCGTCTCTCACGGCGCAAAGCCCTCCTTCCTGCATTACAGCGGCTACCCCGCAAGCGCCTGCATCTCGGTGAACGATACCGTTATCCACGGTATCCCTTCTAAAAGCGAGAAGCTTAAAAAAGGCGACATTGTTTCGATAGACGTCGGCGCATATATCGACGGCTACCACGGCGATTCCGCCAAAACCTTCGCGGTGGGTGAGATTTCGCCCGAGGCTCAGGCTTTGATGGACTCTACCGAGCAAAGCCTATACGCCGCGATCGAAGCCGTAAGGCCGGGCGCCAGAATAGGCGATATTTCGCACATCGTTCAGGAGTATAATGAATCCCGCGGGTTTTCGGTCGTCCGCCAATACGTCGGCCACGGCGTAGGAAGAGACCTTCACGAAGACCCGGAGGTGCCGAACTTCGGCAGGGCGGGGCATGGGCCGCGCCTCGTTCCCGGAATGGTCATCGCGATAGAACCGATGATAAACCAAGGCGGAGCGCAGGTTAAGGTCCTTCCCGACGGTTGGACTGTCAAGACCGTCGACGGCAAGCTTTCGGCTCACTTTGAGCACACCGTTGCCGTTACGGCCGACGGCCCCGTCATATTGACCCTTGCGGAATGACTCGGCAAACCGAAGTTGTCAGGGGTTCAGTCGTTAAAGCATTGGCAGGACGAGAGCGGGATCGCCTCTTCGTTGCGGAGGCGGTTGCCGACCGCTGCGTTTATATCGCCGACGGCAAAGAGCGAAAGCTTTCAAAGCCCAAGCGCAAGAACCGCAGACACATTTCACCGACCGGCCAAACGCTCGATATGACGGACATGACAGATAAAAAACTGCGCAAAGCCCTTGCCGCGCTTAAACCCGAAGCGCCGGCGGGCAAAGACCCGACCAAGGCTGAAAGGAGAGAAGGATAAATGTCAAAAGAAGATGTAATCGAACTTGAAGGCACCGTTGTCGAAGCGCTTCCGAACGCCAATTTTCAGGTAGAGCTCGCAAACGGCCACAAAATCCTTGCCCATGTTTCCGGAAAGCTTAGAATGAACTACATTCGCATAGTTCCCGGGGACAAGGTCACGGTCGAGATGTCACCCTATGATTTAGCAAAGGGAAGAATCACCTGGCGCTCCAAGTGATTTCCCTTAAACCAAAAGCAAGAACGACGGCATAAAAAGCCTTCGTAAAAACCGAGGAGGTATTTCAATGAAAGTAAGACCTTCAGTTAAACCGATGTGCGAAAAGTGCAAGGTAATAAAGCGCAAGGGCCGCGTTATGGTCATCTGCGAAAATCCCAAGCACAAGCAGCGTCAAGGTTAATCCGATTTGGAGGTGTAGCTAAAGTATGGCTCGTATAGCAAGTATCGACCTTCCCAGAGACAAAAGAATCGAGGTCGCGCTGACTTATATCTACGGTATCGGCCAGCCCACCGCAACTAAAATCTGCAAAGAGACCGGCGTAGACCCTAACGTTCGCGTTAAAGATATGTCGGAAGACGACGTGGCAAAGCTCCGCGAATATATCGACCACCACCTTATGGTAGAGGGCGATAAGCGCCGCGAAGTTCAGCTCAATATAAAGAGACTGATCGAAGTCGGCTGCTACCGCGGCGTGCGTCACCGCAGAGGTCTGCCCGTCAGAGGACAGAGAACAAAGACCAACGCGAGAACCCGCAAGGGCCCCGCGAAGACTATTGCGAACAAGAAGAAGTAAAGGAGGGATATAAACCATGGCTCAGCAGAAATCCGGAGGCAAAAAGACTGTTATCCGCCGCCGCAGAGAAAGAAAGAACATCGAACAGGGGCAGGTTCATATCCAGTCCTCGTTCAACAACACCATCGTCACCATCACCGATATGCAGGGCAACGCTATATCTTGGGCTTCGGCCGGCGGGCTCGGCTTCCGCGGCTCTAAAAAGTCCACCCCGTTCGCGGCGCAGTCCGCAGCGGAGACTGCCGCAAGGGCCGCCAAAGAGCATGGCCTTAAGGTAGTAGAGGTATACGTCAAAGGCCCGGGGCAAGGCCGCGAAGCCGCGATCAGAGCGCTTCAGTCGGAGGAATTAGAGGTCAGACTTATTAAAGACGTCACCCCGATCCCCCACAACGGCTGCCGCCCGCCCAAGCGCCGCAGAGTTTAATCTGCCTAAGCCGAGTTTTAAGTTGCTCGGCGTCGGGCGCGCAATCAAAACAGGCCCGATATTATAATCAAAAACGGAGGAAAATTTATTATGGCAGTCAACAGAGAACCTATTCTCAAGAAATGTAAGTCTTTAGGAATCAGCCCGATGGTTATGGGCGTAGGAAAAGAGACCAAAAGAAACGCCGGCTCTAACTTCAGAAAGAAAGAGTCCGACTACAAAATGCAGCTTAAAGAAAAGCAAAAGCTTAAGTTTATCTACGGCGTTCAAGAAAAGCAGTTCAGGCATATCTACGAAAGAGCCGAAAAGCTCGAAGGCCAGGCCGGCGCCAATTTGCTGACTCTTTTGGAATCCAGGCTTGACAATGTCGTCTTCAGAATGGGTCTTTCCATGACAAGGCGTGAAGCAAGACAGCTCGTTTCCCACGGTCATTTCAACGTCAACGGCCAAAGAGTGGACATTCCGTCCTATCGCATTAAAGTCGGCGACGTTATCTCCCTCCGCGAGAATTCCAAGAAAAGCGTCAAGTTCCAAGAGATAACCGAGGCCACCAACGGCCGCCTTATCCCGACTTGGCTCGACGTCAACAAGGATAATCTCACGGCAAGCGTTGTAAGGCTTCCCGTTAAGGAAGACCTCGACTACGAAGTTGAGGAACACCTCATCGTCGAGCTTTACTCCAAATAAGACCGATTTTGGTTTTGTTTCATTCGTCTTCGGGCTTAGGGGAGTGTTTTATTCTCCCGAGCCCGGAAGAAAAAACGGGAGGGCGCCGGTTTTCGATATAATAAGACAGCCGCTTTGTTGTATCATATATTGAAAACCAAGGTCGCCACAAAAGAAATGGAGGCTTGCAAATGCTTGAAAAAATCGAAAAGCCGGATATAGAAATAGTCGAGCTTAAAACAAACGGAACATACGGCAAGTTTGTTCTCGAGCCGCTCGAGCGCGGATACGGCACGACTATCGGCAACAGTCTTAGACGCGTATTGCTTTCATCTCTCCCCGGTGTAGCGGTCACATCCATCAAGATAGACGGCGTACACCACGAATTATCAACCGTCCCCGGGGTTAAAGAGGACGTCAGCGAGATTGTCCTTAACCTTAAGGGCCTGACCGCAAAGCTTTTCTGCGACGGCCCCAAGACGGTATACATCGAGGCGGAGGGCGAGTGCGAGGTTACCGCGGGCGACATCAAGACCGATTCCGAGGTCGAGATTTTAGTCCCGAATATGCATATCGCAACGCTTGACGCCGATGCAAAGCTTTATATGGAAATCGTTTTGGACAGGGGACGCGGATATGTTTCCGCCGAAAAGAACAAGTCCCTTATGCCGAACGCACCTATCGGCGTCATCGCCGTGGACAGTATTTATACCCCTGTTCTCAAAGTAAATTATACCGTAGAGAACACCCGCGTAGGCCAGATCACCGACTTTGACAAGCTTACTCTCGAGGTGTGGACCGACGGAGTCATCTCCGCAAAGGAAGCCGTCTCGATGGCAGCCAAACTCCTCAATGAGCATCTTAACTTGTTCGTAAATCTCTCGGAAGACACCGGAGTAGACAAGATTTTGGCCGAGAAAGACAATAAGTCGAAAGAAAAAGTGCTTGAGATGACCATTGAAGAACTTGACCTTTCGGTAAGATCCTTCAACTGCCTTAAGAGAGCGGGAATCAATACCGTCAACGACTTGATCGAAAAGTCCGAAGAGGAAATGATGAAGGTCAGAAATCTCGGAAAGAAATCGTTCGACGAAGTCAAGGAAAAGCTTAAATCCCTTGGCTACGAAATGAGCTCGTCCGAAGACTGACGGCGCAACCAGCCGCAAAAAATTACAGACCGGAGGATCGGACAAAATCTTCCTTCCTTTCCGTCCTCCTGCTTCTAAACCCACAGAAGGAGTTGAATATTATGCCGGGAACAAGAAAATTGGGCAGGACTACCGACCAGAGAAGGGCTATGCTCCGCGCAATGGTAACCTTCCTGTTTGAAAACGGCAAGATAGAGACCACCGTTACAAGAGCGAAAGAGGTTTCCGCCATGGCGGACAAGATGGTAACTCTTGCCAAAGCGGGCGACCTGCACTCTAAACGTCAGATTTTTGCCTATGTAACAAAAGAAACCGTCGCGAAGAAGCTTTGCGACGAGATCGCTCCCAAGTATGCCGACAGAAACGGCGGCTACACCAAAATCGTAAAGATCGGCCCGAGGCGCGGCGACGCCGCCGAAATGGCCATCATCGAATTGGTCTGAGCAAAACAACCAAAGCCCTCGCTTAAGCGGGGGCTTTTTCTTTATATCTTATAATTTTTCATCGAGCTTTGAAGCTCGTCGCCGAATATCAGAAACAGCATTATTATCGGCAGCATATAAACCGTTCCGCCGGCGTATTTAACGTCTTCGGGAAGGCTTTCCAAAACCGCCGAGAGCGGGTAGATATCTTTATTTTCCGGCAAAAAGATAAGCGCCTGCTCCAAAATGTTCCAGCTTTCGCAAAAAATTAAAATCGCGAGCGAACAGATCGCCGGCTTGATCTGCGGGATAACCGCGTATTTGAAAAGTTTTATCGCCGAAGAAGTCTCGAGCAGGGCATAGTCTATAACCTCGTTCGGGATATTTTTTATGCTCTGCCTTAAGAAAAACACCGCGAAGGGCGAAAATACCGCCGGAAGGATCAGCGCGAGCCGGGTGTTCAAAAGGTTAAAGCTCTTAAGCTGAATATAGTTCGGCAAAAGGGTCGCCTGAAAGGGGAGCATCATCACCGCGATGAAGACGAAAAGCAGCGCCTCGCGGCCCTTGAATTTTACCTTCGCGAACAAAAACCCGAGCGGCAGAGATATCGCCACGCTCAAAAAAGTCGAGACCGAGGCGTATAAGACCGAGTTCCAGAAGTATTTTAGATAGGTGTGATCCGTCGTGAAAAGTTCCCGATAGGCCGCAAGGGTGGGCGCCGCGCCGCCGTATGAAAGAGATTTCAAAGCAGTCGCAAAGACCGGGAAAACAAACAGAACGCAAAGCGCCGAAAGCGCAAAAATCCTCGCTTTTTTCATATTTTCACTCCTTAGGTATAGTCGCCGAGGCGGCTTTCAAGCCTATACAGCGCGAAAACAATCTGCCCGACCGAAAAGGTAACGCAGGAAAGGGTATGATAATCGCCGTCCGATTCTTCAAAAACCGCGCTTTTCGGAAGATACGCCCCGCCGTCAAAATTTATGACCTCGCCGACTTCGACCCTCGGCTTAAAAGCATAGTAAAGCCGATCGCCGAACGCCGTAAAAAATATCATCGCCGCCCAAAACAGCGCGAAAACAACAGTCGCAGCCTTTTTCATCATTCTTCAAGCCTCATCTTGACCGCCGCCGCTATCGCCGCAACCTTTAAAATCCGCTTCATATTATCTCCTCCTCGAAAAAAGGATACATTCTTCCCTCGGGTAAGAGTCAATAGCGGCGGAGAGATTTTGTATAAAGCGATAATTTTATGCGGCGAAGTTTGTGCAGATTTTTGCGCAAAAAATCGCCGACCGTTTCTGCCGGCCGGCGAAAAAAGATCGAATTTTTCAAAAAATCGCGCTATTCTTCCGCTTCTTCGATAAAGTCGCCCTCGTCCTCCATAAGCTTAAATCTTATCTCGAACTCCTCGGTTCTAAGAACCCCCGGCTCGTCGGTCGCCTTCGGCGGAAGAACCCTTACCACCTTGGCCGTAACCTCGTCGCCCGGCGACATTTCAAGAATGATCGCGTAAACGTCGTTAGAAGATCGCACCGCGATACCGTTCATCTCGGTGATATAGTCCCCGATGTCGAGCTCGGTGTTGTAAATGTCGCAGTCCGAAGATATCTCCGCGATTTCAAGCCCCGCCGGCGTTCCGTAAACCTCCGCCTGCGCGTCCGAAACCTCATAGAACGAAATCCCTATCCTCGGCCGACCGACAACCTTTCCGTTCTCCATAAGCTGCTCGATGATCGGCTTCGCGGCCGACATCTCTATCGCAAACCCGATGTTGTCGTATTCCAGCGCGTCGAGCTTTGATGAGGTTATCCCTATGACCTGACCCCACATATTCAAAAGCGCCCCGCCCGAGTTCCCCGGGTTTATCGCCGCGTCGATCTGTACGCATGACATGCTTATATTCGTAGACTCAACCCTTATCATTCTGTCGAGACCCGAGACTATCCCGGTGGTAATGCTCCCCTCAAGCCCCGCCGGCGAGCCTATCGCGACCACCTGTTCGCCGTGAACGAGCGCGTCAGAGTCGCCGAATTGGGCGGCCGGAAGGTCTTTCGCCGGGATCTTTATGACCGCGATGTCGCTTTTAACGTCGCTGCCGATGACCGTCGCGCTGTATTCTTCTCCGCCTTTAAGCCTGACTTTAATCGCAAGGGTCGCGTCCGCGATGACGTGGGCGTTTGTGAGAATATATCCGTCCGCCGACATAATGATTCCGCTGCCCTGGCCGTATGCCGCAAAAGCCGAGTCGTCGTACGCCTCAATGGTGACTATCGAGGGCGAAACAGCCTCGAAAACCCCTTCGACTGTGTATCTTCCGTCCTCTTGATAGAACTTTTCTTCAAGCTTCGGAAGCGAAACTATCGGCAGGGTAAAGCTCGTTCCGGGCTCCTCCGCTTTAAAAACCCGCTTTATCCAGCCCTTGCCGAAAACCGCCCTCGCTGTAATCGCGAACGCCGCGATAAAAACAACGAGCAGGAACAGAAAGACCTTAATAAATAAGTGATCCTTCTTCTTTTTAAGCTTTTTCGGCGGCCTCGGAAGGTAATTAAGCCGTTCGGCCTCCTCCGCCGCAAGGGCCTTGATCTCGTCTATCGCCCCGGCGCCGCCGTATTCTTCCGGCGCGCTTTCCGCAGCGGCGACGTAATCGAATACTTCGCCGCCCCCGCGAATCTCTTCTTCCATTTCGTATAAACCCCTTTCAAAAATCAAAGGCTACTTCTTTTTCTTTTTCCCGCGGCCCAAGACGGCTATAAGCGCGATTGCCGCAGCCGCCGCCGCGACTGTCCCCGCGCCGATGTTCACTGTGACGGCGTTGCCCTTTTTCGTAACCTGCGGGAGCATAAGCTTTTTAAGCTCCTTCTTTTTGTCCTCTTTCCAAGAGCTCATCTCGATATTCGCTGCGCGGTTTTCGCTCGCCTCGTCGTCGGCCTCGTCCTGCCGCTTTTCATAAAGCTCTGGGTGAAGGTACGCCGGCGTCTCCTCTTCTGCGAAGAATCTCTCGTCGTATTCATAGTCGAACCCCTCCGAGATCTCGCCGTCCTCCATTCCGTCGACAACTCTTTCCATATTGTCAAGCTTTTCGCCGAGGCTCTTAAGCTCTTCATGAAGCTTCGAGTCCATCTCGTCGATAGACGCCGGATACCCGCCAAAGCCGACTTTTTCCTCCTGCGGCGCTTCCGCTTCGGCTGCCTCTTCGGCTTTTTCTTCTTCGATATCCTCCGCCGCCTCTTCAACGGCCTCTTCAACGGCTTCTTCCGTCTCTAAAACGGGCTCTGCGGCTTCTTCGACTGCTTCGTCGACCGTTTCTACCGCCGCTTCAGAGAGCTCTTCCAAGCTCTCCTCATAGGCTTCCTCCGGCTCGCCCTCGCTCATAATCCTCTCTATCTCGGCGGCGTATCCCTCCGCCACAGAGGGCTCTGCCGGCGCTTCTTCGGCGACAGCTTCTTCCGCGAGAATCTCTTCAACCGGCGCTTCTTCGGCCTTTTCCGGCTCAATGATCTCCTCCGCCGGCTGCTCGGCCGCCTGTTCCGCGCTCTCCGCAATCTCTGCGGTCTGCGCGGCTTCGGGGGCTTCTTGCTTTTCCTCGCTTGCGGCCTTTTCTTCTTCAAGCCGCTTTCTGTATTCTTCCTCCTGCTTTCTGGTCAGCGGAAAATCTTCGTCAAAAAAATCAAACATCTTTAAAATACCGTCCTTTCATCGGGCTTTATTCCGCCGCGCTTCGGGATTCCTGCAAAGCTTCGTCCGAAAGCGCGAATTTATATCCTTTGCTCCAAACCGTTTCAAGCGACCACTGCCGCGAAACGCCGTCAAGCTTATCTCTAAGCCGCTTGATGTGAACGTCTATCGTTCGCGTTCCGCCGTAGTAGTCATATCCCCAAACCGCGTCAAGAAGCTGGTTGCGGTCGAAGACGGTGTTCGGGTGGCTCGCAAGGTGGAACAAAAGCTCAAGCTCCTTCGGCGGGGTGTCGAGCGCCTTGCCTTTGACTCTAAGCTCATACCTCGACATGTCGATGTCAAGCCCGTCGAAGTGAACTTCTTTTACTTCCTCGTCCTGCTTCTTCGTCCCGATTCTTCGGCATACCGCCTTTATCCTCGCGATAACCTCTTTTCCGTCGAACGGCTTGACGATATAGTCGTCCGCCCCAAGCTCAAGCCCCAAAACCCTGTCGAATACCTCCGACTTAGAGGTTACGAATATAAGCGGGACCGACGAGCTTTTTCTTATCTCTCGGCATACCTGCCAGCCGTCGATCTTCGGAAGAACGGCGTCGAGCAAAACTATATCCGGCTTGACCGTCATAAACCTCGAAAGCCCGTCGTCGCCGTCAGATGAGGTTATAACTGCGTAGCCCTCTTTTTCAAGGCAGAGCCTCATAAGCTCGGCCGAGCCGGAGTCGGCGTCTATAACCAAAACTTTTACCGACTGCATTTTAAAATAACACCCGCCTTTCGCCGAAATTTACAACCTTTTATAAATATTATAAGTCAAACCCGCCCTCAATGCAAGGGGTTTTGATCATTTTTGTTGCAAAAAAGTTAATAAAGTGTTAAACTATCCCCGCAAATTCATCTTTTTTTAATAAATTCGGTTGATTTTAACAAATATCTTCGACTGTACGCAGCCCGCGATATAAAAAATTAACAAAAAATATAAAAATCCCGATTCGCCGACCGTAACCGCTTGATTTTTTAAAAAATGATGGTACAATAATACTTAGCACTCTCGGGGCGAGATTGCTAACACAAGTTAATCATGGCGAAAGCCGAGAAATAACAGGAGGTAATTCAATATGACACTGAAACCGCTTTTTGACCGCGTTATCGTCAAGATGGTCGAGGCAGAGGAAACCACAAAGTCGGGGATAATCCTGACCGGCTCTGCGAAAGAAAAGCCCCAGCTCGCCGAGGTTATAGCGGTGGGCGACGGAAACTCTCATGACGGCAAAGACCCGGTTGCGATGAAGGTCAAGGTCGGCGACAAGGTTTTGATGTCTAAGTATTCGGGCACCGAAGTCAAGATCGACGGCGAAGAGCTTATAATCGTCAATATGGGCGACATTCTCGCGGTTGCGGAATGAATTGATTTTTAAACGGAGGATAATTATATGGCAAAAGAGATCATTTACGGCGAAGAAGCCAGAAAAGCGCTTCAGGCCGGTATCGACAAGCTTGCGAACACCGTCAAGATAACTCTCGGCCCCAAGGGCAGGAATGTAGTTCTTGACCGCACCTACGGTATCCCGCTTATAACCAACGACGGCGTTACCATCGCGAAAGAGATCGAGCTCGAAGACGTGTTCGAGAATATGGGCGCCCAGCTTATCCGCGAAGTCGCCACCAAAACCAACGACGCCGCCGGCGACGGAACCACCACCGCGACCCTTTTGGCGCAGGCCCTTGTCCGCGAGGGAATGAAAAACATCGCTGCGGGCGCAAACCCGATGGTCCTTAAAAAGGGTATCCAAAAGGCAGTAGACGCCGCAGTCGCCGCCGTTTTGGAACATTCGCAGGCCGTTTCGGGAAGCTCTGATATCGAAAGAGTCGCCACCGTTTCTTCGGGCGACGAAAGCGTCGGAAAGCTTATCGCCGAGGCTATGGCAAAGGTGACTTCCGACGGCGTTATCACCATCGAAGAATCCAAGACCGCCGAGACTTACAGCGAGGTAGTCGAGGGCATGCAGTTCGATCGCGGCTACATCACCCCCTATATGGTCACCGACACCGACAAGATGGAGGCCGTTCTGGACGACGCCTATATCCTTGTCACCGACAAGAAGATCAGCTCGATTCAAGACATTCTTCCGCTGCTCGAAGACATCGTAAAAAGCGGCAAGAAGCTTCTTATAATCGCCGAAGACTTAGAGGGCGAGGCTCTCTCGACAATTCTCATAAACAAGCTTAGGGGAACCTTCACCTGCGTCGCGGTCAAGGCCCCGGGATTCGGCGACAGAAGAAAAGAAATGCTCCGCGATATTGCCACCCTCACCGGCACCGACGTCATCTCGGAAGAGCTCGGCTACGAGCTTAAAGACACCACCGTCAACGACCTCGGCCGCGCCCGCCAAGTCGTCGTATCGAAAGAGAATACCATCATCGTCGACGGCGCCGGCGACCCCGAAGAGATCAAGGCCAGAGTCGCCCAGATCCGCTCCGAGATCGAAAACACCACCTCGGATTACGACCGCGAGAAGCTTCAGGAAAGGCTTGCAAAGCTTGCGGGCGGAGTAGCCGTCCTTCGCGTCGGCGCAGCGACCGAGGCCGAGATGAAGGAAAAGAAGCTTAGAGTGGAAGACGCCCTTGCCGCGACCAAGGCCGCAGTCGAAGAGGGCATAGTCGCCGGCGGCGGAACCGCGCTTATAAACGCTATCCCCGCTGTCGAAAAGCTTGTGCCCACCCTTGAGGGCGACGAAAAGACCGGCGCAAGAATAGTCCTTAGAGCTCTCGAAGAGCCTATGCGCCAGATCGCCGCGAACGCCGGCCTCGACGGTTCGGTCATCATCGACAAGATCAGAAGAAGCCGCAAGGTAGGCTACGGATTCGACGCCTATAAAGAAGAATACGTCGATATGATCCCCTCCGGCATCGTCGACCCGACCAAGGTAACAAGGTCGGCGCTCCAAAACGCCGCCTCCGCCGCCGCGATGGTTTTGACCACCGAAAGCCTCGTCGGCAACAAGAAGGAAGACAATCCCCCCGCGCCCGCGGGCGGGGCCGCCGGAATGGGCGGAATGTACTGATAAATCAAACCGCATAAAAACCGAAGCCGCCCCCGAATTTTCGGGCGGCGGCCGTTTTTAGTGTTTTCGCATTAAATTCTGTTCATTTTCACCTATTTTATTTTTTTCGAGACTTTAAGATTCATCAATTTGTGCAAAATACAGTCTAACTTTTGTTAATTGTGCTTATTGAAAGTGAATTTTGAAGATGTTATAATGAGTATACCAAATTTTATTGGAGGTAAAAACCTTATGAAAAAGTTATTTGCGATTTTAGTCGTAGCCGTCATGGTTATTTCCTTGATGCCTATGACTATGAGTGCCGCGACCGCCGACTGGGTAGTCAATTCGGTCGAAGGTACCGCCGTCCTCGACGGCGTTAAGGACGAAGGCTACGACGCCTTTACTCCCCTCGTATTCGAAACCTGCGGCGAAGGCTCGGGCAACGGCGGAGGAGCCACCCTTGACGCCCCCCTCGGCCACGGCTACATCATGAACGACGCCGAGAACGTCTACGTCTTCATGGACGTTCACGATCCCGACATGGACAACGGCTCTGCCAACAACTACGAGCAAGACTCCGTTGAGATCTTCTTCATGGAGCCCGCCGCTGTCGACGACACCGGCAACCCCGTTGCCGCCGGCGCCAAGGTACAGTGGAGAATCCACTTCGACGGCGTTATGGACTGCGACTCCGGCAGCAACAAGCCCGGAGCTGACAACTGCGTAGTTAAGGTCAACGACGACGGCTCCGGCTACGTCGTAGAGGCCAAGCTTCCGATCACCGAAGTTTTGAATAACCAGATCGAAATTCTCCTCCAGATCAACTCCGCCACCGGCGGCGCCAGAACCGCCACCGTTTACGCTTCCGGGCACCCGGAGGGCGACAACGGTTACCAGAGAAGCGACCGCGACAGCACCTATGACTGCTGGATGACCCTCGCTCTCGCCGGCGATCACGCCGACACCCGCAAGGATCCCGTCCCCGTAGCGCAGGAAATCACCGTTAAGAACTACCAGGATATCCTCTCCCGCAAGTTCGATACTCAACTCTTCGCTCAGGATCAGGTCGCTTGGGGTTGGGTAGGTCTCGGAACCGGCGCTTCCGCCGCTTTGGGAACCACCACCGACCTCGTTTGGGAAGCTATCGCCGCCCCTGCGGCCGACGCCTTCACCGCCGAGAATACCAAGGAATGGTCTGCAGCTCCTAAGTTCGCCATTCAGCTCAGCGACAACGCTATGGCCGACGGCGACACCGAGAAGTTCACCGCCACCTACACCGACATCACCGTCAAGGCCACCGGCTACGCCGACGTAGTTATCCCCGGCGCTTCCGTAGAGATGAAGCTCATCGCTTCCGCCGCCGATTGGGGCATGAGCGGCAACAGCTGGGAAATCGACCTCGGCACTCCCGTAAGAGAGCAGCTCGGTCTCGATGTACAGACCTTTGCCACCGCTTATCTCCCCGCTCTTACCTCTGTTTCGACCACCCTTACCTACGACACCTATAACCTCAACGATCTCGCGACCGTCCAGGCTTTCGTAGATAACCTTGCAACCCTCGAGCAGGAATTCGTCGACACCGACGAGACCATCGTCGAGCAGCTCCAGAAGGCTAACGACGCTCTCGCCGCCGCACAGGGCGCCAACGGTGACGCCAAGGTTCTTGAAGACGCTCTTAAAGACGCCAACAGCGCCAAGAACAGAGCTAACAAGACCCGCGAGAACGCCGGCTGGTCCGAAGGCGGAATTGCCGACACCTACATTCAGACTACCTTCGACGGCATTATCGCCGAGATCCAGGGACTTGTAGACGCTGCCGCTCCGGCAGAGCCCGAGACTCCCGCTGAGACTCCTAACGACGACGCCGCTCCGGCCGAAGACAATGCTCCTTCCTCCTCCACCACCACCGAAGAGGGCGGCTCTAACACCGGTCTTATCGTAGGTATCGTAGTAGTCGTCGTTATCATCATCGCCGTAGTCGCCGCTGTGCTCCTCGGCAAGAAGAAGAAATAATTGATTGACACAAGTTACATACCAATACTCTCTTCAAAAAGAGGACCCGCCTTAGCGCGGGTTCTCTTTTGCCTAAATGATATAAAAAAGCGCCCGGGGGTTTCCTCGGGCGCTTCGGCTTGCGTTATTTCAAAATCTTTTCCCTTAATATCTCCGCAAATTCGGATTTTTGCTCGGCCTCCGGCTTCGCTCCGTCGGCGGTAAATCTCATCTCTACCGGCGTTTCGTCGCAGAAAGCCTCCCACTGCGGAAGCCTGTATCCGCAAAGGTCGAACCCGTTCGGGTCGCCGGTCTTGACGAAGTTGCAAAGATAGTCGGTCATCTGCCTCGCAAGGTCATAGTGCCTTCCGACGAACGGCCGCCAACATTTCGCAAGGGTCTCGAAGAAGAACCACAGGTCGACCGAGTGGAAGGTCCCGGGGTTGTCCCACCCGGGAATGTCCGGCTCGAAGCGGTAGTAGTAGTTTTTGTTCGGGCAGCCGCGGCGCTTTTTCTCGGCGAAGAGCGCCTTTATCGTCTGCTCGATTCCCGCCGTTTTGGCCGAGGCGTGCCCTTTGTATTCGCCCTCGGGCAGGCTCAAGAACTTCTCCGCACGCTCGCCGAAGATTTCTCTAACCTTCGACTTATACTCCTCCTCCGAGTCGGCGAAGATGAAGTTCGGGAATTCGTCGGCGGTGTTGCCGGCCATGATTTGAACGTCGGCGCAGTCGCCCTCAAGAATCATCTTATAAGGCTCGCCAACGCAGAAGATTCCGTCCTGTACGGTGAAGAACCTCGGGTGAGTCTGCACAAATTCGTTGTATTTTTGAAGAACCGTCTTCGCGTCGATCTTTCGGGCCTCGTCGATATTCTTCGCGCCCAAAACTTCGAGGAAAGCTTCGCCCTGCTTTTCCGCCCTTTCAAGGGTGTTCGGCGTGCCGATCCCCCCGGGCGTGTAGGGGCTTTTTATCATTCCGGACATAACTATCGCGCGCCCAAAAAGCCCTCTGTTCGCGGGGCAGACGATCTGGCTCAAAACGCTTCCGCCCCCCGCCGACTGCCCCGAGATCGTGACCTTATCCGGGTCGCCGCCGAAGTTCGCGATATTCCTCTTGACCCACCTAAGCCCCGCCTGCTGATCGAGGCTTCCGAAGTTTGCGGGCGAGTCGGGCTGCGCTTTGGTAAGCTCGGGGTGCGCCATAAACCCGAAGACGTTCAGCCGATAGTTCACCGAAACCACGACTATCCCGCGCCGGGCGATCCTCTCGCCGTCAAACTCCATCTCGGCGGGGTAGCCCCACTGAAGCCCGCCGCCGAAGAACCAAACGTATACCGGCAGCTTTTCGTCGGCGCTCTTCGCCGGCGTCCAGACGTTAAGATAAAGGCAGTCCTCGCCCATAGCTATCTCCGGGTCGACGTGCCACTCGCGACAGTAAATGTCCGTCCCAAGGCCGGGGGTGTCCTGAACCGAGATGGGCGCAAACCTAAAGCAGTCTCTCGTTCCCTCCCAGTTCTTCGCGGGCTGCGGTGCGCGCCATCTGTTTTCGCCGACAGGCGGCGCCGCAAAGGGTATCCCCTTAAAAGCCGTGATTCTCGGGTCGGCGGCCTCGATCCCTCTGACCGCTCCGTTTTCGGTTTTTGCGATTCTTAACATAATCTTCCTCCTTTGATATATATTAAATAAGCTTAAACGATTTTAACTGCGGGTTTCCGCCCCCGCGATAGCAAAGATATATCGCGTTTGTTCCGTCCGGAAGGGGGATATCCCCGCAAAATTCCTGCCAGATGTTCGCATTCTCTACCGCTATTTTCCCGAGGGGTTCGCCCTCCAATTCGGTTTTGACCTCGAACTCTCCGTGCATATATCCGCGGACCGTCACCGATACCTTCGATACGCCCTTGCAGTCGAAATACTTGAACCCCGCGATAACTCCGTCGCAGATGTTGGTAAGATAGCTCTCACATTCGTCGCCGTCCCGGCCGTCCTGAACGATTTTCGGTATCCTCGGGTCGCCGACGTAGGGGCTTTCTATCCCGCCGATAAGGTTGCAGGCGATGTAGGCCGGATATTCTCCTTTCCCTTTAAGCGGCCCGCCGTTAAGCCCGCAAGAGGTTATCTCTACCTGCGGGATCTTCCCGCCCGGCAGAATTTCGATCCTTTCCGCGCAGCCCTGTCTGCTGTACCATGTTCCGTTGGTGTGGCGGTGATAGAAGATATATTTCTCTCCGTCAATTTCCGCGATGCCGCCGTGGTTGTTCGCACCGTAGGCCGCCGGTTTTTCGCTCTTTTTATATCCGCCGACCCCTATGTCGCAGTTCGAGACTATAACCCCGCCGTATCTGAATCCCTCGGTCGGCTTATCCGAGACCGCGTAGCAAAGCTCGTGCATAACCTCCGATGAGTAGACGAAGTAGTATAAGTCCCCGAATTTTCTTATCGACGACGCCTCGAAAAAGGCGTGATTTTCAAATTCCGTCCCTTTAGAATACATACACCCGGGCGCGACTATGACCGGCGGTTTGACGACAGTCAGCATATCCGGCCCAAGGACAGTCGCCTGCGCGCCCGTTCTCGACTTATCCCCCCTGCCGCAAAAGCCGGTATACATATATGTAACCTCGCCCTCGGTGATAACCGCCGGGTCGAACTGCGGCTCGTCGCCCGGCTTTTCGCCGAGGAAGGTTCCGTCGGGGTAGCGAACATATCCGTAAAACTCGTATTTTCCGGCCGGAGAGTCGCATACCGCGACCGAAACGATCGAAACCTTGTCTAAAACATAATAAAGATAATACCTTCCGTCCGGGCCTTTCGTAACGTCCGGCGCATAAAGGCACATTCTTCCGTCCGGGTTAAACGGGTCGGCGGTCTTGGGATAGATAACCCCCTCATACCGCCAGTCCGAAAGGTCGCCCACCGGCGCGGACCAGCAAACATAGTCCCCGAGGCAGAACACGCAGCCGTTGTAAAAATCGTGCGAGCCGTAAACATAAACCCGCCCGTCATAGACGTGTGGCTCGCCGTCCGGAATATATTCCCAAGAGGGGAGATAGGGGTTAAAAGCCTGCTTTTTCATAGTCTTCCTCGCTTCCTGTTTGTACAAAACATAAATATTTTTCTCACAATTATAAGAATACTCCCTATTTTTGCCCATATCAATGACCTTCGCGGGGAAAATGATTGATTTATTGTCATATAAAATTAAATTTCAAAACTTTGCGCCGCAAAGCCGAAAAAAACTTCGCCGCCTATTGAAATTCTCAAAAAAATGTTGTATAATTTATTCAGTCTTTATTTAAATTTACCGAAAGGAGCAAAAAATATGAGAGAACTTGAACTTTATAAGCTCTGGCTTGAAAATGCGACCGAGGACCCGGACCTTCAGACCGAGCTTAAATCTATCGAGGGAGACGAAGAAGCCATCAAAGACCGCTTCTATCGCGACCTCGAATTCGGAACGGGGGGCCTTCGCGGGGTGATCGGCGCGGGGTCCTACCGCTTGAATATCTATACCATTCGCAGGGCGACCCAAGGGCTTGCCGACTACGTCAACGGCGCATTTAAGTGCGAAGACAAGGCCGTCGCAATCGCCTACGACTCGAGGATTAAATCCGACGTCTTCGCGAAAGAGGCCGCGCGGGTTCTTGCCGGCAACGGAATAAAGGCGTACATCTATCCCGAGCTTATGCCCACCCCGATGCTCTCTTGGGCGGTAAGAACCTTAAAATGCAAGGCGGGCATCGTCTGCACCGCTTCGCACAATCCCTCTAAATACAACGGTTATAAGGCATACGGCGCCGACGGCTGCCAGATGACCATCGAGGCCGCGGATATAGTCCTTGCGGCGATAGAAAAGGTCCCGATGTTCGGCGGCGCAAAGCTTGTCGGCTTTGAAGACGGCCTTAAGAGCGGCATGATCGAATTTATCGGCCAAGAGGTTATAGACAGCTATCTCGACGAGGTCAAAAAGCAGCAGGTCCACCCCGAGCTCACCCCGAAGAGCGGCCTTAAAGTCGTATACACCCCCCTCAACGGAACCGGCAACAAGCCCGTCCGCGCAATCCTCAAAAAAATCGGGATAACCGACGTCACCGTCGTCCCCGAGCAGGAGCTGCCCGACGGCAACTTCCCGACCTGCCCCTTCCCGAACCCCGAGATTAAAGAAGCGCTCCAGAAGGGCCTCGAGCTCTGCAAGACCGTTCAGCCCGACCTTCTTTTGGCCACCGACCCGGACTGCGACCGCGTAGGTATCGCGGTGCCGGACGGCAAGGGCGATTTCGTCCTCTTCAGCGGAAACGAAGTCGGCGCGCTGCTACTCGAATACATCTGCAAAGAGCGCATCGCCCTCGGCACAATGCCTAAAAACCCCGTCGCCGTAAAGTCGATAGTCTCGACCGACATCGCCTCGGCCATCGCCAAAGAATACGGCGTCGAGCTTAGAAACGTCTTGACCGGCTTTAAATTCATCGGCGAGCAGATAGGCTATCTCGAGGCCGCGGGCGAGGCGGATCGCTACATATTCGGCTTTGAAGAGAGCTACGGCTATCTTGCCGGCTCATACGTCCGCGACAAAGACGCCGTCGTCGGCTCGATGATGATCTGCGAAATGGCCGCGTTCTACCGCTCGAAGGGGGTCTCCCTCCTCGAAGCGAGAGAGGCGATGTATAAAAAATACGGCAACTACTGCCACGGCATAGGCAACTTCGTCTGCGAGGGCGCCGCCGGAATGGCCGAGATGGCGAACCTTATGCAAAGCCTTCACGCCGACCCGTATAAAGAGATCGCGGGCTATAAGGTCGTCGGCCTCGCCGATTATCAGAAGAAGGTGGATAAAGACCTCATCACCGGCAAGGAGACGCCGATAGACCTCCCGAAGTCCGACGTCATTCAGTTCAGGCTTGAAAACGGCGCCTCGGTGATAATTCGCCCCTCCGGCACCGAGCCGAAGATAAAGGCATACTACACCACCATCGCCCCGACCCACGAAGAGGCCAAGGCGCTTAGCGACAAAATCGCCGCCGACTTCAAGTCGAAGCTCGGCTTCTGAAGCCCGAACGAATAAACGATTCCCCCTCGAAAGAGGGGGAATTTCAATTGGAGGAAATTTTGGCTCGCTCGCCGGCCCGCTGCTAAAAGGTGTTCGCTGCGCGAATGATATTTTTGTCGCTGATTTTCCTATCGACACAAATAAAAAGGAGATATTTTCCCACCCGCCGTCCCCTTACTAAAAGGTATTCGCTTCGCTCATATAATTAAAGCGCAATCAAAAGCACCAATTTTTGATAAAATTATGCCCGCCCGCCGCTCCCTCGTTTAAAGGAACTCGGCTTCGCCTCGTGCTATTTAAAACGCCCACCCCCTGTCCCCCTCCCGAGGGGAGGGGGCTTTCTATCAAACATGGCGTAAATTAGAACCAAAGTGCGTTCCAGCCCGCCGACCTGTTGCTAAAAGGAATCGCGCGGGGCGCGATGATTTTTGCGGCCAACCACTTTGCTGTGTTTAGAGTGAGATTTGCTTCCCCGCCCGCCGCTGCCCCGATTAAAAGGAACTCGGCTACGCGAGTGCTATTTTGTGCGCACACGCTATGTTTTGGATAGAAGTCAAGGGTAGCTTCCCGCCCAAAAAGCCACTGCCCCCTGTAAAAAGGTATTCGCTTCGCTCATACTATTTAAAGCCACCCCACCCCTCTCGCTTTGCTCGTGCCCCCGCCCCTTGAGGGGCGGGGGCTGCGATTTTTTATACTTTCGCTCGAAGCTTCGCGGGAGTGGGGTGACTAAAAATAGCATACCCCCGAACGAGCGGTTAGCGAGTTCGCGGGTATACCTTTAAGCTATGGGTCGGCGGGCGGGAGCTTTCTGGATTTAACTCTGTCGGCCGCTTAAAACGCCATTCGCTCAGCGAATCCATTTTTATGGTTGACGGTCGTAAGCGTGCTGTCCCCCTCCCTGCGGGAGGGGGAAGGGGGTGGGCGTTTTAAATAGCACTCGGCGAAGCCGAGTACATTTTAATTAGGGCGGCCGAGGGCGGGTAAAATTATATCAACAATTGGCGGCTCTTGATGGTGTTCAAATAATATGAGCGCAGCGAATACCTTTAAACAAGCGGACGGCCGCTCTCATCCCCTCCCTCCCCCTTCAAAACAATCCCCCTCCGCCGGTCTTGCAAATCCCCGAAAAACATGCTATAATAATCGCTATGCGATTATTTTTTTATTTTAATCGCCTTTTTCTCCTCGGCTTTTCTGTAATAAACCCCAAATTTCGCTTCATTGACATATCCCGCGAGTATTCGCAAATAATATTCCGAAAGGGGGCGAAGGGATGAAGTCCGCGCTTTATAGATTTCTCTGCGCTGCCGTCGCGGCGGCGGTTTTAATGTCGCTCTGCGGCTGCGGAAACAGAATAAAGCCCGAGCCGATCTCGAGCGAAGACCTCGGCGGCTTTTCTTCTTTGCCGGCTTCGCCGTCCTCTTCCGACCCCGAACCGTCCGCCCCGGTGCCCGAGGGCGAACCGATAAAAGTCGGCGAGCTATATTCCGGCGGCAGCTATCTGACTATGTACCGCGGCTTCGTCCCCGAAGACGTCCGCCCAAAACAGTATATCCGCGTCTTTCATTCATACGACGATGTCTCGGCCTACTACGGCTCGACCCAAAGCGACTACCTCTACGGCGTAAGATTCACCCTTACGATGGATTCCTTCCGCGACGAATTTTTTGAAGACCACGACGTCATGATCCTTATGATAACCGAGCCGAGCTCATACGCCAACCACACCGCCGACCCTATCGAGATCACCGACAGTGAGGTTCGGATCTCTATAACCCGCCATATCCCAGAGGACGCGCCGGTAAGCCCGACCCAGTATCACCTCATCTTCGTCGCCCCGAAGGGGAGTTTTGACGGAGCGATGGACAAGCAGCTTAAGGTGGACATAACCGAAGTCATCGACCAAGAAAACAACTCCGCCTTCGACGCCGAAAGCTACAGAATGTACTACCCCGAATATTGGAACTTCTGCTATCGGGCCGACGCGCTCTCCGATTCGCCCGAAATGGTTATAGACATCATCGACGGCTATTCCCAGCTCGTCTATTTCTTCGAGGAATACCGCAAGACCTTCGACCTTGACGCCGAGTTCAGAGAATACGTCGGAACGCTCTATAACTTAGAGGTCTTCGAGAGATATATAATTTTGGCGACTATAATTCCCTGCGCCGAAGAGACCGAGCCGAAGACCGCCGACCTGTTCGTAAATAACCTCGAAATCTATATGACCATAGACGCCGACCGCCCGGCCGAGGGCGAAGAGCCTAAGGCCTGCTATCTTTTGCTGACGGCCGTCGAGCGGAGCAATATGCAAGGCGTTAAGCTTAGCGAAATGCAGCTTTCTTTTGAATAACCCCGAAATATTCTTAAAAAGGGCTTGCAATTTTAAAAATAGTGTGTTATAATACCTTTCGGCTCGTTATGCGGCCGTATTATGAATCCACATAGCACTACTGTCTGAATCGGAATGATGGGCTGCTATTGGTAATAAAATCCGATTCGGAAAGGAGTTTTGACTATGGCAAAAGAGGGAATCCACCCCAAGTACGAAGAAACCACGATAACCTGCGCCTGCGGCAACGTCATCAAGACCCGCTCGACCAAAAAGGATATCAAGGTTGAAATCTGCTCTAAGTGCCACCCGTTCTTCACCGGCAAGCAAAAGCTCGTCGATACCGGCGGGCGCGTAGATCGCTTCAACAAGCGCTACGGAATCAACAACGACAAGAAATGATTCAGAAAAAGGGGGCTTCCGGCTCCCTTTTTTGTCTGTTTTAATTTTTTCACAAAAAGGGGGCGGCGAAAACGGAATATAAAACCGTTCGCGGCGCGGCCGAGGGCAGCGTTACGATAGAAAAAAGCGAATTTATCGCCAAAATCGCCCCGGCTTTATCGTCGGAAGAGGCCGCGGCGTTTATAGATTCGGTCAAGGCCGAAAACCGCCGGGCAAGGCACAATTGCTACGCCTATACCCTTCGCGCCGGATTCGAGACGAGATATTCTGACGACGGCGAACCGCAGGGGACTGCCGGCCCCCCGATTTTGGACGTTATCCAAAAAACCGGCCTGACCGACGTCTGCATAGTCGTCACCCGCTACTTCGGCGGGATACTTTTGGGCAAGGGCGGGCTTACAAGGGCCTATTCCTCTGCGGCGGCAAAGGCCGTCTCCGCGGCGGAGATCAAGCTTATGAGCGAGGCGAGAGAGATTTCCGTTTCGGCCGACTATTCGCTTTACGAGCGTATTTTGCGGCTTCTGCCCGAGTATGAAATAAAAACCTCCTCCCGCGAGTTTTCGGATAAAATCGACCTTAGGCTTCTCTGCCGGGCCGAGCTCTGCGATAAATTCATAAGCGAGCTGACCGAGCTTTCAAACGGCGGGGCGAAAATCGAGCGCTCCGAAATATTTTTCGCCGACTTCTCTTAGCCTCGTTATTCTGCATAGTTTTTAGGCAAATTTTTGTGCAGTCATACGAAAATCTTCTCTTTTCTAAAATTTTTAGAGGAGATTTTTTATTTTTAGGGTATAAATCCATGAATACGTTTTTAAACGACTTTGAAAAAGCGGGGTGCGGGGCGAATGAAAGATCTTACGCCGAGAGAATATACCGAACAGCTCGAAAAAAGCGTTTTGTCGCCCTACGCTTTTTTGAGCGTAAACACCAAGGGCCGCCTTAAAGACCAAGAAAAATGCGACCTTAGAACCGATTTTCAGCGGGACAGGGACAGGATCATCCACTGCAACGCGTTTTCAAGGCTTAAGCGCAAGACGCAGGTCTTTTTGGACCCCGCCGGGGACCACTACCGCACCCGCCTTACCCACACCCTTGAAGTCAGCCAGATAGCGCGGACTATCTCACGCGCGATGCGCCTTAACGAAGACCTTACCGAGGCTATCGCTTTGGGGCACGATTTGGGTCACACCCCTTTCGGACACGCCGGAGAGGCGATTTTAAACGAGCTTTCGCCGAAGGGCTTTAAGCACTACGAGCAGAGCCTTAGAGTAGTCGACTACATAGAAAAGGGCGGCAGGGGGCTTAATCTCACCGCCGAAGTCAGAGACGGCATTTTAAAACACACCGACCAAATAGCCGACACCAAAGAGGGATACGTCGTCAGACTGGCCGACGTTATCGCCTATATAAACCACGACATCGAAGACGCCATTCGCGCCAACGTCATTTTAAGAGAAGACCTCCCCAAGTCCGCGACCGACGTTTTGGGAAAGAGCAAATCTCAAAGGATAACGACCCTCGTAAAATCGGTCATAGAGAGCGGGCCGGAAAGGCTTTGCTATTCGCCGGAGGTTGAAAGGGCGAAAAACGAGCTCTCGGCCTTTATGTTTGAAAACGTCTATCGCAACCCGGTCTGCAAATCCGAAGAATCAAAGGCCAAGCTGATGATAGAAAAGCTTTATATATACTTCACCGAGCGCCCCGAGAAGCTGCCCGAGGAGTATTTAAGGCTTGCCGATAAGTTCGACGCCGACTCGGCGGTCTGCGACTATATCGCCGGAATGACCGACGGCTACTGCACAAATCTGTTTTTGGATATCTTCGTTCCCAAGGGCTGGGAGCTTTAATCGTAAAGGAGAATAAAATGCCGCTTCCTCCTTCTTTTTTAGAGCAAATAAAAGACTCGAACCGCATCGAAGACGTTATGGGGCAATACGTCACCCTTAAGCGGGCGGGGCACAACTTAAAATGCCTTTGCCCCTTTCACTCCGAAAAGACCCCTTCATGCACCGTATACACCGACAACGGAAGTTTTTATTGCTTCGGCTGCGGCGCCGGCGGCGACGTTATAACCTTCGTCATGAAGATAGAAAACCTCGACTACATAGAGGCAGTAAGGTTTTTGGCGCAGCGCGCCGGGCTGACCATGCCGGAAGACGGCTACGACGACCGCGCGGGGCAGGCAAAGCGCCGACTGGCCGAGATAAATAAGGCCGCGGCGAGGTTTTTCTATCAAAACCTAAGAACCTCCGACGGCGCAGAGGGGCTTAGATACCTCATCGAAAAGCGAAGACTTACGCCCGAAACGATCAAAAAATTCGGGCTCGGGGTCGCGCCGAACCGCTGGACGAGCCTTAAAAACCATATGCTCGCCAACGGATTTTCGGAAAAAGAGCTTTTGGACGCAAGCCTTTTAAGCGAGAAAAACGGCCGAACCTTCGACTTTTTCGTGAACCGAGTGATGTTCCCGATATTCGACCTCAGAGGAAACGTCATCGCCTTTTCGGGCCGAACTCTTGAGGCCGAACCGAAGGGCGGGAAATACGTCAATTCTAAAGAGACCCCGCTTTATAAAAAAAGCCGAACCCTTTTCGCGCTCAACTTCGCCAAAAACACTTCGGTCAAAACAAAGCGGCTGATTTTGTGCGAGGGGAACGTAGACGTCATCTCGCTTCATCAGGCGGGCTTCGACGAAGCCGTCGCGACCTGCGGAACGGCGATAACCGCCGAGCACGCAAGGCTTATGTCCCAATACTGCGACGACGTTTATATCTGCTACGACGCCGACGAGGCCGGCCAAAAGGCCACCAAAGCCGCGATACAGATACTTTCCGCCGCGGGGCTTAATACAAAAGTCGTAAGGGTCTCGGGGAACGGCGTCAAAGACGTCGACGACTATTTAAAAAAATTCGGGCCGGATCACTTCAAGGTTCTTCTTAGCGGATCGGAGGGCGCGACCGACTACGAGCTTGCGGGCGCAAAGGCCGGGCTCGACCTTGGCGGCGACTTGGGCCGAGTCGAATACCTTAAGCGCGCGGTGAAGATACTTTCCGAGATAGAGAGCCGGATCGAGCGCGAGGTATATATCTCCCGCGTGGCGGCAGAGCAGGGGGTCGCGAAAGAGGTCGTCAAGACCGAAGTCGAGGCCGCGATAAAGCGAAGGCGTGGGCAGGCGCAGAAGAGAGAGTGGGCGCAGATATCCTCCGGCCAAAAGCGGGACGACATCAACCCCGAATCGAAGAACTTCCCCAAGGCCGCAAGCGCCGAAAGCAGCGTCATCGCCTATGTTCTGACCCACCAGGACGGCGCCGAAGAGGTCTTTAAAATCCTTCACCCCGACGAATTTGTGACCTCTTTCAACAAAAAGGTGTATAAATCTTTGGCGAACCAGTTCGCCGAGAGCGGGGAATGTGGGCTCGGGGCGCTCGGCAGCGAATTTTCGGCCGACGAAATGGGCAGAATATCAAGTATTCTTGCCCGTTCCCGCCAAATCACCGTAGACAGCAAGGTTCTTGCCGACTGTATAGATATCATCAAAAAGGGCGTTTCGGGCGCGGACCCCGCGCAGATGACCGACGACGACCTTAGAAGGTATTATTCCGAACTAAGCAAATCAAAGAAAGATTCGACATAAAACAACGGAGGCATAAAAATGAGCGAAAAGAAATACACGATCGATGGGCTGCTTGAAAGCGGCAAGGCGACGGGCAAGCTTACCACCAAAGAGATAACCGAAGTCCTTGAAGAGATGGACTACGACGTCGAGCAGATCGACAGCTTTTACGACGCCTGCGCGGCGAACGGGATCGAGATCATCGACGACATTGTTATGGAGACCGAAAACCTCGACGAACTTATCGAGCTTGACGATTCTCTTGGCGAGGGCGACCGCGACTCGGACGAAGACTATGATTCTTCGGTCGGCGATTCGGTAACGATAGACGACCCGGTCAAAATCTATCTCAAAGAGATAGGCCGCGTTCCGCTTTTAACGCCGGAGGAAGAGATCGAGCTTGCGCAGAGAATGAAGGACGGCGACAAAGAGGCCAAAAAGCGCCTCGCCGAGGCTAATCTTAGGCTCGTCGTCTCGATAGCAAAGCGCTACGGCGGCAGGGGGATGCACTTTTTGGATCTTATACAAGAGGGCAACCTCGGGCTGATCAAAGCGGTCGAAAAGTTCGACTACACCAAGGGCTTTAAATTCTCTACCTACGCGACATGGTGGATCCGCCAGTCCATAACCCGCGCGATCGCCGACCAGGCGAGAACGATTCGCATACCCGTCCATATGGTAGAGACGATAACGAAGGTAAAGAAGACCTCGAGCCAGCTTTTGCACCAAAACGGCCGCGACCCGACGGCGGACGAGATCGCGCAGGCCCTCGATATGCCGATTGAGCGCGTTCGCGAGATTTTGAGAATCGCGCAGGACCCTGTTTCTCTCGAAACCCCCATCGGCGAGGAGGAGGACAGCCACCTCGGCGACTTTATCCCCGACGAAAACGCCCCGGAGCCGACCGAGGCCGCCTCGCTCGTCCTCTTAAAAGAGCAGATAAACCAGGTGCTGTCGACTCTTACCGACCGCGAAGAGAAGGTTTTAAGGCTTCGCTTCGGGCTTGAAGACGGCAGAAGCCGCACCCTCGAAGAGGTCGGGCAGATGTTCAACGTCACGCGCGAAAGAATAAGGCAGATCGAGGCCAAGGCGCTTAGAAAGCTCCGCCACCCGAACCGCTCGAACAAGGTAAAGGATTTTATAGATTGATAAAACGATTCCCCCTTGAAAGAGGGGGAATTTTCAATTGCAGATAATTTTGTCCCGCCCGCCGGCCCGCAGTAAAAGCTATACGCTGCGCTCATCTAATTAAAGCGCCATCACAAGCACCAATGTAGATAAAATTATACCCGCCCGCAGCCGCCCTTGTCCAAAGGAATTCGCTTCGCTCATACTATTTGAATCGCTCCGCCCGAGTAGGGAGACCGCCGAAGGCGGGCTCACAGCGACGCTGACAAACAAGATCTTTATTTCTTTGTAGAGGGCGTCGCTTGCACCCCATCCCTCTCGCTTCGCTCGCGCCCCCGCCCCTCGAGGGGCGGGGGCGGCGCCTTTTTATACTTTCGCGCAAAACTTTGCGGGGGTGGGGTGGTTTTAAATAGTATGAGGCGTTAACCGAATTCCTTTTAATCGGGGGGCGGCTGTGGGCGGGATTTCTTTGGATTTATCTCCGTCCGGCCACTCAAAACGCCATTCGCGCAGCCGAATCCCTTTTGCGCGACCGCCGGTGTGCTGAATCCCCCTCCCTGCGGGAGGGGACAGGGGGTGGGCGTCTTAAAATAGTATGAGCGAAGCGAATACCTTTTATCAAGGGGCGCCGGAAGGCGGGGATTTTTCTAAGCCTCAACTCCGCCCAGCCGCTCAAACACCATTCGCGCAGCGAATACCTTTTGCTCGCGGGTCGGCGCGCTGGAACGCCCCTTGATTTTGGTTTAACTCCATGTTTGATAGAAAATCCCCCCTCCCCGCGGGAGGGGGCAGGGGGTGGGCGGCTAAAATAGCATGAGCGAAGCGAATACCTTTAAACAAGGTTGGCAGAGGGCGGGTCATAATTTATCCATATTGTAAACTTTCAATGCCGTTATAAATTATAATTAGACGCAGCGAATACCTTTTTGTATGGGCGGCGGGAGGGAGTTTCTCCCCCCACCCTCCTCCCTCGCCCCCTATCTTTGCATGCAAAACAATCCCACGCCGCCGGTCTTGCAAATTCTCAAAAAACATGATATAATATTCGCCATACAATTATTATTTTATTTTCCTCGCCCTTTTGCTCCTCGGCTTCGCCGAGAACCGCAAAAGCCGGCGAATTACAGCAAAATCCCTCGGCTCTATGCCGTAATAAACCCAAACCCATTTCAAAGGGGCGAAGCGAATGTTTTGCAAAGTCAACGGCGCCGGCCTTAACGGTATGAACGCCTACCCCGTAGACGTTGAAATAGAGCTTAGCCGCGGAATAGAGCGGTTCGATATCGTCGGCATGGCGGATATCGCCGTAAAAGAATCCCGCGAGCGCATCAAATCCGCCTTCCGCTCGTCCGGGATAAAATTCCCGAGCGCCTCTATCGTAGTAAACCTCGCGCCGGCCGATATCAAAAAATCCGGCTCCTTCCACGATCTTTCGGTCGCGGCGGCGGTGCTCGACGCTATGGGCGAGGCAAGGTGCGAGCTCGACGACTGCGCGTTTATCGGCGAACTCTCTTTAGGGGGAGAGGTCAGGGCCGTAAACGGCGTCCTGCCGATGGCCCTTATGCTTAGAAAGCGCGGGATCAAGCGCGTTTTCGTACCTAAAGACAATTCGACAGAGGCTTCGGTCGCCTCCGGCATAGAAGTCTACGGGATTTCCACCCTTCGCCAGCTTTGGGAATTTTTAAACGGCGAGACAGATATCTCTCCCGCGCCGCCCTACGTTCCCAAAAAGGGGGACTATACCGACTGCCTCGACCTTAAAGATGTAAGAGGGCAGACATTCGCTAAAAAGGCGATAGAGGTCGCGGCGTGCGGGGGCCACAATGTTTTGATGATAGGCGCCCCCGGCTCCGGAAAGAGCATGCTCGCAAAGCGAATCCCCTCTATCCTCCCCGCGATGACCTTTGAAGAGGCCATCGAAACCACCAACGTATATTCCATCGCGGGCATGGTCAATAAAGACAACCCGCTTATAACCGTAAGGCCGTTTCGGTCTCCCCACCACACCGTCTCTACCGCCGGGCTTACCGGCGGGGGCGGGGTCCCCCGGCCGGGCGAAATCTCCCTCGCCCACAACGGCCTCCTGTTTTTAGACGAGCTCGCCGAGTTCCCAAGGCAGACCCTCGAGGTCCTGCGCCAGCCTCTCGAAGACCGAACCGTCTCGATAAGCCGCGCGTCGGGGACTGTCACCTATCCCTGCTCGATAATGCTCGTCGCGGCGATGAACCCCTGCCCCTGCGGATATTACGGCCACCCGACCAAAAAGTGCGTCTGCTCCAAAAAGCAGATCGAGCACTACTTATCTAAAATCTCCGGCCCGCTTTTAGACCGCTTCGATATGCACATCGAAATCGCGCCGGTCGAATATCAAAGCCTGTCTTCAAGGGCGGAAGAAGAGCCGAGCGAAAGAATCCGCGAGCGGGTTATGCGAGCAAGAGAGATCCAGAACCGCAGATTCAAAAACACCGGCATAACCTGCAACGCCGGAATAACCCCGGATATTCTCCGCGACGTCTGCGAGATGACCAAGCAGGCGGATACCCTTTTGAGCGAAGTTTTCGACAGGCTCGGGCTTTCCGCCCGCGCATACGACAAAATTTTAAAGGTCGCAAGAACGATAGCCGATATGAACGGCTCGGCGCTTATAGATCGGCCTCATATTCTTCAAGCGGTAAGATACCGCACTCTCGACAGAAAATTTTGGGCGAACGAATGACGCCCAGTTTAGGAGGATTTTAAAATGACAATCAAAAAAATCAGGCAGATATTAAAAGACACCGCCTATTCCCGAACCGGCGGCAGCCCCGAAGAGCTTAAATGCGCCGAATACATAGCCTCTAAGTGCGAAGAACTCGGCGTCAAGGCCGAGATCAGCCAATTTAAGGTCGATATGGCCGACTTAAAGCGCGCAGAGCTTACGGTCGACGGAACCCCGATAGCTTGCAGGGGTTATCTCTGCTGCGGCTCAGGCGAAGTCGAGGCCGAGCTCTATTATCTTAGAAACACCGATAAATTCTCCCTTTCCGAATGTAAAGGCAAGATCGTTATGGTCGACGGCTATCTCGGATATTGGACCTATCACGATATTTTGGACAACGGCGCGGTCGGCTTTATAACCTACGACGGCGACGCCAACTATCCCGACCGCGACATCGACCGCCGCGAACTTAGAAGCTATGTATCAGAGGGCAAAAAGCTCCTCGGAGTAAACATCAACGCCAAAGACGCAATCTCTATAATAAATTCCGGCCGCAAAAACGCGAAAATCTCAATCGAGCAGGAAGAATACGAGGGCGAATCGAGAAACGTTATAGCCGAGCTTAAGGGCGATACCGACGAAGTTATCGTCTTCACCGCCCACTACGACTCTACCTTCCTCTCGCAGGGCGCATACGACAATATGTCCGGCAGCATCGGCCTTTTGGGGATAGCCGAACACTTTATAAACCGCCCCCGCCGCCACACCTTAAGGTTTATCTGGTGCGGCTCGGAAGAGCGCGGGCTTTTGGGCTCTAAGGCTTATACCGACTCTCTTTCGGAGGACGAGCTTAAGAAGATCGTTCTGAATATAAACCTCGATATGATCGGCTCGATAATGGGAAGATTCATCGCCTGCTGCACCTGCGAAGAAAAGCTCGTCTACTATATCGAATACTTCGCGTCCGAGGTCGGCTTCGGCATCTCCTGCCGCCAAGACGTCTATTCCTCCGACTCTACCCCCTTCGCCGATAAAGGCGTGCCGAGCTTAAGTTTCGCCCGCCTCGCGCCCCATAACACCGCGACTATCCACAATTCCTACGATACCGCCAAGGTCATGAGCGCCCGCCGGACCGCCGAGGATATAGACTTTATCTGCGCTTTTTCCGAAAGAATGGTAAACGCCGCAAAGTGCCCGGTCGACCGCGAGATTCCCGAAAACGTCAAAAAGAAGATCGACTACTACCTCTTCCGCGAGCGCGAGAAAAAATAGTCCTTTTCTCTCCTTTCTGTTAAGCCCCGCTTCGGTCATAAACTGCGGGGCTTAATTTTTTATAAAAACCAAAAGTTTTCGCTCAAGCCTTTTTCAAAAGGCTTGCGGGGGTCAAGGGGGCGGAGCCCCTTGTCGCAGCCCGCAGGCTGCGAAATCCCCAAACCGAAGGCGCTCCGCAAGGGGTGAATTGAAAAAACAGTCCGGCGGACTGTTTTTTCAAGAGGGGACGCCCTGAAAGAAAGGGCGTCCCCTACCGATTCGCGACTGCGACAGCAGTCGCGCACCATAACGTCGGGCTTTCGCCTCTTCAATCCGCGGCTGCGACAGCAGTCGCGCACCTTAACGTCGGGTTTCCGATTGGTTATCCCGGCTCCGGCAGGAGCTGCGAACCTCAAAAATTTTTCATTTTTTGCGATAAAACCGCCGCGCCGCGCAATAACATATCGAAAGGGGCGAAAAGAATATGCCGAACAATTCCGTCGACAAAACGATAGAGCTCATCGCAAGCGGCGACAAAGGCGCCCTCGCCGACCTTTACGGTCGGGCGAAAACGCAGGTATATTCCTACGCGCTTTCCGTTCTTAAAAACCGCTCCGACGCCGAAGACGCGCTTTCCGAAACTTTTTTGGAGATATGGCGGTGCGCGCCCGCATATCGCCCCAAAGGAAAGCCGATGGCATGGATAATCACAATAACGAAAAATCTCTGCTATATGAAGCTTCGTGAGCGGAGCAAATTCTCGGACGAACCCGCGGACTTCGACTCTTTGGTCGACCAAAGCGCCCTCTCGCCCGAAGACAGGGCGACGATCTTCGCGGTCATCGAAGACCTCGACGAAGCCGAGCGCGAAGTTATAATTCTTCACGCGATCGTCGGGCTTAAACACCGCGAGATAGCGAAAATTTTAAGCGCCCCGCTGTCTACGGTTCTTTCGAGATATCAAAGAGCGATCGGAAAACTTAAAAAAACACTGAACGATGAAAAGCGGTGATACTATGTCAAGAAGTGATATTGAAAAGAAAATATATAACGCGTTTTCCAAAACCGTTCCGGATAATTTCGGCTTGATCTCGTCTCGGTGTTCCGAAACGAAAGGAAGGGAGATCGAAATGACAGAAACCAAAAAACGCAGACCTATATTCAGAACAGCAGCGATCGCGGCCGCAATAGCGGTTATCATCGCGCTCGGAACAGTCGCCGGGGCGGCCTTTTCTGGGCTTATCGGCGAGGAAGAAGCCTATAACGCCGCAAGGGCATACGCTATAAAAGAAGCTCAAAAAAGCGACGAGATCGACGCTTTCACGCTTTTTGAAAAAAAGCTCGAATACGATACAAGCGTCGAATACTCCGAAAACAGCGGGATAGACCTCTCGCTCTCCGGCCTAAAGGCGGTCTATAACGTATACTTCAAGATCGGTGGATATTCCTATAAAATAACCGTAGAAGCCAAGAGCGGCGAAGTTATTGCCGCCGAAGCCTCGACCGACCCGAACTGGCAGAAACACCTCGACGAGGTGGCCTTCAACGGCCCTGCCGACGGCGTTTGGGAGCCCAAGGACGGCCTCGACTGCCTTATGATAGCGCAGGACTACCTCGGCCTCGGGACATGCGAAGACAAGTCGCTGAACGCCGTCAGCTCGCCGAATTTCGACACCGTCCCGTACAGCTGCGACATAAAAATTTTCCACGGCGGCTATAAATACACCGTCAACGTAGACGGCGAGACCGGCGAGATCAACGCCATTTTGGCCGAAGAAGACGAAGACTTCGACCCTGCGGCCTCGCACAAGCACGAGCACGACCCGAACTACCCCTATATCGGAATGTACGAGGCCAAGCTCATCGCGATGAACGCCCTCGGGATCACCCCCGCCGACGGCTACTCCGTCTATCTCTCGTTCGACAAAAACGGCAGAATTGTCGAGCACGACGGCGTTACCGAGCCGATCGACAACCCCTATAACACCGACGTCTTCTACGTCTACGCGCAGATCCCCGGCCAGACCGTAAGGTCGCAGATAGCGGTCGACGCGAAGACCGGCGAGATCTTGGACAGAAATATCCAGACCGACGACCCCGCCGCCGCGGGCGAATAAAATCTCCGAAGACTCAAAAATCTCCCCCGAATGAAAATTTCGGGGGAATTTTGCGAAATATTTCACTGCATTGTGTTGCCGTTGTGATAATTGCATAAAATTTGCCCCAAAGCGGGCTCAACTTATTGACTTTTCCGTGCAAAAAGATATAATAATGATACAATCTTTTATATCGGAGGTCAACATTATGAAAAAGTTTTTAGCCGTTTTATCAGTATTCGCCCTTTGCGTAACGATGTTGTCCGCCTGCGCCGATAACCCCGAGCAAAATCAGGTGCAAACGCCCATAAATTCGGAAAACGAAGCGCATAAAGACGAGTATATCGGAACCGACGCCGCCAAGCAAAAGGCCCTCGAAAACGCCGGGGTCGCCGAATCCGACGTCGTCGGCCTCGAGGTCAAGCTCGACCGCGAAAGCGCTTTTGCGGAATATGAAATAACCTTCGACGCCGAAGGATACGACTACGAATACGATATCGACGCCGTTTCGGGCGAGATAGTAAGGGTCTTCCGCCAGCTCGACGACGAGACCAAGCTTCCTACCCCGACTCTTTCGGATAACACCCCCTCTCACCACGACGAGACCGAAGAGCACCACGACGAGCCCTCAACGACCGAGCACCACGACGAAACCGAAGACCACCACGAAGACGACCACCACGATACGACCGCGGCGACCACCGCAGAGCCCTCTTATATCGGCATTGAAAGCGCCAAACAGATAGCCTTAGACCACGCCGGCCTTTCGGCTTCCGAAGTCTACGATCTCGAGGCCGAGCTCGACCGCGAGCGCGGGGTGATCGTATACGACGTAAGCTTCGATTCTTCCGGCTACGATTACGACTACGAGATCGACGCCGCAAGCGGAGAGATCCTTCGCTCGGATAAAGAGCGCGACAACGACAGCCGCTCCGCCGCCCCCGCGCAGACTCAACAACAGCCCGCCGCGCAGCAGACCGACTCCGATATCGGCAGCGCCGAGGCCGAAAGGATCGCCCTCGAAAACGCCGGCTACACCGCCGACGAAGTCTACGGCCTCAAATCCGAGCGCGACTACGAAAACGGAAGAGACATCTACGACGTAAGCTTCGAGGTCGAGGGATACGACTTCGACTACGACATCGACCGCGCCACCGGCGAGATTCTTAAAAACAAAAAAGAGCCGGACAGCGACGCCCCCAAGGGCAAGCGCACCGACGATTCGACCGACTACATTTCCGCCGACAGTGCGAAAGATATCGCCCTTAACCACGCCGGCTTCAAGTCCTCCGACGTCACGCAGCTTAAGGCCGAGCTCGACTTCGACCACGGCAGCGCAAGATACGAGGTCAGCTTTAAAAACGGCGGCTACGAATACGAATACGAGATCGACGCCGTCAACGGAAACATCCTGAAGTCGGAAAAAGACAGAGATTAAGCGAACAGATAGCCCCGAACTTTCGGGGCTTTTCTTATTTTCCTATTGACTTTTCCTATCAAATATATTATACTTCAATCGACTTTTTTGGGAGGCGCAGGATAATATGAAGACCGAACTTTCTAACAAAAACGCAACCCCGCAGGCCCGCGCGCTGTATGGATTTATCTGCGAAAACTTCGGAAAGAAAATCATTTCCGGAGCGCAGGAGTGCCCCGGCCGGCGTCACCACGACCTTGAGATGAACTGGCTCTACGATAACGTCGGAAAGCTTCCGGCGATGCGCGGCCTCGATTTTATCCACGACGACTACGAGGGCGTGGTCCGCCGCGCCCGCGAGTGGAACGCCCGGGGCGGGATAGTCACTATTTGTTGGCACACCGGCGTTATCGGCAACACCTACGACGACTCCAAATCCGAGCTGCCGGATTTCGACCGGCTTCTTACCGAAGGCACCGAAGAAAACGCCCTTATGCTTAACAGATGGGAGAGGGCGCGCTCCGCTCTTTCAGAGCTTCAAAGCGCCGGTATCCCGGTCCTTTGGCGGCCTTTTCACGAATTTGACGGCGGCTGGTTCTGGTGGGGCAAGGCCGGGGGAGAGGCCTTTATCCGCCTTTGGCGCGAGATGTATAATAAATTCACAAACGACTACAAGCTGAACAACCTTATTTGGGTGCTCGGCTATTCCGGGGCGGTAAAGCCCGGGTGGTATCCCGGCGACGATTTTTGCGATGTCGTCGGGTCGGACAACTACGACGGCACCACCAACTCCCGCGCCTGGCCGCTTTTAAAAGAGATAACCGAAAAGCCCCTCGCCTTCCACGAATCCGGTATTCTTCACCCCATCGACGACTACGTCTCCGACGGCTGCCTCTGGAGCTGGTTTATGAACTGGCACACCAAGTATCTCATCGAAGACAACGACCTCTCGCTTTTAAAAGAAATCTACGACGACCCCCGAGTTATAACCCTTTCCGACCTGCACAAATAAAAAGATTCGCCCCCGAGGCTTTTTCGGCTTCGGGGGCTTTTCTTTTGCGGTTCAGTCTATCGCGACTACTTTATAGTCCTTGTCTTCCACCGCTTTTTTAAGAACGTCTTCCGCGACGTCTTTTGAAAGCGAAACGACTGCGGTTCCCGCGGTGTGGCTTACTTCCGCGCCCGAAACCCCGTCGACCGCCTCAAGGGCCTTTTTAACGGTCGCCTCGCAGTGCCCACACATCATTCCCTCGATCTTAAGCGTTTTGGTCATGGTCTTCTCCTCCTTTATCTCGATATTTATATCGTTTTTGATTTTTACATCCCTCTTCGGGCTGTGAACGTTGATAAGATTAAGCCTTAGCGCGTTTGAAACGACGCAGAAGCTTGAAAGGCTCATCGCCGCCGCGGCGAACATCGGGTTAAGGGTTATCCCGAGGGGGATAAAAACCCCCGCCGCAAGCGGTATCCCTACGGCGTTATAGAAAAACGCCCAGAACAGGTTTTGATGAATTATTCTAAGGGTCGCGCGGCTTAGTCGAATCGCCGCCGCCGCGTCAGAAAGCCGGCTGCGGGTCAAAACAACGTCCGCCGCGTCTATCGCAACGTCGGTTCCCGCGCCTATCGCCATTCCCGAGTCTGCGGCGGTAAGCGCCGGCGCGTCGTTTATTCCGTCGCCGACCATAACAACCTTCCCAAGCTCTTTAAGCTGCTTGACAACTCTTTCCTTTCCCTGCGGCAAAACCCCCGCGACGACTTTATCAACCCCCGCCTCCGCGCCGATGGCCTTGGCGGTTTTTTCGTTGTCGCCGGTAAGCATAACCACTTTTATCCCCATATTTCTAAGCTCGCCGATAGCCGCCGGGCTGTCCTCTTTGATTATATCCGCGACCGCAATCATTCCGAAAAGCCGCCCGCCCTTTGCGAAGAAAAGCGGGGTCTTTCCGCTCTCCGAAAGCCTTTCCGCCTCGGTTTTGATGCTTTCCGGAAGCTCGCACTTCCCGGCTATAAGCTTAAGGCTTCCGCCGAATGCCGCCTCATTTTCGATTTCGGCCTCAACTCCGCTGCCGATAAGCGCCCTGAAGTTTTCCGCCTCGGCCGCCGAAATTTTCCTCTCCTCCGCTGCCGAAACTATCGCCCTCGCAAGCGGGTGCTCGCTTTTTTCTTCAAGCGAATACGCAAGCTTTAAAAGCTCTTCCTCCGATATTCCCTCCGCGGCGTATATGTCCGTAACTCTCGGCTCGCCGAGGGTGACCGTCCCGGTTTTGTCGAGCACCGCGATCGCCGCCTTGCCGGTCTGCTCCAAAGATACCGCGGTTTTAAACAAAATCCCGTTCCTCGCGCCGACTCCGTTTCCCACCATAATCGCAACCGGCGTCGCAAGCCCGAGGGCACAGGGACAGCTTATCACCAAAACCGATATCCCCCTCGCAAGCGCAAATCCGACCCCTTTGCCGATAATAAGCCAAACGCAGACCGTCAGCAGCGCGATACAGATAACCGCCGGAACGAATATCCCCGAGACCTTGTCGGCCGTCTTCGCGATCGGCGCTTTTGTCGCGGCGGCGTCCGAAACCATTTTTATGATCTGCGAAAGCGCGGTGTCTTCGCCGACTCTCGTCGCCTCGCACTTCATAAACCCCGAGCGGTTCAGCGTTCCGGCCGAAACCTTTTCTCCGGCCGATTTGTCGACCGGTATGCTCTCGCCGGTAAGCGCCGATTCGTCGACCGCCCCGCCGCCATCGACGACTATTCCGTCGACCGGAATTTGCTCGCCGGGCCGAACGACGAAAACGTCGCCGATCGAAACCTCCGAGACCGCGACGGTCTCTTCAACGCCGTTTTTGATTACAGTCGCGGTCTTCGGCGCAAGGTTCATAAGGCTTTTAAGGGCGTCGGTGGTCTTTCCTTTAGACCTCGCCTCGAGGGTTTTGCCGACCGTTATAAGGGTCAGAATAGTCGCCGCGCCCTCAAAGTAAAATTCGTCCATATATTTCATAACCGCCGCCGAATCGCCGCGAAACTGCGCGTCGACCATCAAAAACAGCGCGACGGTAGAATAGATGAACGCCGCCGAAGCCCCGAGCGCGACAAGAGTATCCATATTCGGGGAGCGCTTCCAAAGGCTTTTAAACCCGCTTATAAAGAACCTTTGGTTTATAACCGCGACTATCGCGGTAAGAATAAGCTGCAAAAGCCCCATCATAACGTGGTTTCCGTTCATAAACCCGGGCAGAGGCAGCGAAAACATCATATGCCCCATCGAAAAATACATCAGTATCGCCCAGAAAACAAGCGACCAAACAAGCCGCTTTATCATCTTCGGGGTCTCTAAGTCTTCAAGCGATTCCGCCGAAGAAGCGGCCTTCGCCCCTTCAAGCGAGGCGCCGTAGCCGGCGTCTGTAACGGCTTTGATGACCTCCGCCGGCGAGGCCCCGCCCTCTACTCCCATAGAATTGGTCAAAAGGCTTACCGAACAGCTTTTGACCCCCGGAACCTTTGAAACAGCCTTTTCGACCCTCGCGGAACAGGCCGCGCAGGTCATTCCGGTAACGCTGTATTTAGTCATAAAATCACCTACTTCATAAGCTTTTTAAGCATATCCACAAGCTCGTCGACAACGCTTTCGTCGCCGGATTTCAGATCTCTTAAAACGCAGCCCTTGATATGATGCCCTATCAAATCGCGGTTAAACGAATTTAACGCCGCCGAAGCCGCCGCGCATTGGGTCAAAATGTCGGGGCAATAGGCGTCTTTTTCGACCATTCCCTTGATTCCCCTTATCTGCCCCTCGATTCGGTTGAGCCGGTTTATAAGCTTTCTGCGCTCCTGCGCGGTCCGCGCGGTCTTTTTATCGCAGCTGCAAGCCGCTTTTTTGGCCATAACGATCGCTCCTTTATCCAAAAAATAATACCCCATAGGGGTATTATATACCCTCCCGGGGTATTTGTCAATATTTCAAAAATAAAAAGTTTTTCGGGGGATATTTTCAAAAATCCCCCGAAAATTTCATGTTCAAAGCCGGTTTTTTTCGATTTTTTAATCCTTCCACTTGTTGATTATCTCTCGAAGCTGAGAGGTAAGCTTGGCGTTGTCTTTGTTGGCGCGGCCCCGCCTTGATTTAGCGAGCGAAAGAAGTTTTTCGGCCTCGGCGACGAGCTCGTTATAGATCATATCCGCGCGGGCGCTTCCTTTATAGGCTTTTTCGCGGTCTAAGGCGACCCCTTCGGCGTATACCGTCATCTTGCCGGTTTTAAGATCGTATTCCGTTCCGCTGTACGGCGCCGAGGCGGAATACCCCCTCTGTATCAAAATATTTTTAAAATCCTCGCAGGAGGAATCGTCGCCGTGGTTGACGAAAACCTGTTTCGGGCCGATTTTAAAGGCCCCGAGCCAGTTTAAAAGCCCCTCTTGATCGGCGTGGCCGCTTGTTCCGTGAAGCGAGCAGATCTCGGCGTTGACAGAAATTTCCTCGCCGAAAAGGGTGACCTCGTCGGCGCCGTTTAAAAGCCGGCTTCCGAGCGAGCCCTCGGCCTGATATCCGACGAAAAGAATAACGCTCTCTTTCCGCCAAAGATTGTGTTTTAAATGGTGGCGGATTCGCCCGGCCTCGCACATTCCGCTCGCCGAAATAATGACCTTCGGCTCGGGGTCGAAGTTGATTTGCTTTGATTCTTCCGAGGTTTGGGTCATTCTGATCCCGTCGAACCAAATCGGGTTTACGCCCTGTTTTATAAGCGAAAGGGTCTCGTCGTCGAAGCAGACCGGGTTGCATTGCATAAAGATCGAGGTTGCCTCGGAGGCGAGGGGGCTGTCCACATAAACCGGGAAGCCGTCGTGGCCCTTGATCGCGCCGCTCTGCTTTATCTCGCGGATAGCGTATAAAATCTCTTGGGTTCGGCCGACGGCGAAGGACGGAATTACGACGTTTCCGCCCCGGTCGAGGGCGCGCTGAATTATCTCGGCAAGCTCCTGCTCAACGTTTACGCGGCTTTTTTGGTGAAGCCTGTTGCCGTAGGTCGATTCGATAACGAGGTAGTCGGTTCGGTCGACGGGCTGGGGGTCGCGGATTATCCGCTGGTCGGTGTTGCCGACGTCGCCGCTGAAGACGATTTTTTTAGAGACGTCGCCCTCGGTCAGCCAAAGCTCGATACAGGCAGAGCCCAAAAGGTGGCCGATGTCGGTAAATCTAAGCTCGACCCCCTCGGCGGGGCGAATGATCTCGCCGTAGCGGCATCTGTAAAATAGCGAAAGCGCGCCGACTGCGTCGTTAAGGCCGTAGACAGGCTCTACCGGCCCGAGGCCGGCGCGTTCGGCCTTGCGAGAGCGCCACTTTGCCTCGGATTCCTGGATGTGGGCGGAGTCGCGGAGCATTATTTCGCAGAGGTCGCAGGTAACGTCGGTCGCGTAGATTTTGCCCTCGAAGCCGTCTTTATAGAGTTTCGGCAACATTCCGGAGTGGTCGATGTGGGCGTGGGTAAGGAAAACCGCTTCGATTTTGCCCGGCGGGACCGGCAGGGAGATATTTTGAAAAACGTCGCGGCCCTGTTCCATTCCGCAATCTACGAGGAAATATCTGCGGTTTACTTCTAAAAGCGTGCAGCTTCCGGTGACCTCGTGGGTCGCCCCGATAAACTGAATTTTCAATCGAAACACCTCTTTTTCGGATATTATACCACGGCGGGAGAAAATCTGCAAGCGCTATCAAAAGAAAACAGAAGTCAGAGGTCAGAGGGCAGAAATCAGAATTTAAAGTTTTCGGTCAAGCCTTTTTCAAAAGGCTTGCGAGATTCCAAAGGCGAGAAGCCTTTGGTCGCAGCCCGCAGAGCGCGAAATCTCCCAAACGAAGGCGCTCTGCAAGGGGTGAATTGCGAAAAATAGCCCAGTGGGCTATTTTTGCAAGAGGGGACGCTCTGAAAGAGAGAGCGTCCCCTTTAAATTCGCGGCTGCGAGAGCAGTCGCGCACCATAACGTCGGGTTTTCCGCTTTAACCCCCAGTTCCGACAGGAGCTGCGAACCTCAAAATTTTCTCGCTTGCGCTCGAAAATCGGGGAGACCCCCGGCGAGGGTAAGCGACGCCTTTTACTTTGATAAAGCATTTCCTTTTGTCAGCGTCGCTGCGCGAAGACTTCGCCTTCGCCAAACATTAGCGGAAAGCTCTGTCCACAGGACAGATTTTCGCGCCCCTTCCTGCGCTTTTTTAGAAAAGGGGTGTTTCGCAGCCTGCGGGCGCGACATATGAACGCGGGGTTTTGTCTGCAAGCACGAGCAATCAATCGTTTACGATTGCGAAGTGCGAGCAGCAACAAAACCAGCTTTCATTATCCTCGCCAACCTTTTGAAAAAGGTTGGATCGAAAACTTTTAGTTTAGCTCAATCTTTTCTTGTTATTCCCCCGCCAGGTCGAGGCGGTGGCTTATAAGCTCGTCGCCGCGGTATTCGAGCTTTAAAAGAAAGAATCTCGGCTCTTTGTCCAAAAGGTCGAGAAAGATTTTGTCGCCCTCCCAAATAGAAAGCTCGCGAACCTTAGTCTTCTCTATCCACTCAAGCTCGCCTTCGTCGCAGTCTGCGGCAAGCTCGCCCGAAAATTCCGCGCAGGAAAAAAGATGCATCTGCTCGGTCAGCGGCTCGCCCCGGGGCGAAATATAGCAGAAGGTTATAAGCCCGCGATAGCGCGGATCTTTAAGCCTTAGGCCGGTCTCTTCAAAAGCCTCGCGGATAACGCAGTCGCGCGGAGACTCGCCCTCTTCAAGCTTTCCGCCTATCCCGAGCCACTTGTCGCGGTTCAGGTCGTTTTCCTTCTTGATTCGGTGCAGCATAAGATATTTCCCGCCGCGCTCGATGTAGCACAAAGACGAATTTATCATTCATAACCCCTCCGTTTTTATAAGTATATAACCTTTTCGCGCTCTTGACAACCCCCGGGGGATTTATTAAAATATATTAAAAGGTGAGGTAAATCGGCGTTTGTATGGGAGAAAACAATATAATGAATAAAGCTCATGTGTTGCAAATCATCTTTGTAATGGTTCAAGTTATTGCCTTTATTCCTTTAACGGTAGAGGTGTTTGGAGGTATGAACACTGCCGTTATTTCCGTTTCGACGGCTGTAATAGGGGTCGGACTGCTTGGGAACATGATCTGCGCGATTATTAAAGCTCTTCAAGAATCGAAAAAGAAATAAATTCCTATTTATCCGCAAATCAAATAAGGAGGTATCTCAATGCGGGCGCTTATCGCGATGAGCGGCGGGGTTGACAGCTCGGTCGCGGCGAAGCTTATGAAGGACCGCGGGTTCGACTGTATCGGCTGTATGATGAAGCTTTACAATTCATTCGAGGGCGAAAAGGCCGCCGAGCGGGGCTGCTGTTCTTTGGAAGACGCGGCCGACGCGCGCAGCGTGGCCTTTTCTCTCGGCATGCCGTTTTACGTCTTCAATTTCTGCGACGGCTTTAAAGAAAACGTCGTAGACCGTTTTGTTTCGGAATATCTTAAGGGGCGGACCCCGAACCCCTGCATCGACTGCAACAGCTATATGAAGTTCGACAGGCTTTTTCTTAGGGCGAAGGAGCTTGAATGTGACAAAATCGCAACCGGCCACTATGCGAGGATTGAGCAAAGCGGCGGGAAATATGTCCTTAAAAAGGCCGTCGACCCGCAAAAAGACCAGAGCTATGTTTTATATCGCTTAACGCAGGAGCAGCTTTGCGCGACGGTCTTCCCGCTCGGCGAAATGAACAAGGCCGAGACGAGGAAGATCGCCGAGGAATGTGGGTTTGTAAACGCCTTAAAGCGGGATTCGCAGGATATCTGTTTCGTTCCGAACGGCGACTATGCGGCGGTGGTAGAGGCTATCGCAGGCCCCTGCCCCGAGGGGGATTTTATCGACCCGGACGGAAAGGTCATCGGCAGGCACAGGGGGATAATCCGCTACACGATCGGGCAGCACAAGGGCCTTGGGGGGAACTATCCCGAGAGAATGTTCGTCGTCGCAGTCGACCCGGAAAAGAACACCGTCACCCTTGGGACGGAGGACAGGCTTTTCGGGCGGGAGCTTATCGCCGAGCGCTTTAACTGGATATCCGGCGAGCCGCCGAGGGGGAAAATCGTATGCGAAGCTAAAATCAGATATCGCCACAAAGAGCAGCCCGCGACGGCGGAAGCGCTTCCGGACGGAAGGGTCAAGGTCGTCTTCGACGAGCCGCAAAGGGCGATAACCCCGGGGCAGTCGGCGGTTTTATACGACGGCGAAACCGTCTTGGGCGGGGGAATAATCGAATAAAAAAATTCGAGGTCGAAAGCCTCGAATTTTTTATGTCTTAAATAAGATAGAACCCGGCGGACTGCGGCGGAACGGTTATTTTGCCGGAATTGAAGGAGATCTTTCCGCCGAGAGAGTAGAGTTCTTCTTTCGGGGAGAGCGCGCAGGAAAAGTCGGCGCTTTGGGCGGAGGGGTTTATAATCACGAGGATTTTTTCGCCCTCGGCGCTTCGGAGATATGCGAGGGGATAGGCGCTTTTTTCGGCGTATATAAACTCTATATCGCCACGGCTTTGAAGCGCGCGGTGTGCCGATCTTAGGGCGATAAGCCGCTTGACTTCGTTATAGAGCGAGCTTTTATCGGCCGCCTGCGACTCGACCGTCGGGCGGTCTTTCGAGTCGTCCTGCTTTATATAAAGCTTTTCCTTCGGCGCGGCGCTGAAGCCGGCGTTCGCGGTGTTGTCCCACTGCATAGGCGAGCGGGAGCCGGTTCTTCCGTATCCGCCCTCGACCGAATCGAGCCCCTCGACGTATCTCATTCCGATCTCGTCGCCGTAGTAGATAAACGGCGCGCCGGGCATCGAGAGCAGGAAGGCGAATGCGGTTTTAAGGCTTTCGCCGCCGACGGAGCGGGCAAGCCGGTCCATATCGTGGTTGCCGGAGGGGATGCAGATCAGGCCCTTTTCGCCCGCCTTTTCGCGGAGCGAGAGGTATTTTTTTACGAATTCGGAGATATCGCCCCTGCCGCGCTCGGAAAAATAGGGCTCGGCGCAGCGGAAGAGGTCGTTATAGTGAGAGGGGCCGAAGTGGAGGAGAAAGTCCATATGGAATCCGCCCAAGAGGGATTTATCCGGCTCGCCCCATTCAGAGATCATCGCGGCCTCGGGGAACTCTTTATCCAAAAATTCGCGGATATTTTGCCAAAGTGCGATGGTGCCCTTGCCGTCTTCGTCGTTTTTGACGAGCGAGCCCGCCATATCGACCCTGAAGCCGTCGCAGCCCATAGAGAGCCAGAAGCGCATTATGTTTTTAAGCTCTTCGCGGGTGGCGATCGGCCCGGGGGCGTCGGTAGGCTGCTGCCAAGGGCGGTTGGGCTTATAGAAGCCGTAGTTCAGCGCGGGCTGATGACTGAAAAAGTTTACGGCGCATGAGCCGTCGCGGTCGGAAATCCCCCTTATGCAGCCCATTCCTTCCGGCTCTTCCCAGACCGAATCGGTCCAGACGTATCGGTCGGTAAATTCGTTCTTTTCGGGGGACATCGACTTTTTGAACCACTCGTGTTCTACCGAGGTGTGCCCCGGGACGAGGTCTAAAAGAACATGAAGCCCGCGCTTGTGGGACTCTTCAAAAAGGCGCTTAAGGTCTTCGTTAGTGCCGTAGCGGGGCGCGGCGGAGTAGTAGTCGGAGACGTCGTAGCCGGCGTCGCCGAAGGGGGATTTGAAGCAGGGGTTGAGCCAAATCGCGTTGCAGCCGAGGTCTTTTATGTAGTCGAGCTTAGAGATTATACCGTCGAAGTCGCCGACGCCGTCGCCGTTGGAATCTTTAAAAGACTGGGGGTAGATTTCGTAGAAAACGGCGTTGTCGAGCCAAGACGGGCGGGTTGTTTCGGACATATGATCGATCCTTTCGAATTGATGTGGGGTGATAAAAGAATAACACGGAACGGGGGAAATGCAAGGGGGAGCGAAAGCAATTTTAGGAACGCTAAACTGCGGCGGAATGTAGATTTTAGGACAGCACGCAGGCGGCTAATAAAAAGGGACTCGGGTGCGCGGAGGACTGTTTTGCCGCTCTTATTATATCAGAGCCTATAACTTTCCCACCCGCCGTCCCCTATAAAAAGGAATTCGCTTCGCTCATACTATTTAAGTCACCCCGCCCCCGCCGGGGTTTGAGCGAAAGTATAAGTTTCTTGCAGCCCCCGCCCCTCGGGCAGGTGTCCATAAAGAAGTTTTCAATCAAAAAATCAATTTATGGCACCGTCAAGCGGAATTTAGGGCGAAAATAGGGCAAGGATAATCCTTGTCCTATTTTTTATGCTTTCTTTTACCTCTGCCGTGTTTTCCCAACTTGCCCAAAATCTTCGACTTTGATATTGCGCTCAAAAGCGCAGCTTTCTCGTCAGGTTTCAAAGTGTTGTATGGGATTTGCAGTTGATTGCAGACTAAAAACAGCTGCTTTTCCCGGTCGCTCCCCTTAAAATTCATAACCTCATCAATCTTTTTCTGCGCTTCGTCTGCCGTGTAGGGCGCGTCCGCTGTCGTGCTGTCCGCAAAATGCTTTTCTCTGATGTCGTTAAGCATTGAGAGCAAATCTTGCGTCAAAACGCCCTCAATATAGTGCTTGTCTACATCTTCCGCAATCTCCAAAGTCCGTGTGTCTAAGCCGTTTACATCGCCGTTTTTCTTCAAGACATTAACCCTGCCGACATGCATGATTGAGGTAAATTCCTCGGTGTGCATTTCCGCGATTCTATCAACGAAAACCTCCGAATCAACGAGCAGTCGCCTAAAGTTTTCATGACAAAGGATTTCACAAATTAGCCTATTATTTAGTTTTTCACTCTTCAAAATATCTGTCGCTTCATCACTCAAATGCAACTCACTAAGAGTTGTGTTTGGGTGATTTTTTGTTTCGGTTAAACCGAGCAAGTAGTCGGTAGAAACGCCATAAAATTCTGCGAGTGTGACGATTGCAAAGGGACTTATATCCTTATAGTCGTCGGTTTCGTATTTGCCAAGAGCTGACTTTGACAGACCAGTTTGCTCTGCCAACTCTTCTAAAGTCAAGTGCTTTTGCACTACCCTTAAATCTTTTAATCTTTCGGGAATTGTAAGTTTTGCATACATAATATCACCTCACTTCAATTATATCACAAAAATCTAAAAATTCCAAGAGCGTGGAAATTTTTGATTTTCAAGCAAATTTCCATCTTTATGGACATACGGGAAAAGGGGTATTTTTACGCTATACTGTAATTGTCGAAAGACAGGCAGCTTGAAAATTGAATGACCGCGAGAAAGGGATATGCCCGTCGGTGAAGTTTGCGACGAAAGTCTTAACGACCGAGCGAATCAAGATGGGCGGCAACGTCAGTGTAGCGAAAACATGGCAGGAACGGCTTTCAGGAAAGCGGCAAAAACAGGGCAATCGCGAATCAGCGAATTTGTTATCTGACCAGTATGGATAACTATATCAAACCGCGTGACGTTGCATAGCAAACAAGGTTTGTTATGAAGTGCGAATGTTTTCTATTTAGCGAAAAGCCATGCTAAACGATGAAATCGACAATGCCAAGATTGAACAGGTATACGCGCCAAGGAAAACTGAAAAGATAAGCAAAAACAGAAAAATACGCCTGACAGAAATGCACGTTTTCGGAAACGCGAACGTCGTACACGGTCAGGCGAATACAAAAATTGGAGGTAATATGAACATTAGAAACGAAATCAAATCTTATATCGTCCGCGAGGGACTAACAATGTCGGAGGTTGTAGAAAAGTTGGTCGAAGAACACGGCTGGAGTAGCAGTGTACCAAACTTTTCGGGCAAGCTCCAAAGAGGAAGTCTAAGATACAGCGAAGCAAAGGAATTGGCAGATGTGTTGGGCTATGAACTGATATGGCAGAAAAGAGGGCATAAATGGTAAATACTGGATATAATCGCAACTTCTTGCGAAAAATATCAAAAAAATCAGAAAAATGTATTGACATTCTGTCGAAAGAGGTATATAATATGCTCAGCAGACCTGAGAGGAGGCTTCCGCGTGAAAATCAGTTATAAAAAGCTCTGGATCAGGCTCATCGAAAAAGAAATTTCGCCGGCGACGCTCCGAAAGGATCTGAACATCGCAACGGGGACGATGACGAAAATGCGAAAAAATGAGGAAGTCGCGATGTCGGTCCTGCTGCGGATATGCGAGTATCTCGACTGCAATATCGGAGATATTTGCGACGCGGTGAAGCCGGAAGAATAAGTTTGGAGGGATAAAAATGTCATTTTGCACAAACTGCGGCAATCAGCTGCGCGAGGGCGCGAAGTTTTGCGACAACTGCGGGTTTCAAGTCGGCACACACGACGATGGCGCCATAAGACAGACCGTCTTTGAGGGCAAAATACATAAGTGTCCCAACTGCGGTGAGATTGTCGAGGCATTTCAAGACGATTGCCCGGCTTGCGGATATCAGTTTAGAGACACTACTGTTACTTCCTCTGTCAAGGAACTCGTTGACAAGTTACAGGAAATAGAAAACGAGCCCAAAAGACTTAACGTAGTAGAGTATTTTTTAAGTAACGGATTAAGTCAAAAGGTTCGTAAACAAGTTTCGCTAATAAATAACTACACGATTCCGAATACCTATGAAGACATTTGGGAGTTTTTAATCCTTTCATCTTCAAGAATCAAAAATAACAATACCGCTGTTATTCCAACTCCGGACATCCGAGCGCTGTCAAGCGCATGGAAAGCAAAGTTTGACCAAGCTTATCACAAGGCAATGCTTGTAATAGATACGCCGGAGGATATAGAAAGGATAAAAGACTTATATTCCCGGACGAAAGCCGAAGAGGCAAAGGCTCAAAGAAAACTGACAAAAAATATTGCAATTCCGGTTGCTGTCTTGTTTTCATTGCCAATCGTTTTATTTGTCGCTTTGATAATATTGCTCGGTTCGATGGGCTCCGGCTATGATAAGGGAGTAACCAAAGAAAGCGAGAGGCTTAATACAATTGTAGATGAAGTATATGATTATATTGACCAAGGGAATTATACAATGGCCCGCATAAAAGCTGCTTCATTATCGTTTAATTTTACATCAGAATGGAGCAGCGATTACGAAGCCGTTGCGAAAAAATGGGACAAAACCCGAGAAGATCTTCTCGAAATAATAGACGAAGCCGAACAGGAATCGAAAAAACAAGTTAATACGGGAGGAAAATAAAAATGGCACTTTTCAGCAAAAATCACGATAAGCAATCCCACGCCTTTATGGACGTCATTCGCTGCGACGAGCCGTCGTATCTGATCTGGAAATGGCGTCCCGCGGGCTCGCAGGCGGGCGGCAACAGGGAAAACGCGATCCGCTGGGGTTCTTCACTTCGCGTAAAGGACGGCGAGGTCGCGGTTTTTGTTTATAAGCAGAAAAACGGCGTGGCGCAGGATTTCATCGTCGGTCCGTATGACGAGATAATCAAAACCGCCAACTTTCCTATCCTTGCGAGCATCGTCGGACTTGCCTATGACGGCGGCTCTCCTTTTCAAGCCGAGGTCTACTTCATCAACCTCGCCCGAATCGTTCAGGTCAAATTCGGCGTTCCGTATTTTGAGGTATATGACCCGCGCTTCGGCGATTTCGGCGTTCCCGTCGCGGTGAGAGGCATTGTCAGCTTCCGCATTGAGGATTATCGGGAATTTATCAAGCTGCATAGGCTCAGCGAGTTTGATCTTGAAGATTTTCAGGCGCAGATTCGCGACGCCGTTTCAAGATATGTAAAGGACGCTGTCGCAAACGCCCCTGCCGCACATGATATTCCGCTTGTGCAGATCGAAACAAAGACCTCGGAGATAAATGACGATATTGAATATAACATCAGCGAGCGGCTCAAAGAGAGTTTCGGCGTGGTAGTGTCGGGCGTTGATATAAGTGCGATTGAACTTGACAAGTCGAGCGACAGCTACCGCCAGCTTATGGCAATCACAAAAGAAGTCACCACGAAAAAGGTCGCCGCCGAAACCTTGGATTACACCGAACGGCTAAGAATTCAGCGCGAGGAGGGTCAGTATGCGCAGCATAAGCAGACCCAGACTGCTAACATCGGCGCGTATCAGGTCGAGAAGCAGGCAGAGGTCGGAATCGCGGGCGCGCAGGCTTTGGGACAGATGGGAGCAAACGGCGCGGGCGGCGTTGAGCTCGGCGGTGCGGGATTTAATCCTGCGGCTATGATGGCGGGAATGGCTCTCGGTGGAGCCGTCGGTCAGAACATCGCGGGGACGATGAACGGAATAATGTCGGGCGCGGGCAAGTCCGCAGAAACGCCCCCGCCTGTTCCAAAAACGGCGTATTATGTCGCCAAAGACGGAAAGCCTACCGGGCCTTATGATATGACCGCCCTTGCACAAATGGCGGTATCGGGACAGATGACTTCCGACAGCTTGGTGTGGCAAAGCGGCATGGAAAAATGGGCAAAGGCGGGCGCGGTAGATAATCTGAAAAAGATGTTTGAAACCGCAATACCGCCGATACCGAGCGAGGAATAAAGGTCTTGACATCGGCAAAGTTATCTTGCCACTGCTTCTGAAAATACAGAACTAAAGGAGAATATTATGATTTCCGACGAATTGAGCAGTATTATAGAGCAACTGAAAAAGCAAGGACAGATGAGTTTTTGTCAACCTGTTGCAAAAGAGCAGATAGCAGAATTCGAGCAAAAAAACGGCTTTTCACTCCCTGCAAAATATAAGGAGTGGCTTCTGTTTTCTGACGGAGGCGAATGTTTTCTTCCTGCCGGTGTGCAGTTTTACGGTATATCGCACAAGCCGATTATAGATGTCAATGATAACGATAGGCTCAACGACAGCTATGTTGTTATAGGCGCACTTTCGACTGGCGATCCGATTTTATGCAAAAAGTCCGAGGAAGAAATATCCATATATAATCACGAAGCGGGTCGAATTGAGGACGATGAAAAATATAAGGATTTCTTTGAATTCTTAAACGACCTCTATGATTTGCTTGGAATAGGAGGGTGATTCTGTGTCAAGAAGAACCTCCGAAGCAAGTAAAGCTGTCAGAGAAGCATGGCAAAAAGAACAGAAATTGGTTTCCGACGGAAAAGGGACGAGAGATTGGACAGTCGAACAGCAGCAGGATATTATTGAAAAAGGTAAGGCTTATGATGACGACGGACGAGCTTTTGAGGGTCATCATATGATGAGCGCGGAGGAGCATCCCGAATTTCAGGGCGATCCAGGCAATATACAATTTCTGACGCGAACAGAACATCTTTCTGCACATGGCGGGTCATTCCAAAATCCGACGAACGGATTTTATAATCCTCTCACGGGCGAAACAAAAATTTTTGGCTCGGGTACGTATTCGCCTTGTGAAGTAATACAGCTAAGCAAGCCTGTATATGTGGTCAATGCTGATTCAAACGCCGAGGATATGTCATCAAATAGCAAGACTGAAAAGAATATCCCCAACGAGGAGAAACAGTTTCCTGCTCGGGAAATCAGTAAAAGTGATAATTTAAAAGTCCCAAAACCTAAAGTTACAAATAAAACAATAAAGGCATTCCCAGTTAAAATTGGAAAAATTGCAAATAAAATTAAAAACTTCGTCATAACATATAGATTTGAAATAGCAGCAGTTGCCGCTGCTACCGCAGCGACAATAGCAAGCAAAGCCGTTAGCGGTCACAAGGGGAATATTAATGATTACGGCGAAGCAGCTGACAGAGATGATACCGTTGCAGATGACGACACAGATTTTAGCGATAATATCATAAGCTCAGCAGATACCTGTGATGATGAAAAAAGTAATGATACAATCGGCACTCCAAAAAGACCTCACCATCGTCGCGGCTATGACGGTCATCGGTGGAAGAAAAACGAAGAAGGGGAACTCGTACTGTGCAAAACTCCGATAAGGGAAACAGATATACATAAAGATCAGATGGAATGATGAGAAAATTTATTAAGATTTGAATTTTGCATAAGTTCAAATCACGAAGTGCGCACTTCTATACCCCAGTTTGGGGGTATGTGCGCTCTGCGGTGCGGGTCGCCGGTGGCGACCTCTGCCGTAGGCAGAAGCACCGACCGAGGCGACAGCCGAGACGCTTGCCTTGACCGTCAAAGTCAGGGCATTTTCGTCACTGCGTTCCGACAAGGGATTACCCTTGCGCTGCACCGCAGCTATCCCAATAGTTTAAAACCGCCCACGCCGTGGGCGGTATTTTTATATCACAAGGAGGAAATATGAACAAAATCGAAGAACAAATCAAACGAGCCGAGCAGGAACTTGAGCAAGAAAGCCGTTGCCTTGCCCGGCTCAAAAACCGCAAAACCTATTATGAAAGCGGTGAACGCCAAAAGCTCACTCACCGCCTAACCACTCGCGGAGCGGCAGTTGAAAGCCTTGCACCGTCGGTTAAGGAGATGAGCGAGGTCGAGTTTTACGAGCTTGCCGAGAAAATCTTTGCTTTGCCCGAAGTGCAAAATCTGCTCGCAAAGGAGGTGAGATAATGTCAGCATACCATTTTCACATCACCCAGATTAAGCGCAGTAAAGGTCAATCCGCAGTCGCTTGTGCCGCCTATCGGTCGGGAGAAAAGTTATATTCCGACTACTATGGCGAAATCAGCGACTACACCAGAAAACGTGGAATCGTCCACTCCGAAATACTTTTACCCTCACACGCCCCACCTGAGTACTTCAATCGCCAGACGCTTTGGAACTCCGTTGAAAAAGACGAGCAGCACCCCAAAGCGCAGCTTGCATATAGTTTTGACATCGCTTTGCAGAACGAGTTTTCCGTTGAGGAGAATATAGCGCTTGCAAGGCAATTTTTATTAGAAAATTTCGTATCGCGCGGCATGATTTGTGACTTTGCAGTGCATCTGCCCGACCGAAAGGACGGCATACAAAATCCGCATTTTCATGTTCTTTGCCCGATGCGTCCGCTTGATGAAAATGGGCAGTGGGGTGCAAAGCAGCGGCGAGAATATGTTCTTGATGAGCATGGCGAACGGTCGCGAGATAAGTCAGGTGAGTATGTTTTCAACGCCGTCCCCACAACCGACTGGGGCAGTCCCGAAACTTTGGAGCATTGGCGCAAAACATGGTGCGACCTATGCAATTCAAAATTTGAGGAAAAGGGACTTGATGAGCGTATCGACCATCGGAGTTATGAGAGACAGGGCGTTGAACTTTTGCCGACCGTCCATGAGGGACCGACCGTCAGAGCTATGGAAAAGCAAGGGATTGCCACCGAGAAAGGCACTTTGAACAGGTGGATTAAGGCAACAAATAAAATGATTCTTGCAGCAGCAAAGAAAGTCAGCGCGCTTGAAAAATGGGTTGGCGAGAATCACCAGTCGAGCCTTATTCAGTCGCTCAATACCTACAACTCAATGCGTAATGCGGGAGCTTATAGTCAGACCGCCAAAGTCAAAAACTTGAAAGAGCTAACCGCTGACATCACCTTCTTGAAAGCGAACGGAATCGAAACTTTTGAAGATTTGCAGGGAAAACTGGACGAGCTGAATGAAAAGATTGACGGCTTTAAGGAACAGTCAAACAAGAAATCTGCAAGATTGAAAGAAATAGATAATCTGCTTATTTGGGCGCAGCACTATGCCGAAAACAAGCCAGTTGCCGATGAATTATCCAAGATAAAATGAACGTCGAAACGTGAAAAATTTCAAGCTGAAAATGAAAACGCATTGCGACTTTATCATATGGCAGAGCGGAAGTTAAAGCCATATTTTACGAACGGCAAGCTGCCGATTGGCGCATGGAAAGCCGAGAAACTGCAAGTACAGAAAGATTTTGAAGATATACAAAATCAGTTTTCGACGGTGCGTGAGGACGTCAAAAGGTTATGGCAAATCAAATATAAAATCGAACAGGCAAACAAGCAATCCAAGGAAAATGAAAAATCGAAAAGGAGAGATACTTATGAAATTTAACAAAAACGGCGAGAAACCGCAGGTTCAGAAAAAACACAATTTTCGGTTTGACGAGAACGGTCACATCATTGTTCAGAATCCGTCTGCATATTGGCTTCCGAACATTACGACCAAGCAGACGATTGGAGGAACGGAGTACACCGTTGTCGCGGAATTTGTAGGCGATGAACCGCTGCACAAAAAGCTCGAAAGAATTATCGAGAACGATCGAAAATTATCACTTTAAAGTATTGAAATTTGAAAGGAGATGTGCTATGATAGAAATGCTAAATTCAACGTTGACGGTTGCCGAAGAAAAGGAGGAAATTATGGCAACCAACAAAATTACGGCACTGTACTGCCGATTATCTCAAGAGGACGCCTTGGAGGGCGAGAGCGGGTCGATTGCCAATCAAGATGTAATATGTAAAGGGGACATTCTCCCAAAAATATTACATCATAGCTGACGGCTCATTTGCGGAAATGACGTTCTATGAGGAAAGGAGCAGAAAAATGGCGAAAGGAGGGGCTATGACTTACAAGCAGAAGGGCAGAGATTATACCGCTGTTGGAGATTATCTCCTGCCAAATATCGCGTATGGTGATGAAACCTTGCATTTTGGCCGTTATTCTCGGCTGCGGCAGAAGTTTCTGAAAGAAAATCACGGCGGCGTATATAACGATATGTTGCTCAGTAGTTCTCTTTGGGAGCATCTCGCGGAGGTTGAGATTTCTTGCCAAGCACGTCTGGAGCAGATTGTTACAGCACTTATCGAAAGTGAAAGCGTGACTGAATCGCTAAAGGCATCAGACCAACTTGAATGGGTTCGCAAGATGAACAGCATTCGCGACCGAGCCGAAGAAATCGTCTTGTCAGAGTTAATTTACACACTTTAAAAACTGCCCTCAGGCATAGGCTTGAGGGCGGCTTTATATTTAGTTTATAATTCAACGCTCCATTTGATGACTGATTGGTTTCTTTTGGGTATTTTCTTTTGTCGGCTCATGAAGACGCTTGACAATAGACGGTTTATCAACGTTCAGTCCTGCGTCTCTTGCGATTGTTCTGACAGCGCGACAAACATCGCCCCACGATATATCGGCCGCATAACTGAACTTGCCTCTGTAATTATCCCAAAGATTCTGCATATCGGTATTATCTTCAATTTCGGTCAGAATTTTTTCGGCGTCGGACATCAGCTTGACGGTACCCCGTTTTTCGGCAGTGGCAGATAGGGCTGCCGACAAAATATCTTTGCTCACGGTTTTGCCATATAGTGCGTTAAGTCTGTATAAATCGTAAAAATCTCTCATTCGCGTATTAAGTACATCACGCGAAATTACGGTTTCGAGCTTTTCAGCTATAACCGTCTCAAGATTATATGCCCACACATCAATGGAACGGTCTTCAAACATTAGTTTAAAAGGATATATTATCTCCTTTGGAGTAATAACGTCGCCGGTTGAAATGTCAACCTTTAGCGGTGTTTTTGTTCCGTCAAATAAGCAGTCAAAGGTGATCCTGATTCCCGAATATTCAGCGTCATCCATAATTTCCGAAACACTTTTTATTACAAACGATACATTATCGTCGATGGGAATTTCGGTTATATCCTGCATTATTACTTTTATATCGGAAACACTGAGGTTAGCTCCTTTTAATGTTGCGTCTATATCCATGGTTGACCTTACATTAAGTCCTACCATTGAAGCGACAAGCATACCTCCCTTAATAATAAACTTGTCTTTGTATTCGGACACAGATATGCGTTCCAGCAATCGCTCCATCATATAATTTCTCAACAAAATCTGAGCATTTACAGATGTTTCTTTAGCCATATTCCTTATTAAATCTTTAAGCTGACGAGATGTTTTTAGGCGACGCCGTACAATTATTTTGGTGCAGATGCGCAGTCAGATTTTTCGTCAGACGAAGCCAAAAGCGGAGGTAATACTTTGTGTATTGCCGAGCATTTTGGCAAAGTATGGCGGAAAATATGCAAGCAGATGCGCCAAAAAGGCAACAGCCGTTAATTGTGCGGTGTCGCCTTTATAATAGAGCCTCCATGTATTCCCTTACAACTTTTTCTATATGAAACAATCGAGCATATTCCATAAGACGGCGCAGA
>CANQUJ010000009.1 GCA_947627005.1 uncultured Clostridia bacterium
AGTGCTTCAATTTCCTGAACCGTGAACGGCTGCCGCGTGGTGTCGGGAATCGGTTCAGCGGTTGTCAACTGACTGTATTATGAGGTTAATTGCATAGTATCGAGCGGCAATGGCAAATGGTTCTCAAATGCCGATGTTGTTACAGTAATGCTGTTCCTGTCAAAGAAGAAAACGGTCTTAAAACCAAGTAACAATCATACCGTTTATTTCGGCTTGACTCACAAGAAAATTGAAACTTGGGCCGACGATGAGATAAACGACATAATAAACTCGATACTTCTCAAAAAGGAATTGCCAAAACGGAATATCACTTTTAAGCAATACACATATTCAGATATACAGAATTATATTTTGATGAATGTATCTTTGAATGCATTGTTCTATAATATAGATTGGCTTCCGATTTTAAAGGATAAATTATGCCCTATCACCGACCTTTTTGATGTAGTTCGCGGAATGAAAACAGCGCAGGACGACATCTATTATCTGAAAACAGGTCAAGAGATTGACGCCCCGTATATAGGCAATGTCCTTAAAAGCGCCAAAAACATAAAAACATTGATTGCCTCTGCCGATACAAAAGCTTTTGTCTGCGATAAATCAAAGGCAGAGCTTAGTTCCCTTGGTCACAAAAGAACATTGGATTGGATCAAAAAATTTGAAGGGCATTTGAATAAGTCGATGCAAAACAAAGGCACTTTTTGGAATAATATAGCCGACGGTACTTTCCCCGGCAGCGATGATATTCGTTTGTTCACCGGAATGAACCCCGAACAAAGAATATTTTACGGATTGTTAGACAAACCCGCAAAAATCAATCAAAGAGTGATAGGATTTATTCCGCACGCAGAAAAAGATGTTAATCTTGAATTATGTCACGCTTTGCTGAATTCTGTTATCGGGGTGTTCTATACGGAGGCGGTCGGTTTTCCCAAAGGCCTCGGGGCGTTGGATAACTGTTCTAAGAATGTAGAGAAGATGTTTATATTAAACCCTTCTCTGCTCTCTGGCGAAGATGTTGATCGAATACTTTCAGCGTTTCAGCCGTTATTAAAGAGAGAAATAATGACTACGCAGCAAGAATATGAACAATCGGATAGGCGCGCGTTCGAAGAGGTTGTGGCTGATTGCTTTGGCTATTCGCAATACTTTAAACAAATTAAAGATTGCGTTCTTGAAATGCAAAGGGTTCGATTGAGCGTAAGAGAATAATACATTATTTCTCTCATAATCCGCGCTAAATCAATCGCCTATACAAAAAAGTTAATCAAAATTCCGCTTTATGAGGTGGGGGACGGCAATGACAAAAATTGAATTATTTGAAGAGCTGGCGCAAATCGACGAAAACGGCTGCAGCCGCTGGGTTTCGGTCGACGAGTTCGTCGGAAGATATCAAGGGCTTCAGCTTTTGAACGGAGCGGGTTGGTCGCGCGACGACGGGGCGTTTGGGAAAAAATACCTCATTGAAAGGGACAGATCGCGGACCCCGGGAAATAAGGTAGACGCGATCCGGACGGTCGGCTTTAATAACGGCGAATATTCGCGGCACATTCGCCCCGATATCAAGAAAGAGATATGCTCGCGGCGCTGCGTCGTGTTGGGAACGTCAAATCCGGAATGCGACCATAAAAACGGCCGCAAAAATGAGGACAGGGTGATGAAAAACGAAGACCAGAAGCTTTCCGACTTTCAGCCTTTAAGCAAACCCGCTAACGACGCTAAGCGCCAGTATTGCAAGGAATGTAAGAGATCCGGCGTTCGATTCGACGCCAAAAAGCTCGGGTATCCTATGTCGTATTACAAAGGCGGCGCGATTTATAACGAAAACGACGGCTGCGACGGCTGCTATTGGTATGACCCGATGGAGTTTAAAAGGCATTTGGAATTTAGGCCGGATAAATAAAAAGTAAGGCCGCAGCGCTTTCGCTACGGCTTTTTGAATACGAAAATATACTCGTGCTTAAATATATAAAAGTCCGAGGAGAGGGCGCGGTAGCGCCAAATTCCCTGCTTGTTCGACTTGCCCTGCGTTTCGCCGAAATTCTTGACAAGTATCGCTTTTAAGATAAATCCGCGCTCTAAAAACAGGTTCATGCAGTAAAACCCGAGGGGGACTATCCTGCCGTCGGCGTACTTGTCGCCGATAACGACTGCGCAATATCGCCGACTCTCCAAAACCTTTGATGTATTGTCTATAACCTCGCCGAACGAGTTAAGAAAGCCCTCCAAATCCGCGGCGTTTGAAAGGTCGTCGGGCTTGTCCGAAAATTTTATGATGTCCCAATAGGGCGGGTGAAATATCAAAAATTGAACCTTTTCCGCCCCGGCGGCTTTAAGAATCTTTTCCATATCCGCGCTTTGGCTGTTTCCGATAAAAGTAACCGCCTTGCAGTCCTCGTTTTTCTCGGTCGATATCCTCTTCGCGGCTTCTTTCGCGACATCTTCGCTAAGTTCTATTCCGATTGAATTTCTGCCCATTCGCTGCGCTTCTATCAAAGAGGTTCCGCTTCCCATAAAAGGGTCTAATATCCAGTCGCCCTTTTTGGTGTATCGCGTGAAAAGCTGGCGGGGGATCTGCGGGACGAAATTGCCATGATAATCCCCGCTGTGCGCGCCGGAATTGTCCCGCTTGTCGATTATCCAAAGCGAATCGGTGTAAATGTCCGAGTAATCCTTCCAGCGGCTCATATCAATGTCGTTAAATTTAGACATTCGTTACTCCTTTATCAAGCAGTGAATATATTCGGTGGTAGAGTCTGCGGCTATCTGCCGGTTTTCGTCCTTGTCGGCCTTAAAGCGGCGATATTCGCGGGTATAGCAGGCGTATTTGCCGTATTTCGACATAATCGCTTTGATTGCGTCAAGGTTCATAAGCCCCTCGTTGTTGTAGCTCAAGAATATATATTTGAAATTCGCGTGGGCGATAAGATCGTCGAAAACCTTGTCGACGGTTTTTTTAGAGCAATAGGCGCTCTTTTGGGATTCGTAGTTTCTAAGCCCGGTCTTGCTGCTTAAAACAGGGTCGTCGTATCTCGCGACGGTCTCGAGAACGTGGTAGTTGGCGCAGTATTGCCGCGAGTTGTACGGCGGGTCGAGATATAAAATGTCGCCCTTGATTTCTCTGATAAGCGCGTTGATGTCTTTGTTGTAGACCTTTCCCTTTTTCCCGGAAATAACCGGCAGAAGCTCTAACTTGAAATCCTTTTGCGCCGACTTTTTGATGTGCTTTAAAAACGCGCCGTAGACCGAAGCGGTGTTGGCGTATTTGTCGATAGAATTGACAAGGCTCGCGAGAAAATAGAAGTACACCGAATCGTCGATGTCTCTTCCGCGCATTTCTTCGAGCTTGGTTCTTATCGCGTCGCACTTTTTGCCGTTGATGTCGGTAAAGTAGTTGCGCCCGCTGTTCGAGCCCGCGCAATAGTTTTTATAAATAAACCCCTCTATCCCTTCCAGCGAATTGAGGTATCCGAGAGGGGAGTCGTCCGTTATCGGTACGTTCTCGATGAGGTGTTTGTTCAAAACATAGCTGTAATACTGAATATCGTTCGAGATGACGTCATAGCCCATCTCTTTATACGACGCGCCGACAACGCCGGTCCCCGCGAAAAGGTCGGCAAAAACGCGGCCCTCGCCGTCGGAGTAGCCGGTAACGTTGCCGATGGTATCCTTCAAAAACTCCATAAGGGAGTATTTCGAGCCTATGTAATTCATTATATCACCCTGTTTGAACTCAAATCTTGCCGATATTATACCGCATTTTGCGAAAAATTTCAAGATTAAAGTTTCGGTCCAACCCTATTAAAAGTTTTCGCTCAAGCCTTTTCCAAAAGGCTTGCGGGGGTCAAGGGGGCGGAGCCCCTTGTCGCAGCCCGCAGGCTGCGAAAACCCCTTACTAAAAAAAGCGCAGGAAGGGGCGCGAAAATCTGTCCTGTGGACAGTTTTCGCGTGGGGGAACCCTCGCCGGGGGTTCCCCCAAAATCGGGGGCGGAGCCCCTTGTCGCGCTCCGCAGAGCGCGAAAACCCATTGCGAAGCTAAGCGCAGGAGGGGAAGGAATAATCCGTCCGGTGGACGGTTGCGACGAGGGGAACCCTCGCCGGGGGTTCCCCTTATAATGCGATTCTCTTTAACCCGCGACTGCGACAGCGGTCGCGCACCTCAACGCCGCCCATCTTCGCAGAAAATCTCTACCTCCACCCCTCAAACCTTTCAAACCCGAACGCGATGTCTTCGGCGCGGTGGGCGTCGCTCGAAAGGATAAGCCTTCCGCCGCGTGATTTTATATATTCCGCAATCTCAAAAGAGGGGTAGGGCTCGTCCGTATACCCGCGGCAGACGCCGCCTGTGTTCAGCTCAAAAGGCGCGCCGTGCGGCAAAAGCGCTTCGGCCGCGGCTTTCCATGCCGAGATATAGCGCGGGTTTGCGCGGTCGAAGGGAACGGATTTTTCAAACTTTTTTACAAGGTCGAAATGCCCGATAATATCCGGCGCTTTTTGCGCCAAAAGCGAGACGTTTTTAAAATAATCCTCCGCAAAGGAATAAAAATCGCCGCCGTAAAATCGCTTCAGCGCGGATAAAGTCATCTCGGGCGATTCGTCGACCGAAATATATTCGCCGCCGCGCTTTATGTAGTGGACCGAGCCGACGGTATAGTCGAAGCCCTCGCGGCTCTGCTCGGAATAAAGATCTTCCTCGAGGCCGCACAAAACCTCGATCTTCCCGCGATATTTCTCTTTAAGCCGGGCCGTTTCATTCAGAAATTCCGGGATTTTTTCAAGCGGTATGCAGCTTGATTCGTCGAACCCGACGTATGAATGTGCGACCACGCCGATTCTTTCAAGCCCCTTTTTTATCGCCGATTCGACCATCTCTTCGGGGCAGTTTTTGCCGTCGCAGAAATTGCTGTGGACGTGCAGGTCGAACCCGCTCATACCATCTTCTCCTGCTTGACCTTTTTGTCTATGACATGCCGCGAGGCGAGCTCTTTTTCAATCTCCTCCGGCGTGATCCCCATTTCCACCATCATCACCATAACGTGATACATAAGGTCCGCGATCTCGTATACCGCCTCATTTTTGTCCCCGCCCTTGCCGGCGATTATAACCTCCGTCGACTCTTCGCCGACCTTTTTGAGTATCTTGTCGATTCCCTTTTCAAACAGATAGGTGGTATAAGACCCCTCCTTCGGGGCGGTCTTTCTTCCGCAAAGAAGCCTATAAAGCCCGTCTACGCTGAAAGGCTCGGGGTCTTCGGTCTCGAAAATAATATTCGTAAAGCAGGAATCAGTCCCAAGGTGGCAGGCCGGGCCGTCTTTGATAACCTTGACGTTAAGGGCGTCGCCGTCGCAGTCGGCGGTTATCGAGCGTATATGCTGATAGTTTCCGCTCGTCTCGCCTTTAAGCCAAAGCTCCTGCCGCGAACGGCTCCAAAAACATGTCAGCCCCTTTTTGATTGAAATTTCAAGGCTCTCGCGGTTCATATAGGCAAGGGTCAAAACCTCGCCGCTCTCGGCGTCGGTAACTATCGCGGGGATAAGCCCGTCCTTGTCGAATTTAAGATCGTTTACAGTCATATCTTTTCTCCTTACAGTCTTACCGGAATGTTGTTTTCAAAAAGCTTTCGCTTAAGATCTGGTATGAGTATCTCTTTATAGTGGAAGACCGAGGCCGCAAGGCCGGCGTCGGCGTTTTTAACGGTTTTGAAGAGTGTTATAAAGTCGTCGACTTTTCCCGCGCCGCCCGAGGCGATAACCGGAACCTCTATTCCGTCGCAGACGTCTTTTAACATTTCAAGGTCGAACCCGCCCTTGACCCCGTCGGTGTCGATGGAATTTAAAACGACCTCTCCGGCTCCCTCGTCCACGCAAAATCTTATCCATTCGCGGGCGCTAAGGCCGGCGTCGTCTCTTCCGCCACGGCCGTATACCCTGTATCCGCCGCCCTGCCGCTTAACGTCGGCCGAGATGACCACGCACTGGCTGCCGTATTTTTCTGCGGCCTTTTTAATAAGGCTTTTGTCGGCTATCGCGCCGCTGTTTACGCTTACTTTATCCGCCCCGCATTTTAATACTCTGTCGAAGTCTTCAAGGCTGCGAATACCACCGCCTACCGTCAGAGGGATAAAAACGCAGGAGGCGACCTTTTTTAAAACGTCGGTAAAAAGGGCTCTTCCCTCCGCCGAGGCGGTTATATCATAGAAAACAAGCTCGTCCGCGCCGCAGTCGCTGTAATATTTCGCAAGCTCTACCGGGTCGGCGATGTTGCGGTTCCCGGCAAAGTTTATTCCCTTTGTAACCTTTCCGTCCCTGACGTCGAGGCAGGGGATTATTCTTTTTCCGAGCATATCAACTCTCCTTCGCGGCCGCAACTGCGTCTTCAAGCTTAAAAAGCCCCTCGTAATAGGCTTTTCCGACTATCGCCCCAGCGCAGCCGCAGCGCTTAAGGGTTTCGATCTCTTCGATACTCGATACCCCGCCCGAGGCGATTATCTCGATATCAAACCGCTCGGCGAGCTTTTTATAAAGTTCAAGGTTCGCCCCGCGCATCTCTCCGTCGCGGCTGATGTCGGTGCAGATCATGGCTTTAACGCCGTCTTCGCAGATTGCTTCGGCAAACTCCCAAAGTGATAGCGCCGAGCTTTCAAGCCAGCCTTTTATCGCAATAAAGCCGTCCTTAACGTCCGCGCCGACCGCCACCGCCGAGCCGAAGCTTTTTACGGCATGCTTCAAAAACTCTCGGTTCTCGACCGCCGCCGTGCCGAGTATGACCCGATTCGCGCCGGCGGAAAGGTATTTTTCGACCGTTTCAAGGCTTCTTATCCCCCCGCCGATCTCCGAATAAAGCCCGCCGACCGAAATTATATTCTTTATCGTCTCAAAATTCGGCGTTCCGCCGGTCTTGGCGCCCTCAAGGTCGACTATGTGGATATGCTTCGCGCCACTTGATTTAAAATCCTCGGCGATCTCGGGCGGGTTGCTCGAATAGACCGTCATCTCGTTATAGTCGCCTTTTCTAAGCCTTACGGCCTTGCCGCCGTAAAGGTCTATTGCCGGGAAAATATTCATCTTTTAAACCTCGCAAAAAGCCTTCAATATCGAAAGCCCGACTTTGCCGCTCTTCTCCGGGTGGAACTGGCAGCCCATAACGTTTTTTCTCGCCACCGCGGCGGTAAGCTTTGCGCCGTAGTCGGTAGTCGCGATAACGTCGGGGCAGTCCGCCCCGTAGAACGAATGAACGAAATACACGCTGTCGCCCTCGTTGAGATATTTAAAAAGGGGGTGGGGGATAAATTCAAGCCCGTTCCAGCCGATGTGAGGTATCTTATACCCCTTCGGGATAACCTCGGCTATCGGCCTGACTTCGCCCCCGATAAGCCCAAGCCCCTCGTGGACGCCGAATTCGAGGCTTTTTTCAAACAAAAGCTGCATTCCGAGGCAGATCCCCAGAATAGGCTTGCCGCTTTCGGCCTCGCGCTTTATTTCGTCGAACAGGCCGGAGGATCTAAGCTTTTTCGCGGCGTCGCCGAATGCCCCGACCCCCGGAAGGATTATCCTATCCGCCGACCTGAGCCCATCGGAAGAGGAGAAGAGCTTCGCCTCGGCCCCGATCGCCTTTAAAGAGCTTTTGAGCGAAAAAAGGTTTCCGACCCCGCAGTCGACTATCCCTATCATCTTAAAGCGCTCCCTTCGTAGAGGGAAGGCTGTTTAAAAATCTTTGATCCGGCTCGGCCGCCGCCCTAAGCGCCCTTGCGGCCGCTTTAAAAGCGCCCTCGATAATGTGGTGAGAGTTTTTCCCCGCAAGCTGCCTAAGGTGAATGTTTATTCCCGCCTCGCGAGTCATTGCGGCGAAAAATTCTTCGACAAGCTCTGTATCGAAGCTTCCGACCTTTTCTGTCGGAAGCTCAAGCCCGAAGCCGAGATAGCTTCTGCCCGAAAGGTCTATGGCCGCCTGAATCAGCGCCTCGTCCATCGGAATAAGCGCGTCGCCGTATCTGCGGACGCCGATTTTATCACCGAGAGCGGCCTTAATCGCCTGCCCGAGCGCTATGCCGATATCCTCCGTCGAGTGGTGGTCGTCGACTTCTACGTCGCCCTTGCAGAAAACCTTAAGGTCGAAGCCGGAGTGTTTTGAAAAAAGGGTCAGCATATGATCCAAAAACCCTACGCCCGAGTTTATCTCGCTCTCGCCCCTGCCGTCAAGGTCTATAAAGACCGAAACGTCGGTCTCGGCGGTCTTTCTTTTGATTTCGGCGGTTCTCATAATAAAATCATCTCCGTTTATTTTAATTCGAGTATATTTTCAATCGCGCCGACAAGCGCTTGCATATCGCTTTGCGAGCCGACGGTTATCCTTACAAAGTCCGAAATTCTCGGCGCGTCGAAGTGACGGATAAGTATCCCCTCGGCCTTTAAGCGCTCGTAAAGCTCTTTTCCGCCGACTTTGGGCGAAGAGGCGAACAAAAAGTTGGTCGAGCTGTCTAAAACCCTGAATCCCAAGGCCCTAAGCGCCCGCGCGGTCTTCTCTCTCGTCTCGACAATCTCTCGGCAGTTGCAGCGGGTATACTCCTCGTCTTCAAGGGCGCCTATCCCGGCGGCGATGCTCGTTCTGCTCAAATTATAGGGGTTGGTGGAATATATCACTCTGTAAATGTCTTCGATAATCTCCGGCGAGGCGGCGGCGAAGCCTATCCTCGCACCGGCGAGCGAGCGGGATTTGGAAAAGGTCTGCGTGACGATAAGGTTCGGGCAGCGGGGGAGGAGCTTTACCGCGCTCTCTCCGCCGAAGTCGACATACGCCTCGTCGATCAGAACGATATTGTCGGGGTTCGACTTCGCGATTTTTTCAATGTCCGAAAGCCCGATGGAAAGGCCGGTCGGCGCGTTGGGGTTAGCGATGAAAATATTTTTTCCGATGCCGATATAGTCGTTCGGGTCAAGCGTGAAGTCGTCTTTAAGGGGGATAAGCTCGTACGAAACGCCGTTGAGCCCCGCGAAGACCGAATAGAAGCCGTAGGTTATATCCGCGAAGGCCGCCGGCGAGCTTTTAGAGCAAAACGCCTTGAAGCAAAAGTTCAGCGCCTCGTCCGAGCCGTTCGTGACCGCGACCGAGCTTTCGTCGACCCCTATAACCTCGGCGATCTTCGCCCTAAGCCGCCCGCCGTCGAGCGCGGGGTAAAGCTCGAGTTCTTTCGCGGCCTCGTTCGCCGCGGCTATCGCCTTGGGCGACGGCGGAAAGGGGGATTCGTTGGTGTTGAGCTTGATGTATTTTCTCTCGCGGGGCTGCTCGCCCGGGGTATACGGGGCCAAAGCCTTGAGCGAGTCGGTCATAAAACGCGACATTTTTCTTTCACCTCTCGGCATCGTCTGTAAAGATATTTCGCTTTACAAAGCTTTAAATTCGGCTATATAGGCAGATTTGCGGGACGTATAAGTCCGCGGAATCATCTACTAATCCGTAAAGCATTTTTGCTTTACTTTCCTACCCTTGCCAAAGCGCTCTTCGCGTGGGCGGTAAGGCTTTCTTTTTCGGCGAACGCCGCGACCTTTTCCGCGACTTCTTTGAAAGCGCCCTCGGTGAAGTAGGTAAACTGCGATTTTTTGATGAAATCGTCGACCGAAAGCGGGCTCGAAAATCTTGCGGTGCCGCTCGTCGGAAGGGTGTGGTTCGGGCCGGCGAAATAGTCGCCGAGCGGCTCGGGGCAATAGTGCCCAAGGAAGATCGATCCGGCGTTTTTGATCTCTCCGAGAAGGTCGAAGGGGCTCTCGACGCAGATCTCAAGGTGCTCCGGCGCGATCTGATTCGACAGCGCAACCGCCTCGGCGATGTTCTTACAGATTATGATCTTTCCGTTGCGGTCTATCGAAGCCTCGGCGATCTCACGCCTTGAAAGGTCTTTAAGCCTTATTTCAAGCCTTTCGGCGGTTTTTTTCGCAATCTCCTCGCAGTCGGTGACCAAAACCGCGGTGGCAAGCTTGTCGTGCTCGGCTTGGGATAAAAGGTCAGCCGCAAGCCTGTCCGGGTCGGCGGTAGAGTCGGCGATGATCAAGATCTCGCTCGGCCCGGCGATCATATCTATCGCCACCCGCCCGAAGACCTGCCTTTTCGCCTCGGCGACGTATTGGTTCCCGGGGCCGACTATTTTGTCGACCTTCGGAACGCTCTCGGTTCCGTATGCGAGGGCGGCGATCGCCTGCGCCCCGCCGAGCTTGAATATCTTGGAAACCCCGGCGATTTTTGCCGCCGCCAAAATTTCCGGCGCAATCTTTCCGCTCGGCCCGCAGGGGGTGGTCATTATTATCTCCGGGCAGCCCGCAAGCTTGGCCGGAATGGCGTTCATCAAAACCGAGGAGGGCAGCGAAGCCGTCCCCCCGGGGACGTAGATTCCGACCTTTTCTATCGGCAGAATTTTCTGCCCCATAACCACGCCCGGCTTTTCAGAGATGACGAAGCCGCTGCGAAGCTGGTTTTTGTGGAAGGCCCGGATATTGTCCGCCGCCTCGATCATTACCCCCAAAAATTCCGGGTCGATCGCGATAAGCGCGTCGTTAAGCTCGTCTTCGCTTACTTCGAGGGATTCAAGCTTTGCGCGGTCGAATTTTTCGGTGTATTCAAAAAGCGCTTTGTCGCCGTTTTTCGCTACGTTTTCGATTATGCCTTTTACGACCTCCGAGACGTCCGCAGTCTGGGTGGTACGCTCGAAAAGCTGTTCGGCCGAAGTCTCAAAAGCCTTTAAAATCTTTATCATACAAGTTCCCTTTCTTTTATCGCCGCGCTTAGCCCGGCCTTTATTTCGTTGATTTTTTCGCGCTTAAACCTATAACTCGCCTTGTTGGCGATAAGCCTTGCGCTTATATCGAAGAGAGTTTCATAAACCTCAAGGTTGTTCTGTTTAAGGGTCGCGCCGGTCTCTACAATATCCACGATAACGTCAGAAAGCCCGAGTATCGGCGCAAGCTCTATCGAGCCGTTTAGTTTGATGATGTCTATATCCCGGCCGATCGAAGAATAATATCTCTTCGCGGTCGAGGGGAATTTTGTCGCCACTCTTAAGGTCCTGCGGTGGTCGTCTCTGAAGTTTTTCGGCGCGGCGACCGCCATTCTGCATCTTCCGAGGCCGATATCCAAAAGCTCGTAGATATCCGGGCGATATTCCGTCAAAATGTCCTTTCCGGCGACTCCCAAGTCTGCCGCGCCCTTTTCGACGTATATCGCAACGTCCGAGGGCTTGACCCAGAAATAGCGGATACCCGCCTCGGCGTTTTCAAATGTAAGCCTTCTGCCCGGGTTTTCAAGCTCTTCGCAGCGATACCCAGCCTTTGAAAAAAGCTCGTATACGTTATCCCCGAGCCGCCCCTTCGGCAGGGCGACGTTTATTATCTCATCCTTCACGAACAGCTTCACCTCCGTCAGAAAGGCTGTAAATCTCTTTAAATCGCATATCCCGCGGGTTTTGCTTCATAACGCAAACGCTCTTTCCGCCGGCCGCAAGCTTTTCTGCCGCGTTATAAACGCTCCGCAAAGAGTCGCCGGTCTTATATGTCAAAAGAATATCCGCGTCGTAGCTTTCGCCGCCGTTAAAAAGCGGCTCCAAAAGGTCTAAATAAAGGGCGAAGCCTATCGCCTTGGCGGATTTTTTCATCTTCCGCATAAGCCCGTTATACTGCCCGCCGCTTAAAACGCTTGAAGGAACGCCGCTGACAAAGCCTTTGAAGATGATTCCGCTGTAATAGTTCAGATCGCCGACCGTCGAGAAATCGACTCTGACGGAGTCGCCGAATTTTTCGCTCAAAAACTCGCAGGTGTCGCAAAAAAGTTCGAGCGAATCCTCCGATACCGCCCCGACGAGGGCTTTGCGAAGGAATTTCGCGGCCTCTCCGGCCTTGTCGTCATGCCCCGAAAGTTCTAAAATAAGCCCCGAAAGCGCCGAGTCTTTAGATTCTGACTTTAAAAGCGCCGAAAGCTCGCCGCGGTTCTTTTCGCCCATAAGCCTAAGAGCGGCGGCCTTTCCCTCTCGGCTAAGGCCGGCTTTGTCGAACAGCTCGCACAATATCCCGAGGTGTGAGATATCAAGCTCGCAGCTTTCGCTTATGGTCATAAGGCTTTTCGCCGCAAGGCTTAAAACCTCGCATACGCAGTATTCGTCGACCTCTCCGATACATTCCAGCCCCGCCTGCGAGATCTCTTTAAATCCGGTCTCAAAGCCGCGGTATACGTTTTCGTGGTAATAGACCTTTTCGTCGCCGCCCTCGCGGAAGTTTTTGACTATCGAAAGGGTGACGTCCGGCTTAAGGGCCATAAGCCGTCCGTCGAGGTCGGTAAAAGTGATAACGCTCTTTGAAGCCAAAAAATCCTTATTGTCGGCGTAAAGGTCGTATTCCTCAAATTTGCTCATTTTATAGCGGCGATAGCCCGCGTTCTCGAATACCCTGCGAAGCCTTTCGTTAAGCTCGCTCTGCGAAAATTCGGTCATATTTCCGGCCCTCTTTCTTAAGCGGTGTTTATTATAGTATCATATTAGCACGATAAAGTCAAGCGAAAATTCCCGCGTTTTAAAAATTTGTAGAATTTTACAAAATCAAGCGCCCGAGGAAGCGCCCCGAGCGCCCGATTACACAAAATTTATTTAAAATATTCAACCGCCGAGCGGAACATTCCGATATCGTAGTTGCCGATAACGTTTTTATAAAGCCCCGCGCCGACTCTTTCGGAGTGCCCCATCTTGCCGAAAACTCTTCCGTCCGGGGATGTGATACCCTCAATAGCGTACATCGAGTCGTTCGGGTTAAAGCGAACGTCCGAGGTTGCGCAGCCGTCAAGGTCGACGTACTGGGTCGCCACCTGGCCGTTTTCGATGAGCTTTTTGATGAGCTCTTCGCTCGCGATAAACCTTCCCTCGCCGTGAGAAATCGGGACGTTGATTATATCCCCGACGTTGACGTTTTTAAGCCAAGGCGATTTGTTCGAGGCTATCCTCGTCCTGACTATCCTCGACTGGTGGCGGGAGATGGTGTTGAATGTAAGGGTCGGGAAGCTCGGGTCGGAATCCAAAATCTCTCCGAACGGTACGAGGCCGAGCTTTATAAGCGCCTGAAAACCGTTGCAGATCCCGCACATAAGGCCGTCGCGATCGTTCAAAAGCGCGGTAACGCCGTCTTTAACGGCTTGGTTTCTGAAGAACGCGCAGATAAACTTGCCCGAGCCGTCGGGTTCGTCACCGCCCGAGAAGCCGCCGGGGATAAACACCATCTGCGCGGTCTTAAGCTCTTCCGCGAACTTCTCAACGCTCCTCGATATCCCCGAAGCGGTAAGGTTGTTGATAACAATAATCTCCGGCTCGGCGCCCGCGTCGCGCATGGCTTTCGCGCTGTCGTATTCGCAGTTTGTCCCGGGAAATGCGGGAATCAAAACCTTCGGCTTCGCGGTTTTTATAGCGGGGGAGGAGAGGTTCCTGCCCTCGAAGCTTATGTTTTCGATCTTTCCGCCGCCCTGTTTGATGTTGCAGGAGTAGACCCCTTCGAGCTTGTCTTCGTAGGCCGAAAGAAGCTTGCTAAGGTCTGCGGTTTCGCCCTTAAAGCTTATCGCAGGCTCTTCGCAGGTCTCTCCGATAATTTCGCCGACTTCGCAGTCGTCCGTCAATTCGAGCAGGAACGCGCCGCACCTTTTGCCGAATATTTCGTCAAGCGAAAGGTTTTCGTTGAATTTAAAGCCTATTCCGTTGCCGATAGACATTTTAAGAACCGCTTCCGCGATCCCGCCGACGCATGGGGTATAGGCCGAGACCGCCTTTTTCGCTCTGATAAGCCCGGTCACGGTATTGTAGACTTCAATAAGTGATTCGGTTATGGGCAGGCCGTTTTCGTCGTATTTCGGGCAAATCAGCGCGACTTTGTGCCCCGCAGCCTTAAATTCCGGGGAGATAACGTCGTCGGTCTTGCCGGTGGTGACGGCGAACGAGACGAGGGTCGGCGGAACGTCAAGGTCTTCAAAGCTGCCGCTCATCGAATCCTTTCCGCCGATAGCGCCCACGCCCAGTTCAAGCTGCGCCTTAAAGGCCCCCAAAAGCGCGGCGAGCGGTTTGCCCCAGCGCTTCGGGTCCTTGCCCGGGTGCTCGAAGTATTCCTGGAAGGTAAGGTATACGTCCTCAAAGCTCGCGCCGGTCGCGATAAGCTTAGATACCGATTCCACTACCGCCGAATAAGCGCCGTGATAGGGGCTTTGCTCGGTAAGATAGGGGTCGTATCCCCAGGCCATAAACGAGCAGTCGTCGGTGTGTTTTTCCTCGACCGAAATCTTCTGAACCATCGCCTGTATCGGGGTCAGCTGATATTTTCCGCCGAACGGCATCAAAACCGTTCCCGCGCCGATGGTAGAGTCGAACCTTTCGGAGAGGCCGCGCTTTGAGCAGACGTTTAGGTCCTCCGACATTTTAAGCATATTTTTGCCGAAGCCGCCGCTTATCTTCGCGCTTTCGGCCTTAGATTTCGCCGGGGCGGCGGTGATGTGCTTTTCCGCGCCGTTTGAATTTAAAAATTCGCGGCTCAGATCGACTATCTTCCTGCCGTTCCAGTTCATAACAAGCCTCGGCTCGGCCTTGACTTTAGCCACCGCGCAGGCCTGAAGATTTTCTTTTTCTGCGAGTTTTAAGAATTTTTCAACGTCCTCCGGCGCGACGACTACCGCCATTCTCTCCTGTGATTCCGAGATGGCGAGTTCTGTGCCGTCAAGGCCCTCGTATTTTTTCGGCACGGCGTTGAGGTCGATCTCAAGTCCGTCGGCCAATTCGCCGATCGCGACCGAAACCCCGCCCGCGCCGAAGTCGTTGCAGCGCTTGATAAGCTTAGAAGCCTCGGGGTTGCGGAAGAGGCGCTGAAGCTTGCGCTCTTCGGGGGCGTTGCCCTTTTGAACCTCAGCCCCGCAGGTCTCGACCGAATGGGCGTTGTGGGCTTTAGAAGACCCTGTCGCCCCGCCGATTCCGTCCCGCCCGGTCGAGCCGCCCAAAAGGATGACTACGTCTTCGGGCGAGGGGACCTCGCGCCTAACGTTTTCCTGTGGCGCAGCGGCTATAACCGCGCCTATCTCCATTCTCTTCGCCGCATAGCCCGGGTGATATATTTCGTCGACTATGCCCGTGGCAAGGCCGATCTGGTTGCCGTATGAAGAATACCCCGCCGCCGCGGTGGTGACTATTTTTCTCTGCGGAAGCTTGCCCGGAATGGTCTCGGATACCGGGACGGTCGGGTCTGCAGCACCCGTAACTCTCATCGCGCCGTAGACGTATGCCCTGCCCGAAAGAGGGTCGCGGATCGCGCCGCCGATACAAGTCGCAGCGCCGCCGAAAGGCTCGATTTCTGTCGGGTGGTTGTGGGTTTCGTTTTTAAACAGAAGCAGCCAGGGTTCTTTCTTTCCGTCGGCCTCGATCTCGATTTTAACGGTGCAGGCGTTGATCTCCTCCGACTCGTCAAGCTTCGGAAGCTTGCCCTCTTTTTTGAGATATTTCACCGCCACCGTAGCAAGGTCCATAAGGCAGATCGGCTTTTTGTCGCCGACCTTGCGCCTTACTTCGAGATATTCGTCGTAGGCGCGCTGCAAAAGCTCGTCCTCGAACTTTACGCCGTCGATTATAGTCAAAAAAGTGGTGTGGCGGCAGTGGTCCGACCAATAGGTGTCTATCATTCTGATCTCGGTGATGGTCGGGTCGCGGCGCTCCGATTTAAAGTATGTCTGGCAGAACTCGATGTCGTCGGCGTCCATCGCAAGGTTATAGTCGGCGACGAATTTTTCAAGCCCCGCCCTGTCGAGTTTTGTGAAGCCGTCGAGGGTCTTGACTTCGGTCGGAATGTCGTATTTTACCACCAAAGTCTCGGGCTTCATAAGAGAAGCCTCGCGCGCCTCGACCGGGTTGATGACGTATTTTTTTATCTCGGCGATGTCGCTCTCCGGAAGCTTTCCGTAAAGGCAATATACCTTTGCCGAGCGGATAAGCGGGCGCTCGCCCCGAGAGATGATCTGAATACACTGCGCGGCCGAATCCGCCCTCTGGTCGAACTGCCCCGGAAGATATTCCACCGCGAAAACATACGCGCCGTCGGCGTTTATCTCCTCCGAGGCGATGTCAAGCTGCGGCTCCGAAAAAACGTTTTTGACCGAATAGTCGAAAAGCTCGCGGCTTATGTTTTCGGCGTCGTAGCGGTTGATGACTCTTATATTTTCGAGGTTTTCGATGAGAAGAAGATTTTTAAGATCCGAAAGCAGGGCTTTCGCCTCGTTGGCGAGCTCGGGCTTTTTTTCAACAAAAATTCTGTAAACCATTTTTATACCTCTTTTTCAAGGGCCGCAAGGGCTTTTTTGCCGATGTCGGTTCTGTAATACGAATTGTCGAATTTGATTTTTTCGCAAAGCTTATAAGCCTCTCCAATAGCGGTTTTAAGGTCTTTCGCGACCGCCGTTACGCCGAGAACCCGACCGCCGCTCGTCAAAAGCTTTAGGCCCTCAAGCTTTGCCCCCGCGACGTAAACGCTCGGTTTAACGTCATCGGGAATGGTTATTTCAAAGCCTTTTTCGTATTTTTCGGGGTAGCCCTTCGAGGCCATAATAACGCAGCATGCCGCGCCGCCGGAAAACTCAACCGGAACGTCTTTAAGGTTTCCGTTCGTCGTCGCGAGCATAATATCCAAAAGATCCGATTTCAAAAGCGGGAGGACGACCTGGGTCTCCGGGTCCCCGAATCGGCAGTTGTATTCGACAACCTTCGGCCCATCGGGGGTTATCATCAGCCCGAAATAAAGGCAGCCCTTAAACGGCCGGCCCTCTTCTTTCATCGCCCTGACCGTCGGCAGAATTATCTTTTCGAGCGCGGCCTTTTCGGCTTCTTTCGTATAATAGGGCGATGGCGCGACCGTTCCCATTCCGCCGGTATTAAGCCCCAAATCGCCGGTAAGCGCCCTTTTGTGGTCGGTCGAGGATACCATCGGGATAACCGTTTCGCCGTCGGTAAACGAAAGAACCGATACCTCGGGGCCGGTCATAAATTCCTCTACGACTATCCTGTCCCCGCTCGCGCCGAACTTTTTGTCCTCCATAATCTCTTTGACCGCCGAAAGCGCCTCTTCTCGGGTCATGCAGACCAAAGCGCCCTTCCCGAGCGCGGGGCCGTCGGCTTTTACGACGGTCGGCACCGGGGCGGTTTTAAGGTATTCGAGCGCCTTTTTCGGGTCGTCGAAGACTTCGTATGCCGCGGTGGGAATGTTATGCCGCTTCATAAATTCTTTTGAAAAGACCTTCGAGCCCTCGATTATCGCGGCCTTTTTGTCCGGCCCGAAGCAGGGCACGCCGATTTTATTGAGCTCGTCTACGCAGCCCAGAATAAGCGGGTCGTCCTGCGCGACTACGGCGTAGTCGACGCTCGTTTTTTTCGCAAAATCGACGATAGCGGGGATATCGGTAGAGGATATCTGAACGCACTCGGCGTCTTCGGCTATCCCGCCGTTGCCCGGAAGGCAGAAGATCTTTTCGACCCTGCGGTTTTCTTTAAGCTTTTTGATGATGGCGTGTTCGCGGCCGCCTCCGCCGACAACCATTATTTTCATAATGTCAGCTCCTGTTGATTATTTTCGGTCAATAGCAGTCGTTGTAGATCGGGAATTTCTCGCAAAGCGCAAGAACCTCGGCGGTAACGCGGTCTTTGTTTGCCTCGAAATCGGTCACGATATCGTAAAGCCAGCCGGCGATCTTTTCCATCTCTGCCTCTTTGAACCCGCGCGAGGTTACGGCGGGAGTGCCGATTCTTATTCCGCTCGTTATGAACGGGCTCTGCGGGTCGTTCGGGACGGCGTTTTTGTTCGCGGTGATGTGTACCTCGTCGAGGTTGTGCTCGAACTGCTTGCCGGTTATGCCGAAGTTTTGAAGGTCGATGAGCATAAGGTGGTTGTCCGTCCCGCCCGAAACAAGGTTGAAGCCGCGCTTTTTAAGCTCGTCGGCAAGCTTAGCCGCGTTTTTGACGATTTGCTTCTGATATTCCTTGAACTCGGGCTGAAGCGCCTCTTTAAATGCGACCGCTTTCGCCGCGATGATGTGCATAAGCGGTCCGCCCTGAATCCCCGGGAAGATCGCCTTGTCTATCGCCTTGGCGTATTCCTCTTTGCAGAGGATCATTCCGCCCCTCGGGCCCCTTAAGGTCTTGTGGGTGGTGGTGGTGACTACGTCGGCATAGGGGACCGGGTTTTGATGAAGCCCCGCCGCGACAAGCCCCGCGATGTGCGCCATGTCGACCATAAGATATGCGCCGACTTTCTTCGCAATCTCTGAAAAGCGCTTAAAATCAATCTCTCTCGGGTAGGCCGAAGCGCCCGCCAGAATAAGCTTGGGCTTGCTCTCAATCGCCTTTCTCTCGACTTCGTCATAGTCGATCCTGCCGTCAGAATCGCAGACTCCGTAGGGGACTATGTTGAAGTATTTTCCCGAGATGTTTACCGGCGAGCCGTGTGAAAGATGGCCGCCGTGCGCAAGGCTCATCGACAAAACGGTGTCGCCCGGCTGCAAAAGTGCGAAGAACACCGCAAGGTTCGCCGAAGCCCCGCTGTGCGGCTGAACGTTCGCGTGGTCCGCGCCGAAAAGCTCGCAGGCGCGCTGCCTTGCGATCTCTTCCACTTCGTCGACGTATTGGCAGCCGCCGTAATAGCGGTGCGCGGGATAGCCCTCGGCGTATTTGTTGGTCAGAACAGTCCCCGCAGCTAAAAGAACGCCCTTAGAGACGATGTTCTCGGAGGCTATAAGCTCGATATTGTGCTGCTGACGCGAAAGCTCGCGGCTTGTCGCGGCGTATATTTCCTCGTCATACTGCTTTAATTCTTTAAAATCCATAGCGGTGCTCCTTTCAAATCAGTGGTGGAAGAGTCTCATTCCCGTGAATGACATAACCATGTTATACTTGTTTGCGGCCGCGATGACTACGTCGTCCCTTACCGAACCGCCCGGCTCGGCTACATAGCTTACGCCGCTTCTCTTCGCCCTTTCGATGTTGTCGTCAAAGGGGAAGAAAGCGTCCGACCCGAGGGCGACCCCGGTTATCGAAGATAGATATTCCTTCGCTTCCTTTTCGGTAAGCGGCTCGGGCTTTTCGGTGAAATAGCGCTGCCAAATGCCGTCCGCGCAGACGTCTTCTTCGTTTTTGTTGATGTATCCGTCGATGACGTTGTCGCGGTCGGGCCTTTTGATCTCCGGCTTAAACGGCAGGTTCAAGACCTTTTCGTGCTGCCGCAAGAACCAAGTGTCCGCCTTGGTTCCCGCAAGGCGGGTGCAGTGAATTCTCGACTGCTGCCCCGCGCCGACCCCTATCGCCTGGCCGTCGTATGCAAAGCAGACCGAGTTGGATTGAGTGTATTTAAGGGTTATCAGCGAGATGATAAGGTCTCTCGCGGCCGAATCCGGAAGATTTTTGTTCTCGGTCACGATGTTAGAGAGAAGCTCGCGGTCGATTTTAAAGTTGTTTCTTCCCTGCTCAAAGGTGATCCCGAAGACCTGCTTGCGCTCGATAGGCTCGGGAACATAGCCGGGGTCTATCTGCAAAATCGTGTAGTTTCCGCTCTTTTTGGTCTTAAGGATTTCCAGCGCCTCGGGCTCATACCCCGGGGCGATGATTCCGTCCGAAACCTCGCGCTTTATCATCGAAGCGGTGGTGACGTCGCAGACGTCCGAAAGAGCTACCCAGTCGCCGAAAGAGCACATTCTGTCGGTGCCCCTTGCCCTTGCGTATGCGCAAGCGAGAGGGGAGTCGTCAAGCCCCGCGATATCGTCGACAAAGCAGGCTTTTTTAAGCTTTTCGGGCAGGGGGATACCCACCGCCGCCGAGGTCGGGCTGACGTGCTTGAAAGAGGTCACCGCCGGAAGCCCGAGCGCCTCTTTAAGCTCTTTTACAAGCTGCCAAGAGTTGAAAGCGTCCAAAAGATTGATATACCCGGGCTTGCCGTTTAAAATCTCAAACGGAAGCTCGCCGCCGTTTTCCATAAAAACCCTCGAGGGCTTCTGGTTCGGGTTGCACCCGTACTTTAAAAGAACTTCTTTCGACATATTTTGCTCTCTCCTTTACTTTTCGTATTTGTTGATTATTTTTTGCTCTGTCTTTCCGCTCGCGATATCGGTGTATCTTACGAACAGCGAGATTTTATTGTCTTCGTTAAGGCTCTCCCAAATCGCTTTTGCAAACTCTTCGATGTCGTTCGGAATCTCGACTCTCTCCGGCTCGCCCTGAAAAGTCGGCAGGGGATTGCCGTCGCCGACGTAGGTGTGGATAAAGTGCCCGAGGCCGGTTATCGGCGCGTATTCGAAGGTGTATCTCGCGCACTGCGAACCCTTTTCGTCCTCGCTTTTTAAAATGGACATCTTGTAGTTGAATCCGTCCGAAAAATCGAGCTCGGCCGAAATTCTCGGGGTGAGGTTCGGGGCGTCGGGCTCGAATTCTCTGGTCCTCAATGAGCCCGAAAAATCGCTCCCAAGGCGGATTCCTTCAACAATGGTGTCGGTCTGGTCGCCGTTGGTGACGATAAGCTTTTTGCCGATCTCGCGGACTGCGGCGTAGATGATTAAACTCGGGTCTTCGACCTTTGAGGCATCAAATGGCTCGGTGAAGACCGCGCCGTCCCGCTCGGCGAATACTCTGTTGCGGCTGTTCGCCGATCTGCCCATAATAAAATAGGCCGAAACCGCGCTTTTGCCGTCTTTAGAAAGCCCCGCGATAATTCCGCGGCCGACGTAGGGGTCGCGCGTAAGCTCTTTGATCGTGTTGATTTTGTAGATGTCCATTTTACTCTCCTTTTACAAGTCCGTAGACGTATTCGTTATAAAGCTTGCCGTTTTTATAAATCGCGTCTTTTAAAACGCCCTCAAGCTCGAATCCCGCCTTTTCAAGAACCCTACGCGAGCCGATGTTCGGCTCATAGACCGTTCCCTCGATCCGCGAAATATCAAGCTTTTCAAATGCTTCGGCGCAGATTTTCTTTGCCGCGGCGGTCATAATTCCTCTGCCGTAGTATTCGGGAATCAAGTAGTAGCCGATGACCGCGCAGCGTTCGCTGTTTCCGCTCCGCTTTTCGACCGAGATGTTCCCGACCGCCTTTCCGTCGACCGTGATTTTGTAAAAAATACCGGTGTTTTCGGCCTCGCCCTTTTGCGCCGTTTCGGTGATGAACCATTCGGCGTCCGCTTCGGTATACGGGTCGGGTATGCGGTCGGAAAGGTATTTTCTGTCGACTTTGTTGATCGATTCCGCAAGCGCCTCGGCGTCCTTCGGCTCCCATTTTTCAAGAGATACCGCCGGGGTCTCGGGCTTGGTCTCGTTCAAAATTCTGCGGCAGAGCTTTTCGGCGGCCTCCGGCAAAAGCTTCCACTCCGCCCGCTCCATAATTCTTCGCTGCAAAGTTTCGGGGGTGTCGCCTTCTTTGACCTCTACCGCCTTTTGCGCGAGTATCTCGCCGCCGTCGCAAATTTCATTGACGAGGTGAACCGTCGCGCCCGAGACTTTTACGCCCTTTTTAAGGGCCTCTTCGTGAACCTTAAGGCCGTAGTAGCCCTTTCCGCAAAAGCTCGGGATAAGCGCCGGGTGAACGTTTATTATCCTGTTCGAGTATTTTTTTGTGAAATTCTCGGACAAAATCGACATAAACCCCGCCAAAATAATAACTTCGGCTTCGTGCGCTTCAAGGGCTTTGATTATTCCGCTCTCAAAATCTTCGGGGCTAAGGTCTTTTCTTGATACCGTCACCGCGTCTATCCCCGCGCTTTTGGCGCGCTCAAGGGCGTATGCCCCCGCTTTTGAGGATATAACGCAGACAATCTCTCCGCTTACCAATATCCCGCTGCTCTGCGCGTCTATAAGCGCCTGAAGGTTGGTGCCCCCGCCCGAAACGAGCACCGCTATTTTAACCTTTCGATCCATTTTATACCTCGGTCATTCGATGACTATTTTGTCTTCGCTCTTGATTATTTTTCCGATAATATAGGCTTCTTCGCCGCTTTCTTTTAAAATTTCAAGCGACTTTTCTGCCTCGCTCTCCGAAACGACCACGCTCATTCCGACCCCCATATTGTAGGTGTTGAACATATCCCTCTCGGGAATATTTCCGGCCTTTTGAATAAGCCCGAATATCGGCGGAATTTTAAGCGAAGACTTGTCTATCTTCGCGCAAAGCCCGTCCGGAATACTGCGCGGAATGTTTTCATAGAATCCGCCGCCGGTGATGTGGGAAATGCCCTTTACATCTACCTTTTCGAGCAGCGCCAGAACCGGCTTGACGTATATCCTTGTCGGCTCTAAAAGCGCCTCGCCGAGGCTCTTTCCGCCGAGCTCACTTCTTGGCGATTTAAGGTCTGCGTTCTCGATGTCGAAGACCTTTCTGACAAGCGAGAAGCCGTTTGAATGAACACCCGAAGAGGGGAGCGCGATGATGACGTCGCCCTCTTTCATCTTATTGTTGTCGATGATTTTTTCGCGGTCGACTATCCCGGTGCAATATCCCGCAAGGTCGTATTCCTCCTCCGGCATCATTCCCGGGTGCTCGGCGGTCTCTCCTCCGATAAGCGAAGCCCCCGCCATAATGCAGCCGTCGCATACGCCCTTGACTATCGCGGCGATCTTTTCGGGAATGTTTCTTCCGCAGGCGATATAGTCGAGGAATATAAGCGGCTTTGCGCCGCAGCAGATAATGTCGTTTACGCACATCGCAACGCAGTCTATCCCGACGGTGTCGTGCTTGTTTAAAAGCATGGCTATCTTAAGCTTTGTGCCGACTCCGTCCGTCCCGCTTACGAGTATCGGGTCTTTATAGCCTTTTAAATTCGGCGCGAAAAGCCCGCCGAAGCCGCCTATCCCCGAAACTTCGCCGCCGGTGGCGGTTCGCTTGATGTCGGCCTTCATAAGCTCGACCGATTTATATCCCGCGGTGATGTCTACTCCCGCCTGTTTATAGCTTTCGGAATAACTCTTGTCCATCGTCAAAAACCTCACTTGTCTTTTTTAGCGAATTTGGGGTTTGTGCTGATCTTTCTTTCAAATCTGCTCTTGTCGGCCTTTGCGGGGGTCTTGGTGGGGTATAAGCCGTCGAAGCAGGCGTAGCAGAAGCCGCTTCCGTCGGTCCCGGCTATCTTTTTAACGTCCTCGATGCTTAGATAGTTCAGCGAATCCGCGCCGATTATCTTTGCAATCTCTTCGGTGGTGTGGTTCGCGGCGATAAGGCTCTCCTTCGAGTCGATATCGACCCCGTAGTAGCAGGGGTTCAAAAACTTCGGCGCCGAAGACAAAACATGAACCTCTTTCGCTCCGCCGTCGCGCAGCCGCTTGACTATCCTCGCGCTGGTGGTCCCGCGAACTATCGAGTCGTCGACAAGAATGACCCTTTTGCCCTTAACTACCGAAGAGACGACGTTAAGCTTTATCGAGACCATCTCTTCTCTCTGCCCTTGGCTCGGGGCGATAAATGTCCTTCCGACGTATTTGTTTTTGATAAGCCCGATGTCGTAGGGTATCCCCGATCTTCTCGAATATCCGATCGCCGCGTCGGTCCCGCTGTCCGGAACCCCGACTACGATGTCGGCTTCGATGGGGTAAGCTTCGGCCAAAAGCTCGCCGACTCTAAGTCTTGCGGCGTGGACCGAGCAGCCCTCGCAGACAGAATCCGGCCTTGCAATATAAAGATATTCAAACACGCAGAAGGATTTTTTGCGGCCGCAGTGCTCTCTGTTCGATTTAACGCCGTCCTTCGTAAAGGTTATGACCTCTCCGGGCTCGATCTCTCTTATAAACTCGGCGTTCACCGCGTCGAGCGCGCAGGTCTCTGATGCGACGATATAAGTTCCGTCGCTTCTTTTGCCGTAGCAAAGCGGCCTGAAGCCGTGAGGGTCTCTTGCCGCGATAAGCTTAGAGGGCGACATTATGATAAGCGAATAAGCGCCGTCAAGCTTGCCCATCGCCCCGACCACCGCGTCTTCTATGTTTTTCGAGCGCAGCCGCTCTTTGGTTATGACGTATGCAATCACCTCGGTGTCCGAAGTCGAGTGGAAGATAGAGCCCTGCTCTTCAAGCTCGGTCCTAAGCTCGTATGAATTGACGAGGTTTCCGTTATGCGCGAGCGCCATATTCCCCTTAAGGTGGTTCACTACTACCGGCTGGGCGTTTCTGCGGTCTCCGCTTCCGGTGGTGCCGTATCTTACATGCCCGACCGCCATATTTCCGTCGCCAAGCTTTTCAAGGGCGTCCCCCGAAAAGATCTCGCTTACAAGGCCGGTGTCCTTGCGGTATGTAAATACGCCGTCGTCGTTGACTACTATTCCCGCCGATTCCTGCCCGCGGTGCTGAAGCGCGAACAGACCGTAATAACAAAGAGAGGCGACGTCCTCGGTCTTGGGGGCGAAGACTCCGAAAACTCCGCATTCCTCATGAATAAGATTTTCCATAAATACCCTCTTAATAATTTTTTGCGGCCTTATTCGCCGAATACTCTGCGCATCATTTCTTTGTAGGCGTCTTCAACTCCGCCCATATCGCGGCGGAAGCGGTCTTTATCGAGCTTTTCGTTCGTCTTTGAATCCCAGAATCTGCAAGTGTCCGGCGAGATCTCGTCCGCCAAAACTATGCTGCCGTCGCTAAGCCTTCCGAATTCAAGCTTGAAGTCGACCAGAGTGACCCCGAGGCCCTTGAAGTATTCTTTCATGACCTCGTTGACCTTAAACGCCATCTTTTTGATCGTCTCAATCTCTTCCTTTGTCGCAAGGCCGAGGGCGAGGGCGTGATAGCTGTTTATAAGCGGGTCGTGAAGGTCGTCGTTTTTATACGAGAACTCGATAGTCGGCTCTTTAAAGACTATTCCCTCTTCGACCCCGTAGCGCTTTGCGAACGAGCCGGCCGAGATGTTTCTGATGATCACCTCGAGCGGGACTATCGAGACCTTTTTGACTGCGGTCTCGCGGTCGTTAAGCTCTTCGACGAAGTGGGTCGGAACCCCATGCTTTTCAAGAAGCCGCATGATGTAGTTAGACATTCTGTTGTTGATTGCGCCCTTGCCGACGATGGTGCCTTTTTTAAGTCCGTCGAGGGCTGTCGCGTCGTCTTTATAAGAGACGATGACGATTTCGGGGTCTTCGGTCGCAAAGACCTTTTTTGCCTTTCCTTCGTAAAGCTGAACTGTTTTTTCCATTGGTTTGTCCTCCCGTAAAAAATATAAAGTAAAGCTGCGATTGCTTATTCTTCTATTCTCGCCGATATCCCGGCGTCTTTTTCGATAACCGCCGCGGCGTCTTTTCTGCGCTTTTCGTCAAGCTTTTTCGCAAGGTCTTCGTCCTCGACCGCGAGTATCTGCGCGGAAAGCAGCGCGGCATTGACTCCTCCGTCGATGGCAACCGTCGCGACGGGTATCCCCGAAGGCATCATAACGGTCGCCAAAAGGGCGTCAATGCCGTCCAAGGCGTTCGATTTGCAGGGTATGCCGATTACCGGCAGGGTGGTGTTCGCGGCTATCGCTCCGGCAAGGTGCGCCGCCATACCCGCCGCGCAGATGATGACCCCGAAGCCGTTCTCTCTTGCCGAAAGGGCAAAATCCCTTGCCTCGGCGGGGGTTCTGTGCGCCGAATAGACGTGCGTTTCATAGGGGATTCCGAGCGAGCGCAGGGCGGCGGCGGTTTTTTTAAGGATCGGAAGGTCGCTGTCGCTGCCCATGATGATGCCAACTTTTTTCATGGTTTGATCTCCTTCGTTTATCGCTTTATTGTATAAAATGCAAAAGGGCGCGCCAAGACAAAAGCTTAGGTGCGCCCAGACGGTCGGCGATTATCGGTCTTCCTTACTTCTCCGCGGTGCTCCGCGATTATCCGTCAGTCGTAAGGCGCCTCTATATATTTAAAGTATAACACCGCGCGGGAATAAAGTCAAACCAAAAAAAGCTCTCATAATTCCCGATAAATTGGAGTTTATGCCGAAAGTCAGTCGCTGTCGGCCGAAGCCTTGGTGTCGCAGTATGCGCAGCGATAGATCCTCTCCTCGGCGTTTTCAAGCCTGAAAACGTGTTCGAGCTCCTGCTCGGTAGAGGTTATGCAGCGCGGGTTCTTGCATTTTATGACGTTTTTAAGAATCTTCGGCAGCTCGATTGATTTTTTCTCGACAAGCTTGCCGTCGCGAATGATGTTTATCGTAACGTTCGGGGCGACGTATCCGATTATGTCCAAGTCGACGGCGATATCCGCGTCGATCTTTATGATGTCTTTTCTGCCCATCGCCGAGCTGTTCGCATTTTTGATGATAGCGACCGGGCAGTCGAGCTTTGCAAGCCCCAAAAGCTCGTAAAGCTTCATTCCGCGCCCTGCGGGAATGTGGTCTATGACTATTCCGTTTTTGATAGAATCTATATTCATTCCGAGCCCTCCGTCTAAATCCTTCCGGCTTCGCGAAGAAGCTTAAGGATAAGCGCCATTCTGATGTATTTTCCGTTTAAAACCTGTTTGAAATAGCAGGCCCTCGGGTCTTTGTCTATCTCGACCGAGATCTCGTTTACCCTCGGGAGCGGGTGCATTATCGAAAGCTCCGGCTTCGCGGTTTTAAGCTTTTCGGGGGTAAGGATATAGCTGTCTTTAAGTCTTAGATAATCCTCTTCGTTGAAGAATCTCTCGCGCTGAACCCTCGTCATATACAGAATGTCGAGCTCCGGCATATATTCCTCAAGGCTTGTTGTTTGAACGTATTCTATCCCGGCCGGCTTCAAAACCTCGCTTTTAACGTAGCTCGGAAGCTTAAGCTCTTCGGGCGAGATCAAAATCACCTTAAGCCCTTTATATCTCGCGAGCGCGCTTATAAGCGAATGGACGGTTCTTCCGAACTTAAGGTCTCCGCAGAATCCTACGGTCAGGTTCTCGAATCCGCCCTTTTCGCGCTGGATAGTCAGCAGGTCGGCGAGGGTCTGGGTCGGGTGAAAGTGTCCGCCGTCGCCGGCGTTGATGACCGGGACGTCCGAATTAAGCGAGGCCACAAGCGGCGCGCCCTCCTTCGGGTGCCTCATCGCGATAATATCCGCGTAGCAGCTTACCACCTTCGCGGTGTCGGCCACGCTCTCGCCTTTAGAGGCCGAGGACGACTGCGCCTCGGAAAACCCCAAAACGTTTCCTCCAAGCTCGTACATCGCGGCCTCGAAGCTCAGCCTCGTTCTTGTCGACGGCTCGAAAAACAGGGTCGCAAGCTTCTTTCCGCGGCAGGCCTCGGAATATTTTTCGGGGTTCGCGATAATGTCGTTCGCCACGTTGATAAGGTCTTCGATCTCTTCGACCGAAAGATTCTGAATGTCAATCAAATGTTTCATTTTTTCGCTCCGTTCACCGAAAGATAGTTCTTGATTCTTTCAACGTTTTCCGCGTTGGCGGGGTTTTCTTCAAGGTATTCGATGATGTCGTATACGTTCACGACCGAGAAAACCGGGAAGCCGAACTCGTCTTCGATCTCCTTCATCGCCGACTTTTCGGTCCGCCCCTTTTCGCCGCGGTCGACCATTATAAGGCAGCCCGCGACTTTTACCCCCTCCAACTTGGAAAGAATATCCATGCTCTCGCGGATCGCCGTTCCGGCCGTTATGACGTCTTCAACGATGACGATCTCCTCGCCCGCCTTGGGGGTATATCCGACCAAAACGCCGCCCTCGCCGTGGTCTTTGGCCTCTTTTCTGTTGAAGAAGAAGGGCAGGTCGAGCCCGCTTTTCGCAAGGGCAGCCGCCGCCGAGACCGCGATCGGTATCCCCTTATAAGCCGGCCCGAAGAGCGCCGCCCTTTTCTTCCCGAGGTTTTCAAGATAGGTCTTCGCGTAAAATTCGCCGAGTTTCATAATTTGCTCGCCGGTCTTGATGTCGCCCGCGTTGATGAAATAGGGTATCTTCCGCCCGCTTTTTGCGGTGAAATCGCCGAATTTAAGAACGCCAGCGCCCTCTAAAAAGGCGATAAATTCTCTCTTGTAGCTTTCCATAATTTTCCTCCTTAGTCGACAAATTCTTCAACGCATCTCATATACGCCGCGACCGGGTCGTCGGCGGCTGTAATCGGCCGGCCGACTACAATGTAGTCCGAGCCCGCCTTTTTGGCTTCGGCAGGGGTCATGACCCTCTTCTGGTCGCCGATGTCGCCGTCGGCGAACCTGACCCCCGGGGTGACCGTCAAAAAGCCCTTGCCGCAGCGATTGTGAACCGCCTCGGCCTCGAGCGGCGAGCAGACAACGCCGTCGAGCCCCGAATTTTTCGCGTTCTCGGCGTAGCTCATAACCGTCTCCGACATAGGAGTATTTATCAATAATTCGTTCTTTAATGTCTCCGCGTCGGTAGAGGTAAGCTGGGTCACCGCGATGAGAATCGGCCTCGTTCCGTCGGCCCTTGTGAGCCCCTCGAGCGCCCCCGCCATCATCTTCGAGCCGCCCGCAGCGTGAAGGTTGGTCATATCTACGTCCAGCCCCGAGAGCACCGCCATCGACTTTTTGACGGTGTTCGGAATGTCGTGCAGCTTAAGGTCTAAAAAGATCTTGTGGCCTCTTTTCTTGATCTGTTTGACAATCTCCGGCCCCTCGGAATAGAACAGCTCCATGCCGATTTTGACGAACGGCTTTTTTTCGCCGAACCTGTCCAAAAATTCAAGGGTCTTCTGCCCGCTCGAAAAGTCGCAGGCGATGATAACGTCTTTTCCCATCAAATCGCTCCTCCTATGATATCCGATAATTTATCAATTTTATACTTCTCCATCGCGGCCGGCAGAGCCTCGATTATATCCCTGCAAGCGAAGGGGTTCACAAGGTTTTCCGCGCCGATCTCGACCGCCGTCGCCCCGGCAAGCGCCATCTCGATGACGTCCTCGGCCGAGCTTACGCCGCCCATTCCGACTATCGGGATCTTCACCGCCTTTGCGCACTGATAGACCATTCTTAAGGCGACCGGGAAGACCGCCGGCCCAGAAAGCCCGCCGGTCGTGTTTTTTAACAGCGGCTTGCGGGTCTTAAGGTCGATTCGCATCGCCAAAAGCGTGTTTATAAGGCTGATTCCGTCCGCCCCCGCGCCCTCGCAGGCCTTCGCAATCTCGGCGATGTCGGTAACGTTCGGCGAAAGCTTTATGATAACCGGCTTTTTGACGGCCTTTTTGACCGCTCTCGTGACCTCTGCGGCCGACTCTGAGCTTGTCCCAAAGCTCATTCCGCCGCCGTGAACGTTAGGGCAGCTTATGTTGACCTCGAGCCAGCCGACCTCTTCGCAGGAGTCGAGCCGCTCGCAGGTATAAACGTAGTCGTCGAGCGAAAACCCGCTGACGTTCGCCATGACCTTTTTGTGAAAAACTTTCTTCATCTTCGGGAGCTCTTCCGAGATGACCTTTTCCACCCCCGGGTTTTGAAGCCCGACCGCGTTTAACATTCCCGAGGCGGTCTCGGCGATTCGCGGGGTGGGGTTCCCGAAGCGCGGCTCGCGGGTCGTGCCTTTAAAAGAAAACGTTCCGAGAATGTTGATGTCGTAAAGCTCGGCAAATTCATAGCCGTAGCCGAATGTCCCGCTCGCGGGGATTATCGGGTTATCAAGTTCAATCCCGCAGAGCTCGACTCTTAAGTCCGCCATTTTATCTCCTCCTTAAAAAGAACCGGCCCGTCGCGGCATATTCTCTTATATCCGGCGACCGTTTCGCAGGTGCAGCCCATACACGCCCCGAAGCCGCAGCCCATTCTCTCTTCAAAGCTGAACTGACCCGAGGTTTTTATCGCGCCGTAGACCGCTCTAAGCATCGGTTCCGGCCCGCAGGTATAGACGTGGGTATACTCCTCCGGCAGGGCGGCCGTGACGAACCCATTTTTGCCGTACGAGCCGTCGACGGTCGTAACTTCGGTTTTACAGCCGATGGCCTTGAATTCGTCTTCGTAAAAGATCTCGCTTTTTGTGTTGAACCCGAGTATGACCGACGCCTTTTTGCCGCTTGCGACAAGCCTTTTCGCCAAAAGATAGAGCGGCGGAACGCCTACCCCTCCGCCGATGAGCAGGGGAGAGTCGCCCGACTTTTCAATGTCATAGCCGTTCCCGAGGCCGGAGAGAACGTCGAGCCTTCCGCTTTTAAGCTTTGAAAGTTCTTCTGTGCCCTTTCCGACCACCTTGTAGATAAGGGTAAGCCTGTCCCCATCAAGGTCGCAGACCGATATCGGCCGCCGAAGATAAAGCCCGTCGAGCTTTATGTTCACAAACTGCCCCGGCGCGGTTATCGCCGAACAGTCGCCCGAAAGAAGGATTTTATAAACCTTTTCGGCGAGCGGCAGGTTTTCGATAATCTCAAAAAATCCCTGTTTCATATAAACCTCTTTTCGTCTTTATATACGATTTTTTTGTCGAAGACCGTGATCGCGCACCGCCCGAAAAGCTCTTGCCCCTCGAATGGCGTAGCTCTTCCCAGACTTAAAAATTCTCCCGGGTCGACTATGTATTTTTCCCCGAGATTCCAGACCGAAAAGCTTTCGCCGAGCGGCAGCCCGAAGCGCTCTCTCGGGTTTTCGCATAAAAGCTCGACGAGCCGCTCAAGGGTTATTATCCCCGGCTTTACAAGCCCGGTATAGGCCGCCGAAAACGCGGTCTCAAGCCCGACTATCCCGAAAGCGCTCTTTTCAAGCCCTTTCGATTTTTCCTCCGCCGAGTGGGGCGCGTGGTCGGTCGCAATCATATCAATCGTTCCGTCGACAACCCCCTCGATAAGCGCCTCTCTGTCTCTTTTAGAGCGCAGCGGCGGGTTCATCTTAAATCTGCCGTCTTCTTGAAGGCAGGAGTCGTCCATCAAAAGGTAGTGCGGCCCGGTTTCGCAGGTGACGTTCACGCCGTCGGCCTTGGCCTTTCTTATAAGTTCTACGCTCTCGGCGGTCGAAATGTGGCAGACGTGATATGCGCAGCCGGTTTTTTTCGACAGCGCTATGTCCCGCTCGATCTGTTTCCATTCGCTTTCGGAGGATATCCCCCTGTGGCCGTGGGCCTCGGCGTATTCGCCGGCGTGGATATATCCGCCCTTTAAAAGCGAGTTGACCTCGCAGTGCGCGGCGATTATTTTCCCGAGCTTTTTCGCCTCGACCATCGCGCGCTCCATCATCTCGCCGCTCTGAACCCCTTTGCCGTCGTCAGAAAACGCGATTACCTTCGGCGCAAGAGCTTCCATATCCGAAAGCTTTTCGCCATTTTCCGCGACGGTTATCGCGCCGTAAGGGTGCACCCCGATAATTCCGTCCCGCCCGATTATATCAAGCTGGACCTTAAGATTCTCCGCCGAGTCCGGAACCGGGTTGAGGTTCGGCATCGTGCAGACGTCGGTATATCCGCCGCGAGCGGCCGCAAGGCAGCCGGTTTTAACGGTCTCTTTATATGAAAAGCCCGGCTCGCGAAAATGAACATGCACATCGCAAAAGCCGGGTAAAAATGTATATTCTTCGCGGTCGGATAAAAACCCGCCGATCGCCCCCGAAAGAGAGCGGCCGTATTTTTCTTTTAAAAATTCGGGGCTGTAAACGCTTTTCATAAAAAACCGCCTTTCCGGCATAAAAAAGCCCGCTCGATATACGGCGGGGCGGTCGGAAAAAGGGCCTTTCGGCCTTTTAAAATAAGCTTCGACTTCCGACCTCTCAGTGCCGCGTTAAAGATTCGTCTGAAAAAGTATAACACAAGCCGGGGCAAATGTCAACAAAAATTTAAGGTTGACAGAAACGGATTAGTCTGCTATACTAACGAGCGGTAATTTTATGTTTTTTGAAAGGAAATCATAAAAATGTGGCTTATATTTACTCTTTTAACTACTTTTCTCTGGGGCGCGGCGGATCTTTTCTATAAAAAGGGCGCACGCGGCGGCGAAGAAAAATACAGTCATCTTTTGACGGGCATAACCGTCGGCCTCGTGATGGGCGCGCAGGCGATCTTCACCCTTTTGTTCGCAGACGTCGGCTATAACCCGATAAATATCCTCATCTACCTTCCGGTCTCGCTGTTCTACATAATCTCGATGGTCGTGGGCTATCTCGGCCTTAAATACCTCGAGCTCTCCATCTCTTCCCCGGTCCAGAACAGCTCGGGCGCGGTGGTCTGTATTCTCTGCCTGATCTTTTTGGGCGAAAGTCTCGACCTTTTGTCGGCGGTTTCGGTCATAGTCATAACGGTCGGCATAGTTCTGCTCGGCTGGTTTGAAAGGGTCAAGCCCTCCGAGATCGCGCCGGAGGACAAAAAATATTCCAAAAGCGTTTTCGCGCTGATCTTCCCGCTCATATACTGCGTTTTAGACGCGATGGGAACCTTCTTCGACGCGTTCTACCTCGACGATATAGAAAAGACCCCGCTCGTCGGCGTCACCGAGGAAAACTTTGAAAACGTCGCGAATATCTCATACGAGCTGACCTTTTTGATCGCGGCCGCGCTTATGCTTATCTATATTCTCGTCATAAAAAGGGAAAAGATCGAGATCCCGAAGCAGGGCAACAAGCTCGTCGCTGCGGTATTCGAGACCGCCGGCCAGTATTTCTACGTTTATGCGATGAGCGGCAACGCGGTCGTCGCCGCGCCGGTAATCGCCGCATACTGCGTAGTTTCCGCACTTTTGGCGGGTATCTTCCTCCACGAAAAGCTCAAGCCCCTGCAATACGCCGCTATCGCCGCAGTCTGCGCCGGGGTGATCCTTCTCGGCGTGGCCGAGGGCTTGGCGGAGGCGTAGAGCTTCCCTCAAAAATAAATACCGCAAAGTTAAGCCGCGAGAGTTTTCCCGCGGCTTTGTTTATAAAACTTCTTTTCTGCGGCTATAAGAGTATTAACAGCGCGACTATCGCGGCAGCGTTCGCGACAATATGCGAGATCGCGCTTATAACGCAGTTGCCGGTCTTGCGGTATACGACCGAGTAAATCAAGCTGTCGACAAAAACGAAAGTTACGTCGTAGGCGACCACCTTCGCGCTCCCTTCTGCGATATGCCCCGCCGCGAAAACCGCCGACGAAACGACCGCGCATAGCCAAAACGGAAGCTTTTTCGCAGTTTTTCCGAGGAAAAACCCGCGATACGCTATCTCTTCGCCGAACGCCGCTACGACTACCTGAACTATCAGAAGCGCGATTTTGTCGAAGGACAATACCGCCCCCGCGCGGCCCAAAACGTGGTCCGCATATTCCCCGCCGAACAAAAGGCTTCCCGCCGCGGCGGATAAAATTCCGCTCGCCGTAGGCAGCAGCGCCCAGACTCTCGCGCGCGGCTTTTTTAAGTCCGCGAAGACAGTTTTGAACCGCAAACCCGATTCGGGGCCTCTCTCTTTGCAGACCGCCTCGACGATAAAGAAGAACGCGATCCCGACAAAAACCGAATACCCCGCGATCGAAGACGACGGAACGACCTTCGTAGCCGTCAGCAAAACCATTATCGCCGCGCCTGTCGCCGTAAGCAAAAGGCCCTTTTTGCCGCTCTTTGCAAGCTGTGCGTCTTTCATATTTCCTCCTCCTTCGCCGCCGCCAAAGCGCCTCTGTAAGCCTGCTCCAGCTGCGATTTTATAATCTCCTCGTCGTATTTAAGCGAATTGTTCGCGATAATGCTCGCATAGCCGTGGGCGAAGAGAAAAATCGTCGCAAAAACCTTTTTCACCCGCCCGATATCTCCGCCGACCGCCCTTTGCATCGCCGAAAGAACCGGCTCGAGTTCTTCGGCGTCGATCATCTCAAGCAGGGTGGCCCCGCCGAAATAGTTCGACTGAAAAAGAAACCGAAACAGGTTCGGTTCTTCTATCGCGAAGCGGATATAATTAAGCCCTATCCCGAGCATAACCCCGTTTTGCGGCTCTTTGATATTCATCAGATATTCCGAATGATAGCCGTCCGCCTTTAAATATGCGGCTTTTTTAAGCTCGTCGACCGTCGCGAAGCTGTACATAACCGGCTGGGTAGAGCACCCGAGCCTTTTCGCGACGTTCCTCGCGTTGATGTTTTCGGCGCCCGCCTCTCTGGCGATGCAAAACGCCGCGTCTATGATCATTTCTTTGGTGATTTTCGCTTTCGGCGGCATATAAAAGCCTCCTTTCAATTTATATAACATCGGTTACATAACAAGAATTATAATACAACTCCGCAAAAAAGTCAAGCGCGAAAAAGCAGCCGCAAAAAAGCAGCCTTGCGGCTGCTTTTCAGATAGTCAGAAATCAGATTGGCAGAAATCGGAAAGTAGAAGGATAGATAGTCCGAGCCGGTTATTTAAGCGCTTTTTCGGCCATATCGGCGAGCTCACTTGGAGAGGATATGCTCGGGGTGCCGTCGGGAACTTTTCCGAAGCCGTATGCCGCGTGGATAAACCCGACCCCGGCCGAGTCGGCGGAGTTATAGTCGCCGAGAGTGTCGCCGACGTAGACTGCGCGCTCAAGCGCGTTCCGCTTTACCACAAGGCGGATATTCTCCGCCTTTTCAAGCCCTGTCCCGCCCCAACATTCCTTGTCGTCAAAGTATTTCCCAAGGCCGGTCGCCCGATAAAACGCCTCTATATATCCGGCTTGGCAGTTTGAAACGCAAGCGATGAAAAATCCGCGCTCTTTGAGCTCTATAAGCGCCTCTTCGAGCCCGCTGTAGACTTTTCCGCTGTGCGTTTTAAGATATTCGTTCTCCTCGTCGATGCACTTCTGCATAATGTCCACGGCTCGGCCGGGGCCCTCCGAGTCGAAGAAAATATGCGCTATTTCTATCATAGTCTTGCCCATAGAGGACATAATGTCGCTTTTGGTGAACCTTTTGGGCAGGCCTATCTTTTCCAGCGCGATGTTATACGCTTCTGCGACCTCTTCCGAAGAATCCCACATCGTTCCGTCGAGGTCGAAAATAATTCCCTTTTTCATTCCGTTCTCCAAATAAATTTTTTAGCAATTATATCCCATTCCCGCAAAAAATGCAAGAGCAAAAGCAAAATGCGCCCTGATCGAGCGCATTTTGAAGAAAAAACAGTGAGGCTTTGCCCCAAACGACTTGAAAGGCGAATTATTCCTCGACGTCGAAGTGTTCGAGCAGGGATTTTTTCTCCTCCGGTTTAGAGTCGCCGTGTTTGACGAAGCACATCGTGACGAAGGACAGCGCCGAGAACACGCAGGCGTAGGGGAAGAGGATACCGTAGCCGAGGTTCATCTTGTCGATCAAAAAGCCCGAGAATATCGGCGTGAATATCTGCGCGGCCATCGAAAAAGCGTAGTAGTAGCCGGTGTATTTTCCGACGTCCGAGCTTTTGCACATCTCTACCGCCATCGGGAAGGAATTTACGTTTATCCCGGCCCAGGCCACGCCGATTATCGCGAAAACGGCGTACATAAGCGCGCCGGTCGACGGCAGGAAGATTATCGCGAAATAGCAGGCGGTCATAACCGCAACGCAGAGCAGAATAGTCTTTTTTCTGCCGATTTTCGAGGAGAGTATCCCGAGCGGAACGAACGACGCGATGGCAGTTATCGTCGCGACGGTGAGATACATCGAAGACCCGCCCGCGCCGATTCCGTAGCGGTTCTCGAAATACCGCGAGAACGAGGTCGTGACCCCGTTGTAGGCGGTGAACCACAAAAATACCGAAAGAAGAATGAAAATAAGGCTTTTGAAGACCGATTTATCTAACTTTTCGCCGCTTTTGACCGAGGCTTCGGGCTTTTCGAGTTCAAGCCCCGCCTCGCGGACGATCTTGTTTTCGTTCAGCGTGAAGACCATTATCAGCACGCAGACTATCATAAACGCCGCGATGACCATAAATATCGGGATAAAGCTTTCATAGACCACCGTGCCGTCGTCTTGAAGAGTGCTTTTGACCATAACCGTCATCGCGATTGTCGCGAAAATTCCGCCGATATAGCCCACAAGGTTGATTATAGCGTTGCCCTTAGAGCGAAGCTGCCTCGGGGTGACGTCCGGCATATAGGCGACGGCGGGCGAGCGGTATACGCTCATCGAGATAAGAAGAAGCATCAAGCAGGCGAAGAAGCCGGCGAAGCTTTTGTGTTCGGTCAGAACCGCGAGAACCACCATCAGCGCGACGGAGGCGAAGGTCCCGAAAAGTATGTAGGGCGTTCTTCGGCCGAGGCGGGTGTTAGTCTTGTCCGAGATCGTGCCGAACAGCGGGAGCAGGAACACCGCCAGAATATTGTCTATCGACATAACCGCGCTGGTCCCGAAGGTAGACAGGCCGAAGTGGTTTTCCAGAATCACGGGAATGACCTGGTCGTAGAACTGCCAGAATGCGAGAATAGAAGCGAACGAAAGGCCGATTAGGACGGTTTGTTTTGTTTTAAGCTTCACAGCTTTAGCCCCCTTTGCAAAATGCTGAATATATTTTAACACACCCCGCGCGCAGTTGTCAACTTTTTAGAAAACAGAAATCAGAAATCAGAGAGTCAGAAATCGGAAGTTAAAAGGAAAGAAAGTCTGAAACCGCACAAAGCTTCAAAAACAACTTCTGTTCTAAAAGTTTTCGATCCAACCTTTTTCAAAAGGTTGGCAGGGGTCAAGGGGGCGGAGCCCTTTGGTCGCAGCCCGCAGGCTGCGAAAACCCCAAAAACGAAGGCGCTCCGCAAGGGGAGCAATGCAAGCCGGTTTTGTAGCCAATCGGACTTCGCGGGCATATATGCCCGCCCTGCTCGTCCTCTTGGACAAAACCGGCGTGCATGCGCCAAAACAATTCGCAGAATTGTTTTGGCATTACTGCGAAAGTCGGGCAAAGGCGTAAGCCTTTGCAGAACGATGCTGACAAAAGTGCCCTATCCGTAGATGGATAGGGCATCGTTTGACGCCGCTGAAAGAGAGGGCGTCCCCTTATAATTCGCGGCTGCGACAGCAGTCGCGCACCTTAACAGCGCCAATCTTTGCAGAAAAAAGCGCTCTTGTTATCTTTTTTCAGACAAAGTATCAAAAACAAATCTGTTCTCTGCCAATCTGCCAATCTGTCAATCTGAAAAAAAGCAGCCCTCGGGCTGCTTTTCTCTATTTGAACCAATCCGAAAACTTCTTCTTTTCGGGGCTGTTGCGGTCGTCGAGCGAGTCGTTGAACGCCCGCAGAAGGTCCTGCTGCTTCTTCGTAAGGTTCTTCGGGACGACTACCCTTATCGTCGCGTGGTGGTCGCCGCGGGTGTTGCGGTTAAGCTTGGGTATTCCCTGCCCGCGAAGGTGGAAGGTGTCGCCGTTCTGGGTACCGGCGGGGATCCTGTATTTGATGTTTCCGTCGATGGTCGGAATCGTTATCTCGTCGCCCAAAGCCGCCTGAAGATAGGATATCGGCACCTCGGTGTATACGTCGAACCCCTCGCGCTCAAAGACTTCGTCCGGCCTAACGCTCACCCTTATGATGAGATCTCCGTTCGGGCCGCCGTTGATCCCGCAGTCGCCCTCGCCGGTGACTCTAAGGGTCTGCCCGTCGTCGATCCCGGCCGGGATCTTGACGTTTTTCGAGAACACTTTTCTGATCCGCCCTTGGCCCGAACAGGTCGGGCAGGGGGAATTTATAACCTTTCCGGTGCCGCCGCAGCGGTCGCAGGTCTTGGTGGTCTGAAAAACTCCGAGAGGGGTCCGCTGGGTGACTCTTACCGTGCCGCTCCCTCGGCAAGAGGGGCAGGTCTCGGCCGAGGTTCCCGCTCTCGCGCCGGTGCCCGAACAGTCGGGGCATCTTTCATATCGGTTGACTCTTACGTCCACGCCGGTGTCTTTACAGGCTTCAAGAAACGAGATCTGAACGCTTGTCTTAATGTCCTGCCCTCTGCGCGGGGCGTTCGGGTTAGATCTGCTCTGCCCGCCGAAGCCCCCGCCGAAGAAGCTCTCGAAAATGTCGCCGATGTCGCCGAAGTCGCCCGAAAACCCGCCGGAGGAAAACCCGCCGAAGCCGCCGCCCTGGCCCGCTCCGTACGAAGGGTCTATCCCGGCGAAGCCGAATTGGTCGTATTTCGCGCGCTTTTCTTTATCCGAAAGAACGTCGTAGGCTTCGTTTACCTCCTTCATCTTCTCCTCGGCTTCCTTGTCGTCGGGGTGAAGGTCGGGGTGGTATTTTTTTACCATCGCGCGGTAGGCTTTTTTAAGTTCGTCGTCGGAGACGCCCTTTTGAACGCCCAGAACCTCGTAATAATCTCTTTTGTTGTCTGCCATATACACTCTCCGTTAAGGTAGAAATCCGCCGCGCCTAAGCGCCCGCGGCGTTATTAGGGGACCCTTTTTTAGATAGGGCCCCCGTTTTTTGTCTATCAGTTGTTAAAGCTCGTGTCGACGTAGTCGTCGTTCGGGTTTCCGCCTTGGGCGCCGCCCTGCGGGCCCTGCTGATTGTTCTGCGAAGCGGCCTGATAAACCTTAGTGGCGACCTGCCCGAAGGTATCTTCAAGCTCTTTCTGCTTCGATTTGATAAGCTCTATGTCGCTGCCTTTAAGGGCTTCTTCAAGCGCCGAGATCTTCGACTCTACGTCCGCCTTGTCGGAAGAATTTACCTTGTCGCCGAAGTCCGCGAGTGATTTCTTGCACTGGAAGACCATCTGGTCGGCCGAGTTGCGCGCGTCGACGTCCTCTCTCTTCTTCTTGTCCTCGGCCGCAAAGCGCTCGGCGTCTTTGACCGCCTTGTCGATGTCGTCTTTAGACATATTCGAGGAGGAGGTTATGGTGATGTTCTGCTCCTTGCCGGTGCCGAGGTCCTTCGCCGAAACGTGAACGATACCGTTGGTGTCGATATCAAAGCTTACTTCTATCTGCGGAACTCCTCTCGGCGCGGGGGCGATGCCGTCAAGCTTAAACATTCCGAGCTGCTTGTTGTCCTTTGCGAATTCGCGCTCGCCCTGTAAAACAACTATGTCGACGGCCGGCTGATTGTCCGCCGCAGTCGAGAAGACCTGTTTGCGGTTGCAGGGGATAGTGGTGTTTCTCTCGATTATCTTGGTGCAAACTCCGCCGAGGGTCTCGATTCCGAGCGAAAGCGGGGTAACGTCGTTCAAAACGAGGCTCGAATCAATGTCGCGGTTCATAATTCCGCCCTGAATCGCCGCGCCGAGGGCGACGCATTCGTCGGGGTTGATGCCCTTAAAAGGCTCTTTGCCGGTGATTTTTCTTACCGCGTCGACTACCGCCGGGATCCTCGAAGATCCGCCGACCATCAGAACCTTGTTTATCTGCGAGGTGGTAAGGCCGGAGTCCGAAAGCGCCTGGCGAACGGGGCCCATCGTCGCCTCGACGAGGTCTGCGGTGATCTCGTTGAACTTCGCCTGGGTAAGGGTATAGTCAAGGTGCTTCGCGCCGGTGGCGTCGGCGGTTATGAAGGGCAGGTTGATGTTAGAAGAGGGGACGCTCGAAAGCTCGATCTTTGCCTTTTCTGCGGCCTCTTTAAGCCTCTGCATAGCCATTTTGTCGGTAGAAAGGTCGATACCCTCGGTCTTTTTGAACTCCGCGACCAAAAGGTCGATGATCCTCTGGTCGAAGTCGTCGCCGCCGAGGCGGTTGTTGCCCGCGGTCGCCAAAACTTCGGTAATGCTGTCGCCCATCTCGATAATTGAAACGTCGAAGGTTCCGCCGCCGAGGTCGTAGACCATTATCTTCTGGTCTTCCTCTTTGTCGATTCCGTATGAAAGCGCTGCCGCCGTGGGCTCGTTGATGATTCTTCTTACGTTAAGGCCGGCGATCTGCCCGGCGTCCTTTGTCGCCTGCCTTTGCGAGTCGGTGAAGTAGGCGGGGACGGTTATGACCGCCTCGGTGACCTTTTCGCCGAGATATGCTTCCGCGTCGGTCTTAAGCTTTTGAAGTATCATCGCCGAAATTTCCTGCGGGGTATAGCTCTTTCCGCCCATTTGGGCCTTATAATCCGAACCCATATGGCGCTTTATCGAGATTACGGTGTTGTCGAAATTGACAACCGCCTGGCGCTTTGCGACCTGGCCGACAAGCCTGTCGCCGTTCTTTGAAACGCCTACAACCGAAGGGGTGGTTCTCGCTCCCTCGCTGTTGGGGATAACTACCGCTTCGCCGCCTTCCATAACGGCTACGCAAGAGTTGGTCGTACCTAAGTCGATACCTATGATTTTAGACATATCAATTACTCCTTTATTTATGATTTAAGGTGAATTTTATTTAAGGGCAAAATGCCTTTTAAACGTTTGCAACGCAGACCGTCGCCGGCCTGATTATCTTCTCGCCCAGCCGATATCCCTTTTGGTATACCTGCGCGACGGAGTTTTCTTTAAGGTTTTCGTCTTCGATCTGATTTACCGCGTTTTCTATCGACGGGTCGAAAGTCTCGCCGACTCGCGCAATCTCCTCAATCCCGAGCTTTTTAAAGGCGTTCGATAGCTGATCGTATATCATCATGACCCCCGCCTTGTATTTCTCGTCCGAACATTCCGCACCGGCGGCGCGCTCAAAATTGTCCGCCAGAGGTAAAAACGCCGCGACTGCGCTTGCGGTGGCCTCGGGATAGATCTCCTGCCGCTCTTTGACGCTGCGCTTGCGATAATTGTCAAATTCCGCCAAAAGCCTTAAATATTTGTCTCTAAGCTCGGCGTTCTCGGCCTTAAGCTTTTCAAGCTCGGCGTTTTCGGCCTCCGGCTTTTCTTCCGTCGGCTTTTCCTCCGCCTTTTCGGGCTCTTTTTCGTCCTTCGGGTCTTTCGGCTCGGGCTGATCTTCCGCCTCGGGCTTGATGATCTCCTTCTCTTCTTCTGCCATATTAAGTCCTTTCTTCGGTTTCTTCTCCCGATTCCGCTTCAAGCTCGTTCGGCTCGTCGTCGGTCGAAGAAAGCATCTCGGTGATTTTTTCCGCAAAATATTCAACGTACGGAATTACTTTTTTATAGTTTATCCTCATCGGGCCGATAAGTCCGAGGTGCCCCGCGACCCGCCCGTTTTTGGCGAAGTTCGAGCTTATCATGCTCGAGTTGCCGATGATAAAGTCGTCGTCTTCTTCGGAAAACAGAACGTGTATGCCGCTGAAGCTGTCGTCTATAAGCTTATGAAGCTCGTTTCTGTGGTCGATGAAGGATATAACGTCGTTCTGGTCGAAGTCTTCGCACTGCAAAAGGTTTCCGACTCCGCTTATGTCGACGTCCCTCGCCGACATCTCTTTGGTCATATCGAATACCCCGCGAATAAGCGGCGAAAGGGTCAAAAGATATGTTCCCATAGCGGTCTCAAGCTTTTCGAGCATCTCGTCGCTGATGACGTCGAGCGGAACGCCCTCAAGATTTTCTTTGACGAAATCCGAGAAGTAGTCGAGCTGCTCGCGAGTAAGGTCGATCTCCACCCTGCAGGTCCGGTTCTTGATCTTTCCGTTCGAGGCGATAAGCAGCAAAACGTATAGCCGCTTGCCGGTCGGAATGACCTCTACTTTAGAAATCACCGAAAACTTCGGGCTTTCGCTTGAAACGAAGGTCGCGTATCTCGTAAGCTCGGCGAGGGCGTTCGAGGCGGATTTGACTATTCCCTCCTCGCTGTATTCGTCCTTCGGCATCATTTCGTCCAGCATATGCCGCTCTTCTTCAGAAAGGGGGTTGGTCTGCAAAAGGCGGTCCACATAAAGGCGGTAACCGTTATATGTCGGAACTCTTCCGGCCGAAGTGTGCGGCTGCTCAAGGTAGCCCTGCTTTTCAAGCTCGGCCATTTCGTTGCGAATGGTCGCGCTCGAGGTACCGACGTATTTCATAATCGCCTTCGAGCCCACCGGCTCGCCGGTAACGATGTATTCGTCGACTACCGCGGCCAAAATTCTAAGCTTTCTGTCGTCCACCCGATAAACCCTCCCTTTCTTAAAATAATCGGGATTGGCAATCCTATGCCGATTATGTTAGCACTCTGTATTTCGGAGTGCTAATTTATAGTATACCCCGTTTTTTCAAGATGTCAATAGTTTTTTAAAACTTTTTAAAAAATATTTTCGCGCCCAAGTTCCGACAGTTTTTTCGCCCCGGCGCTGATACCCTTTCGATATGAAAGGGGGCCGAAAAAATGTCGGTTTATATATCCGAAAAGCCGGAGGGAACGCTTATCGCGAAGATAACCGGCGAGATAGACCACCACGCCGCCCGCTGGCTTAGAATGGACATAGACACCGCGATAAACGACAGATCGCCAAAAAAGCTTCTGCTCGATTTTTCCGGGGTAAGCTTTATGGACAGCTCGGGAGTCGGGCTTGTTATGGGAAGATATAAAAATATGAAGGAGCGCGGCGGAAGCGTGGGGCTTATAAATATGCCGGATTACATTCAAAAGGTTATGGAGCTTGCGGGAATGGACAAGCTTTTGGGCGGGAAATGAGGTGAAAAGATGAAAAAAACCAAAAACGAAATGAAGCTTATATTCCCGAGCCTTTCCGAAAACGAGAGGCTCGCGCGGATAGCCGTCGGGGGATTTATCAGCGCCGAAAACCCGACGGTCGCCGAGCTTAACGAGCTTAAAACGGCGGTAAGCGAGGCCGTGACAAACTGCATAGTCCACGCGTATCGGGACACAGTCGGGCTTATAGAGCTTACCGCGAGGCTTTCGGACGGCGGGGTATACATAAAAATCAGAGACAAGGGCTGCGGAATAGAGGACGTTGAGCGCGCGATGGAGCCGCTTTATACGACTCTTGCCGACGAAGAGCGTTCCGGTCTCGGTTTTTCGGTCATGGAGAGCTTCACCGACAGCGTTTCGGTCAAAAGCCGATTGGGTATCGGCACAACAGTAGTTATGAAAAAGAAGCTCCGTTCGAGAATATGAGGGGTTTATGTATATCGCCAACGAAGCTTACGCCGAGGCCGCCGAAGCGACGGTCGAAGAAAATCTCGGGCTGGTCCGCCTTTGCGCGGGAAGGTTCAGAGGAAGGGGAATAGAATACGAGGAGCTTTACAGCGCGGGCTGTATGGGGCTTGTAAAGGCGGTCAGGGCCTTCGACCGCGACAGGGGAGTCAGATTTTCGACCTACGCGGTGCCGGTCATTCTCGGCGAGATAAGGCGGCTTTTTCGCGACGGCGGGGCGGTAAAGGTCTCGCGAAGCCTTAAAGAGCGCGCGATGAAGATATCCAAAGAGGTGCAGTCGCTTGAAAACCGCCTCGGCCGCGAGGCGACGATAGCCGAAATCTGCGCCGCCACCGGCTTCAGCCAAGAAGAGGTCGCCGAGGCGCTCTGCGTTATGCAGCCGGTGGTAAGCCTTAGCCGAGAGACGGAGGACGGCGAACGCGAAACGGAGATCCCGGTCGAGGCGCCGGACGTCAAAATAACCGACTCGATAGCGCTTTCGCAGGCGCTCGCCGAGCTTGACGCCCGAGACAAGCAGCTTATATATCTTCGCTTTTTCGCGAATCTGACCCAGCAGCAGACCGCCGACCGGCTCGATATGACGCAGGTCCAGGTCTCGCGCAGGGAGAAGAAGATCCTGCTCTTTTTGCGGGAAAAAATGCAGTAAGAAAGCAGAAATCAAATTATCAGAAAGCAGAAATCAGATTATCAGAAATCAGATGTTTCTTTTCCGCACTTTCCGCACTTTCCGCACTTTTTATCCTTTTAACCTCCGACCTCTGACCTCTGTTTTCTGTCTTCTTGACAGCGGTTCCTGCCTATGCTAAAATATCGCAAAAGGGGGATTTTTATGGATTGGAAGGAAATCAAGGTCTTCGCCGCGCACCGCGACATCGAGAACGTCTCGGCGGCTCTGATAGCTGCGGGGGCGGCGGGGCTTGTCATAAACGACCCGGAGGATATCCGCGAGTTTGCGGCCGAAAAAACCTCGAGCTGGGATTACATCGACGACGAGCTTTTAAAGACCGCCGCTTCGGGCGAGGCTTACGTCGCGCTTTATATTTCGGACGACGAAGAGGGATCGGCCTTGGCGGAATCCGTCGGCGAGGCTTTGGAGCGGCTCAAAACCCTCGGGATCGAGTATAGGGTAGAGGGCGAAAGCGTTCGCGAGGAGGACTGGGCGAACGAGTGGAAGAAATATTTCAAGCCGCTGCCGATAGGCGAAAAGCTTTTGATAAAGCCCTCGTGGGAGCCGGTCCCGCCCGGCTGCGAGCGAAAAATAATCGAGCTCGACCCCGAAAACAGCTTCGGCACCGGCCGCCACCACACAACCCAGCTCTGCCTCGAACTTTTGGAAAAATACCTCAATAAGGGCAATCGCGTCGCCGACCTCGGCTGCGGCAGCGGAATAATCTTTATCTCCGCGATGGCCCTCGGCGCGGGCTCTGCCGTGGGGGTGGACATCTCTTCCGACGCCGCTAAAATCTCTCGCCAAAACGCCCGGAAAAACGGCGTTTCCGACGAAAAGGCCGAAATCTATTGCGGCGACTGCGTATCCGACCCCGAGCTTCGCAAAAAGGTCTGTAAAGAATACGACCTTGTCGCGGCCAACATCGTCGCCGACGTTTTGCTATATATGAAAGAGCTCTTCGCCGAGATTACCAAACCCGCGGGATACCTTGTTTTGTCCGGGATAATCGACGACCGCCTCGACGAAGTTTTGGAAGCCGTAAAGTCGCAGGGCTTTACCCTTATCGAACAAAAACACCGCGACATCTGGAACGCCGCAGTGTTCAAAAAACAGTAAAAAAACATAAAAAATCGGCGGGGGACTAACCCTCGCCGAAATTTTATATATTTACAGCAGCGGCGAAAATACCTTCAGCGCCGCCTGAAGAAGCGCGTAGAACGCGCCTTTTTTCTTTATTTCTTCAAGAGTTACCTCTTTGCAGCTCTCCTGAGTCTGCAAAAAGTCGCGCTCGACGTCCTCTACGCAGCGGGTCTTATAGCAAAGAACGCAGTTTTCAAAGTGCAGGTAAAGGCTTCTGAAATCGAAGTTCGCCGTGCCGACTACGCAAACCTTTCCGTCCATAACAACGCTTTTCGCGTGGACAAACCCGGGGGTATACTCGAAAATTCTGACTCCGCTCATAAGCAGGGCGCGATAGTTCGAGCGGGTGACCGCCATAACCGTCTTTTTGTCCGGAATGTGCGGGGTCATGATCCTGACGTCGACCCCGCTTTTCGCCGCGTGGCAAAGGGCGGTGGTCATCTCGTGGTCGAGAATGAGATAGGGCGTCATAACATAGAAGTGGTCGGTCGCGCTGTTGATAAGCCCCATATAGCAAAGCTCGCAGGTAAGGTCGTCGGTCGAGGGGCCGTCGGCAAACGGCTGGATATACCCGTCGCTCTCGTATGTCTCGGTGCTCGCATACTCCTTGTAGTCGATCTTATTCTCCCCGCGGGAAAAATGCCAGAGCTGCAAAAAAGTCTCGGTCAGCTTGGTGACGGCTTGGCCCTTAAGCATAATTCCGGTGTCCTTCCAGTGCCCGAACCGCTCGACCTCGTTGATATATTCGTCCGCAAGGTTTATCCCGCCGGTAAAGCCTACGTTTCCGTCCACGACGAGTATCTTTCTGTGGTCGCGATAGTTCAAAAACGCGTCGAGCGAGGGCTTCATTTTGTTGAAGACCGAGACCCTAAAGCCCATCGCTTCAAGCTTTTTGTCGTATTTCATCGGCAGCTTGTTGATGCTTCCGATGTCGTCGTACATAATTCTGACCTCTACCCCTTCGGCGACCTTCTTTTTCAGAATTTCGAGGATATCGCCGAACATTTTGCCCTCTTCGATGATAAAATACTCCAAAAATACGAATTTTCTCGCCTTTGCGATCTCTTTTAATATCGCCTCGAACAGTTCCTCTCCGCTCGCGAAATATGTCGCTTCCGTCCCGCGGTAGACCGGCGCGTAGGCGGTTTTTTCAACGTATCTCATCTGTTTGGCGATCTGCGGGTCTTCGGCCTCGATCTCCGAAATGTGGTCCTCGGGGTTGGGAATGGTGTTTCTCATAAGCGCGCGGTATTTTTTAAATCGGTTTGAGATCCTTCGGCTCTGCTTCGATTTCGCGAAGAGATAATAAAGCGGAACGCCGATAACCGGCACCGCCATAACGAGTATCGCCCAAGGAAGCTTGAACGAAGGGTTCATATCCTGGCTCGCAAGGTCTAAAATAATAAGCACCGCAAAAACGGTCGAGATGATGTAGTACAGCGAAAACTGGTTCGCGAGGAAAAACGCGAAAGTAAAAAGAATAACGACTTGAATAAGCATAAGCAGGGCGGTTATAAAAAGCCGGCTTTGAAGTATCTTGAAGAATTTTTTCATCCGTTCGTCTCCTCCGGTTAAATTATCCTTATTATAATTATATATATTATACGCCCTCTGTCAAGTCCCGAATATTCGTCAAAAAGTTACAAGTTGGTTACAAGTGTTTAAGAATCAGGTTTTGATGTTGACATTTGAGATTTTCGGGGATAAAATATATATTGATTTTTTGCGGGCGTATAAGTCCGAGAAAAAACGAGAAAGGCAGATTCGGATAATGAGTGAACACAAAACGCTATGTATGGGCTGTATGGAGCCGCTTGATTCCGCGGGGGTTTGCCCCTATTGCGGATACGACGACTCTTCGCCCTCGCAGCCGAGCTATCTTCCGCCGAAGACGGTTTTAGACGGCAGATATATAGTCGGAAAGCTTCTTTCCGCCAACGGCGAATCGGCGTTATATATAGGATACGACCGCACCGCGGAAGAAAAGGTTTTTATCCGCGAATATATGCCGGACGCTTTATGCTCGCGCAACCGCGAGTCGCCGGACATTAAGGTGGGCGCGGGCGCGGTGGTTCAATATAAAAACTATATGTCTGAATTTATCGAGCTGAACAAGAATTTATCGAGACTTAGAAGCGCGACCTCCCACATCGTCGCCCCGATAGATATGTTCTCTCAAAACAATACCGCCTACGTCATCCTTCAATACGCCGAGGCGATAACTCTTAAACAGTATCTTGCCGACAATGCCGGCGAGCTTACCTGGGACCAAGTCAAAAAGCTTTTCCCGCCCCTTTTGACCACTCTTGCCTGCATACATAACGCGGGCATACTTCACCGGGGCATAAGCCTTGAAAACATTCTCGTTACCGACAGGGGAGAGCTTTTGCTCTCGGGCTTCTCGATTTCCGCCGTAAGAACCGTCAATACCGACCTCGCGCCCGAGCTTTATACCGGCTGCTCGGCGCCTGAGCAGTATTCTTCTAACGAGTGGATAGGAACATGGACCGACGTATACGGCGTCGCGGCGGTTATGTATCGCCTTCTGACCGGCTGTATGCCGACCGAGCCGATGGCGCGGGTCGGGAACGACGACCTTTTAGAGCCCGCGAAGATAAACCCCAACGTCCCCGCAAACGTCTCAAAAGTCATAATGCAGGCGATGCGGCTAAACTGCAACCAAAGGATCCAGACCGTCACCGACTTCGTCACCAAGCTCTTCGAGCAGCCGAGCTATATGCAGAAGATGCCGAACGGCGCTACGCAGACTATACCGATAAACGTACCGCCGAGGCGCAGAACTTCCCAACAGAAAAGAAGAAAGAAAAGCAGCGGCTCGACCGTCGCGAATATATTTATGATAATCGGCGCGGCGATCCTTATCGGGATAGTTATAGCGGCGTTCGCGCTTCTTGCAAGAATGCTCCTTCCCGAGACGCAAGAGCGCCCGATTCAAAGCGGGACCCAGAGCGGCTACGTCTTCCCGGGCGAGACTTCGCCGACTTCCCCCTCTACCGAGCCCACCGAGACCGAGCCGCCGGTAAGCGAAACGCAGCCCGAATCCTCTAAGCCGCAGGGGAGCATGTTCGTAATGCCCAACCTCATCGGCCAAAGATACGACTCGGTTTCATCGAGCCCGACATGGAAAGAGCGCCTCGAGTTTGAAGTCACATACGACTACTCCGACGAATACGAAAACGGCCTTATCTACGAGCAGGATATAGAAGAGGGGACCACCCTCTATCCCGTCCAGAAGGTAAAGATATCCGTAAGCAAGGGCCTCGCGGTCGTCGAGATTCCCGACTTTATGAACGAGCTCGGCTTCAGAATGACCAAAGAGGAATACACCGCGGTCCTCGACAGCCTTAACATCAAATACGAATACCGAACGGTCGAGAGTTTTGAGATGAGCGGATACGTTTTGGGGGTATACTGCCCCGAGACGGGCGGCGAAGTCGGAGGAGAGATCAACGTTGCCGAGGGGAACACCCTTTACGTCGATATTTCCGAGTTTACGCCGGATATGGGCCTTGCCGGATAACCCGCCGGATTCATAATAATATACAGATTCTTTACAAAAGACGTGTCGATTTTCGGCACGTCTTTGTTGCAGTTTGTTATTGACTTTGAAATTCCGCTGTGATATTCTATTTATAACTGCGGGGCTGCCCGCAAGGCGGAAGTTTTTTCACCTAAATTGCAAAAATATGGAGGAATGACTTTTATGGCAATGACAATAGGTATCCTTACCAGCGGAGGAGACGCCCCGGGAATGAACGCGGCGATTCGCGCGGTAACGAGATCGGCTATCGCGAGGGGTTATAAGGTCATAGGAATACGCAGGGGGTATCAGGGCCTTATCGAGGGCGATATGTACGAGCTCGGCGCCCGCGACGTTTCGGATATTCTGCATCGCGGCGGAACTATGCTCTATACCGCTCGCAGCAAGGAATTTACTACCACCGCCGGCCTCGAAAAGGCCAAGCGGAACCTTGACAACGCCGGAATAGAAGCCCTTGTTGTCATCGGCGGCGACGGCACCTATCGCGGAGCGCTCGACCTTTCGCACATGGGAGTCAAATGCGTCGGAATACCCGGCACCATCGACAACGACATCGTCTGCACCGAATACACCATCGGATTCGACACCGCGCAGAATACCGCGCTCGAAATGCTGGATAAGCTTAAAGACACCGAAATGTCCCATCACCGCTGCTCGGTAGTCGAGGTTATGGGAAGAAACGCCGGGCATATAGGCGTAAACGTCGCCGCGGCGACCGGAGCGATAGACTGCTTGACGGTCGAGCGCCCGTTCGATATCGACGAGATCTGCGAAAAGATCATCGACCAGAAGGAAGCCGGAAAGACCCACTTCGAGCTTATTGTATGCGAGGGCGTGGTTCATGACGACTTCACCTCGGAATACATCGCGGAATATATAGAAAAGAAGACCGGAGTAACCTCCCGCGCGACCGTTTTGGGCCATGTTCAGCGCGGCGGATCGCCGACATGCTACGACCGCGTTATGGCCCTTAAGATGGGCTACTACGCGATAGAGCTTCTTTCCAACGGCTATAAAAACCGCATAGTCGCAGTTAAAAACAACAAGCTCGTCGACTATGACATCGACGAAGCCCTAAGCATGCAGAAGGGCTACGACGAAAAGCTTCATTCCGTATTGAGGATCCTTTCGATCTGATATAAATTCGATTTAAAAAACGTTAAGAGTAGAGATAAGCGCGTGAAACAGTGTCGGGCAGACGGGGAGTTGCTGCCCGAACAAAACGCCGCCGAAGCGCGGCTGCGGTGCTTATCTTGCATCCCGCTTGATTTGCATAAACAAACGCCTTTCGGGGCTTTCCGCGCATATCGGGCAGGCTTGGCTTGATAGAAAAGGGGGATAGCCTTGAAGGGCTTTTTCAATCTTTTCAAGCGCTCGGCGCTTGAGCTTAAAAATATCCGCTGCCTAACCTTTACCGCCATGCTCATCGCATTAGACCTCGCGATAAAGGTCGCCACCACGATGAGAACGAGCGACACTTTGCACATTTCTTTCGCATTTGTGGCGCTCGCCTCGGTGTCTATGCTCTACGGCCCGACAGTCGGCTTTATCGCCGGAATGATAACCGACCTTTTGGGCTTTCTGATCGCTCCTTCGGGCGCGTTCGACATTCGCTTTACCTTGATCGAGGCCCTCGGGGCGATGATCTACGGTATTTTCCTCTATAACGCCGACAACGACCGCTGGCTTCTCCCTCGGGTGATCGCCGCGAAAACCACGGTGGTTATAGTCTGCAACCTTTGGCTTACAACCTGGGCGGTGGCCTCGCTCGCCGGAAAGGGCTTTTTGGCGATGTTTCCCGCAAGGGCGATAAAAAACATCGTCCAGCTTCCGATAGACATAATTCTGCTAACGCTGATTCTTCCCCTTGTATTAAAGGCATGGAAGATGATCCCCGGGAATAAGAGGGTTATAGACGAAAAGCTTCTTTTCTGCGATGAAAACGCCGGCAGGGCGATGATAGCGATGACGGTTTTGATTATGATCGTCGTCATAAGCCTCGGCTACGGCGCGCAGAATATAAGCGACCGGCTTAAAGACTTAAAATCTACCGTTTCCGGCCAAGGCGAGCGGCTCGACAGGGCAGAGGCCGAGATCGCCGAGCTTTATTCCGCCCTCGGGCTTGATATGCCGAAGCCGGAGGAAGCGACGGCGGAATAATTTTTCAAATCTCTTGCAACCCGCGCGCTTTTGAGTTATAATAAAAGGCGGAGCTTCGGCTCTGCCTTTTCGGTTATATCGCCTGTCCCGCCGGAATAGTATTTTAGCGGGGGTGATTTTATGAAAAGCGAAGCTGCATTAAGGCCGCGCTTTAATCTTGACATAGCCCTTGCCGCGCTCACGGCGGCGGGGATAACCGCAGGGGTGTTTTTAAGCCTCGGAATGGACGACGCCACGCTGTCGGAGCTTTGCGGAGTCGCCGGAAAGCTTAGTTTGGCGGCAAGCGGCGGCGGCGCGAAGATATTTTTGGGCTCGTTCTGCGGCGTCGGGGCGATTCTTGTCGCGGCGTTTTTCTGCGGCTTTTGCGCGGTCGCCCAGCCGATAGAGCTTTTTTTGGCGGCGTTTCGCGGCCTCGGCCTCGGGATCTGCGTTCGGGGGATATATCTCGAAGAAAATATTTTCGCGGCGATGGCGGCGTTTCTTCCCTTCGCGGTGCTCTCTACCGGGGTTTTGATTCTTTCGGAGCGCGAGGCTTTTCGCCTTTCGATGAGATATTTCGCCCTTTCTTCGACCGACGAAAACCGCCTCGGGATAAAAAACGAAATTCACGACTATACCGCAAGATTTTTGATATACGCGCTTCTGCTCGCGATTCTTTCGGCGCTCGATTCGCTGATCGCCGGCGCGCTCGTATAGCCCCTTTATGAAAGGAAGTATAAGAAATGGGATTGTTTTCAAACTATGAAAAGGTCGGAAAGGGCGTCTCGAAAGACCCGGACAAAAAGCTGCCGATATTCAAGTTTATCGACATATACGTTTCCCACTTTTCAAAGCTGGTCATTCTGAACTTTATCTTCATAATCGCGCTGCTTCCCTTCGCGGGGATAATGTTTGTAGAGAATCTCGGCCTCGGCGATACCGCCTACAATCTTTTGGTCTACGCGCTGTTTATTCTTTCGGGGATATTCGTCGGCCCGGCGACCTGCGGGTTTATGAAGGTTTTAAGAAATATCTCCTGCCGCAGACCGGTCTTTATCTGGTCGGACTTCTGGAAGGCGTTCGGCTCTAACTTCAAACAGGGCGCAATTATGGGAGTTATAGACATGCTCTTTATCGCGGCGATGTCCTTCGCGATACCGATGTATTCGAATATGGCGCAGACGAGCGCCGTCTTCGGCGTTGCGTTCGTCATCTGCCTTGTGACCTCGTTCATATTCGTTATGATGCACTTCTATATCTATCTTCTGATAGTTTCGACCAACCTCAACCTCTGGCTGATTTTAAAGGATTCGCTCTATCTTACCGCCATCGAGATAAAAACGAGCGTCATAAACCTTATCGTGACCGTTATTCTGCTTTTGGCGGTGGTTTTGCTCTTCCCGTGGTCGGTTTTCTCGGTGATACTCATACCCTCGTTTTTGGGACTTTTGTATTCCTTCAACTGCTTCCCCGCGATAAGAAAACACGTTATAAAGCCCTATTACGACGCCAAGGGCGAGCAGATGCCCGACCTTAGCTATACGCAGCCTGCCGACGAGAGCGAGGCGGTATTTACCGACACTCCCGAGACCGAGATCCCGCAGGAGCCGCCGAAGAAGACCAAGAAAAGAAAGATCAGATGATATGTAGCTGCGCGGCGCTTTTTTATAAACGCCGCGTTAGTCGGCAGATCACATAAACATACCGCCGAGAATGTCCATCATATTGCCGACCGAGTGCATCGCCTTGACAGTGTTGGACTTGAAGCGGCGCTTTTCGCTTTTGGTAGCGTTTGTAAGCGCATAGGTCGCGATACCCGCGGCCATTCCGACAGCTACGCCCTTGCAGATTGAGGAAACGTTCATCATTTTGCATACCGCCTTTCAAAATATTGTGCGATTATTCTGCGCGGTTTTTCAAAAAATAAACCCGCGCGGGCGGCAATTTCGGCGGAAATACTTTCCGCCAAGCGGAATTTCGATTATAAAGGACTGATAAAAATGTCTGATCAAAAAAGAGTCGCCGCGATTCACGACCTTTCGGGCGTGGGGCGATGCTCGCTCTCGGTTATTTTTCCGACCCTTTCGGTTATGGGAATACAGGTCTGCGCGGTCCCGACGGCGCTTTTGTCGACCCACACCAACGGCTTCGGAGACGTCGTTTTAAAGGATATGACCGACTATATTCCCGAGGCGCTGAAGCATTATATTTCCGCGGAAATAGGCTTCGACTGCATATATTCCGGCTTTCTGGCCTCAAAAGAGCAGGTCGGCCACTGCCTTGAATTTATGGACAGCTTTAAGGGCGCGCTTAGGGTAGTCGATCCCGTTATGGGGGACGGCGGAAAGAGATATAAAACCTACGACGATTCGCTTTGCCGCCGAATGAGCGAACTTGTTTCGGCGGCGGATATCATCACCCCGAACCTTACCGAGGCGGCGATTTTGCTGGATATCCCTTATCCTACATCGCCGCTTACGGTCGGCGAACTTAAACGGATTTTGGTAAAACTTGCGGCCAAGGGCCCGAAGACGGTCGTCGTAACGAGCGTTTTGCTCGCCGACGGAGAGATCTGCAACGCGGGCTACGACAGCGAGCACAACGCCTTTTGGCGGGTGCCTTACGAGATGATTCCGCGAAGCTACCCCGGGACGGGGGACATATTTGCGAGCGTACTAACCGGCGGGATACTTTTGGGGGACAGCCTGCCCATCGCGATGACGAGGGCGACTGCCTTCTGCGAGTACGCCATCAAGACCACCTTCGGCTACGGCGCCCCCGCGAGAGAAGGGGTCATGCTCGAAAAATGCCTGCCGATGCTCGTCGAGCAGCGCACTTTTACGGAATACCGCCAGCTTTAGCGAAAAGGGGGCGCGCGGCTTCAATTGTCCGCCCCACCCGCCCTCCCCCCAGCCCTTGTTTCCTCTCCGCCGCGCGCAAAAGCTTCCAAATTGCAACGCGGCGGCCTTTAATACTGCCGGCCGCGGCCTTTTGCGGGCGAAGCCCGCAAAGCCCCGCGCGCCTGCGGCGCGCGGGCAAAACCGCTCCGCGGTTTTGGGGCCGCGGCCCCTAAAACGCACTTTGTAAAGGAGAACGCCATGACGTTAAACATAGTTTTGGTCGAGCCGCAGATTCCGCAGAACACCGGGAATATCTCGCGAACATGCGCGGTTACCGGCGCACGGCTCCACCTTGTAAAGCCGTTGGGCTTTACTGTCAGCGACAAAAACCTTAAGCGCGCCGGCCTCGATTATTGGGACAAGCTCGACATCATCTACTACGATTCGCTCGCCGATTTCTTTGAAAAGACCAAAGGCGGCAAGTATTTTTACTTTACGACCAAGGGCAGAAACCTCTACACCGAGGTCGAGTACCCCGACGGCTGCTACATCGTCTTCGGAAGAGAGGACGCGGGGCTGCCCGAGGAGCTTTTGCATGACAACCCGGATTGCTGCCTGCGGCTGCCGATGAGGCCGACTTTGCGAAGCCTGAACCTCTCTAATTCTGTCGCGATCGCGGCTTACGAGGTTTTAAGACAGTGGGATTTTCCCGACCTCGAGCGGGAGGGAAAGCTCACGAAATTTGAATGGGAGTAGATTATGGCGCGAATAATCATAACTTGCGGAAAACTCTGCTCGGGAAAAACCACCTACGCCAAAAAGCTCGCGAATGAGCTTCCCGCCGTCGATTTTTCGGTCGACGACCTTACTCTTCTGCTCCTCGGCCCATACCCCGGCGAGGTTTTGGACGAATACGTCGAGAAGTTAGAGGGATATTTCTTTGAAAAGTCGATAGAGCTCGCAAAAAGGGGAATAAGCTCGGTCATAGACATCGGACTGTGGACTAAGGCGGAGCGCGAGGCGGTAAAAAGGTTTTATCTTAAAAGGGGAGCCGCCTGCGAGCTTCACTATATCAAAATCTCCGACTCTGTTTGGCGCGAGCGCGTCGAAATGCGAAACAAAGACGTCAAGGAGGGGAGAAATTCGGCCTATTACGTCGACGAAAACCTCTTGAAAAAGTTCGAGAGCTTCTTTGAAGAGCCCTCGCCAGATGAAGTCGACGAGATCGTTTTTTCTGAATGAAAGGATCGCTTTCGCGGTTTTGAGGAAAATTTTTCGCAAACTATTGCTATTTTGCGGGAAGTTTAGTATAATATATCCGTCAAGCTTTACCACCGTATAAAATTGTAAAGGAGATAAATTATTATGGCAGGATTAAACAAAGTTTCGGTAGACGACCTTTCGGTCAAGGGCAAAAAGGTCCTCGTAAGAGTCGACTTTAACGTTCCGCTGAAAGACGGCGTCATCACCAACGACAACAGAATCACCGCCGCTTTGCCGACTATCAACAAGCTGGTTGCCGACGGCGCAAAGGTCGTTTTGTGCTCTCACCTCGGCAAGCCGAAGAACGGGCCGGAGGATAAGTTCTCTCTCGCCCCGGTCGCCGAAAGGCTTGCGCAGCTCGTGAACACCAACGTCATCTTCGCGAAGGACGACGCCGTAGTCGGCGAGAACGCGAAGAAGGCGGTCGCGAATATGAAAGACGGCGAGATCGTTTTGCTTGAAAACACCCGCTTCCGCGGCAACGACGAGACCAAGAACGGCGAGAACCTTTCCAAAGAGCTTGCAGAGCTCGTCGACGGCCAGGTATTCGTTATGGACGCTTTCGGCTCGGCCCACCGCGCTCACGCCTCGACCGTCGGCGTTACCAAGTATGTAAAAGAGACTGCCGTCGGCTATCTTATGCAGAAAGAGATCGCATATCTCGGCAACGCGGTAGAGAATCCGGTAAGGCCGTTCGTAGCCGTTTTGGGCGGCGCCAAGGTCGCGGATAAGCTCAACGTCATCTCGAACCTCCTCGAAAAGTGCGACACCCTTATCATCGGCGGCGGCATGGCCTATACCTTCCTTAAGGCAAAGGGCCTCGAGATCGGCGAATCTTTGGTCGACGACGAAAAGCTCGACTATTGCCGCGAGATGCTCGCCAAGGCCGAAAAGCTCGGCAAAAAGCTTCTTCTCCCCGTCGATACCGTAGTCGCGGATTCCTTCCCCGACCCGATCGACGCCCCCATCGAGATCAAGACCGTCGCGGTCGAAGCCATTCCGGCGGACAAGATGGGTCTCGACATCGGCGAGAAGACCGCCAAGCTCTTCTGCGACGAAGTTTCAAAGGCCAAGACCGTCGTCTGGAACGGCCCGATGGGCGTATTCGAGAACCCTGTTCTCAATAAGGGAACTCTCGCAGTCGCAAAAGCGATGGCGGACACCGACGCCACCACCGTCATCGGCGGCGGGGATTCCGCCGCGGCCGTTATAAGCCTCGGCTTCGCCGACAAGATGACCCACATCTCTACCGGCGGCGGCGCTTCTCTCGAATACCTCGAGGGCAAGGGGCTTCCCGGCGTTGACGCTATCGCCGACAAGTAATCATACAAAAAACCGAGCGAACGGGGCCGCGGCTTCGTTCGCTTTTAACCGACAAGAGCGGGGGCGCGCCTCGAAAAAGCTCTGTTTGCAAAAAAGGCGCAGAACTGCGCCCGCCCTCCCTCCCCCCCGCGCTTTTTCTCGGCGCATATCACAAGAAAGGACAATAAACCAATGAACAAAACACTTAGAAAAGCCGTTATAGCCGGCAACTGGAAGATGAACAAGACCCGCCCCGAGGCCAAAGAGCTTATCGAGGCGATTAAGCCGCTCGCCGCCGGCGCGGGCTGCGAGGTTGTGGTCTGCGTGCCGTTTACCAACCTTGAGACCGCCGTTGAGGCGACCAAGGGCACGAATATTCACGTCGGGGCGCAGAACTGCCACTTTGAAAAGTCCGGCGCCTTTACAGGCGAGATCTCGGCCGATATGCTCAAAGAGGTCGGGGTCGAATACGTCGTTTTGGGGCACAGCGAGCGCAGACAGTATTTCGGCGAGACCGACGAGACCGTCAACAAGCGCCTTAAAGCCGCATTAGAGGCCGGTTTGAAGCCGATTGTCTGCATCGGCGAGCTTTTGTGGGAGCGCGAGTGCGGAATCACCGAGGAAGTCCTCGGAAAACAGTGCAAGCTCGACTTCTACGGAATTTCGGCCGAGGATATGAAGAAAATAATCATCGCATACGAGCCCGTTTGGGCGATCGGGACCGGCAAGACCGCGACCGCCGACCAGGCGGAGGAGGCCTGCGCCTATATCCGCGCGGTGATCGCGAAGATGTTCGACAAGGAGACAGCCGACGCAGTCACCGTTCAGTACGGCGGCTCGATGAACGCCAAGAACGCCGCCGAGCTTCTTTCAAAGCCGGACGTAGACGGCGGACTTATCGGCGGGGCTTCGCTTAAAGCCCCCGATTTCGGCGAAATAATCAAGGCCGCGGGCGTATAAGAAGAAAGGAAGCAAGCTATGAAACCCTTAGTTTTAATCGTTATGGACGGCGTGGGCTTCTCTAAGACCGGCCTCGGAGACGCCGTTACACTCGCGAACACCCCTGTTTTGGATAAACTTTTGAAAGAGCGCCCGAACACAAGGCTTAAGGCCCACGGCGGCGCGGTCGGGCTTCCGACAGACGACGATATGGGAAACTCGGAGGTCGGGCACAACGCGCTCGGCTGCGGACAGATTTACTCGCAGGGCGCTAAGCTCGTCAACGAATCCATCGAGAGCGGGAAGATGTTCGAATCCGAGACCTGGAAGAGCCTCGTCGGCAACTGCCTTACGAACGGTTCGACTATGCACTTTATCGGCCTTTTGTCAAACGGAAACGTCCACTCGAACATCAGCCACCTTAAACAGATGATCAAAAAGGCCAAAGAAGAGGGAATTTCGCGCGTGCGCTGCCACATTTTGCTCGACGGCCGCGACGTTCCGGCGACTTCGGCGCTTGCGTTTGTAAACGAGCTCGAAGAGCTTCTGGCCTCGCTCAACGACGAAAAATTCGACGGCAGGATCGCTTCGGGCGGCGGAAGAATGAAGGTCACGATGGACAGATACCAGGCCGACTGGAATATGGTCAAGCTCGGGTGGGATACCCACGTTCACGGCATCGGCAGACAGTTCGAGTCTGCGACCGAAGCCATCGAGACTTATCGCAAAGAGCTCGACGTCATCGACCAAGACCTTCCGGCGTTCGTCATCGCAAAAAACGGCGAGCCGGTCGGCAAGATTCTGGACGGCGACAGCGTTATCCTCTATAACTTTAGGGGCGACAGGGCGATCGAGATTTCGATGGCCTTCGACAACGCCGACTTCGACAAGTTCGACAGGGGAGTAGTCCCGAAGGTCCTATATGCCGGCATGCTCCAGTACGACGGCGATCTGAAGCTTCCGAAGAACTATCTCGTCGCCCCGCCGGAGATCAAGAACACCCTTTCCGAGCTTTTGGTCGCCCACGGACTTAGGCAGTACGCGGTCTCGGAGACGCAGAAGTACGGTCACGTCACATATTTCTGGAACGGCAACCGCTCGGGCAAATTCTCGGAAGAGCTCGAGACTTATAAAGAGATTCCCTCGGATAACGTAAGCTTTGACGAGCGGCCTTGGATGAAGTCGGCGGAGATCACAGACGACGTTATCGCGGCGCTCGAGAGCGGAAAATATGACTTTATCCGCTGCAACTTCCCGAACGGCGATATGGTAGGCCACACCGGCAACCTTGACGCGACTATCACCGGGGTAGAGTCGGTCGACCTCGGCCTCGCGAGGATTTTAAAGGTCGCCGATACAGTCGGGGCGACGGTTCTCATCACCGCCGACCACGGCAACGCCGACGAGATGCTTGAAAAGAACAAGAAGGGCGATATTCAGGTTAGGACCGCGCACTCGCTCAACCCCGTGCCGTTCATCATCTACGACAACGACACCGACTACGTCATCAAGCCGGGCGAATACGGCCTTGCGAACGTCGCGCCGACAGTCGCGAAGATTCTCGGCCTCGAGCCCCCCGCATGTTGGGAAAAGAGCATGATTTAAGAAAAAGCAGACCCTTGCGGGTCTGCTTTTTCTTTCAGAAATCAGAAATCAGATTGTCAGAAATCAGAAGTTAGAAGGAAAGAAAGCGAATCTAAAAGTTTTCGATCCAACCTTTTTCAAAAGGTTGGCGAGGTCGAGGGCGAGAAGCCCTCGTCGCAGCCCGCAGGCTGCGAAAGCCCCAAACCGAAGGCGCCCTGCAAGGGGTGAATTGAAAAAACACCCCGGTGGGGTGTTTTTTCAAGAGGGGACGCTCTGAAAGAGAGAGCGTCCCCTTACAATTCGCGGCTGCGAGAGCAGTCGCGCACCTTAGCGTCGGGCTTTGGCCTCTTTTATCCGCAGCTCCGGCAGGAGCTGCGCCCTTTGCAGAAACCAGAAATCAGATTGTCAGAAATCAGAAGTTAAAAGGATAGAAAGCGAAAAATCGCACAACCCCCAAAAAACACCTTCTGTTCTCTGCCCCTCTGTTCTCTGCCAATCTGAAAAAATCCGCCCTAAGGGCGGATTTTTGTCATTCTTCTTCCTGCTCGTCTTCCTTTTCTTCCCCGCCCGAGACCTTTTTTATCTCCTCGGCGGGGATCTCTATCGGCTCGGCAGAGTCCCGCACAAGGCCGATCTCAACCCCCGGCATGGAGTAGTAGTCGTTGTCGGTCGGCATATTTTTCTTTTTTAGCCGCGAGTTTATATACGACCCGACGGCGTCGTATGCGACGGCGAAGAGCGGAACCCCCACGATCATTCCGATTATGCCGAACATCGAGCCGAATATGATGATCGAAAAGAGCATCCAGAAGGACGAAAGCCCGATTCTTGAGCCCAAGATCTTCGGGCCGATGATGTTTCCGTCAAGCTGCTGAAGCGCGATGATAAACAGAATAAACCAGATGACCTTCTTCGGCTCGGCGATGAGTATCAAAAGCGCCGAGGGTATCGCCCCGATAAAAGGGCCGAAGATCGGGATAATGTTGGTTATTCCGATGATTATCGAAATCAGCATAACGTAGGGCATGTCGAAGATAAGCATACCTATGCAGCAGATAACGCCGATTATAACCGAGTCGATGACCTTGCCGTAGATGAAGTTCAAAAGAGCATTGTTGGTGTTGCTCGTAAAGCCGAATATGCGGTGATAGGTCTCGTCGCTGAACATAGCGACGACCGCCTTTTTCGCTTGTGCCTGCAAAGTCTCTTTGCTGAATAGGAAGTATATCGCGAAGATGATCCCGAAGATGAAGTTTTTGACCGAATTTGCGAAGTTTAACAGGCTTGAAAGAAATTCGTTAAGCTTCGGGCCGATGGTAGAGAAGATGGAGCGAATGGTCGACAAAATGTCGGTCAACTGGTCGTCGACTATGCCTTGTATGCTCGGAACATCTTTTAAAACCCTATCGAACCAGCTGCTGACGTTCGGCATCAAAACGTCGGTAAAGCCGCTGTAGATCCCCGGCAGGGCCGACATGATCTCCGGTATGACCGAAAGGATCACCGCCATTATAACCGCGATGAAGACAAAGGTTGCGACCGCGACGCCTATCGCGCGGGTGACCTTCGGCCTCGGCTTTTTTCTGAATATGAACCGCCTAAAAAACTTTTCGGTCGACATCATTATCGGGTTCATGATAAAAGCGATCGCCGCGCCCCAGATGACCGGCATAAATATCCCGACCACCGTCGAGAAGACCGACTTTACGGTGTCCCATCTGAATATGGCGACTATAAGAAGCAAGGTCACGACTATCGCGATTACGACGTATTTAAGGATCACGTTGTATTTTTTGTTGGATAAAAGCTTCAAGCTTGCACCCCCCCATAAGTTTATTAAGAACATTATACAGCATTTCCCCGAAAAAATCTACTGTATTTTAAAATTTAAGAAAATTTTTATTTTTTATCCCTTCAAGGGCTTTCTTTCGGACTCAAAGTGTGGTATCATAAAATTAGGAATAAGATTTTTATACGGAGGAACCATGACCGACACCGAATTTTTGGCGGCGAAGCGCCGCGCGATGGAAAAATATTTCTCTAACCTTAACGACAAGCAGAAAGAGGCCGTGTTTACCGTCAACGGCCCGCTTTTGATACTTGCCGGGGCGGGGAGCGGAAAGACTACCGTCCTCGTCAACCGCGTTGCGAATATGATCTATTTCGGCAACGCCTATTTCGATAAAACCCGCTTCGCAGGGGTCACCCCGGCGGACGAGCGGTTTCTTTTGGACTACGCCGAGGGGCTCTCTAACGACTCGGAGCGGCTTAAAAACATAGTCGCGGTCGACTGCGTGAACCCGTGGAACATTTTGGCGATAACCTTTACCAACAAGGCCGCCGGCGAGCTTAAGGCCCGCCTCGGGCTTATGCTCGGCAAGCTTTCCGAGGGGATCACCGCCGCGACATTTCACTCGGCCTGCGTAAGGATTTTAAGAAGAGAGATCGCCGCCCTCGGGTATGCCTCTAACTTCACTATTTACGACACCGACGACTCGACGAGGGTGATAAAATCCTGCCTCGCGGACCTCAATATGTCGGACAAGCTGTTTCAGCCCAAGTCGATTTTAAGCGAGATCTCCCACGCGAAGGAGTCGCAGGTTTCGGCCGAGGAATATTCGCTTCAGTCGGCGGGGGATTACCGCAAAAAGCAGATCGGAAACGTCTATTCTTTATATCAGACCCGGCTGCGCTCGGCCAACGCCGTTGACTTCGACGACATTCTTCTTTTGACCGTCAAGCTTTTCGAGGAATACCCCGACGTTCTTTCACACTACCAAAATCTGTATAAATACATACTCGTCGACGAATATCAGGACACCAATATGGTGCAATATCGCCTTGTTTCGCTTCTTTCGGAAAAGAGAAAGAACCTTTGCGTGGTCGGCGACGACGACCAGTCGATATATAAATTCCGGGGCGCAACGATTGAAAACATTCTTTCGTTTGAAAACCAGTTTGAAAACGCCAAGGTAATAAGGCTTGAACAAAATTACCGCTCTACCTCGGCGATATTGAACTGCGCGAACGAGGTCATCAAAAACAACAGGGGAAGAAAGGGCAAAAACCTTTGGACCGACCTTAACGGCGGCGAAAAGGTGACCCTTTATAAAGCCGCGACCGAACAGGGCGAGGCAAGATTCGTCGCGCAGACTATTTACAAATCCGTCAAAAACGGCGGAAAGTGGTCGGACAACGCGGTTTTATACCGCATGAACGCCCAGTCCAACTCGATCGAGCGGGCGCTCGTCGCGGCGGGAATAAGCTATCGGGTCATCGGCGGCGTCAAATTCTATGACCGCAAGGAGATCAAAGACATCGTGGCCTATCTTTCGGTTTTAAACAACGAAAACGATATGTTGAGGCTTAGAAGGATCATCAACGAGCCTAAGCGCGGAATAGGCGAGGCGACGGTAGATATGTTGGAACAAATCGCGACGGAACTTAAAGAGACTCCGCTTGCGGTTATGAGGCGGGCGGAGGAATATCCGCAGCTTTCCCGCTCTGCGCAAAGGCTGAAGTCGTTGGTCGAGACTTTCGACGAGCTTAAGCAGATTTCGGAAGAAGAGCCGCTCGACTACCTTCTTGACGAGCTCGTTCAAAAAACCGGCTATCTTTCGATGCTTCAATCGCAGGGCGAAGAGGGTGCAGGAAGGCTTGAAAACATAAGCGAGCTCAAGTCTACGATGGTGACCTATTCTCAAAACGCCGAAGAGCCTTCTCTTTCGGGATTTTTGGAGGAGATCGCCCTTTATACCGACGTCGACGGCCTTGACACCGAGGCGGACGCCGTCACCCTTATGACCGTTCATTCGGCGAAGGGGCTTGAATTCAACAACGTCTTCGTCGTCGGGCTTGAAGAAAACATCTTCCCAAGCTCGCGCAGCCTTGACTTGGAGGAAGACGTAGAGGAAGAGCGCCGGCTTTGCTACGTTGCGATAACAAGGGCGAGAAAGCGGCTATATCTTTGCTGCGCAAGGCAGAGAATGTTGTTCGGAACAACGCAGTATAACAAGCCCTCGCGCTTTGTCGGGGAGCTGCCGAGGGAATACGTCAATGAAGAGGCCGAGCGGACAGCCGCCGACGACCGCCCGAGATACGAGAGCGAAAAGCCGAAAACCGCCGCAGCCGCAGGCTTCGGGTTTAAAAAGCCGGAAAATCAGGGCGGCTCCGGAAAGGTCTTCGCGGTGGGGGACAGGGTCTCTCACAATATCTTCGGCGAGGGAACCGTTTTAAAGGCGGTAAGAATGTCTAACGACACGCTGCTTGAAATAGCCTTCGAGAAGGTCGGAACAAAGAAAATCATGGCCAATTTTGCGAATATAAGAAAGGTTTAGAAATGACTTACATCGAAAAATACATCACCCCGAATATGATGAATCTTACCGACACTTACGCGGTCAAGATCCTTATCTGCTATTTTTTGAGACAGATCAACCGACCGATAACCCCGAACCAGCTTGCAGAGATTGCGACCGACGACGGAATAGTCAACTATTTCGTATTCACCGAGGCGATGAACCAGCTTATCGAGGCGAAGACGGTCACCCTTGAAGAGCAGGACGGCGAAGAGGTATACGTTTTGTCGGAGGTCGGAAAGGTCGGGGCGGACGACTTTAAGAGGATAGTCCCCAAAAGCTTCAGGGACAGAATTTTATCCTCGGGGCTTAAGTTTTTCGCTAAGATGAAGAACCAAAACGACGTAAAAGTCTCGATTTCGGAGCGCGAGAGGGGATTCGCGGTCAGCGCGGTATGCACCGACGGCGGGCTTGTTTTGATGGATCTTAAGCTATACGCCCCCGACCGCGAGCAGGCGCAGCTTTTGGCGGACAAGATCGCGATGAACCCGACCGATTTTTACAGCAAGGTTTTGGATTTCGCGCTTGAAAACGAGGAATACGAGCCCGAGGCGAAAGAGGTGAACGACCTTTGAACAACAGCTTTTTCGCGCTTACCTCGCGAATGAAATACATCTCGCGGTGGGGGCTTATGAGAAACACCCGAACCGAAAACATCGCCGAACACTCGCTGGAGGTCGCCATTATAACCCACCTTTTGTGCGAGCTTAAAAACCGCCGCTTCGGCGGGGATATCGACGTCTCGAAAGCGGTTTTGACCGCAGTCTACCACGACGTCCCCGAGATCATAACCGGCGACCTTCCCACCCCGGTGAAATACTACGACCCGGAGATCAAATCCGCCTATAAGCGGGTCGAGCGGGCGGCGGCAGAAAAGCTTCTCGACTCCGTCCCGCAGGACTTGAGGGAAGACTACGCCCCGCTTTTTGAAGAAAACGCCGACCCGGAGATCGCGAAAATCGTCAAGGCGGCGGACAAGCTTTCGGCGCTGATAAAGTGTATCGAAGAGCGCAAAAGCGGGAACGCCGACTTTTTTGAGGCCGAGCGGCAGACACTTGATAGTCTTAAAAAAATGACTATGCCGGAGGTTTCGGCATTTATCGAAGAATTTTTGCCGAGCTACGGCCTTACCTTGGACGAACAGACGAGATAGCGGCGAAAAATTAAACCTTTTCGGGGGCGGCGCATATATTGATTTTAGGGGATATGAAAATATTTCCGCCCCTCGGCGGTATTGCAATATTTCGCCGCCGCTGTTATAATGTTTTAAGCGCCCTTTTTTGAAACGAGGTGTTATTTTGCCAAAGGTGTTGACCGAAAAAGAAAAGCGCCTGCGGGTCGGCTTTTTTGCCGGCGTTTTCGGGATATTGACAAATCTTGCGGCGTTCGGCGTAAAGGCAGCCGTCGGGCTTATATCCGGCAGCGTGGGTATCGCGGCAGACGCTTTGAACAGCCTTACCGACGCCGGAAGCTCGGTTTTGACGATGATAGGCTTTAAGCTTTCCGGCAAGCCGGCGGACAAAGACCACCCCTACGGCCACGCGAGATACGAGCAGATCACCGCCCTTGCGATCTCTATGATAATGCTCGCGGTCGGGCTTATGTTCGCGAAAAGCTCGATAGAAAAGATAATCCGCCCCGTTCCGCCCGAAATCGGGGTATTGACCTATTCCGCCCTTGCGGCCGCTATCGCGCTTAAGGCGATTCAAGCGGCGGTGAACCTTATTCTATCCCAAAAAACCGATTCTTTGGCGCTGAAGGCCGCCGCGCTCGATTCGCGGAACGACGTTTTGATAACCTCTACCGTATTCATAAGCGTAGTGGTCATAGACCTTTTCGGGGTGAATATCGACGGCTGGGCGGGGCTTTTGGTTTCGCTGTTTATAGTCTTTTCCGCGGCGTCGACCGTTAAAAGCGCGATAAGCCCGATGCTCGGCACGCCTCCGCCCGAAAGCCTTGTAAAAGACCTTACCGCGATAGTTATGAGCCGGCCGGAGGTTTTGGGATATCACGACCTTATTATCCACAACTACGGCAGCGGCGCAAACTTCGCCTCTATACACGCCGAAATAGATTCGAGGGACAATATCGTAGAGATTCACAACGTTATCGACGGTATCGAACGCGAAGTCGGCGCAAAATTGGGGGTAGTTTTAACGATACACATGGACCCGGTCGATGCCGAAGGAGAACCGAAAAATGAAGAAAACAAAGCTTAAAAAATCCGATTGGGCGGTTATCGCGATCTTCGCCGTTCTGATTTTTATAAACGCGCTCTCTTGGCTTTCGACCTCTTTCTCGGATTTCTACGTTCAAAAGATCTATCCGATATACAGCGCCGCGCCGATTTTTTTGGCGGGGCTGCTGCCATTCTCACTCGGCGAATTTATGATAATAATCTTCGCGCTTGCGGCGATAGTCGGCGTTCCGGCGATAATAATCTTCGTGATAGTCAAGCGCCGCGACGACGCAAAACTTAAAAAGGTCCTTTCCGTTGCGGCGAGGATTTTAAGCTGGGTCTTCGCCTACGTCTTCGCGACAGAAACCTTGGGCTGCTTCGTTATGTATCACTGCACAAAATTCTCCGACCGCTACTTCGAGCCGGTCGAGCACAGCGAAGAGCTTTTATTGGACACGCTCTCGGCTTTCAGCGACCGAATAGCCGAACTTAGCGTTAAATTTGACCGAAACGATGACGGCTACATCATAGTCGGCGACCCCTCGGAGGACTGCTGCGAGGCGATGAAAAGCCTTAGCGCCGAATATTCGCAGCTTGGGGGGTATTATCCCAAGCCGAAGAAAATAATCAACTCGTTCTTTATGTCGCAAGAGGGGATTATCGGCTTATACATACCTTTCGCGTTTGAGGCGACATATAACACCGACATTCAGCCGATAGCGGTCGCAGACACCCTTTGCCACGAGCTTGCGCACCTTAAGGGGATAATTCAAGAGGACGAGGCGAGCTTCGTCGCGATAGTCGCGTGTTTGAAATACGGCGGCGACGAGCTTAAATATTCCGCCTGCCTCGACGCTTTCTACTATCTGTATAAAAACGCCCTCGAACTTAAAGGGACCGAATACGAAGACCGCCTTTGGGAAGCCGTTTCGCCGATCCCGCAGCAGGTTTGGGACAACGACATAGGCTCGTTTACCGCCGATTATTGGGAGAAAAACAAGGATAAGGAGATAATTCCGACCGAGACGGTCGCGGCGATTTCGGAAAAGCTGACCGAGGCGAACCTTACCATGAACGGCGTTAAAGACGGCATAAACGCCTATAACCGGGTGGTCGAGCTTTTGATGGACTACTACGGCAACGGCGGCGAGGTTTAAAAAATGCACAAAATTCCGGCCGGCGATTTGTCGCTTCGGTCGGAATTTTTCGCGCTCTATACTTTTTGACATAAAATGCTTGACTTTTTGTCGCTCGGGTGTATAATTAGAGATGAATTTGGGCGACTCTGCCCGAGTTCTAAAAATAAGGAGGAATTATTTATGAAAAAAATTCTTGCAGTCGTTTTGGCCGCCGTTATGGTCATGGCGATGAGCGTATCCGCTTTCGCGGCCGACGATGAGGTTATCTTTGAATACACCGCTCCGTTCGCTGTTGAAATCGGATGGACTATTCTTCTCAACTCCACCAGCGAAGAGGCTGCTGCTTTCCATGAGGCAATTCAGACCGAAGGCGCCGTCATCAAGATGATCGGTTCCGATCTTCCCGAAGACGCTTATGTCGACGGCGAGGGGCACTCTTGGTTCCAGCTCGCCGGGCAGGACGACGTCGATTGGGGCGATCCTCTTGTTAAGACCGAAGACATGGGCGAAACCTATGAGTTCACCGACGCGGGCTACGTCATCACCTGCCCCGCCAAGCCCTACTATGACGCTATGGTCGCCACCGGAAGAGAGCCCTCTCACTTCAACCTCACCCTTAACGCCGGCAACTGGACCGACAAGGTTGCTACCCATGTAACCCTTCAGGTAGTTGTTCCCGCTGTCGCCGAAGCTCCGGCCGATGACGCCGCCGCAGAAGCGCCCGCAGACGATACCGCCGCAGAGACTCCGGCAGAGACTCCGGCCGAGACTACCGCAGAGACTCCGGCCGAGACTACCGCCGAAGCCCCCGAGACCGGCCTTGCTTTAGCGGTTATCCCCGCTGTTGTCGCTATGGCCGCCGCGGTTGTTTCCAAGAAGCACTGATTTAATTAAATCGAAGAAAAGAGGGGGAGACCCCTCTTTTTTTGCGCATTTTAAACTTTTTGGAGCAAAACTCTTGACTTTTTATCACGTCGGTGTATAATTAGAGATGAATTTGGGCGACTCTGCCCGAGTTCTAAAAATAAGGAGGAATTATTTATGAAGAAAATTTTAGCAGTTATGATGGCTTTGGCAATGGTTCTTTGCCTCGCCGTCTCCGTTTCTGCGGAAGAAACCGTTCTCTTTGAGGGCGACGTTACCCTTAAGGGCGAAAACTACTGGTGCATGGTTACCACTCTTGCCACCAACGACAACTACAACGGCCAAGTAATCCCCATGCCCGAGGATTGGAGCACAGTTTCCAAGATCGTTCTTACTTCCGACACTCCGTTTACCTTCGGTATCAGATTGGCCGACGGTAACTGGGATCAGCCCGAGACCGCTGTCGCCAAGTATGAAGTCAACTTCGCCGAGTCCAACGTTTTGGTCGTCGACGATCAGACCGTTCAGAAGAGCGACGGTAGCGGCGTTGCCGTTCCTGAGTTCCTCGTAGCTATCTCCGCCGCCGATGGAGTCGACTACACCGTTCACTATGTAATCTACGGTGAAGCCGCTGCCGCCGATGCTCCCGCCGCCGAAGATACTTCTTCCGACGAAGCCGCCGAGGCTCCCGCTGACGATACCGCCGCTGCCGATCAAGGCACCGAAGACGGCACCGCCGCCGACAACAACACCGTAGCCCCCGAGGATACTTCCTCTGCCGAGGCTCCGTCTACCGGCCTTGCCTTAGCGGTTCTTCCCGCTGTTGTAGCTATGGCCGCGGCCGTTGTCGCCAAGAAGCACTGATTTTAGTCTGAATCGCAAAAAGAGGGGGAAACCCCTCTTTTTTGTTGACTTTTTGCGCGGCGGGGCTTATAATTTTCTTATATCAAAGAGGGGAGAGGTTTAAAATGCCGCTTAACTACAAAGAAATCATCAGAACCGAGATCGAAGACAGGCGGTTTGCCGCCGGCGCGAATCTCCTTGTTTTAAAAGACGGCAAAGAGCTTATCTACGAAGAATACGGCTATCGCGACCTTGAGAATAAAATTCCTTTTTCGCGCGATACGATAATGCGGCTCTATTCGATGTCAAAGCCGATAACCTCGGCGGCGGTTATGATTTTGGTCGACAGGGGGCTTTTGGACCTCGCCGACTGCCTCTGCTGGACGATGAAGGGGTGGTCGCCGGCGTATTATATCGACGAAAACGGCGAGAGGAAAAAATCCACCCGCGAGATAATGGTTAAAGACCTTATGAATATGACCTCTGGGATTCCCTATCCCGGGGGCGAGGGCGCCTCGGCGCAAGTCGCCGAAGTTTTTGTCGAGCTCGACCGGCGGCTTCGCAGCGACAACCCGATGACGACCAAGGAATTTTGCGAGAAGATCGGCGGCTGCGACCTTTGCTTCAACCCCTCGGACAGGTTTATGTACGGCGCCTCGGCGGATATTCTGGGAGGAGTTATCGAAAACGTTTCGGGAATGAGCTTCGGGGAATTTTTGAGAGAGAACATCTTCGAGCCCCTCGGAATGGAGGACACAGGCTTTTGGATCCCGCCGGAAAAGCGCGGCAGGCTTGCGAAGGTTTATCGGACGAACTACGCAGAATGGAAGGTCGAGCATTGCCCGACGAACCACCTTGGGATAGATTACGCTCTCGACCGCGAGCCGGCGTTTCAGTCGGGCGGGGCGGGCCTTGTCTCGACCCTTGACGACTACGCGAAATTCGCGGCGATGCTTCACAACGGCGGCGAACTCAACGGCGCGAGGATACTATCGGAAACGGCGGTCAAATATATGACCAGCCCGAGCCTTACCGAGGAGCAGCGAAGGGGACTTGACTGGCAGGGGCTTTCGGGATACAGCTACGGCAACCTTATGCGAAACCTCGTCGACCCCGGGCAGGCGGTGACCTTTGGTGAAAAGGGCGAATACGGCTGGGACGGCTGGCTCGGCTGTTTCTTCGCAAACTATCCGCAGAGTGGGCTTACGATTTTGATCGGAACCCAGCGCACCGACTGCGGGACCTCGGCCCTTGCGCGAAAGCTTGTGAATGCCGTCCGCAGGGACATTTTGGGATAGCGCATGCCCCCGGCTTTCGGGGGCTTTTTCGCTTAGGTTGGGCTTTTTTTCGCGCTTCGCGCGCTCGGCGGAGCCCGAACGCCGCTGCGCGGCGTTCCCCGCGGCCTGCGGCCGCGGGCGCGCCCCCCGCAGGGGGGCGCGGGGGGCTCCGCCCCCACAGCGCGGACTTTTTTTAAAAAGTTGGAAATCGGATGAAGAAATTATGAAATTTCGCGCGATTTGATTGACTTGACGGCGAATATGTGTATAATAAAAAAAGAATCCTGTATCGGGAGCGTGGTTAAATGTCACAAAAAAGAAACAAAAAGAACGTCTCCGCGGCGGCGGTAATAGTCGTCGCGGTGATAATCATTATACTCGCGGCTGCGCTTATTTTCATCTTCGGCGGAAGCGGCGAGGCGCTGTCGAATATTAAAAACGACGTCGTCGGCGACAATGTCGACGGCAAACACAACGACGTCGGGGAAGATCTTATCGGCTCTTCCGAGCTGCCTGACGCCACCGTTCCGGTTCAAGAGACTGCGGCCGAGGGGAGCACCGTTATAACCCTTAGCGACGGCGGTATCAACATCGAGGGATCGGGGGCGGTCGCCGAGGGAAGCTATCTTAAAATAGTCAATGGCGGAACATATTCGATCTCCGGAAGCCTTTCGGACGGCAGGATCGCGGTAAGGGCCAAGGGCGAGGACGTCGTTCTGATCCTAAACGGCGTAAGCGTTTCATGTTCCGATTCCGCGCCGCTATACGTCAACAAGGCCGAATCGGTGACCCTTCTTTTAAACGGATCCGCCGAAAACGTCTTCACCGACGGCACGAGCTACGACTATTCCCTTGAATACGGCGATGCCGCAGCCGAAGAGCCAAACGCCTGCATATTCTCTAAGGCGGATCTCATCATAAGGGGCACCGGCTCGCTTAAAGTCAACGCGAATTATAACAGCGGGATCATCGGGAAGGACACCCTTCAGATTTTGAACACCACCGTAACGGTCGACGCGAAAAACAACGGTATCAACGGAAAAGACAGCCTTACCGTCCAAAATTCCACCTTAAGCGTTACCGCCGGCGGCGACGCGTTAAGGTCGACCCAAGAGAACGACCCGAACCTTGGCTGGGCGAATTTCGTCGACTCTAACGTATACCTCGTCTCGGGCGAAGACGGCATGCAGATCGAGCGGGGGATAACCGTCACAAACTGCTCGATGAGCGTTAAGGCCGGATACGGTGCGACCTCCGTTCCGACCGACACGAGCCAGAAGGGCCTTAAGAGCGTTCAGGGCGGTATCACCGTAAACAGCGGCAGCTTGGTTATTGACTCTACCGACGACGCCTTCCATTCGGCGGGCGACATAAACGTCAACGGCGGCGATATTTCGGTCGCGACCGGCGACGACGCCGTTCATTCCGACGCGAACATCTATATCTCGGGCGGAAAGCTCGACATTCCCGACTGTCACGAGGGCCTTGAGGGCGCTCTTATAGAAGTCTCGGGCGGCGAGGTTTATATAGTCGCCGACGACGACGGAATCAACTCTTCGGGCGGAACCGACGCTTCTTCGGCCGATATGCGCGGCGCGTTTATGTCGGACGGATCATACCTCGGCATTTCGGGCGGATATGTTTATATCAACTCGCAGGGCGACGGTATCGACTCTAACGGAGACATCTATATGTCCGGCGGAACGCTTATCATAAGCGGTCCCGAGCGCGAGGGCGACGGCGCGATAGACTATAACGGCGACTTCCACGCCGACGGCGGCCTGCTGTTTGCCGCGGGCTCTGCCGGAATGGCGCAAGCCCCCGACAATATGATGATCAACGCCATAAGCGTAACCTTCGACAAGACCTTAGAAGCCGGAACCTATATCTGCATTTCGGGCGAGGGCAGCGAGTTTGTCTTCAAACTTGAAAAACAGGCAGGAAACATAGTCTTCAGCTCGCCCGAGCTTAAGACCGGCGGCGAATACACCGTCTCGTACGGCGGAAAGTATTCCGGCGAGGTTGAAAACTGCGTCTGCTCCGGCGGAAAATACTCCGGCGGAACCGAGCTCGCGATCGTCACCATAACCGAGGGCCTCAACTCTTACGGAAGAGTAGGCATCGGCGGAACTATGGGCGGCGCAGGCTTCGGCGAAGCGGGAAGATTCGGCGGAATGGGCGGCGAGGGCCACAGAAGCCCGTTCGGCGGCAGGGGAGGACAAGGCGACCCCAACGGCGGACAAGGCGGCAACCCGCCCGAACCCCCGCAGGGCGAAACTCCGCCCGAAGGCGAAGCCCCGCCCGAGCCCCCGCAATAAAAGATTTTGCCCCGATTTTATCGGGGCTTTTCTTTTGAGCGTTTTAGCGGCGAAGCTCTCTGCCGGCCCCCCGGGGGCCGGCAGAGCCGCGGGGCGGTGCACCGCGGCTTCTCGCGCGCGCAGCGCGCGAGAAGAGCTTCGCCCCGGGGACCCCCCAACTTTTCTCCTCAAAACCGTAAAAAAACCTATTGCGCCGCGCGCAAGACTGTGCTATAATCAATCAAGCTTGCGCGAGCGCGCAAAAGCGAAGTCAAACCTAAAAGGGGGCGCTGAAATGGCGGAAAAGGCCATAATGACAGTCATCAACGAGAACAACGAGATCATGGACGTAGACGTTCTGTTCACATTTAAAAACACCGCGACCGGCAGGTGCTATATCGTTTATACCGAGAATACCACCGACGAAAACGGCGACACCGAGGTTTTCGCCTCGATATTCGACCCGGAAGACAAAACCCTCGCCCTCTCGCCGATAGAGACCGAAGAGGAATGGGCGGTTTTGGAAGCTAAGCTTCGCGAATACGAGCGCGCACACGGCGAAGGGGGCCTTGCTTCATGATTAACCTTTTTTCAAAATTGGGGATACCGCAGTCAGAGATAGACAAGAAAATCTCCGATACCTTTAACACGATGTTCTACGGCGCCGAAGACGAGCGAATCTACCACCCGGTCGGCGACGATATGGCTTATATCGAAGACACCGGAAACGTCGACGCCCGAACCGAGGGAATGTCCTACGGAATGATGCTCTGCGTTCAGCTTAATAAAAAGGCGGAGTTCGACCGCATTTGGAAGTGGGCGCTGACCTATATGTATATGACCGAGGGGCGGCACGCGGGCTATTTTGCCTGGAGCTGCAAGCCGGACGGCGCTAAAAACTCCTACGGCCCCGCGCCGGACGGCGAGGAATATTTTGCCGCGGCGCTGTTTTTCGCCTCTTCAAGATGGGGCGACGGCGAGGGGATATTCAACTACTCCGATTGGGCGAGAAAGATCCTTCGCGACTGTATCCACCGGGGCGGAGAGGGCGATAAGCCCGGCCTTACTATGTGGGACTTAAACAACCGCCTCATAAAATTCGTGCCCGAGGCGGACTATACCGACGCCTCCTATCATCTCCCGCACTTCTACGAAGTCTTCGCCGAAAGGGCCAATCTTCGCGACCGTGAGTTTTGGCGCGAGGCCGCGACCGCGAGCCGCGAATACCTCCGCAAAGCCTGCCACGAAAAAACCGGCCTCTGCTCGGACTACGCCAACTACGACGGCAGCGTTTTGGCCAAAAGCTTCAACCCCAACGCCGGCCTTCATTATTCCGACAGCTACCGAACCGTATACAACATCGCCCTCGATTGGGCGTGGAACAAAGCCGACCCTTGGCAGCCGGAGGAATGTCGCAGAGTTCAGAAATTCTTTGAAGACGCCTGCGAAAATTGGGACAGCGTTCCGCACCCCGACGGCAGCTTTACCGCCGAGAAGGCGATGCACCCCTTGGCGATAAAATCGACAAAGGCGGCCGCCTCTATCGCCGCGCTCGAGGGCGCAAACGAAGAGGAAAAAGCCCTCGCCGAGCGGCTTGTAAAAGAATTTTTCGAGACCCCGCCGAGAACCGGCAACCGAAGATACTACGACAATTTCCTATACATATTCTCCCTGCTTATGCTCGCGGGGGAGTATAAAAAGTATTGAGATTTTTTAAGGAGGATATCATGAAAGAGCGTTTAAAATCCGCAAACCCCTATCTTCCGCTGTGGGAGCATATCCCCGACGGCGAGCCGAGAGTTTTTGAATATAACGGCGAGAAGCGTGTATACGTCTACGGCTCGCACGACACCGAGCGCACCGCCTATTGCGGCCGCGACCAAGTAGTCTGGAGCGCGCCGGTCGACGACCTTACGAACTGGACCTATCACGGCGTATGCTATACCGCGACAAACGGCTCGATCCTCTACGCCCCCGACGTCGTTCAAAAGGGCGATACCTTCTATCTCTACGCCGCCGAAAACCAGGGCGGAAGGATAGTCGTCGCCTCGTCGAAGAACCCGGCCGGGCCGTTCGAGAACCCTGTTTTGACCAAGCTCGGCTTCGACCCGGGCGTTTTAGTCGACGACGACGGAAGAGTCTACGCGTTTTGGGGCTTCTGCTCTTGCTATTGCGCCGAGCTCGAGGACGATATGGCGACCATAAAAGAGGGGACTTTGAGAAAGCACCCCATCGGCCACATTCCCGACCCCTGGAACCCTGCGAACAACGAATCCGGCATAAATCTTCACGACGCGTTCTTCGAGGCCTCGAGCCCGAGAAAAATCGGCGGAAAGTACGTCTACGTCTATTCAAAGAGATATGTGACCCCTGTGCCGGAGCTCGGCGTATACGAGCCCTGCAACGGCTTCCTCTCATATAAGTGGTCCGAAAGCCCGCTCGACGGCTATCGGGACGGCGGGGATATCTCGTTCAACGGCGGCGAGATCCTCCCTCTTCCCGACGGCACCGGGCAGCAGACCTATCGTTGGGGCAACAATCACGGCGGCCTCGTCGAAATCAACGGCCAGTGGTACATCTTCTATCACCGCCACACCGGAACCGACGAATTTTCGCGCCAAGGAATGATCGAGCCGGTCGACGTCGCCATCGGCAAGGACGGAAAGGTCTACATCGGCGACATAACCTACATAAACGGCGAGCCGGTCTCCTCAAAGCCTGTCGAGATGACATCATCGGGCGCAAGCGTGAACGGCCTCGACGCTTATAAAATCATCTCCGCCGGCTACGCCTGCCATATAAGCCCGCTCAACGGCGCGTATATAAAGCCTGTCTACGAGCAGGTCGAGGGGGTCTCCGCGCCGGTAGTAAACATCAAAAACGGCGCGACCGTCGGGTTCAGATATCTTCAGTTCGGCTTGAATTCTCCGAAGACTGTTACCGTCAGCGCAAAGGCAGACAAGCTGACGACCGTTAAAGTAAGAGTCGACGGCTGGCGCGGCAGGGTAGTCGCCAAGCTTGAGATCAAAAACGGCGAGGCAACCGCCCCCATAACTTCGGGAATCATCGGCAAGAGAGCCGTTTACTTTGAATTTATAGGCGACGGTAACGCCGAGTTCGATTGGTTCACTTTTGATTGAATTTTTTGAAACGAAATTCAAGAATTAAAGAAAAATCAAGAGAAATCAAGAGAAATCGAAAGAAATTCAAATATATTTTAAAAAAGTTTTAAAAACCGCTTGACAAATCTTCGGGGCGGTAATATAATATCGACTGTTGTCCGATAAAACTCGGAATAAGGCGGCGTTCGCCCCGTTAAGAACCTCCCGCCCTTAAAGAATCAATCAGGAGGAATTACAATGTCAACATTCATGGCAAACCCCCAGAACGTTGAGCGCAAGTGGTATCTTATAGACGCCGCGGGAAAGCCGCTCGGAAGAGTAGCCGCCGCCGCCGCTTCTATCCTCAACGGAAAGAATAAGCCCACTTACACCCCTCACGTCGACTGCGGCGACCACGTTATCATCATCAACTGCGACAAAGCCGTTTTGACCGGCTCTAAGCTTCACAAAAAGGTAAGAAGATGGCACACCGGCTGGATCGGCCACCTTAAGGAATACAAATATTCCGACATGATGGCAAAAGAGCCCGAAAAGGCTATGATCTACGCCGTTCAGGGAATGCTCCCGAAGAACACCATCGGCGCAAATTCGCTCACAAGACTCCGTGCCTACAAGGGCGGCGAGCATCCCCATGCCGCGCAGAAGCCCGAGGCCATCGAGATCGAGCTTTAATCGGAGGTATAGGTTATGTACGAATCCAAGAATCCTTACTTTTACGGAACCGGCAGAAAGAAACATTCCGTCGCCCGCGTCCGCGTTTATCAAGGAACCGGCAAGATCACCGTCAACGGAAGAGACATTGACGACTACTTCGGCCTTGAAACCTTAAAGCTCATCGTCCGTCAGCCCCTCAATCTTTGCGGCATCGCCGAGCAGTTCGACGTTGTATGCACCGTCGCCGGCGGCGGCGTTTCGGGCCAAGCGGGCGCCATTCGCCACGGACTTTCGAGGGCCCTTCTGCAATACAACGCAGAGCTTAGGCCCCAGCTTAAGGCCGCGGGCTTCTTGACGAGAGACCCGAGAATGAAGGAAAGAAAGAAATACGGCCTCAAAGCCGCAAGGCGCGCGCCGCAGTTCTCGAAGAGATAAAATTTTTGCCATTCGCCCCTCTGCTTGTTCGGAGGGGTTTGGCTTTTTAGGAGCATAATTTATGGAAACGTTTGATTCTGTCAAAAAATACCTAAAGCCCTCGGCCGGGCATATCGCAATCGGCGCGTTCTTTCTTATTCTCGGGGCGGCGACCGTCTTCGGCCTTTTAAGAGAGGGGATAGCCTATATAGTCATCGGCGTCGTGATGCTTATTCTCGGCGGATGGCTTGCGGGCGCGGCGATAAGCGAGCGCTTGAAATTCAAAAAGCTCTGCGACGATATCGCGGACTCTTCGGAGTGCAGCGAGGTGATATCCGAATTTTCCGAGCCGGAGTTTTCTCCGAAAGAAGACCTTAAGCTCGGAAGCTCGCACATCTTCGCGAAAAAAAGCGGCCTCTTTTTAAAGTACGAGGACGTTTTGAACCTTTACATCTATATCCACAAGACCAACGGAATCGAAGACCGCCGCGAGCTTAGGGCAAAGACCGCCGAAAGGATAGTCACCCTTGTTAAGCTTAAAAACGGCGGAAAGCAGGACTCCGTCGCAGAGGAGATCGTCGCCTTTATGCGCGAAAAGAACCCCGCGATAACCGTAGGATACAACAAATAATTTCGCGCTTGATTTTCGGGGGCATTATGGAAAATTTTAACGCCGCAAAAAAATTTATAAGGCCGAGGCCGTTCGGCTTCGCTTGGGGAGCGCTTTTTATCGCCTTGGCGGTCTTGGGCTTCGTTATGCGGGGCTTCGGCAAGGGGTATCGGGACTTTTTGAACATTTTTCTCGCCGCCGCGGGGATATACGCGATTATAAAAGAGCTAATCGCGCTTGTAAAGTTCAAAAAATATATCTCTTCGCTCTACGATAGCGCCGCCGCCGACGAGATCGCGCGGAATTTTTCCGAGCCGGAGTCCGTCCCTATACCCGAGGTCAGACTCGGCGAAAAATACCTCTTCGCAAAGGGCTCGGGGCGGGTTTTAAGCTATAACGACGTAAAGCGCATCTACCCGCAGATCAAAAGAACCAAGTCGACGGGGGATTGGCTTTCGCTTATCGCCCTGACCGACGACGGCGAGGTTATTCTTTTAAAAAGAAAAGACGGCGATACCCACGAGGACGTAAACGCGATAGTTTCGTTTATTCTCTCTAAAAACCCCGGCGCGCTCGACGGCGAGCTTAATGCCGAAAAATAGCGATTCGCCTTTTATGGGGAAGACTTTTTCGCCCCGCCGCGCTATAATTTTCTTGAGGTGATAATATGGATACCGTTAAAACAGGAAAATTTATCGCTCGGCTTCGGGCCGAGAAGGGGCTTACCCAGCAGCAGCTGGGCGACATTTGCGGCGCGACCAATAAGACCGTCTCTCGATGGGAGACCGGCTGCTATATGCCGCCGATCGAGGTTATGGAGATATTGTCGCGAGAGTTCGGGGTGTCGATCAACGAGATAGTCGCCGGAAGACGGCTTTCGGAGAGCGATTTTAAGTCGCAGGCCGAGCAAAATCTCGCCGAGGCTATCGCCGAGCCGGGCGCTTTCGGGCTTTCGGAGAGGATCGCATACTTCCGCAAAAAGTGGCTTTCAGACCATATTTTCGATATAGTCGCCGCGCTGATAATTTTGGCCGCGGCGGGCGCTGCGGCTTGGTTCTTGATAAGGCCGCTCTGCCCCGCGATAGTAGCGATTGTCTTCATCGCGGAATACTGCTTTTTAAACAACAGAATGTCGGCCTACGTCGAGCAAAAGGCCTTCGGCGAGCGAAAAAGCAAAAAAGAATAAAAAGTAAATGCGGCCGTTTCAGACCGCATTTTTATGTTCAGATCTCGCAGGTGTCCGGCGGGGCGACTTCTCCCAAAATCGGCTTCGGGTCGATCCCTTGGCGGGTATAGTAGTCCGAAAGGGCGGCGTGGATAGCCTGTTCGGCCAGAACCGAACAGTGAAGCTTAACGGTCGGAAGTCCGTCGAGAGCCTCTACCACCGCCTTGTTGGTAAGCTTCATGGCCTCTTCTATCGGCTTGCCCTTGATAAGCTCGGTCGCCATCGAGCTCGTCGCGACGGCCGCGCCGCAGCCGAAGGTCTTAAACTTGACGTCGGTGATGACGCCGTCGTTGACCTTGATATACATCTTCATAATGTCGCCGCACTTGGCGTTCCCTACTTCGCCGATTCCGTCGGCGTCCGGGATCTCGCCCACGTTGCGCGGGTTGGCGAAGTGTTCCATAACCTTTTCAGAGTAGATCATATAAAAACTTCCTTTCTTAAAATTCGGTATATTTATTCCGCGTCGATGTCTTCGTCGCGCAAAATGCGCTCCCAAAGCGGGCTCATCGCCCTAAGCTTAGAGACTATCGCGGGAACTTTTTCGATGATATAGTCGGCGTCCTCTTCGGTGTTGTCGTCGCTCAAAGAGATTCTGAGCGAACCGTGCGCGGTCGAATGGGGAAGCCCTATCGCCAACAAAACATGCGAAGGGTCGAGCGAGCCGGAGGTGCAAGCCGAGCCGGAGGAGGCGCAGATCCCCTCTAAGTCGAGCGAGAGCAGAAGGCTTTCGCCCTCGATCCCCCTGAACGAAATGTTGACGTTTCCGGCAAGGCGCCTTTTCGGGTCGCCGTTAAGGCGTGATTCGGGTATCTTCAAAAGCTCGGCGATAATGCGGTCTCTCATCTTTGAAAGCCTTGCCTGCTTTTCCGGAATGTTCGCGGTGCAAAGTTCAATCGCCTTCGCCAGTCCGACTATCCCCGCGACGTTTTCGGTCCCCGCGCGCTTCGAGCGCTCCTGCGCGCCGCCGTGGATAAGGTTCGGAAGATTCACGCCGGTCCTCATATACATCGCGCCGATTCCCTTCGGGGCGTGGATTTTATGCCCCGACATCGACAAAAGGTCGATATTCATCTTCGCGACGTCTATTTCAACGTTGCCGACGGCCTGAACCGCGTCGGTGTGGAACAAAACCTTTTTTTCGCGGCAGACCGCGCCTATTTCGGCGATCGGCTGAATTGTGCCTATCTCGTTGTTCGCGAACATAACCGTAACAAGGCAGGTGTCGTCCCGAATCGCTTTTTCAATGTCTTCGACGTGAACCAGCCCCATCTCGTCGACCGGGACGTAGGTAACCTCGAATCCGTGTTTTTCAAGATATTCGCAGGTGTGCAAAACCGCGTGGTGCTCGAAAACTGTGGTGATAATGTGTTTTTTTCCGCGCTGCGCGCCCAAGTCGGCGGCGCATTTTATCGCCCAGTTGTCCGCCTCCGAGCCGCCGGAGGTAAAGTATATCTCGCTCGTCTTCGCGCCGATAGCCTTTGCTACCGTCTCTCTCGCCTTAAGTATGGCCCTCGCCGAGTCCATTCCGATGGAATATATGCTCGAGGCATTGCCGTAGCCTTCGGTCAGATAGGGCATCATCGCGTCGAGCACCGGCTTTGATATTTTGGTCGTCGCCGAATTGTCGGCGTAAACGAACCGTTTTTCCATAAAAATCAATCCTTTCGTGAACTAAGCCTTCGGCAGGGGAGACCGCCCCCGCAGGTTTAAAAGCCGAGGCGTCATTCGTTTTCGGTCGTAAATTCCTGCCTATGGTTCATATATTCCGCGACTGCAAGGCTGTCGCATCTCTCGTTTTCCGGGTGGCCGGCGTGGCCTTTTATCCAGACAAATCTGACCCGATGAATTTCCGAGAGGTCTAAAAGCTGCTGCCAAAGGTCGGAATTAAGGGCGGGCTTATTGTCGCTCTTTTTCCAGCCCCTTGCCCGCCATGATCTCGCCCAGCCTTTTTCGATTCCGTCGCAGACGTATTTCGAGTCGGTCGTAAGGGTAACGTCGCAGGGCTCTTTAAGCGCCCCGAGCGCGGATATGACTGCGGTAAGCTCCATTCTGTTGTTGGTGGTCTCGGGGTCATAGCCGGAAAGCTCTTTTCTGTGCCCCCGATAGATCAAAACCGCGCCCCAGCCGCCTGCCCCCGGGTTGCCGGAGCACGCGCCGTCGGTATATATCTCTACTTTTTTCATTATTACCTTTTCACAGCAAAATATCGGTTGTTCATAGCTAACCGATATTATACTACTTGACCGTAAATTTGTCAATACGATATCGCCCGCGTTATCCTCTATCTTCTATCTTCTAAAATATGGCCGAAGCTTTCGCTTCGGCCGCTTTTATTTATCTGCCATTGCTTTTATTTCTTCGCGACAAGCCTTTCAAACTCGTCTACCTCCGCCTTATAAGACATCAAACTCTCCGTCCAGAACGCCTTGTCTGTAAGGTCTATATCCGCGACCTTTGCCGCGCCCTCGACCGTCGCGATCGGGGTGGTATAAAGAAGCTTTCTGTATACCGGTACGAAGTCCGCGCCGTATTTAAGATATTTCTCGTAAAGCCCTCTTGCGAACATCCCGCCGAAGGCATAGGGGAAGTTGTAGAACGAAAGCCCCGAGCTGTAATAATGCCCCTTGCAGAGCCACATATAAGGGTGAAGAACGCTGTGGTCGAGCCCGTCGCCATAGGCGGTCTTCTGCGCTTCGAGCATAAGCTCGCAGAGCTTTTCTGCCGGAAGAAATTCGTTCTCGCGGTTCTCGAATACCGCAGTTTCAAAGAGGTATCTCGAATAGATGTCGCAGATGATCTGCGCGGTGTCCTGAAGCCGGCTTTCGATCAAGAAAAGCTTCTCGTCGTCGGTCTGCGCGGCCTTTATCGCGGCGCTCATAACGACGTTTTCGTTAAAGGTCGAGGCGGTCTCGGCCACCGGCATAGAGTAGTCGTTGTTAAGCGGGCGGTGTTTCTCTAAGTTAAGGTTGTGGAAGGCGTGCCCAAGCTCGTGGGCGAGGGTGACAACGTCGGTCAGCGCGCCGTCGAAGTTAGTAAGAACTCTGCTTTCGTTGATCCCGTTGAGAGATGCGCAAAACGCCCCGCCGACTTTTCCTTCGCGCGGGTAAAAGTCGATCCAGCTCTCGTCAAAAGCCCGCTCTACCATCGCGGCAAGGTCTTTGTCGAACCCGCCGAAGATGTTTAAAAGATAATCCTTGGCCGTTTCGGGGGTGAATCTTCTTTCGCACGAGCCCATCGGCGCAAATAAATCATACCACGGCAGACCGTTTTTGTGCCCCAGCGCCTCTGCCTTGATTCTCAAATAGCGGTGGAAGATGTTCATATGCTCTTTCATCGCTTCCAAAAGCGCGTCCAAGGTCTCGCGGGTCATATGAGAGCGGAACAAAACCTGTTCGAGCGGCGAGCCGAACCCGCGAAGCCTCGCGCCGTTTATTACCTGAAGCTTAATGCTGTTAAGCGCGAATGCGACCGAGTCTTTGATCTTTTCATAGCAGGCGAGCTCGGCCTCGTAGGCGTCTTTTCTGACGGCCGGGTCGGGGCTGTATGCGAGGTTTCTAACCGACGAGAGATTGAGCTTTTCTCCGCGATAGTCCGCCGTGACCGAAGAGGTCAGATAGCTGTGAAGGTCGCTCCAGGCGCTTCCGCCGCTGATGTCGTAAAGCGCGGCGATCTCTTCACATTCGTCGCTAAGGCGGTGTTTTTGCGCGTCGCGGAGGTTTTTAAGCATAAATTCGTATTCTTTGAGAATCGGGTCGGATTCGATAAGCTCGTCGAGATTTTCTATCGAGGCGATATATCTGTCGATCTTCGTTCCGGCCTTTGCGGTAGAGCTTAGCTTGCCCATAAGTCTGCCGATAACCGAGGCGGACTCGGTGTCTTTTGTGTTGGCGGAAGAGCGCAGGCTTGCGTAGGAATAGAGCCGGCTTATCAAAAGCTCGTCCTCTTCGCCCTGCCTAATGTATTCGAGAAGAGCCTCTTTCGGCGGAAGTGAAGAGATCTCCTCGGCAAAGCGGTTGGTTCGCGCGATGGATTCGTCGAGCTTTTTCATATCCTCGGCGAATTTCGGGTCGTCATAGCCCTTGTAAAGCGCGTCAAGCGACCATTCGTAGTTCATAATAATTCTCCTTTCGGGTTGAGGGGTGATGGCTTATATTTTCATTATAGCATATTTTTTCTAGGATGTAAAGCGGTCGGAAAATGCGAAGAAATCTCGAAAACGCTGGATTTTTATGAAAAAACGTGTTATAATCGCAAAAAAGAGGTGTGAAAAATGAAAAATCCGCGAAAAAATGCAAAAAACACCGAAAGCAAAATTTTTTCCTTCAAAGAAAAATATTCCGCCGACCCGCGCTTCCGCGCCAAAATATCCCTTTTTGTCGGCCTTGCGGCGAATATATTCTACATAATCGTAAAGCTTTTCGCCGGGATCGCGTATCGCTCGGCGTGGTTTTGCGCTCTCGCGGGTTATTATGTTCTGCTCGCGGCGATGAGGCTTGTCTTGGCGGAGCGCTTTATCGAAGACCGCCCCGATATTTTGAGGGAATATCGGCTTTGCCGCCGCTGCGGAATACTTCTTTTGCTGATGAATCAGGCTCTCGCGGGGATAGTCGTTTTTATGGTCCGCCAAAACCGCGGCTTCGATTACCCGGGCTATCTTATCTATGCGATGGCGTTTTATTCCTTCTACGCCGTGATTACCGCCGCGATCGCCACCGCAAAATCCAAAAAGCGGCAAAGCCCCGCGCTCTCCGCCGCAAAGGCGATAGACCTCGTAGCGGCGCTGGTTTCGATTCTTTCGCTTACAACCGCGATGCTCTCGCGGTTCGGCGAAAACGACCCGCCCGAGTTCAGAACGACGATGGTTTCGGCGGTCGGCGGGGGAGTTTGCACGATAGTCATTCTTACTGCGATATATATGATTTACCGCTCGACAAAGGGCGTTAGGGCGCTCAAAGAAAAAGAAAGCGGCTGTAACCGTTGACTTTACAGCGCGGGCGGGGTATAATGTGAAAAAAGGGGGAGCAATATGAAGATAACCTCAAGATTTACCGTCGCGGTGCACACGCTTTTGGCGATTTACGCCTTCGAGGGCGAGCGAAAGATGACCTCTGAATTTATCGCCTCGAGCGTAAACGTCAATCCGGTGGTCATAAGAAGAACCCTGCAAAGCCTTAAGTCCGCCGGGCTCGTAGAGGTCAGGGCGGGGACCGGCGGCGCGGTATCCGTCAAAAAGCCCTCTGAAATTACGCTGTTCGATATCTACTCGGCCGTCGACTGCGTTGACGGTGGGCTGTTTAATTTTCACGACAGCCCCAACCCGGATTGCCCCGTCGGCAAAAGTATTCACCGGCTTTTGGACCCGCGGCTCGCCTCGGCGCAAAAGGCGATGGAGAGCGAGCTTAAAAAGGCAACACTCGCGGATTTTTTAAACGAACTGCAAAATTAGCGCTTTCGCGGGCGGAGCCCGCCCCGCGCCCCGCGCGGGGCCCTCGGCGGCTGCGCCGCCGAGGCGCCGGCCGAACGGCCGGCGGGGGCTCCGCCCCCCCAAACCGCACTTTTTAAAAAATTCCGCGCTTTTTTTAAAAAAATTCCGCTGTAACTATTGACATTACAACGCGGCTCTGCTATAATATAGCTGTAACTAAATCGGTTACAATATTTTTACGGAGGTAAAAGCTATGGCAAACTATCAAAAACTAAACGTAACCGGCGACGAAAGGGTCGAGCTTCACGATAAAATCGGCCTTACCGGCGCCGAAATAAGCGTAAACTTTCTTCCCGCGGGGGCGGCCGTTCCGTTCGTACACGCCCACAAGCAGAACGAAGAGGTCTACATTGTTTTAGAGGGCAAGGGCAGAATGGTTATAGACGGCGAGAGCGTCGGGCTTTCGGCGAACGACTATCTTCGGGTAAGCCCCGCCGCGAAAAGGCAGCTTTTCGCCGATTCGGGCGCCGGGATAAGATATATCTGTATTCAAACCAAGGCCGGCTCGCTCGAGGGGTACACCTCCGAAGACGGCATAATCGGCTAAACAAAAAATTCGGCGCCCGGGGCTCCCGAGCGCCTTTTTTTAGTTTTCAGACTCTATTTTCAAGCCGTCTGGCGTGTTTTTTATGATAAACCTGCGAACGCAGACCGAGTCGTCGTTTTCGCTCAAATATCCGCCGTACGAGACCACGGTCACGCTGTCGTCGGTAAAGCTTTCTACGGCATAGCTCTTCTGCGGGCTTTCAAGGCTCATCATTCCCTCCGAGACGACGTAAAGCTCTCCGTCGACTTCGGTGAAGCGCTCGTTTTTAAGGACTTTTGCGGCCTCTAAAGCCTCGCCGGTGTAGGTCGTTTCGATGAAAGCGTCAAGTTTTTCACCGCTCGAAAAAACCTCGTCGACCACTTTATACCCGGTCTCGCCGCTCTCCGCGATAACCGTTTCTTCGGGGCTCGCTTTTATATTTCCCCTTGCGATGACGTCTTCAAAAAGTATGTCGCGCTTAATGATTTCATTGAGCTCGTCCTCCGAGACCGGCAGCCCCTCGGGCAGATTCGCCCAACCGCCGCTCGCGACGATATTTCTGTCGGTAGAGGAGACCTTCCAATTTCCCTCGCCGTCCTTTTCGAGCGAGACCCAAGCGACCTCTCTAAGCTTGTGCTCGCCCGGGTTGGTATATGCCTTTACGCGAAATTCGCGGAAATACTGATTGTCGCCGTATGTGCCCTCGACAATCTCGGCGTTCTCGAAGCTGACATACATCGGGAAGTCGATATAGTCTTCGTCGGCGGCGCGGCAATAGGTCTTGCCGTCGGCGAATTTAACGCCGCCCGCCGCATAGCCCGCCTCGATGAACGAATCGGAGTAGTGGGCCTTCATCGACTCGTTGAAGCGCTTCTCGGTGTCAAATCGCCCGTCGGTGACGCGGTAATAGGTCGCGCCGTCGGCCTTGATGCTGTCCGAATTGTCGGTCTCGACAACGCCGTGGCGCAAAAACGCGTCGAAGTCTTCGTCCTCGTTGATGATGTCGAAGAGCTCGTCACAATTCATTTCGGTGTCGATGAGCCGACCGTCGGCATAGTTGAACCAATTATCGCCCGCGACGAATGAAACGGTGTCATGATTCGGCCAACAGGGGGCTTGGCCTCCGCTGACTTCAAACCCTTGCGGGTCGATCCTCTCGGCGGTCTTCGCATCGAAGTCGTAGACCCAGATCGCGCCGTTTTGCGCGCCGTCGGCGACGATGTTTCCGTTCTCGTCGGCAAAAGCGTTTGAATAATAGGCGAGCTTAAGCCCGTCGAGGGTATCGCCGTTCAAAACCGGGTTAAGGCACCAGTAAAGCGCGGAAAAATCGGCCCCGTCGTCGACATGCCCGAAGGTCAGGGCGTCTTCAAATTCTTGATAGCTGCGGCCGTAAAGCTCCTCGGGAATCACCTGCTCGGCCGCGCCGTCGGCGATATTTACCAGCCAGACGTGCGGAATCTCTCCCCCGAACGGATTAAGAACGAGGTAACCCTCTTTAAGCAGCCCGACGACATAGCCGCCGCTTATTGCCTCGGCGCTCTCGACGCTGCCGTAGACGTCGTATTCGAGCCGAACCGTCAGCGACTCCGAGTCGGAGAGCTTGAACTCTTTGTTCTCGGTCTTAAAGCCGAAGTCGACCGAAACGGGCGCCGCGCCGACTTCGCCGTCGCGGTCTTTTGGCGGGTTTGCGCCCTCTTCGGCCTTTTCGCCGCATGAGCAGAGGCCGAGCAAAAGCGCCAGCGCCAAGGCGATCGCAGCAAATTTTTTCATAAACAACACTCCTTTATCGGCAAAACCGTTTATAAGCAAATTATATAACATTTTTTTGAGATGTCAACGCCCTCGGCGAAATTGTAAATAAACTGTAATAACTGTAAACGATTTGTAACCGGCGAGAGGGGCCGCGCCGAGCGAACAATAAAAAGAAAAAATTTGCGATTACCCCTTGCAATCCGCAAAAAGATGTGGTAGAATAGCAAAAGTGACTCGGAGCGGTATCGAAGAGGTCATAACGGGCCTGACTCGAAAACTGATTGGATATTTTTGGAAAATTTCTCGGAAAGTGCTTTATTTTCGGGACTTTGTAGGCTTGGCAATTTTTCTGTTCTCTCTATCAGTTCTCTCCTGATTTTGAGGGACTAAAATTGAATAAATTTGGAGACGTATCGAAGTGGTCATAACGGGAACGACTCGAAATCGTTTGGCGGGTGATGAGCCTGCCCGTGGGTTCGAATCCCACCGTCTCCGCCACGGCGTCGCAAGCTTCATATCGCTTGCGGCGCTTTCTTCATGCTTCGCATTTGAAATCGCCGCTTCACTCATTCCGCGCGCAGACGCGATTATTTCTCCGTGAGACACCCGAGGCAATCGTTGTCGCCGAGGGCAGTCGAGCGGCAAGAAATAATGCTTCTGCATACGCCTTTACCCCCACAAACGCAGGCGT
>CANQUJ010000010.1 GCA_947627005.1 uncultured Clostridia bacterium
TTTTTTGCCCCTTATTCATTATTTTTTTCTTCATTTTTTTGCTCTTTCCTATTGACTTTTTATAGTTGGGCTTTCTTATATATTTCAAAACAGCGGTCCGGCAAAAGCCGCAGTCATGACAATAATCATTATCCCGATAAATATAATTGCTATCGGCGCAAGCAGTTTTCCGGAAGCTTTTTCGCCCTTTTGCAACAATAGCTGTTTTTTGGCGTTCCAAAGCTCTGAGGACTGATTCATCAGGAAAATTGAAAGTTCAGCACCGCCTCTTTCTAAATTCTGAATAAGAGCGCTGGTGAATTTTTTTATTTCAGAAGAATTGGATTCTTTCCCGAATAAAAATATTGCATCGACATCCGTATAGCCATTTTTCATGTTTTCAGACGCCCTGCGCATCAAATTATAGAAAGTACCCTCGCCCCTGTCGGCGACAGTGTTCCACGCTTCTTTTAGAATCATTCCGGAATTTACAAGTATCGCCATGGTGGAAACTACTTCAGGCAACTGTGCCTCACATTCTGCTGCTCTTTTGGAGAGCTCGTTTTTCATATTTTCAAGGCTGAAAATTACAAGCAAGACGCTCAGAAATACTCCGGCTAAAAGTATCAAAGCCGCACTGCCGAAAGCAATCGCCGCAAGCAGAAAAGAAATCGTTAAAAATAAATGCGCAAATGTAATGGCTTCAGCCCAAGCAATATTTGCATAATAGTCTGCATATTGCTGCTCATATAAAAGCGCTGCATACATTTTAAGATCAGCCGCTTTTTTCCCTTTAAGCTTTAATATCCCTTTTTGCGACCAACTCAAGCCGACTATATAGAGTTGATTCATAGGAAAGCTTCCGCTGTCAAGCTCGCTCACCATTGATTCAAACTTTTTTCCGCTGATAATTTTGGCGATAAACAACACTGCCAAAACCGTGCCGATTATAATCAATATAAATCTCATTATACTACTCCGAAATGTCCATTATTTTTTGACCTAATTTATATGCTCCAAAGAACATCGCCAAGGCAATAGTAGTGGCTATCACGCCGGGCAGTGTGGAAAATCCTGCCCCAAAATCGCTGTTCATTGTTTTGAGCATTATAACAATAATAACCGGTACTACCATCATTGCAGTAAACTGTGATTTATTTGAAGATATTGCCGTTTCGATTTCCTGACTAATACTGATCTTTTCGCTGATAATCGGATTTGTTCGGCGTATTATGTCCTTAACATTTCCGCCTACACGGTTAGATATAGAAAAGACGTTTGCAAAATTTACTATATCCGCAATCTCACTTCGTTTTCCCAAAAAATTCATCATGCTCTCAATGGGAACTCCGTTTTGAATACCGCTCAGCATCTCATCAACTTCTTTAACCATATATGCATTATCGGAGTATTCAATTGCAAGGTCGTTTCTTGCGCTTTTAATTGCGTCGTTCATATTCATTCCACTTGACAGTGATACGGCAATTGCTTCGAGAAAGCTTCGGAACTGTAGAGTTAGCTCATTTTTTCTCTTTTTTTGCAGCTGATTTGTTCTTGTGGGAATATATACAGAGCGAGCGAATAATCCAGCCGCCAAAAAAACTACAGTATTAGAAATATATGTAGCCATAGTAGGGTAACCGTCGCTGTCGACAAACAGACCGCCATAAAAAACAAGCCCTATTATTCCTCCGATCAAAATTGCCAAAATACTGTATAACAGCTTTTCGCCTTTTGACATTACATATACTTTATAATTGAGCATCGGAGTATTAAGTTGTGATGTAATATATTTTGGCTCCTTGCTATTTTTTGACATATTGCCAAACACCTCTCACGGCTATATTGAGATTTTTATCCCCGCCATTTGCAGCTTAATCGTGTTTATCATCTCGTTCTTTGTCCTTTTGAGTGAGCCGGACACCTTTTCGGGGGTACTGCGCTCATCTTCCTCAAAAACATAGAGCGGATTCAGAACTATCTGCCCGTTTTCATATCCTGCGACCTCGGTTATTTCCATAGTCTTTCTTGAGCGGTCGCGAAGTCTTGAAAGGTGGATTATGATATCCACCGCCGAGGCTATCTGCTGTCTGACCGCTTCGAGCGGCAAACCCTCGGTATTCTGTAAAACCATCGTCTCAAGCCTTGAAAGCATATCCTTTGTCGAGTTGGCGTGACCGGTCGAAAGAGAACCGTCGTGACCGGTGTTCATCGCCTGGAGCATATCAAGAGCCTCGCCGCCTCTGACCTCTCCGACTATAATCCTCTCGGGGCGCATACGGAGCGATGACTTGATGAGGTCTTTGATGGTGATCTGTCCTGCACCCGAAGCGTTTGCGTTTCTCGTCTCCATGCTTACAAGATTCTCAATTCCGGTTATCTGCAACTCTGCCGAATCCTCGATCGTTATTACCCTCTCGTCCTTTGGGATAAAATTGGAAAGAGCGTTTAAAAACGTCGTCTTTCCCGAGCCGGTTCCTCCGCTGATAAAGATGTTATACTTAGCTTTTACAAGAAGCTTTAATACGTCTGCTATCTCGGGGGTGATAGAGCCGTAGCGTATCAGCCTCTCCATTGTCATCGGTGTCTTGGAAAACCGTCTTATTGTGAGCGTCGGTCCGCAGAGAGCTATCGGCGGCAGCACCGCATTTACGCGGGAACCGTCGGGAAGTCTGGTATCGCAAATAGGATTAGCTTGATTGACTTCTCTTCCGGCAAGTCCGACGATCCTTTGAATGATACTCTCAAGCTGCCTTTGACTTTCAAACTTCTTGTCGAGCTTGAACAGTTTTCCGTTCTGCTCTATAAAGATATGGTCAGGACCGTTTATCATCACTTCGGTTATGGTCTCGTCCTTGATGATTGAGTCCAAAAGACCGAAGCCTCGAATCGAATTGTAAACCTGCTCGGATATCGACACCTGCTGACTGATTGGACAGTATTGTCCGGCAATCCTCGATGCGGTGATATCCTCGATTTTTCGCATAAGTTCGTCGTCGGCAATAGTGCTAAGCGGCAAATTCGCTGTAACATATTCTTTTATTTCTGCAACTAATTTTTGTTCTTGTTCTGCTGTCATTTTGCTCACCGTTTAAATTAGTTTTGAATAAAAATCAAGCTTCGACAAGCTCTCCACAACCTTTTTGGCCGTTAGATGCTCATACCTCGGAATCCCCGCAATACTTTTCAATTCAAGATTATTTAGCGTTTTGCAGGTTTTGTTGCTGAATTTGTTATATATAATTCCGATTCTGCCGCTCAAAGTTATTTCTTTGTTCTGCTCTATAACTTGAAGCGCTTCATAAGCGCGCAACAATTTTGAATTTGAAGTTTCCGAGCCATCCGCTACCCATACTATTTTTGAAGCCTTTTCAAATAAATCAAGCGATTCGGAATCGAGACAGAAGTCGGCGTCAAGAATTATCACATCATATCTGCCGCTGTTCATCAATTCCAAAAGTAGTTTCATATGGTGTTCCGAAGACATTTCAAGCATATCCAATGACGATTTTGCCTGCGAGAAGAAGTATACGCCGCTCTTGTCCTGCTTCACACAGCTTTCAAGCTTTAAAGAAAGGTTTGCATTTTTACTTTGCAGCGCAAAGATAACATCGCTCATGCAGAATGGCCCTTCACCGCTGAAAAAAACATCCGAAGATCCTAATTTCTCAATATTTAAATACAATACCTTTTTCCCTTGCAAAGCGAAATTTATGGCGGCCGCAGCTGCCAAAGAAGACGCACCAGTGCCCCCGCTGACTGATAAAAATGCCACTGTTTTGCAGTTTCCCACTGAATAATGCCGTATTATTTCTTCCTGTCTCTCCGAGTATATATTTAGAATCTGCTTATAAAACAAATCCACAGTTTGAAATCTGCATATCGCCTTTCGTCCTTTGAATATTTCAACATCGTTCTGATCCACAAGCCATACAAAATCACAGCCGTTAGGGATAGAAGCATAATCAATATCAAAGGTCGTATCCGAAAATATAATATTTATTTTTGACGCTCTCGCAGCGTTCAGCGCAATCTTACTGTCTGTGAAAGAATATAATTCCAAGTTGCCAGAATGTCTCGCATTCAATATGTTGGTAATTCTTTCAAGATATTTAATATCCGCAGTCAATATTGCAACCCTAATTTTCATATGATACTTCCTCCGACAGAGCCGTTTTTACAATATACTGTACATTTTTGCCACGGAAATTTTGTTTAATTTTTTCGTTGCTTTTATCAAAATATCGACGATATCCACTTGATTTTTTGAAATTTATGTAGTATAATGCAACTGAATATTTTTTGGCTTTAATTTACAAAAAAGTACACATTGTTGTAAAAAAGTCTGCTATAAATCGGCGGACTTTTTGTAGTTTTCCGCCCGGTATCTGAACGTCGAAAGCGGCATATTACAGGCTTTTGCGGCGGCGGTGCCTGTGATTTTCCCCGCCCGCCATTTCTTGTAGCTGCTGTAAAAGTTTTTGGGCAGCGGTTCGGGCGGTCTGCCGAATCTTACCCCGCGTGCCTTCGCCGCCGCAATTCCCTCCGCCTGCCTTTGTCTGATGTTCGTGCGCTCGTTCTCGGCGACAAAGCTAAGCACTTGTAGCACAATGTCACTGAGAAAAGTCCCAACAAGGTCTTTTCCTCGTCTCGTGTCGAGCAGCGGCATATCAATTACGCAAATGTCAACGCCCTTGTCCTTGGTGATGACCCGCCACTGCTGCTGAATTTCCTCATAGTTTCTGCCAAGGCGGTCGATGCTTTTGATGTAGAGCAGGTCATCACGCTTGAGCTTGCGGAGCAGCTTCTTGTAGTTCGGGCGGTTGAAGTCCTTCCCCGATTGCTTGTCCATGAAGATATTCTCGGGCGAGACGTTTACCGCGTTCATCGCGATAAGCTGCCTGTCTTCGTTTTGCTCTTTCGTGCTGACCCTGATGTAACCGTAAATTTCCATAGGTTTGCCCCCTAACAGTATTTTATATAAATAATTATATAAAAATAAAATTCCCCGGTCGATATCCTAAGATACCGACCGGGGATAAAAATATACTGTTAAATTTTTATATACACAAAAGTACGTTTTAATTATGCAGAATTTTTCCTACTAAGAACGTCGCCTACCTTCTTATCTCCACCTTTTCTCCCCGCTTAGCTTTGATTTTTAAAATTCTTCTCCCCTGCGGGTCGGTTCCGGCGGGCTCGGCGGCGCAGTCTGCGGTCTCCGCACGGGTTCCGTCCGGAATGACAAGCTTAAATTCGCAGTCGCGGTTCGCGGTAAGCCGCGCGAAGCAAAGGCTTCCGCCCCGCCATTCGATATCCGCCGAAATATTTCCGCGCGCCCTAAGCCCCCCGGCTCTTCCGGCCGGCCACTTTTTCGGCAGCGCCGGCAAAAGGGTTATCACCCCGCCTTGGCTTTGTATCAGCATTTCCGCGATCCCCGCCGTTCCGCCGAAGTTTCCGTCGATCTGAAAAGGCGGGTGCATATCCAAAAAGTTGGGGTAGGTCGACCGCGACAAAAGCGCCTCGACGTTCTCACAGGCCTTGTCGCCGTCCCTAAGCCTCGCCCACATATTGATTATCCATGCCCGCGACCAGCCGGTGTGCCCCCCGCCGTTTAAAAGCCGCCGCTCAAGGGTAACCCTCGCCGCGCCCATAAGCTCGGGGGTCTTCTCATACGAAAGCTGGTCCGAGGGGTAAAGCCCCCAAAGGTGCGAAATATGCCTGTGCCCCGGCTCGACCTCGTCATAGTCTTCGGCCCATTCTTTGATCTGGCCGTATTTCCCCACGCTCGGCCTCGGCAGCTTGGGCAGCATTTTTTCAAGCTCGGCGGTAAGGTCGTCCTCTTCCCCCAAAAGCTTTGAATATTCGATACAGCTCTCGAAAATCTCGCGGACTATCATCGAGTCCATCGTCGGGCCGACGCAAAGGCTTCCCCTTTCGCCCGACGGGTGGATATAAGTGTTCTCCGGAGAGGTCGAAGGCCCGGTTATAAGCTTGCCCTCCCGCTCGAATAAATACCCGGTGAAGAACCTGCATGCTTCCTTCAAAATGCCGATATATTCGCGCAAAAACTCAACGTCGCCGGTAAATTCGTAGTGCGACTTTATGTGGGTGCAAAGCCAAGCCGCGCCCATCGGCCAAACCGTCGCGGGCATCCATTGATCCTGCGGGGCGCAGTCGCCGAAAATGTCGGTGTTGTGGTGGGCGCAAAATCCCTCAAGGCCGTACATATCCTTCGCGACCTTTTTGCCGTAGGGCAGCATCGTCTTAAGGTGCTCCAAAAGCGGGGCCTCAAGGTCGGAAAGCGCGCAGACCCCCGCCGGCCAATAGTTCATCTCGGCGTTAATGTTGATGGTGTATTTGCTCCCCCATGGCGGGGTCTTGTCTTTGTTCCAGATTCCCTGAAGGTTCGCGGGCCTCGTCCCGGGGCGAGAGGAGGATATCAAAAGATATCTGCCGTAGTCGAAATAAAGCTCGGCCAGCTTCGGGCCGCTCTCTGCCGATTTAAGCCGCTCGTTCGTCGGGGTCCCGCTTCTGTCTTCTCCGCAAAGCTCTAAATATACGCGGTCGAAATAGCTTTTGTAGTCGTCAATGTGCCTCGCCTTGACCGCCTCGTATCCGAGCTCCGAGGCGCTTTCAAGCGCGTTTTCGCACCAAGAATCTACGTCGTCGCCGAAGAAGCTGCTTCTTATCGTTATCCAGATAACCGCCTCGGTCGAGTCGTAGATTTTAAATTCTCCGTCCTCAAAGATAACGCAGCCGTCGCAGTCGCATGAGACCATGACGGTATATTTGCAGCCGCCCTCCGGCTCTTGAACCGTCGCGAAAAGCCCTCCCGCGCAGACTCCTTCGTCCTCCGGCTCTCTCGCGGGGCAGATCTTGACTCTTCCGCCAAATGCCGCGCCGCCTATCGAGCGCTGCCTTATCGCGACTACCCTGTCCGGCGCGCTCGCGAAATATTCGCGCTCAAACTTGTTTCCGCCCGACGTGTATGAGACCTTGCAGACCGCCGTTTCAAGGCAGAGCTCGCGGCGGTAGTCTTTATATTCCTCTCCGTCGAAGCAAAGGCTTATATGCCCGCAGGTGTCGTAATATCGCTGCTGGTCGGGTATGGCGTATAAATCCGATTCGCATAGCGCCTCCGCTTCTTTGATTCTGCCCTCTAAAAGAAGCTCGCGGCATCTTTTCCAGCTTTTGATCGCCTTGGGGTTTACCCTATTTCTTCCCCCTCCGCCGACCCATACGGTGTCCTCGTTAAGCTGGATAATGTCGCTGAAAGGGTCGCCGTAAACCATTCCGCCGAGGCTTCCGTTGCCTATCGGCAGCGCTTGGTTCCAGCCTTCGTTAAAGGCTTCCTCCCCCGTGGGCGCGGGGGAGGAAAGGAATATGCGGCGGGTCATGAAAGGTCGGCCGAACACTCGGCCAAAAGCTTCGGAATGTCAAGGTGCTGCGGGCAGGCGTTTACGCACTGTTCGCACCCGATGCAGGAATCAGCGCTGCCGGAGGTTTTTATAAGCTCGGCGTATTTTTCCCTCGCATCGCCTTTTTTGTGAATGTCGCGCTTTAGGGCGTTATAAGCCGCGAAAATGTCTGGAATCGAGATCGACATCGGGCAGCCGTCGGTGCAATAGCGGCAGGCGGTGCAGGGTATCGCGAACTTGATATTCTCGGTCGCCTCGGCGATGGTCTTGTATTCGCTTTCGGTGAGCGGCTTGAAGTCGTCCATATAGCTAAGGTTGTCCTCAACCTGCCAAAGCTCGCTCATTCCGCTTAAAACCACCATAACGTTCGGCAGCGAGGCCGCGAATCTTATCGCCCAGCTTGCGCAGGAAGCGTCGGGGTTGGCGTCCTTGAGGATTTTTTCGGCCTTTTTCGGCGGGTTCGCAAGGCTTCCGCCCTTTATCGGCTCCATAACTATGACCGGCTTGCCGTGCTTAGTCGCGGTCTCGTAGCAAAGCCTCGACTGCACGCCCTTGTCCTCCCAGTCGAGATAGTTTATCTGAAGCTGAACGAACTCCATATCCGGCTGCTCGGTCAGAATTTTGTCAAGGGTCTCGGCATTGTCGTGGAATGAAAAGCCCATATGCTTTATCTTTCCGGCGGCCTTAAGCTCGCGAAGATAGTCGAACGCGCCCGATTCTACCGCATACCGATAGCTGTCGCGATTCAGCGCGTGAAGCCAGTAGTAGTCGATATACTCGACCCCGAGGCGCTCCATCGACTCGACGAACATCTTCTCCATTCCCGCCCTGTCCGGCTTCGAGAAAAGCGGAAGCTTTGTAGTGACGGTGAAGCTGTCGCGCGGGTGGCGCTTTACTACACATTCGCGGAAAGCGACCTCGCTGAATCCGCCGTGATAGACATACGCGGTGTCGAAGTATGTATATCCGTGCGCCAAAAACATGTCGACCATTTCTTTGACCTTTTCGAGGTCGATGTTTTTGCCGTCGCCGCCGATGCAAGGCAGGCGCATAAGTCCGAATCCGAGTTTTTTCATGTGAATCCTCCTAACTTTGGCTTCGCTCCTTGCGGCCGGGCGCAGCCCGCCCCCCGGCCTTCGGCCGGGCGGTCCCCGCCGGCTTCGCCGGCGGGCCGCCGCCCCCCTGCGGGGGGCGGCGGGGGCTGCGCCCCCCAAGTCGCTCAAAGCTTAAGTTTCATAAGACAGTCCTTTTGCTCTTTGCTTATTCTGAAGCTCTCCCTCGCCTTTTGGATCGCCTTGTTGTGCGCCCAAGGCGAGAGCTTTTTATACTCAAGATATTTCACCGCCGCGTCCCATTGCTTTGAAAGCGCCGTGGCGAAATACCAAGCGATCATCATATTGACGTAGTATTCCTCCGTCCGAATTTCCGCGACCCGCTCGAGATACTCCGGCTTAAAGTCGCCGTCGAGATAATACCTCATCAGCATACCTATCCCGAAGCGAACGACATATGGCTTTTCCGATTCGAGCCAAGAGTATATCCTCGTAAGCAAAGCCTCGCGGTTTTTTGAAAAAGCCTTCGGGTTAAGGCCGTCGCAGACCGCCCAGTTGTCGATATAGGGCAAAAACCTCTCGACCTCATATACCGCCTCGTCATAGTCGCGAATGTTGCATAAAATCGCCGCGTGAAGAATATTTTCATCGTAATATCGGTGCGGCAGGGCGTTCAGAAATTCCCTCGAAACGTCCGGGTCGAGCGCTTTCGCAAGCTTTCTGATCTCCGGAATCCGCACCCCCAAAATATTTTCCTCGGGCACGGTCGGGATTATCTTCGGCTGAAATTTCCGATATTCCGGGTCGGCGAGCTCAAAAAGCTTTTGCAAAACCTCGTCAGCGGCGAGATATTTGAAGTCCGTGAATCTCGCCGAGCCGGCCTCTTCGCCGTCGGTATAGCAGAACAGCCCGAACCGGCAGCCGGTAAAGTGCCGAAGGTCGAAGGTCATTCGGTGCTCTCCCCCAAGGCGCTTCCGGCCCTCGCCGGAATAGACAAAGAACTCCGCAAAGTCCCTTCCCGGGCCGAATTTAAAGCTCACCTTAAACCTTGCAACCGCGCCTTCGAGAGGTTCGCTCGCGGCGATATATTCCTCTCCGTCCTCCCTAAGCTTCAAGACCGCGTAAAATCCGCCGTTTTTCTTTAAGATTCCTATCGCGCCGTATCGGTATTGCAGCGCCGCTATCCCCGCAAATCCGCCGTCAAAAAGCTTCGATCCGTCGACCGTAACCTCCGCCGAACAGCCCGGCCAAAGCGCCCGCTGGGTAAGCGTGTTTTTCGCGTATTCAAAATTCGGCGCGAAAAGCGAGTCTAAGACCAGCCCACAATCGAGCCGCCAATGCCGCTCATCGGGGTTGTGGTTGAACTCCCATGCCGGGTCGAGCTTATCGCCCGAAAAATCGTCGCTGAAATAAAGCGGCTTGTAAATATGCCCCGGCCTTGTCGATTTCGCGCAAACCTTCTTCGTAACCTTCCCGAATTTCGGGAATCCGTCTTCGCCGAAGGTCATCGGAACAAGGTTCGGGATCCGCCCGACCGCTCCCCTGTCGCCGAAGATAACGCCGTACCATTCGCCGCTCGGCGCGTCGACTATTCCGCCCTGCGCGACCCCGGTGGTGCCGTCAAATTCGTCGCGGATAACGTCGCCGCCGATCCAGCCGCCGTCTATTCTGTCCGACATAAAGCAGGCTTCGATCCTAAGCCGCTTTTCTTTAGCGGCGTGAATGAAAAACGCATAGTATTTTCCGTTGATTTTGTAAAGATGGCAGCCCTCGTACCCGAGGTGCGGCCCCTTTTCGTCCGAAATGACAAGCTTGTTCAGCCCGCCCGGCTTCGGGCCCGAAAGATCGGGCAAAAGCTCGGTGACGTATATGTCGCGGTTGCCGTACATTATGTATACCCTGCCGTCGTCGTCGAACAAAAGCGAAGAATCGTGGTAGAACCCCTCGATATAGCTCTTTTTCCAGGGGCCCTCGATGTTTTCTGCGGTAAAGTGATAGGTCTTTTTCGTGTCGTTCGCGATGAAAACGATATGAAAAACCCCGTCGTGATACCTAAAAGTCGGCGCCCACATTCCCGCGCCGTAAGCGTTCGCGCCGGAAAGGTTTTCGCGGTCGGTGTCTTCAAGCCTGTCGTAAACGTGGCAGACAAATTCCCAGTTTATAAGATCATACGACCTCAAAATCGCGCACCCCGGCATAAAATGCATCGTCGTCGAGGCCATATAGTAGGTCTCGCCGACCCGGATAACGTCCGGGTCCGGGTAGTCGAGCCGGGTCAGCGGGTTCGTCCCGAAAACAAGCTCGCCCATCAAAGCTCTATCTCAACCGCGACGCACTTCTTGCCGGTAAGCTTTTCGCTAAGCTCGTCGGGCTGCGAGGTCCCGAAGTAAAGTGTCGTCTTTGCCGCCTTGTCGAGGTATCTCACACCCTCGTCGCTGACTACCGTAAGCGCCGAAAGCGGTATTTCAAGCTCGATCTCCGCGCTCTCGCCCTTATCAAGCCGAACCTTTTTGAAGGCGCACAAGGCGTGGTTCCTGACCGCGTCCTTCGACTCGGATTTGAAGTAAACCTGCAAAACGTCGGCGGTCTTCTCTCCGCTGTTCTTAAGAACCGCCTTCGCCTTAACGAAATCGCCCGAAACTTCGGCGCAGGCGCTCATAACTTTAACGTCGCCGTAGCTTAGCCCGAACCCGAACGGGAACAGAACGTTGTCGTCCTCCGCCCTTTCATTGCGATAGGTGCGATAGCGCATCGAATAGTCGGTAAAATCGGGCAGCTTGTGAACGTCTTTATAGAAAGTCACCGGCAGCTTGCCCGAGGGCGAAGTCTTGCCGAAGAGTATCTCGGCGACGGCCTTTCCGCCCTCAGAACCGGGGTAGAACGCCTGTAAAAGCGCGTTTTCCCTGTCGCTCTCGATGTTCAGCGACGAGCCGCTGACTACAACGACTACGGTAGGCTTTCCGACCTCTAAAACCCGCTTGACCAAAAGCCTCTGCGGCTCGGGCAGCTGAAGTGTGAGCTTGTCGCCCGAAGCGTCGGTGTTCGAGGCGTCGCCCTGCTCGCCCTCAAGCGTTTCGTCAAGCCCTACGCATAGAATAACTACGTCCGAATGTTCCGCGACGATTATCGCCTCGGTAAGACGGTCGTTCGGCAGCGCAAGCCCCTCGACCCTGTCTCTGAACAGGTGGCAGCCCTCGGAGAAGAGCACCCTGCCGCCGAAAGCGTCCTGTATTCCGTCATAAATCGTTATATACCGCGAGGCGGTGCCGTGATAGTTGCCCATAAGGGCCTTTTGGCTCTGCGCGTTCGGGCCGATGACCCCGATGGTGTTGATCTTTTCAGGGTCGAGCGGCAAAATGCCGTCGTTTTTAAGCAAAACGCAGGCGTTCCGCCCCGCCTCGAGGCTTATATCGAGGTGCTCTCTCGTCTCGACGTCGGTATAGTCGAGGCCGTCGTATTCCGTCTCGTCGAACATTCCGAGGCGCATACGGGTGCGCATAAGGTGCTCTGCGGCGGCGGTGATCTCCTCCTCGGTGATGAGGCCGTCCTGATAGGCTTTATATACGAGCAGATAGGTCGACCCGCAGTTTACGTCGCAGCCGTTTTTAAGCGCCAGCGCGACCGATTCTTCCGCCGTCGCGGTGACGTGGTGATTCTCGTGAAAGTCCTTAATCGCCCAGCAGTCCGAAACAAAGTAGCCGTCAAAGCCCCATTCCACAAGCTTTTTGTGAAGATATTCCGAGCCGCAGCAGGGCTCGCCGTTGGTGCGGTTATATGCCCCCATCACCGACTCTACTTTCGCTTCCTTGACGAGGGCCTCAAACGCCGGAAGATAGGTCTCTTCCATATCCTTCGGGTCGGCAATCGCGTCAAACTCGTGCCTAAGCGCCTCGGGCCCCGAGTGCACCGCGAAATGCTTTGCGCAGGCCGCCGCGCGAAGATACTTCCCCTCGCCCTGAATTCCCTTTACGAACGCGCAGCCGAGGCGGGAAGTCAGATACGGGTCTTCGCCGTAAGTCTCGTGCCCGCGGCCCCAGCGCGGATCGCGGAAGATGTTTATATTCGGGCTCCAGAGGGTGAGTCCCTTATAGATATCGCGGTCGCCGTGTTTTGAATATTCGTTGTATTTCGCCCGACACTCGATTGAGATGACCTCGGCGACGGTCTTTAAAAGCTCGTCGTCGAACGAGGCCGCAAGGCCGATAGCCTGCGGGAACATAGTCGCTACCCCCGCCCGGGCGACCCCGTGAAGCCCCTCGTTCCACCAGTTATACGCCTCTACCGAAAGCCGCTCGATCGCCGGCGCGCCGAATTTAAGCTGCTCGCAGCGCTCCATAAGGGTCATCTTCGACACGATATCGTGCGCTCGCTCTTCAAATGATTTTGTTCCGTCCCTGTAAATGTCCATAATAAACCTCCGTCGTTATTGATGGTTAATATTCTCCGAATATATTGTACTAAAAACGCTCCGCAAAATCAACCTTATACGCGCAAATTTTCCGAAAAACTTTTTAGGCCGAAAATTTGCGGTTGATTTATTTTAAGAAAGCAAAAGCGGCGCGTTCTTCGGCACCGCTCCGCGATATTTTTAATCTCAAACCTTGATAAGCTCGTAATCCGTCGTTCCGAAGCCCAATTTCGCCGCGGCCTCGATGGTGTGCGCGCCGTTTCTCGATTCGACCCGCTCTAAAAAGTGCTTCTGCCCCGGGTCCGATTTCGCGGCGTATACAAGGTCGAGACAGGCCTTGTCTATCGCTATCGGGTCGAGCGAGACGAGAATTCCTATGTCCTTCATGCAAGGGTCTTCGGCGACGTCGCAGCAGTCGCAGTCGACCGACATATTCGCCATAACGTTTACATAGGCGATCTTTCCGTCGAAGAATTTGACCACCGAAGAAGCGGCGTCCGCCATCGACTCCAAAAACGAGTCGTGCGGCGCGGCCCAGATATTGTGCTCGGTGTCGCCCGAGCCGTGGATATAAGCCTTTCCGAAGCTCGAGGCCACGCCTATCGAAAGCTGTTTTATCGCTCCGCCGAAGCCGCCCATCGGGTGCCCTTTAAAGTGGGATAAAACCAGCATCGAATCGTAGTTTTTAAGGTTTTTGCCGACGTAGTTTTTCTTGATGACCTTTCCGTCCGGGATATCCAAAACAAGGTCCGGCCCCTCGGCGTCCATAAGGTCGAAGTCGAAATAGTCGTTCCAGCCGTGTTTTTTGATGGCTTTAAGGTGCTTTTTGGTGGTGTTGCGCTCGCCGTCGTAGGCGGTGTTACATTCGACCACCGTTCCGCCGACGAAATCTACCACCGGCTTCCAGAACGGCGGGCGAAGAAAGTTTTGGTTCCCGACCTCGCCGGAATGGACCTTTATCGCCACTCTTCCGCCGAGCGGGGATTCGAGCAGCTTATACATTTTCAAAACAGCCTCGGGGCTGATCTCTTCGGTAAAATAAACCTTTGATTTCATAAAATATCCTCCCGCGTAAAATTTGCCTGTAATTATATTATAACACATATTCTTCCGAAAAGCAACGGATTTTAAATCGGGTTGAAAGTCAAGCTTTATACGCAAATGTCGGCGTATTTAAAATTCACCAGCTTTTTAAGGCCCTCCGGCGCGACTTCGACCTGATATCCTATCTTTCCGGCGCTGAAAAAAATTTTTTCAAAAAGCTCGGCGGTCTCGTCGACTACCGTCTCGAACTGTTTTTTCATACCTATCGGCGAGCAGCCGCCGTGAACATAGCCGGTAAGCGGCAAAAGCTCTTTCGATTTGATCATCTCTATGCTCTTTTCGCCGACGGCTTTTGCGGCTTTTTTAAGGTCGAGCTCGCCGTTCACCGGGACCATAAAAACGTAATATGCCCCGCTGCCGGCCCTTGTCACAAGGGTTTTAAAAACGCTGTTCGGGTCTTCGCCGAGCTCTTTCGCGACTTCCTCTCCTCCGACGGCGCCGCTTTCAAGATAGCACCGGCTTTGATATTCGATCTTGTGCTGCTCCAAAAGCCGCATAACGTTGGTCTTTTCGGGTTTTATCATTTCTCCCGCCCCTTTCCGGATAAATTTTAACACATTTTCGCCGAATTTACAATAACCGTCTTGAATTACTCAAAAAAACGTGGTATGATATTAGAAATATTTTAAAAACTTTTACGGAGGCAGTTATGAATATTTGCGTATACGGCGCGGCTTCGCCCACAATCGACCCGGAATACATTCGCAGAGTCGAACAACTCGGAAAGCTTATGGCAGAGCGCGGCCATTCGCTCGTCTTCGGCGGCGGCGCGAACGGCCTTATGGGCGCGGCCGCAAGAGGAGTCCGCGACGGAGGCGGAAGAATCACCGGCGTTATACCGAAATTTTTCGACAACGAGAGCATCGAAGAGATCTGCGACTTTTGCACCGAGCTTGTTTTCACCGAAAACATGCGCGAGCGCAAACAGATCATGGAAGACCGCTCCGACGGCTTTATCGTCGTCCCCGGCGGAATAGGGACCTACGAGGAATTTTTCGAGATATTGACTCTTAAACAGCTCTGCCGGCACAATAAGCCGATCGCGATCTACAACGTTATGGGCTATTACAACGAGCTTAGCGCGACCATGAACAAAGCGATAGAGAAAAACTTTATCCGCGAAAACTGTTCCGAGCTTTATTTTATGACCGAAGACCCGATCAAGCTAATCGAATACATCGAGGCCCCCTCGGCGCCGAAAAGAAGCGTCAGAGAGCTTAAGGACGGTTAAGCGGAGGCTTAAAATGAAGAAAATCGCAAGCTTTACCGTCGACCACGACAAGCTTGAAAAGGGAATGTATATCTCGCGGATCGACGGCGACGCGGTAACCTATGACATCAGAATGAAAAAGCCGAACGGAGGGGACTATCTTTCCAACGGCGAGCTTCACACCATCGAGCACCTTTTTGCGACCTTCGCCCGAAACGGCGAATACTCCGATAGCGTGATTTACGTCGGCCCGATGGGCTGCCGCACCGGGTTTTATCTTATTCTGCGGGATAAAGTCGGCAGCGCCGAGGCGATAGCCCTCGTCAAAAGCGCGTTCGATTTCATCTCGGGGTTCGAGGGCGAAATCCCCGGGGCCAAGCGCCGCGAATGTGGGAACTATCTCGAACACGACCTTCCCTCCGCAAAAAAGACCGCCGCCGATATGGCGAAGGTCTTAAAAGACTGGAGCGAAGAAAAGCTTAAATACGAATGATTTTTTTAAAAAAATCCCCCCGAATCGCTGCGGTTCGGGGGATTTTCTTTTAATTTTTTCAATATTTCCAATCGGGCAGCTCGTCCAGGGTCACGACGTATTCGTCGTTGTAAAGCTCTTTGAGTGCGCTATCCGGGTTGTTGTCGGTAAGCTGCGAGGTGTGCCAAGTCATAAACCAAACCCAGCCCGCCTTGCCGTCTTTAAGCTCTTTGACTGTCGGGTTTTTGCCACATTCGTGGAAGCAGACCGGCATTTCGTCGCCGACGACCTTTTTTACCGCACGGTAGAGGTTTTCGCAAGCCCCGCCGGAATAGCTGTCCGCCCCGGCGATATCTACATATTCGTCGCCCGGGTACCAGTCGGCGTATCGGCGGTTGTTGCCGGAATAGCCGAGCACCCAGATCAGGTTGTCAAGCCCCCAGTAGTTTGTATAGCGGTCGTACATTATCCGCCAGAGCGTGACGAAATTCTCGGCTCCGCCCTTGCCCCACCAGAACCAGCCGCCGTCGAGCTCGTGAAAAGGCCGCCACAAAACCGGTATCCCCTCGTCGCAAAGCTCTTTAAGCGCCTTCGCGCCCTTGTCCATTCCCTCGATAAGCTTGTCGTATTCCTTAGTCCCCTCTTTAAGGGCTTTGTTCCACTTTTTAATCTCGGTATCCATGCTCTCGGCCCAGCTGCCCGAAAAATCGCTTCCGCAGTGCCAGCAGATGGTGACTATCCCGCCCTTGTCTCGCCATTCCTTAGCCCGGCGGTTGACCCCTTCAAAGTCGTCGTTCATATAGTCGAGGCCGCGGATCGCCGGGTATTTCCCGGTTATGCGGTTGATAAGGTCGAACTCGTATTGCTCAGAGCCCATCCAGGTGGATTCCTGCTGCCCCGAGATTATCGCGCTGCCGTAGGTATTGCAGATATATTCGTAAAGCTCGACCGCTTCCTTAGAGGCGTTTGGGTTTGAAAGCGAGCGGGCGGCGGGGTCTTCCTCGGGCCGGGCGGTCGTAGTCGCCTCGGTGGTTGTCGTCGCGGCGGAGGTCGTGGCCGTCTCGGTGGTTGTCGCAGCGGCAGTGGTCTCGGCCGTGGTTTCGGAGGTCGTAACCGCAGTCGTAGGCGCGGAAGAAGTCTCTTCCGAAGAAGCTGCCGCCGAAGTCTCGGGCTCCGAAGAAACGGCCGAGTCGGCGGTTATCGGCGCTAAAGCCCCGGGGCGGTCTTCGCTTACTAAGGCCCTTGACCCCGCCCCGCAGGAAGAAAGCATCGCCGCGCAAAGAAGCGCGCAAACCGAGCTTTTAAAGAAATTTTTCATTTGCAGCCCCCTTGCGGAAAATTCTGCTTTTATGATAACATCGCGATTCGGAAAAATCAATATCAAGTTTTTTATAAAATATCAAAAAATGAATAAAAATTTTCCGCGTTTTTTTATATTTTCTTGACTTTTATCATCGCGCGGGATATAATTTTTTAAAAAGGGGGCGTAGGAATGAGCCTTAACGGAGTTATCTATCCGTATAATATCGAGGCGCGAAAGCTGCCGATCCATCTTACCGGAATCGGCGGGACCGACTGGCAGCAGCCGATTTCGCGGCCGACGGGGTATCATTGGCACCAGATAATCCTTTCGGAGGCCGGCGAGGGCGTTCTTAAATACGACAATATGAGCGTGAAGATTCCGGCCGGCAGCGCGATCTTTCTTCCGGCAAACTACCCTCACGAGTACCGCGCCGTTACCAACGGCTGGCGGGTTAAGTTCGTGACCTTCGACGGCTATTCGGCGGCGCATGTTTTAAGCCTTTTGGGGCTTACCCGCCCGACCGTCGTTCAGATCGGCGACAAAAAGCCTTTTACCGCACTTTTTGAGAGAATGACGCGGCTTCTTTCGACAGACAAGGTATACGGCTGCGCGATCTGTTCGGGGCTGGTTTACCAGTTTTTGCTCGAATTTTACCGCAGCGCGGATATAAAACCGAGCCGCGGCAGGGCCGAGCGGAGCGAGCTTATCGCGGGGGTACTCGGGTATATCGAGGAGCACTATAAAGAGGATTTTCCGCTCTCGGTGCTGTCCGAAAAGGCCGGGGTCTCTCATCAGCATTTTTGCAGGGTCTTCAAAGAGTCGATGAACGTTAGACCGAAGGAATATATCAACCGCCTGCGGATTCGCGAGGCGAAAAGGCTTTTGACCGAGACGAAAAAGCCGATAGCGAAGATTGCCGAAGAGGTCGGGTTTTCGGAATCCGCCTATTTCTGCGCGGTCTTTAAAAAGGCGGAGGGGCGGTCCCCACTCGAATATCGGAAGGCCGCCGCAGGTTCATTTTTTAACATTGACACTAAGTTTTTTGAATGATAGGATAACTTAAAAGGTATAATTTTAAAAATGGGGGACCAAAGATGTTGAAACGCATTTTTTCATTGGCGATAGGCTTTTCGCTCTGCCTCGGCTGCTGCGCCTGCGGCGCGAACGAAAACGCGGCGGAGCCTCTTTCGGAGCCGGAGCCTTCGGACGGCTGGAGCTGTATCTTCGCGGCGGCTATGCAGCCCTCGTATATAGATATGATGCCGAAAGAGCCCCATCTTTCCGACTCTACCTGCCGCCAGCAGTTCCGCGCCTCGATGAGCGGCAGCAAGATTAGGCTCACATTTTCTAACGAACACTCCGAAACGCTCGACGCGCCAACTTCCGACCTTGTCATCGAGTCGGCGCACATCGCCAAGCTTTTAAAGGCCGGCGAGCCGAATATAGACCTTGAAACCGATACGGTAGTCACCTTCGGCGGATCGGAGAGCGTAACGATACCGGCCGGAGAGACGGTCACCTCTGACGAAATCGACTTTGAATACTCGGCGCTCGAGCTTTTGGCGGTGTCGACAAAATTCGGCTCGGTCCCCTCCTTCCCGGCGGTTCACCAAGAGGCGGACTGCGGAAGCTGGGTAGTCGCGGGGGACAAGGTCTCGGAGAATTTTAACCCCACCGCCTGGATGTGGAGCTATTTCTCGCTCTGCCGGGTCGACGGATATTCGGAGGGCTCTGAATCTCTCGTCTGCTTCGGGGATTCGATCACCGACGGCTCTATCTCTACCTGGAACGGCTTTGACGCCTGGCCGGATATTCTTTCAAACGCTCTTCGGGAAGACCCCGCGACCTCGCATATTTCGGTGGTCAATACCGGGATCGGCGGCAATGCTATCTGGGGCGGCTCGGGGATCGCGGCGAAAGACAGGTTCGAGCGCGACGCCCTCGAAGTCGCCGGGGTTAGATACGTTATCGTTCTTATCGGGACTAACGACATTCCGGGCGCGCAGGAGGATATTTCGGAGAATATGATCTCGGAATACAGGGCGATGATAAATGCCTGCCACAAGCGCGGGATAAAAATCTTTGCGGGAACCGTCACCCCATTCGGGACAAACGAAAACTGGAGCTCGGAGCTTCACGAGAGCATAAGAACAAAGGTCAACGACTTTATGATGAGCGAGGACAGCGGCTTCGACGGATATATCGACTTTGCGGCCGCGGTCTGCGACCCGGGCGACCCGACCAAGCTTAAGGCCGAAAACGATTCCGGCGACGGACTTCACCCGAGCGCCGCAGGGCACAAGCTTATGGGCGAGGCCGCCGCGAAGGTAATCAAAGAATCGCTCGAAAAGTAATAAAAGCCCTTAAAAAATCGCGATAAGGAGGAAAAAAGATGAAAAAATTCGGCTTTGCCGCGCTGATAGTTTCTTCGGCGATGCTCTTCTCGGGCTGCGGGTTCAGCCCCGAAAGAGCGCTCGTAGACCCCGAGGACGTTATCCCCGCAGAGAGCTACGGCTTTGAAAAAATCAGATTCGACGGAATCGAAGAGCAGGAGTTTTATACCTTGATCGAGGCCGAGGACGGCGTTCTTTCGAGCGGGGCTGCAGTCAAGACCGACAAGGGCGGGTATTCCGGCGAGGGATACGTCGATATTTCGGACAATTCCGGTATTTTGATACCGGTGGACGTCCCCTCGACGCAGTTTTATAAGATAACCGTTCGCCACCGCGCCGACGGCCACAAAGAAAACGAGCTTTTGGTCAACGGCAAAAAGGCGTTCGACATCGTCTCCGAAGAGGGCGACTGGGCCGAGACCGTCGCGGACGGGATTTTCATCGAAAAGGGGCACAGCGAGATAACCCTCGGCTCGGGATGGAGCTGGTTTTCTATCGACTGCATTGAGATTGAAAACGGCTCGTCTATCGACGACAAGCTCTATACCGGAATGAGCGAGACCCTTACAAACAAATACGCCAACCTTAAGACTCAAAACATTTATCAATATCTCCGCGCGATCTACGGAAAGAGGGTTTTGGCGGGTCAATGCACCGACTACGGCAACAACACCGAGACCGACGCCCTTTATAAGGGCCTCGGGAAATACCCCGCGATCCGGGCGTTCGACTTTATCTTCGACAGCCCGAGCTACCCCTATGCCAACGACCGCCCCGCGAAGGATTACGACCTTGCGATCAAATGGAGCAACAAGGGCGGACTTGTAGTCTACGACTGGCACTGGCACGCGCCCTGCGGCGGAGCGGACTTTTACGCCGAAAACACGACCTTTGACCTTTCGGAGGCCGTCACAGACCAAGACATCGCGCATATGGACCTTAAAGACGTCGAGCAGCTTTATAAAGACAAAAAGATCAGCAAAGAGGCTTATAAGCTTTTGAGCGATATAGACGTAATCTCGGGGTATCTGCAAAAGCTTGAAAACAACAACGTGACCGTTTTGTGGCGGCCGCTTCACGAGGCCTCGGGCGGGTGGTTCTGGTGGGGCGCTTCGGGGCCCGAGCCTTATAAATGGCTCTGGCGGCTGATGTATGAGCGCATGACCGACTACCGCGAGCTCGACAATCTCATCTGGGTCTGGAACGCGCAGAGCGAGGATTGGTACCCGGGCGACGAATATTGCGACATCGCGGCTATGGATATCTATGCGGCGGCCCACGACTACGGCGTTTCTCCGGCGACTTTGAGCGATATGCACGACTGGACGGACGGCGAAAAGATGGTCACGATGAGCGAATGTGGGACTATGCCCGACCCCGACCTTATCGTCAGAGACAACGCCTATTGGCTTTGGTTCGCGGTATGGAACTGGGATTACATCGTCAAAGACGGCACGACCGAGCTTTCGGACGCTTTTACCGACTTTGATATGATGCACAAGGTTTACGACAGCGAGGTCATCATCACGAGAGACGAGCTTCCGAAATTCTGAATTTTACCTCCGATATAATATAAAAAAGCGCGGTTCGGAACCCGAGCCGCGCCGCTTTTTATGAAATTTTCAGCCTAAAATCTCTCCACTCTCGGCGTTTACCGTCGCCGAAACAGAGCGCCCTTTTCCCTTTTCGGTTATAAAGCTTACGGTATAGACCTTTTTCACCTCGTCGTATTCGATTTTAAATTCCTCGACGGTTTGAAGCGAGGCGTTCTCTCTTTCAAGGACCGCCGCCGCGGCCTCGGCTTCGCTTATAAGCCCCTCTGCGGGCGGCTCTGCCGAGGGAAGCTCGGGGGCGCCGGCGGCCTCCTCTGCGCCGGATTTGATATCTCCGTAGGAAATATCGAGGATCTCGCCGGTGTAGGCGTCGATGTAAAGAGTGACCGACCTTTGCTCGCCCGAGGAACCGTCCGCCGCCGAAGCCGCGTAGATGTCGGCGATTCGGCCGTCTTCAAAGGCGTAGTCCGCGATATAGCTTACGATCGCATGGTCTAAGCCCTCGCCCCTGGCGATTTCAAACGCGCCGAGGCAGCCTATCCTGCCCGATTCGACATGCTCGTGCCTGTGTGAATTTTCGCCGCTGAAGCTTTCGTCTTCGCCGACGTAAAGCTCGGTGAGCTCGCCGGTCGAGGGGTCGTAGCGGTTTTCGTAGATATATCCGCCGTGGTAAAATTGGGTGACGTAGACGATCGGGGTCTCGTAGCTTATAAACACCTGCCCGTTAAGGCAGCCGTCGCAGCCCGGTTCGCTCGGCGCGTCAAGGCCGTAGTAGTCCTTGACGGCGTAATAAACCTCCTCGGTGCCGCTAAGGTCTATCTCAACGCCCTCGTATTCGCCTATATTTTTGACGTCGTAGCCGCTGTATAGATCGCTCATCGTCTCTTCTTTTCCGCCGAGCTCGTCTTTAACGTAGCTCTCCCAGTTCTCGTCGACAGTCGATTCGCAGTCCAAAACGACCTCGGAGCGCGCGTCGACAACCACCTCATAGGAATATCCGCCGACCTTGAATTTGACGGTATATGCCGGCCTCAGCCCTAACAGGCCGAGGGTAACCTCGCTGTCCTCCGAGTCGATGTCGTAGGTCATTCCCGAAAGGATAAGATTTGCAAGATAGTCGCTCTGCTCTTTTGTCTCGGCGTTTTTGACGACGTAGGTCGCCGCAGTCCCGAAAGCCTGCTCTTTTCCTGAAAATCCGAGCGCCCTTTCCGCGCCCTCGACCCCGGAAAAGGCCGCCGCGGTAACGCTTCCGAGGGCCACGACCGCGGCCGCCGCCGCTATCGCCGCGATTTTTATAACACTTCTTTTCATAACGTCTGTTCCTTTCGCTTCAAGGCGCCCGATTCCCTCGACGACGCGCTCGTGAAGCTCTTCGGGTATCTCTATGCTCTGCAACGCTTTTTCAACGGAATCGTTCATAATTCGCCGCCTTTCTCTTTTCTAAGCTTCGAGATCGCTCGGTAGCAGACCGATTTTGCCGTCCCCGGGGGAATTTTCAACATCTTTGCGATCTCGGAAAACGTGTATCCGCAGTGATATTTCAAAAGTATAACGCTCTTTTCCGCCTCGTCGAGCCGGTTCAAGAGGTCTTCAAGAGTTATCCGCGCTATCGCCTCGGCTTCGTCGCCGCCGGCGGCCGGAACGCCGCTTAAATCCTCGCCGAGGGGGATGGTTCGGCCGCTTTTTCTCAAAAAGTCGAGGGAGCGGTTTATCGCGATTCTAACCGCCCAGGTTTTAAAATATTTAGCCTCGCGAAGCTTTTTCGCGTTCTGAAAACAGCTTAAAGCGGTTTCCTGGACGATGTCGAGGGCGTCGTCGCGGTTCTTGACGTATAAAAACGCGACCCGATAAATCTCCTCCTCGACCTCGGAAAAAGCCTCGGCAAAGGCGCTTATGTCGCCCCGCCGCGCCCTTTTTATAAGACCGCCGTCCTTCAAAATATCACTTCCTTTTTGTAGCTACGCTTATTAGACGTTTTAAACCGCCGCTCGGCCTAAAATTTCGCGAAAAAATTTTGAGTCTAATCTTTAAAATAAAATTTTTTATGTTTATCGTTAAAAAACTATTGACAAACATAAAATCGCGTGGTATAATCGGGCCATACTGAAATTCGGAGGTATGATTATGGAAAAACTTACAAAAACAGCGCGAATAGTCGACGTCTTCGCGAAGATACTTTTTATCTTCTGCATCGTCGCGATATGTATGCTTATCGCCGCGAACATCTTTATGGCCGTGGCGGTCTCTCTGCCGATTGACGACCTGCCGAAGGGGCTTTCGATGGTTTTTAATTTAGACGACAGCGAATTCGTGGTCTTTGAAAACGGGCAGATGATGGTCACAAAGCTTCAGTTTGCGCTCTACGTTCTATCGGTGAGCATAACCGAGGCAATCGAGGTCGCGATACTGATGATCGGCATAAAGCTGGTCAGAAGGATAATGGTCCCGATGAAAGAGGGGCGGCCGTTTGAAGAGGGCATTTCCGAGACTGTCAAAAAGTTCGGCCACTTTGTTTTGGCGGCGACCGTCATCGGCGCGTTCGTTCACTTTCTGCTGGACACCGTATTCATCGCCATCGGCGCCGAGTCGGTGCCGCTGCCCATAAGCATTTCGATCGAGGGCATCTTCGCGGCGATAGTGATCTATCTTATAAGCTACATCTTCCGCTACGGCGAAGAGCTTCAGAAGCAAGCCGACGAGACGCTTTGAGGTGATATTATGGCGATAATTTTAAGGCTCGACCGCGTTATGGCGGACAGAAAGATCTCGCTCAACGAGCTTGCCGAAAAGGTGGGCATCGCGAACGTGAATCTGTCTAAAATCAAGACCGGAAAAATTTCGGCTATAAGGTTTTCGACTCTCGAGGCGATCTGCGAGGCGCTTAATTGCCAGCCCGGCGACATTCTCGAATATTCCCCCGGAGAGAAAAAATAGCGAAACGGCGCGAAGACTATAAAAAACCCGCTCTTTTTTATGAAAGAGCGGGCGTTTTCGGTTAAATAAAGGTCAATCTTCCTCGCTGTAATGGCGAAGGATAAAGCGGTCGGCGTCGCGGCCCATCTCTTTGGCCTCGTACATCGCCTTGTCGGCCTCTTCAAACAGGCGCTCGAAGTCGACCTTCTGGTTGTCGCATATAACGGCGCCGAGGCTTGAGAATACCTTTATCGCGCCGGTTTCTTGGGCTTTTCTTCCGATAAGCTCGGCGATATAGCGGCATTTCTTTTCGACGGCGTCGTCGTCGCAAAGGCCGTCCGCCAAAACGATAAATTCGTCGCCGCCGAAGCGCCCGATAATGTCGGAATCGCGGAATAAGCTTACGAGAGTGTCGCTCATGCAACGAAGGATCTGGTCGCCCATATCGTGGCCGTAATTGTCGTTTATATGCTTGAAGTTGTTAAGGTCCAAAACGATGAACGCGCACTTGATGTTGGGGTTGTTTGAGACGAGATAGTTGTCTATCGCGTCTTCGTAGCCGCGCTTGTTGTATATGGTTTCAAGGAGCGGGTCCCTCTGGCTCAGGTATTTATAGTTCATCTTGACGGTGTATTCCTGGATCCTTAAGGTGCGGCAGCGCTCGCCGACGAAGGTTGCGAAGCAGAAGCCCAAAAGCGCGATGAAGACGTCGTATCTCCATGGTTCGCCCTCGAAGTCGACTTTATGCATCATATCGCAGAAGATGAAAATGCCGGTATAGCAAAGGTTTATCAGGTTGGTGACCTTAGAGGAGAAGAAGGTCCCCGACGCGAAAGCCGTTATGACTATCGGCATAAAGCAGATCCTGTCCATATGAGAATAGATATCGACAAGGGTTACGAAGAAGAACGCCGTAACTTCAAATGCGACTGCCATGATCTTTACGATCTTGGGGTTGGCCCGGCCTTTAAAGCGGTATAAGCTCGTCACTACGGCGAACGCGGCCATAACCGGCACCGCGATAAGGTGGGGCAGCGAAGGCTTAAAGTCGGTTATAAGCAACATGGCAAGAATAAGGTTGATTATAACAAGAACGGTCGCCGCAAAGCTCATCTTGCTGAGGGTTATGATGTTTCCGCTTGCGATAGAGCGCTTACCGTCGACAAGATATTTCTTTTCGACGTCGCGAATCTCTTTAAAATATGCTTTTATCTTCTGCATTCCGTTTAACCTCCTCGTTGGTATGCGCTTTCGCGGCATGCATTTTAAACGGTTTAGTCTTTAATTGCTTCCGCCGCGGCGTTATAAGCCTCGGTTATCTTTGGCATAAGCTCTTCGGCAGACTTATTGTCGCCGTCTCTGAACATCTTGACTTGAAGCGCAAGAAGATCGGCGAGAGTTTTTATCGAAAGGTTTCCGCTTACGCCTTTTAAGGTGTGCGACGCGGAAAGCGCGGCCTCATAGTCTTTCGCTTCGAGGGCTTCTTTAAGTTTAGAGTAGTTTTGGTCGTTTAAAAACTTGTTCAAAAACTTCTCGTACATTCCCTCGTTGCCCATAAATCTTCCCAAAGCGTCCGCAACGTCTATTCCGGCCGATTTGAGCCTGTCTTTCTTTTGCTGTTCCACGGATAAATCCCCCTTTTGCGTTATGTATCAGATCATTTCCGGTAGAAGGTCTGAAGGACTTCCTCCGCTTTAAAGAAACATTCCAAAAGCCGCGGGCTGAAAGTCCCGCACTCGCCGTCGCGGATCATCTGTATGACCTTATCCCTCGGGAAAGCGTCTTTATAAACGCGCTTGCAGCTTAATGCGTCGTAAACGTCGGCTATCGAGACGATCTGCGCCCAAAGCGAAATTTCGTCGCCCTTAAGGCCGTCGGGGTATCCCCTGCCGTCCCAGCGCTCGTGGTGGTGCCGCGCAATGTCGTACGCGTATTTATATACGGCGTTTTCTCTTAGCTGCGGGATTTTTTCGAGCAGAAGCCCGCCCTGGACGGTGTGGGTCTTCATAACCTCAAATTCCTCTTTAGTAAGCCTTGCGGGCTTGTTCAATATGCTGTCTGGTATCGCGATCTTGCCAACGTCGTGCATAATTGAGGCGAGCGCGATGTTGTTGATCTCTTCCGAGTCGAGCCCGCTTCCGAGCTCGGTATTTTCGAGAAGGTATTTGGTGATGTCGTGAATCCTGCGGACATGCTCGCCGGATTCGCCGTTTCTGAATTCTATCGCGGCGGAAAGGGCCTCTATCATTCCGCGGTTGAGCTCGATGATCTTTTCGGCCTTTTCAATAAGCTCTAAATTCTGGCGCTCGACTCTGTTCCCGAGGCGCTTTCTGGCCCTGAAAAGTTCTACTACCGAGTTGATTCGCCTTAAAACTATATACGGGGTTACGGGCTTAAGTATAACGTCCATAACTCCGAGATGATAGGCTTCGTGCAAAACTTCGTTGTTGACCTCGGCGGTGATAAGAAATACGGGTATCTTCGAGGTGAGCTCTTCGTTCCAAAGCCTTCTTAATACTTCGAGGCCGTTCATTTCGGGCATCATGACGTCGAGCAGGATCGCGCAGTATTTTTCGCGGTCCGCAAGAATTTTATCCAGCCCCTCTCGCCCGTTCGAGGCTTCGTCGATAGAGTAGTACGGAGAAAAGATGTTGTCGAGGATTCCGCGGTTAAATTCGTCGTCGTCGACTATAAGGATCATATCGGAAACAAGGCTGTCCGCCTTATTTACTTCGACCGGCATTTCTTCACCCTCAATTTTAAAAATCCGTGTATCGAATCTATTTAAAAGAATACAGAAATTACAAATAGTGTTACACATTAGTCATTTTAACACGATTGTTCTAATATGTCAATAATTTTTCGGACAAATTTTAATTTTTTGTTCACCTTGGAGTTTGGGCGGCAAACACCTTGACGAAACCGCCGGAATATAGTATAATTATATTGTATGACATTATCGGCGTTCGCCCTCGGCATTCTCATTATATGCCTTAGGCGGCTTTTGCGCGCCGAATTTATAAAAGAGAGGAGCAACCCCCTTTGAAGACCGCACCCGCACAGCGAGACCGCAGCATTACCGCAACGATAATAATATCAATAGTCATAGCGCTGATATTTCTTTCGGCCTATTTCAGAATCGCCGACGCCATTAAAGACAGAAGCATCGGCCGAATGGAAGAGGGCGTTAATACCGTTATCAACGAGGTCTCGAACAAATTCAAGCGAGACAGCGAAATTCTAAACTCCGCGGCCGAAGTCATCATGTCGGCCGACAATTACGACGTCGAGGCAATGAGAGAGGTCATTCAGAACGTCTCTCCCCTTCTTCAAACTATGAAGATCCGGGTTCTTACGCCGGACAATCAAGTCATAACCGCGAAAGGAGACGTAGTCGGCGGAGAGGCCTCGGGGCTTTCTTATGAAAAAGAAGCTCCGCTCGGCGAACACGTTTCAAACCGCGAGCTTAGCTCGGACGGGCAGTATGTTTTGCGGCACTTCGTACCGATCATTCAAAACGGAAACACCGCGGCGCTTTTATACGGCGTCACGATTTTGGGCGAACTGCCCGCAAAGCTTAATGTCGACAACTTATACAACGCGAGCGCGAAGATCTATATCGTCGACACCCACAACGGCGACTTTTTGGTGGACACTTGGCACAATACTCTCGGCAACCTTTCGGAATATAACAGCACCAACCCCGGAAGAGAGACCAAAGGCGCCAAGAGCTGGGACGAATATGTCGAGGATATTATGAGTCTCGGGACGGGATATGTTATTTACAAAACGCCCAACACCCCGGGCTGGCAGTATATGTATTACGCCCCAGCGAATATAAACGAGTGGTCGATTATAGTCGACGTTCCCGAGAGCGAGGCGTTCGACAGCGTTTTCCGCGCGAGAAGGATATTCATAATCGCGGGGGTATTCCTCTGCGTCGCGATAGTTATCTACTATCTCTGGGTTCGCAAAAACGCCGAGAAGACCATTCAGACGACGGTCGAGCACGCGCTTTTGGAGGAAAAATTAAGAAAGGCCGAGGCCGCCGAAAAGGCCAAGACTATGTTTCTTTCAAATATGTCGCACGACATACGGACCCCGATGAACGCGATTATCGGCTTTACCACCCTTGCGGAGACCAATATCGACAACAAAGAGCGGGTTCAGGACTATCTCAAAAAGATACTTTCATCAAGCAACCACCTTCTCTCGCTTATAAACGACATTCTCGATATGTCGCGAATCGAGAGCGGGCGGCTTAACATCGAAGAAAAGCCGGTCAGCATATCGGATATCTTCCGCGATATGAGGAATATAATCCAGACGCAGATGGCCACGAAGCAGCTGAACTTCTTTATGGACACCGTGGACGTCATCGACGAGGACATCTATTGCGACAAGCTTCACATCAACCAAATTCTCTTGAATCTTCTTTCAAACGCGATAAAATTCACCCCGGCGGGCGGGTCGGTATCCCTTACGATAAAACAGAAATACGGCGCGCCGAAGGGCTACGGCTCGTATGAAATCAGAGTCAAAGACACCGGCCTCGGTATGAGCGAAGAGTTTGCGAAGCATGTCTTCGAGCCGTTCGAGCGTGAGCGGACCTCTACCGTCAGCGGAATACAGGGGACCGGCCTGGGGATGGCGATCACCAAGAATATAGTCGACGCGATGGGCGGGACCATCGAATGTATCACCGAGCAGGGCAAGGGGACCGAGTTTATCATCAACCTTGAATTCAGGCTTCAGGGCGAAAAGAAGCAGGTCGAGGTCATTCAAGAGCTTGCGGGGCTTCGCGCGCTTGTCGTCGACGACGACTTCAACACCTGCGACAGCGTTACCAAAATGCTCATACAGCTGGGTATGCGCGCGGAATGGACCCTTAGAGGAAAGGAAGCGGTTTTGCACGCGAGCCACGCCGGCGACGTCGGCGACCCGTTTATCGCATATATCATCGACTGGTCGCTGCCGGATCTTAACGGAATAGAGGTCGCGAGGCAGATAAGATCCATCGCCCCGAAAGACGTTCCGATAATCGTTCTGACGGCCTACGACTGGACGGCCATCGAAGAAGAGGCGAGAAAGGCCGGGGTCACCGCCTTTGTAAACAAGCCGATATTCCTTTCGGAGCTTCGCGAAACCCTTATAAGCGTTATCGGCGGGGCGAAGGCCGAGGAAGCCTCTCCGATACCGAAAAACACCGACGAGCTCATCGGCAAGCGGCTGCTTTTGGTCGAAGACAACGAGCTTAACCGCGAGATCGCGGAGGAAATTCTTATAGAGGGCGGGATCAGAGTCGACACCGCCGAAGACGGAACCGAGGCGGTAAGAAAGGTCTGCGCATCCGAGCCCGGGTATTACGACCTTATACTTATGGACATTCAGATGCCGGTTATGAACGGCTATGAGGCGACCAAGCGGATACGCTCGCTTGAAAACAAAGAGCTCGCGAATATCCCGATAGTCGCGATGACGGCGAACGCCTTCGACGAAGACGTCAAGGCCGCCGAGGCCGCCGGAATGAACGGCCACCTTGCGAAGCCGATAAACATCGAAAAGCTGTTCGAGGTTTTGAAGTATATAATCGGCGGAAAAGACGATAAAAAATAAAAAAATTTGAAAAACAAAAGAAGAAAGCCGTTCAAAAGGCGGCTTTCTTTTCGTTTTTATTCTGAATATTTTGCTTCGGGATATATTCAAACTCGCAGTAGTCGTATGCGTTGATGACGGTCACGCCGTCGATCTCGGTCTTCTGCGGAATGTTTATACCGTAGTTTTTGTGGATATGCCCGTGGACGAAATAGCTCGGGCGGTATTTTTTTAACAGCAGGTTAAAACACTCGAACCCGCGGTGGGAAAGGGAGTCGAAATCGTTCAGGTGGCGGGCGGGGGCGTGGGTCACCAAAATGTCTATCCCGCCGCTCTTCATAAGCTTGAACCTAAGCTTAGAGATTCGGCGCCTCATTTGGTCTTCGGTGAACATATATCCGCCCTCGCGGTATCTGTTAGACCCGCCGACGCCGAGGATCCTTATCCCCTTATAGACGTATACCTTGTCGTCGATGCAGATACAGCCGCCCGGCGGGTTGTCGATAAGAGAGTCGTCGTGGTTGCCCTTGACGTATAAAACCGGGCAGCGCGAGGCGTCGACCAAAAATTCGAGATAGTCGCGGCTAAGATCCCCGCAGGCAAGTATCAAATCAAAACCGTCGAGCTTGCCCGGCGTGTAGTAGTCGTATAAATATTTCGACACCGTATCCGCAACCGCGAGAATCCGCATTATAAATCAAACCTTTCCGTCCTGCTGATTTTGTTTTTCCTTGGTAGAGGGCTCTACCCCGACGACGTCGGCGGTGGCCTTTCCGGTTTCGTCGAGCTCGGCGTATTTAGGTATCGCGCCGACGACGTTTTCGACGAGCCAATCCATATTGATTATCTGCTCGAGACTTAAAGACTGCTGCGCGCCGATTATTTCCTTCCCCTCTTGATTGAAGAGAGGGCCGCAGAAAGGCTCTACCCCGCGGCAGATGCTGTCTTTTAAAAGAAGAGCGAGCCGGCGAACGCTTTCGGGCAGAACGTCGAAACACTCGACGTCTATGACCCCGGCGGAAAGGCCCCAATAGTAGTTCAGCGCCCTGCTGCTTTCTTCGTATTCGGATTTAAAGCTTCCGTCGCGAATCGAGCGGATTATCGCCTCGTAGTAGCTCCCCCACTTCCAGATCGGCCGCGCAAGGGGCGTTTCGCCGTTTTCGTTTATGATTGCAAGGCCGAAGCCGTAGCTCGATTTTTCCTGAAGGCTTTTGGTGTCTTGGGTCGAGATAAGCTTTATCCCCCGGGCCCTAAGTCTTTCGGTCGCGCCGCTTAGCCCGCCGCCGACCGACGACCATTCGAGCCTTACCTTTACGAGAGGGTTCACCATCTGAACCCCGAGGGCGAAGGCGTTGATCCCCGCGACCTGGCCGAAGATCGGGTAGTCGCAGATATAGCCGACGTCGTTAGACTGCGCGAGCGCGCCGGCTATCGCCCCGATTATGAATTTCACCTCGTACATTCGGGCGTAGTAGGTTCTTATATAGCGGTGAGAGATATTCAGCGAGCAGTTTAAAACGCTGACCTTTGGGTGCTCTACCGCCGCGCGAAGGCTTGCCGAAAGAAGCCTCGGCGAAGTGGTGAATATAACGGTGTTGCCGTCCGAAACGGCGTGCTCTATCTCTGCCCCGGCCTCGCCGTCGTCGAGGGCGTTATAATAGGCCGTAGTCTCTATTTCGTCGCCGAAGACGGTCTCGATATGCCGCCTGCCCTGCTCGTGGCCGTATGTCCACCCCGAGATGACCGGGGTCTTGTCGTGTATAAAAGCGACCTTTATCGGCTTGGGCTTGTTTAAAATCGAAAGTATCCCGGAGGGCTTTTCGGCCGCTCCGTCCGGGTCCAACTTGACCTCTATCGGCGGCTCTTCGCGCTTAAGGGTTATCTCTTCCCCAACCTTGGCGACAGCCTTTTTGATCTCTGCCAAAGTCTTTCCGCGAAGATTCTGATAGCCGTAGACCTCGATATATACGAGCATAGCGTCGCCGACCGAAGGGTCGGCCTTGTTGCCGTTGGGGGCGTAAGCCTCTCTGAAATAGTGATAGGCCGCCATAAAGTCTTTGCGCTCGTCGTCGGACCAGACCTCCTCCGGCTCCTTTCCCAAAAGCCGCTGGAGCTTTGCGTAGCTCGCGGGCTTGGAAAATTCCGGCAGGTGCATATTGCTGCACCGATTAAACTCCAAAAAAGCGTTATAAAGCTCGACCTCTTTCGAGCCGTTCTGCTCCGGCATTATTCTTATGACCTTGGCGTAAATGGTCGGCGCTCCGAAAAATTTTAAAACGCTGACCCGCTTGTTGCCCTCTTCGACGTAGAAGCGGTTCATATATTCGTAGCAGAGTATAGGGTCGCGAATTCCCTCGTCGACATGCGCCTCGCAAAGGGCCGTCCACTTTCCGGCAAACTCGGAGTTTTCGCTCAAAAGGGGCAAAAAGTTTCTCGCGAAGGCGTTCGCCCGCCCCGCGTTTCGCGTTCCGACTATAAGCTCGGTGGGTATCCATTGAAGCCCGACGTTAGCCCCCTTGGTGATTCTTTCGGAGGGCACGAAATCGTCCAACAGCGGGAGATAAGGGTGTTCGCCCCTTGCGGCGCAGGCCCTTACTTCGCGCTGCGCAAGCTTCAGGGCTTCTTTATAATATAGCTGCGGCATAAAACCGTCCTTTCAAAAACTTATTCGATAGCGAGGCCGCGCCTCAAAGACAGTATATCAGCCCCGAGGCGATGTGTCAAGGGAAAAAGGGGCCCCTCACCCCTTCCTCGGCAAAATTATCTGCACGCCGAACATTCCGCCCTCTTCAAAATAGCTTATGATCCCGTCGTAGCTCTCGACCACGCTCGCCACGATTTTATGCCCGAGGCCGTGCTCTCTCGCGTTGTTTTTGGTCGAGGACAAAAACCTGTTCTTTTCGAGCACCGGCCCCTCGATCGAGTTGCGGCAGATGATAATCCTGTTCTCGCCCTGCGCCGCAAAGGTAAGCTCAATCCGCTTCTCTTTCAGCGGCTTGACGGCCTCAACGGCGTTGTCTAAAATATTTCCGATCATGCAAGAAAGGTCGACGTCGCTGATGTCCGAAAGGCTGCCGATGTTCCCCGAAACTATGACCCGCGCGTCTTGAAGCGGGCCGAGCTTCGCATTTATGAGATAGTCGATCACCGTGTTGCCGGACTGGACAATGTTCCCGATCTTATCCGCAGATGAATACAAATCTTTGACGTATTCTCTGCACTCCTCGGTCTTACCGTCGTCGAGATATCCGCCTATGACCGTCAGGTGCTGCTTCATATCATGCTTTATTTTTCGGCAGGCGTCGAGCATGGCGTTGGCGTCGTTGATTCGGTTCTGCTCAAAGCTTAGGCGCTCGTTGATTAACATAAGCTCCGATTTTTTCTGCTGAAGCCGCTGAATCTGTCCGACGAGCGCATAGAGTATCACGTTTATCGAGACGAAAATCACCGTAAGCGCGATGACGGGGCCTTTTATATTGTTTTCTTCAAGCTCTGCGATTTTTGTAGTCGCCCCCAACCCTATCAGGGTGAGGAACGACGTTGCAAACATCACAAGGCTTGTTTTTATGTTCAGAGATCTGTCGACCGCAAAAATGCCGAGTATAAGCTTTGCGATTATAAAAACAAGCAGGTTCACGACGACTACATATACATACCTTATCACGGAATCCGAGCCCTGAATCGCCGTGTCAAAGTCGTTTATCAGCGATGATATCACCGCGTACATCAGCGTCGACGAGAGTATCGTGACGGTGTGCATTATGCAGTTTGACAAAATCGCCCGCGCATACGCCTTTTCGCAGATTATCAGCGCATAGATGAGCGAAATCGAAAACAGAATCGCGACCGAAAGCTGGCTGAACCCGGGCAGAAAATAGTCGCCGATAAGCGTTCCGCCGAACTGTATGAGCGAAAAAATAATCGCCGCGGGACTGCCGAAATACGGCTTTTTGTTGAATCTCGTGATGAACCATATCGTCATGCAGCTTTGAAAAAACGACACCGAAATCTCAAAAACCGTGCCGAACATCAAAGCACCCTCTTTCTTGTGTAGAGCGAATACGCCTCTTTAAAAGCCGAGACCTTTCGCTGGCTGATATAAAGCTCGGCGGTTTCCAAAATCAGCTTGTTCGGGCTTTCAAACCGCTTTATCTTCTCCATGTTCACAAAGCAGCCCGAATTTATACGGAAAAAGCCGTATTTTTGAATCAGCTCCTCCGCCCTCGCCATCGTGCCCCTGCACTTATATTCAAAATCCGCCCCGCAGACGGCGTAATAATTTTTCTCGCTTCTGATATAAAGAATGTCCACGACCCGAAGCTCTACCGTTTCGCGGTCGGTTTTTATCGTTACGGTCTCGGTGTTGGACATATGCCGCTCGACCGCCTTTATAAGCGCGTCCTCCAATTCCTCGTCGAGCTTGTTTTTGCGAAGAAATCTGAAGGGATTATACTCAAACGAGCTGAACACAAAGTTTTCGTGAGACGACACAAAAATAATTATGGTGTCGGGTCGAAGGCGATTTATCTTCTCGGCAAGCTGAAAGCCGTTTTCTTCGGGCATGTCGATATCAAGAAACAAAATATTTATGGTGTTCTCGGCGATATAGTCGAGCACCGCCGCAGAAGAGTGCATCTCTTCCGCGACCCGGCACATATACCTCTCGGGAATTTTAAAGGCGCAGACGTCCTTTATTTTGTCGGTCAAAGCCCGCGCAAACTTGGCGTTGTCGTCGCATACCGCAATCGTAACCATATCCTCACCTCGCTAATAATATATCACTTTAACATATAAGTGTCAACAATGCGAAGTCGGCGGACAGGCGGTTATCGCCGTTATTCATCAACGGCCGCGCCCATAAATTCCGACTATCCGACCTCTGATTTCTGTTCTCTGAAAGCGTTTGTCCCAAAAATCAATCGTTTTTCCCATTTTTGGTTTTTCGCCGATTTTCGAGCTACAATACAGTCAGAATAAATTTTTCAAGCCCAAAGGAGAATCAAGATGAAAAAATCAATAAAAATATTTCTTGCGGCCGCGCTGATTTCGGCGCTCGCCCTGCTCGGCGCGTGCGGAGACAAAGAAAAGCTCACCGACGAAACAATAGCCGGGCTTATCGACCTCGACCTGCAAATCACGAAATTTTTATATTATGAGCCGCCGGCCTGCGACTATTCCGACGCCGCCGAACTTGGCGGAACGACCTATTACCGCGTCACCGACGAGAAATTCGACTCGCAAAGCGAGTGGGAGGATTTCATTAAAAGCGCCTACTGCGGCGAGCTTGCCGAAACCGCCCTCTCGGCCGACACGGTCGTTTGCGTCGACGGCAAAACCTATTCCGACGGCGGCGGCCGGGGCTATGACCTTTCGGACAACTATACCTTTGAGATTCTCTCGTCCGGCGCAGACACCGCGACGGTAGCGGTGCAAAATCCCTCCGCCGACCCGGACGACGGCTATTCAAAGAACACGGAATATACCTTAAGGCTTACCGCCGACGGCTGGAGAATCGAGGAAAAGCGGACGATATAAAGAAGTGTTTATATAAAAATCACCCGGGCGCAAAGAACAGCGCTTGGGTGATTTGATTTTAATGGGGATTATAGGTGGGGAGGGAGCTCGCACAAACTCAAAAGCCGCATTGCTGCGGCTTTTTACGGTTCTTTTTCATATAGCGGGATCACTGTGAAGTCCGCCCCGGTAAGCTCTAAATCGTCGGATTTTTCTTTGACCTTAAAGCTTACCTCGATTCCCTCGGCCGCGCCGGAGGTCTTTTTAAACGACAGGTCTGAAATTATAAACGAGCCGTCGGTTCCGTAGGCCGAATAGTTTAAAACTTGATAGGTATACGGCTTTCCGTCCGAGGTTCCGTCGTCGCTGTATACGGTCTTCAAAATTCTTCCGTTTTCGTCTAATTCAAGCTTCGCCTTTTGGCTCGGGTTGTTTCGCCCATATTGATACAGCCCCATTCCGCCCTGATATTCGATTTCGCTGCCGCCGTCGGCCGTAACGTCCGAGATATTGGTGCACATCCGCAGCTCCTGCGTTATGACCTCGACGACGGTGTCTTTAAGAATGTCGGCGTCGGAGATCCTTATATAGTCGCGGCGCGACGAAAAGGCCGACGTTATCCCGACAAGGCAGGCCATCGAAAACATCGACAAAAGAAGCATCGTCACCATAAGCTCGGTCAGGGTCAGCCCCGCCTTGCTTTTCAGTTTTTTGAGCATAAAAACGCCCCCGAATCAGCCTTTAAAGCTGTATGATTTCAGCGACCCCAAGTCGCTCTCGTTTCCGTAAATTTCGACCGGGACATTAACCTCCGACCCGCCCGAACGCGAAATCTTGACCTTTCCGCTCGTGCCCGAGCCCTCTTTAAGCTCTGCGGCGCTAAGGTCTTCATAATAATCCTCGTCGGCGTTCCGCGAGGCTTGGGTTATGCTGTATGCCGACGAAAGCGCCGCCGCAAGTATCGACATCGCCAAGACCAAAAGCGCTATCGAAACGAGCATTTCAACCATAGTTTCGCCGCGATTTGAACGCAGTTTTTTAAAGATCATTCCCCGTCGCCCCCTTGCGCGGGCAGAATCGCGCCGCTCTTCGGCTCAATCGTGACTACGTCAGAGCCGCTCGTATTGACGATTTTATACTCTAACCCGACCTCGAACTTAAAGGAATATTCCCCGCATGAGACGATATAGACCATATTTCCGTTGATGTCGCCGCTGCCGGTGTCCTGCGGGTATTTAAACGCGAGCGAAACCTTGACATTCTCGAAAGCCGGGTAGCCGGCGTCTATCTCGAAGTCGATTTTTTCGGTGTGTGGTTCGTTTTTAAACGCGTACTTCGCAGAGTCGGCGATTTCATTTTTCATCAAGGCGTAGATCGAATCGCCCGAGTGAAAACCGGTAAGCGTCGCCGCGCCGGTCGAAGAGTCGACCGAAATTTTAACCTTATCGCCGTTTTTGACGAGGTCGTCGATTATAAGCCTTGCCGCCGAAGAGACCGAGAGATACTGCCGCTGGGCGTCGCGCTTGCCGTCGCCCCGCCCGACGTTCGCCCGCGCCGAGGTCAGCGCCGCCGTGCCGGCGAACGAACAGACGATCACCAAAAACAGAGCAAGAACCACCGACGCCCCGCTTCGGCTTTTAAGCTTTTCAATTATCCTGCGAAACATCGGTAGGCTCCTTTCTGTGGGGGTTAGTTGGGAATCGATGCGTTAAACACTTGCTCGCCGTCATATTTTAAATCAACGGCAACATCATAGTTGAGTGCCCACTTGTCGTCATAATAAAGAATATAAATTCGATATCCGTTAAAGCTTTCGCTATTTGTGAAATTGCCGTCAAATGCGTGTAAGGTTGCCGGAACGTCTCCCCATTTCTCGTGAAGAACTACGGATATCTTAGAAATATCAATTTCCTCACCCAATATAACTCCGTATATCGGCGGAGGTATATAATGCGCATCGTCTTTAGGCGGAATATATCCTAATTCTTCGCCGTTGAAGAATCCGTGCCCAATGACTTTAGATACATTCGATTTGTCCTCGTATTGATATACCGCAATTGTACCGATTGTCGTAGGCGGTCTGTATTTAATCTTCTCTGTCCATTCGTACTGGCAGACCGGGCAGGTGTATTGAATCTCGCCGTCTTCGGTCTCGGTGGCCTTTTTGATAATCACGCCCTCGTCCTTCTTGTGCTCCTCTTGTTTCTTAAAGTACATATCGTCGCAGTTCGGGTCGGTGCAGTCTTGATAATGGAAGTTTACGTCTTCGCCGTCTTTCGCCTGTCTCCACTCGCTCAAAGTATGCTCGTGCACTCTGATTTGAATCCTCTGCGATTGAAGCGTTTCTTCGTTGTAAACGATCTTGACGGTTACAAACTCAAGGCCTTTGGTGTACGAGTCGGGAATCTTGTAGGTGGTAAGGTTGTAGCCGGCGAATTGGCTTGTATCTATGCCCGGGTTGCCCTCGGGGACAAGATCATTCGTGACCTCTTTTTCTTCGACAAAGACCTTAACGCCCCTCGGGATATAATCCTCCGGCATCGCAACGCCGATTTCGGCAATATATTCGCTGTTTGAGATATCGGGTTTTTTGGCCGGGTACCAAACGTCGGCGCCGCCATTATACGCAAGCTTGCGGTAGACAGCAACCTTGGCGGAAATCTTCTCGCGGATTCTTACGGTCTTAGAGAATATCGTCGTCTTGTTCTGCATGATCGTGATGGTGACTTCTTCTTTATAGCCGAAGACCGACTTGTCGATTGCCAGAGCTTTAAGCTCAACGTCGTAGCCGTAATGGTGCGAAACGCCGTATTCGACGGAACCGTCGCTCAACAAGGCAGAATCGACCTTTACATTGTCGACGTAGACTTGAATCAAGTCGGCGCTGTCGGCCGGAATGAGAATTCCCGCCTCGCCGATAAGCAAGCCGTTTACGCTTCCTCCCTCGGTATTATCTCTATACCAAGCATATTCGTTATAGCCGTAATTGTTTTCGACGTATATACCCGCTCGCTCGACCGGCGCGCCCGAAACGTTTTCGGGGATATTTTCCTTGAAGTCCGCGGCGTCAAAGCCCTCGGGCCGCTCTTCCGGGTCGTAGGTTATGCTTACGGAGTCGCCCTTGTTGATATTGCCGTCGTCCGCAAGGGTATAGAACTCGAGTCCGGGGGTGATCTCTCCGCCGCTTACGAGCGCGAGGCCGGCGACCGAGAAGGTTCTAAGCTTATCGCTCTTGTATCCGGCGCCGTTTATCTTTTGAACGAAGAATTGATCTTTATTAACATTGTTTTCGAGAACAACGCCGAACTTGCCGGTGAGCTTGTAATATTCGCCCGCGCCAAGGTCGGGAAGAACCTTGATATTGTCGTTTCCGGTGACGATATAGGCGAGGTATTTTGTGCTCTCATCGAGAATATAGCTCGGCTCTTCGCCCTCGTCGACTTCGACGGAGTCGTCGACTTTATACTTGTAATAGGTCGCGAAAATGCCGACATACGGCGCGCCTTTAAAATCTTCGGTATATTCGTAATCGCACTTCACACACCAATATCTGCGCTTGCCGAGCTCGGTTTGGGTCGGGCTTTTGACGATGTTATCGCGCATTTCGTGCTCTTTAACTTCGCGCGAGCCTTCCTTGTTGTCGCAGTCCTCGTCTATGCAGAACCGCTCGTGCTCTTCTTTTTCGTTGTCCTTGACCGGCGTCCAATTGTCGTCATAGCGGTGCTTATGGCCGGTCGGGCTGCCCTTAAGGTCGTCTTCAACGTCGACATTAAGCTCGGTAGAAACCTCTTCGGTCGAGGTATAGGTGATCTTAAAGCTGTAAACCTTTTCGGTGAGCTTTTCGTCGAGCTTGTAAATGTTATATTTCTTGCCGTTTACAGAGTCGACCTTGCCCTTGTTTTCGACTATGTCATAGTTCGCCGCTGCGGTAAGATTCTCACCCAAAACGGTGTGTTTAAGGCTGCCGTCCTTGTCGTAAAGTTCGACCTTAAGCTTCGTAACGTCAAAGCCCTTTTCGAGCATAACGCCGTAGCGCATAAACTTTTTGCCGGTCTCGGCGTTATATTCGAGAACGCCGACTTTATTTCCGTCCGGCGTTCCGTCCGGCTCGCGATATACGACCCTCGCCTTAAGCGGCGGATCGCTCTCCAAAACTCCGAACAGTCCAAGGTGCGGGATCTTGACGTTTTTGGTGAACGTCTCTTTCGCAAGGGGTTCGCCGCCCTCCTTCGGGCAGACTTCGATCGTAAATTCCTTCCCCTCGGCAAGGGCTTCGATAATCTCGTCGTCGAACTTGTAGAAGTCGAACATCTTGCCGTACGACTTCGGGTCGCCGCTGTTCGAAGCGTATGCCCCGACGCCTATCGGGTCGAGCCTGCTTTGGGCGATAACCTCGCCGTTGAGCTTAACGGTAACGTCCCCGAGAGAGCGCGGCTTGTTCAGCGAGTGCTCGATCATAATTCCGTATTCACCCGCGATGTCGCCCACGGCGGTCATCTTGTTGGCAAGATATGTTCCGTCCGCCGTAAAGCCGACGTTCTTCCTGTCGGTATAAGACCCGGAAATGCGCTTGCTTCCGTCGTTTTCAAGAAGCTCGTAGATTCCGACATAAGGCTCGCGCGCGGTGATTTTAACGGTCTGCCTGAAGATTTCTTCGCCGTCATAAACCGCAGTAACGGTATAGGTTCCGGGCTCGTCGAAGACGTAGTCCGAGAAGTCGAAGTAAGTGACTTCGCTTCCGCCGCCCTCGCTCTTAGAGATCGGGTTGCCGTCGAGGTCGGAATAGACCTTTCCGACGGTGTTTATCGCGGTGGCCGAGCCGCCCTTTGAAACGCTTATGCTGAGTTTCGAGTCGTCTATCCGCCCGAGCGAGGCGATAACGCCGTATCTTTCAAGCGGGTCGAGGTCGCCCCTCGGGTCGTCATTGACGTTTTCGCCGTTATAGTAGACCTTCGCATAAAGGCTGCCGTCCGGCTTTTCGTATAGGCTGTAAAGCCCGACGATGGGCTTCTCCTGCTCGCGGTGCTCCGGGATATAGCCCGGCAGGGTGAGGTTTACGTCGTCTAAGGTGGTGGCGGTATAATCGGCAGGTCTGACCGCCGTTGCGCCGCTGCCGCCGAGCTGGGAATCGTAGTAGTTCATACCCTCGTAGTAGTAGCAGCCGGTTACGGTCGTATCAATACTTTTATCTTCAAGAACGCCCGCGCCGGTGACAAAGGATACTTTTCCTCCGGAACTGCTATCGCCAAAAATCAACTTCAATATCATTTCCCAGAAATCTTGTATTCTTGAATCTAAGTTGGTACCGGTATTGTAGAACAGCTTTGTATTGTTTACAACACTATAGGTCAATTCAATTGTGGTGGGCGCAATCGGGCTTATAAAGATATTGCTGTTTACGACTGTTCCGGTATAATTCTCGGTGTATTTGTTTCCCCAAAAGTCTTTACATAATTTTACCATTTCCTCGACCTGCCCCCTGCGCAGGGTTGCGTGGGAAACGCAGCCGGAGACCTCGAGGTGGGTCCCGCCGATGAAATCAACGTTGTTCCCGGCGATTCCGCCCGCGAAGATGACGTTCGGCACAACGGGGTCGGTTTCGTCGGTCTTCATATAGGTGTTGAGGTCGGTCACAAGGCTTCTGACCATGCAGGTGCTGCTGTCGCCGGCGGGGTTGTAGCTCCCGCTGATTTTTCCGCTCGCCGAGCCGGCTATTCCGCCGACGGAGACGGTATACTGCGCGCTCGTGTTGTTAGAGGCGTCGACCTTAAAGGTCTCTCCGCTGCCGCCGAAAACGCAGTCGGAGATGTTGGCGCTGCTGTATCCCGCGATACCGCCTATCGCCAAGTCCGCGGAATTATTCGTCGCGGTAACGCTCACGCCGGTGACTTCGCAATTATTGATATTTCCTCCGATGGCGATACCGACGACTCCGCCGAAGCCGACCTTTTTGCCGAAGTTTGAAAGCTCAACGTTCGCGCTGCCGTAATTAACCTTGATGTTTTCAAGGTCGGCGTTGCGGGTCACCCCGAATAGGCCGATACCCTGAAGGTCTGCGGTTTTAACGCTGCTTAAGGTGATCGTCTTGCCGTTGCCGTCATACTTGCCCGAGAAGTATCCGCCCGAAAGCGAGCCTATCGGGTCGTGGTCGTCGGAAACGGTTATGTCGCGGCCCTGCTTATACGCCGAGCCGAGCGAATTTGCGATGTTTTTAAGCTGCTGCTCGCAGCGGATTTCGTAGGGCTCTTCGCCCTCTGCCTTGCGAGCGCCGAGGTCGAAGCTTTCGCCGACTCCGCAGAAATCGGGGTTGAAGAAATAGCTCTTCGCGCCGCTCGAGTCGCCGAATCGGTAGCTGAACGAGAGCTCTTGGTTGGTGTGCACCGAAGAGTTTTTAGTCGACGCAGAGACGACCGTCAGGTTGCAGCCCACGCCCTCTTCTTCGGCGATGTATTCCTCGAGCGCGGTCTTCATGGCCGAAGAGACCTCGCCGTTATCTTCACCGAGGGATTTTAACTTATTCTCATCCGCCTCGGTGGTCTTCGAATAGAAATAGCCGTAGCCGTAGTCGGTGATTTCGCCCGAGTCGGAAAGGGTTTTTTTCTCGATTTTTTCGTTCAAAACCGCGTTGTAGCCGCGGACCTTGTAGCGAATCTCGCCGCCGGCCTTCTCCCAGTAAAACACGCCGAACACAGGCGGGTCGACCGGCCAGTCGCCGATATGCTCCGCTCCCTGCGGGTAATAGGGGTATTTTTCATTGAATTTTGTGATAAATTCGTCGTACGCCTCGAAACAAACCTCGTTGCCGTAGGCCGCCAGTTGAGGGTTCAGCTCGCCGCCCCTCGGGGCTTGAGAAACTTTCTTTCCTTCGCTGTCGACTATCCAGCCGGCGCCGTAGCTGTTATTTTGCGCGTAATATTTTCCGCTGCCGACCATAACGTCTGCGTTTTTAAGGTTCGGAGAAGGAGAATAAACCGAACATGTCGAATATGCTCCGTTAAGGGTTATTTTGCCCTCGCCGACAACCGCCTCGGCAGCAGTGTCTTTATCTAAATCAATATAGCTTGCAACCTTGCCTATAATGCCGCCCGCGCCTTTTTCGCCGCTTATATTTTTAAGGGCGTATTTCGTTCCGTCTTCCAGAACCCCGGCGAACTGGCCGTTATAGGTATGGCCGCCGACAAAGTTGTTAGAGAATGTGCCGCCGCTCGAAACGCCGATAAGCCCGCCGGCGTAGCCCAAACTCTCAACCTTTATGGCCGCAGAGGCTTTCTGAACTTGGTCTGTGGCGCAGCCGATAAGCCCGCCGGCATAGCTGTCTTCCGAGGTTCCTTCAACATAGAATTTCGCATAAGGGTCTTCTTTCGGGTTGCCCCAAGTTATATCTTTGCATTTGCCGCTTTCAAGGTCTTGCTTACGCGTGTTTTGCCACAGAGATTCGCCTTCGTTATAATTGTCAAAGTAGTCCTCTACTTCTTCAATCAAAACGCGGTTATTTGAAAACTCGGGAGAAGTCCACGCGCCGCAAATGCCGCCGACAAAGCCCGGCCCCTTAACTATCGGGTTGATGACCGTAACATTCTTTAAATGAACGCCGTTGTTCGCAGACTTGCCCACCACCGAGCCGGTATATTTCCCCCCGCCGATGACGACCGGGCAATAGAAGACAAGTCCGGTCATTTCGCGGTTCAACGTTGTGGTAAAGAAGCCGGTGGTCTCGTGGTTGGCGGCGGTAAAGGTCTGAAGAATATTCGGGTCTTTATTCGGGTCGTCTTTATCACGATATGTCGTCGAGTCGATTCTGATGTATTTGATCATTATCTCGTCGGAGGCGTTCGGGTCGGGCAAAATGTCCGGCGCTTGGGATAAACCTACAAACTTATTGTCTATCGGGACGAAGTCGTAAAGGTTTTTCGCGCGCTCGGTTCCCTTGTTGGTTTGGGCGGAGTTCCAGTATTCGTAGCAGTCGGGCTGGTCGGTGTGGTCTTCGCTGAAATCAATGGTTTTGGTGATATAAGCCTTGCTGATAAGGCCGGCATAGGTATAGAACGCCAGGTTCTGAAGGTGTCTTCCCGCGGAAACATAGGCGATGCCGTTTTCTTCGTCAAGCTTTTCAAAATAGCTGTTAGTGTCCCAGCTGTCGCCCTTGGCGTCGATCGAAACGCCGTTGATGTCGTAGAATTTATAGTCTACGGTTATATTCGAACCCGGGTCGATGATGTAGTATACAGAGTTGTTATAGCCTTCTCTGTTGTCATGTTCATTAAGGGCCTCTTTGGGATTTTCAAAGTCATAGCCGGCATAGCCCATGGGAATCGTATAGTCCCATCTGCTCCATTTGTGATTTGCGGTGTCGTTGTATTTAACGTCGCCGCCGTAGGGGTATTCGGAATCGTACTCTACATAATGCCTAAAACAGTGCTCGCTGTCGAGAAGATAGAAGGTTTCAAGCTTTCCGTGAAGCGAGTCGAGGCCGGAGGTGTTCCATTCCTTCCTCGGGAAGTAGCCGGCGTATACCCAGCCCTTGAAGTCGCGCTCGATGATCCTTCCCGAAAGGTCGTAGTGCGAATTTCCTTCGCCGTCTACAAACGCCGGGGATTTCGGCAGCCACCAGCCGTAGTAATCTTGGTCGGTGGTGTCGGCGCTCATTCCCGGGGCGATAGAGTCGAGAATAATCGTGCAGCTTGTGTCATCGCCTTCGTACATAGGCTTTTTGATGAAGCATTTATCGTCCTTAGAGATGATGGCGACAGTGTGCTTATAATTATCCTTATTCGCGGGGTCGGTATAAGCTCGATAGTCGTAGCCGGTTATGGTGACCGAGAAATAGACTTTGTCCTGCTCGTAACCTTCGGGGAATTTTACATTTATCGCAAGCTTTTCGTTCGAGCTTTTTTCGACCTGCGGCTTTTGCTGCGGGTTTGCGGCAGGAAGGCTGTTTACAAGCTCTCCCCCTCCGTAATAGCCGATAAATCCGCCGTCTTTAAGCCTGTCTTCAAATTCGCGGTGGATGCCGGAAGGGTCATAGTCGTCGAGCTTGCCGTCTTCCTCGCAATAGAAAACGCCGAACACATAGCCGGTGTTGGCTTCGTATTCGATGATAAAATCGTTCTGCAAAAGGTTGTCTTCGATGGTGGAGATGTTTGAAGCCCCGCCGCCGAGGCCGATTATATTCGGCTCGTCCGCGCCGATGCTCTTGATCTCGTCGGAGGTTATATATCTCATATCGACCGAAGCTTTGTCGACTTCTATCTTTTTGTTCTCTTCGTCCTTGGGGAAAAAGTTGTCGGGAATACTTTCATATTCGATCTCGCTCGAGCTTTCTCCGAAAGTAAGGTTGGTAACTCCGGCGGATTTTAGCGAGACGAGCCTGTTCTGCGCCGCCATAAATATCGAGCGGGCGGAATCGTCAAGCTCCATAAGCCGGATTCTGCGGGTATATGACGAAACCCCGGGAACCGCGAACGCCAAAAGAACCGTCAAAATGGCGATAACCATCAGCATTTCGACGAGCGTGAAGCCCTTATTAACTTTCGTTTTGCAGTTGCGTTTCATCTTAAATGCCCCTTAAAAGATAAGGTCGTTATTTTACAAGCTCATAAAAAACTATGTTTCCGGATACGCGAAGTTCGTTGTTTGCAAGGTCGCCCTCGGTCGGCGATACGGTGAGATTCTGCATCGAGCAGCGGAAGCCGGTGTCGGTCAAAAGGGTCAAAATTTCTTCGGCAGAAGAATAGCTGTCCGCAGTGAAGTTAAAGCTTATCGAGCGCGAGGCTATCCGGCCGTCGATCTTGGCATTGTCGAACCTAAGGTCGGGCGCGGTCTCTGCGAATACGGTGTTGAAGTAGTAGATAAGGGTCTGTTTATTGTCGTATTCCGGCATGACGGTTATCTCGTCTTCCGGCAGGGCGAAAATCTCGTCCAACTCGTTCTTCATCTTGCGATAGTTCGCAAGCATCGCCTCGGCGATGACGGTTTGGTCTTCGATATCCTGCTTTTCGAGGGCGATCTCTTCAAGTCTTGTTTTAACCGGGTAGTGGATAGCGAGGAAATAAAAGCCGACGACGAGCGCTATCGCCAAAACGAGCATAACTATCTTTTCGCGCTTGGTAAATCTTCGCATCAGCATATTATTCTTCGCCTCCGTTCAAGTCGGCTACGTCGGCGGGGTCTCCGTCGGCTTCTTGCGAAGCCGCTTCTCCATCGCCCAAGCCCGCCTCGGCGAGCATATTCTGCGCCTCTTCTATCGCCGCAAGCTTTTCGTCAAGGGTGGTCGCGTCGATAAGGGTTATGGTCATAACGACCGTCGACTTAGCGTCGGCCGAATTATTGTCGCTGTTGTCAACATACGATGAGATATTGACGTCGTCGACCATCGGCTCGGTCATCAACGAGGTGACAAGCGCATAAGTCTCCTGCAAGGTCGGCCCGGTGACGGTCAGCGAAAGCATATCGCTGTTGGTTCCGTTATTGTGGCTTATATTAAGGCTTTGAACGGTGCACACGGGGAATAGCCTGCGCTTTATCATCTCGAGTATCTCGATCCTGTCGAAAAGCGAGCGGTCGAAGTTTTCGTATGTGTATTTATTATATTCCTCCTCGACTTCGTCGTAGTCTGCGTAGGCGTTTTGGGTCATATCCAGAATATTCTGAAGCTCGGCGAGCTCGGCCTCGGCCTGTTTGACCTTGTCAAGCCTGGCGATTACCGCGAATTTGGCGAACAGCCCGGCGCCCAGTGCGATCAAAAGAAGAATGGGTATAAGCCTTGTAGGGTGAGCGAGGGTTTTCTCGCGTACAAGAAGGTTCAGCGTTTGTTTTTGGGGGATTTTTATCTTTTTCTTTGATTTTGTCATCACCGAGCCTCCTTACTGAAGGGCCGCGCCGGCCGCGGCAAGGCCGAGCTCGGCGTCAACGCCCTCGGTCGAAAGAAACTCGGAAGCGTCGAGAACCGAGACCGAAAGCGTTTGCTCGAGGGTCTCTCTGAGTGGGAGTATCTTCGCGCCGCCGCCGACGAGGTGTATATGCTGAAGCTCGGAATCGGGGTTGTTGTATCTGAAGAAGTATATGACCCTCTGAATCTCGGCCGCAAGGCTTTGGTATACGCTCATACATTCGGGGAGCGACTGGCAGTCGTCGTGGTTGGCCTCGCGATATGACGAAGCTATGAACGGGTCGATATGAAGGGCCTCGGCAATGGCGTCGTCAAAGGCCGAGCAGCCGTATTCGATGAGGTGGGAAGACTCGAACATAAGGCCGTTATACATATAAAGCCGAATCGCGGTGTGACCGAGGTCGACTATACAGTGGCAGTGGTTTTCGTCGGCGCAGAATTTTCTTATAACGTTGGTATAAGCCATCTCTATCGGTATCGCCGTGCGAAGCTTTATTCCCGCGCGGCGGAACATTCCCCGATAAGAGGCTAGGGTAGATTTAAGCGCGGCGGCCGCCATTATATCAAGCTCGGCCGGCTCGCCCTCGTCGTTGTTGATGACGTTTAAAACCGCGTAGTCATAGAAATACGCGTCTTTTTCCGCGGTGATAAAGTCGCGAAATTCATAGGGAAGGTTGACGGTCAGCTGCTCGTGAGACATCACCGGGGTTTTTATTCTTCGGCAAAAGCAAAGCCCAGCCGGAAGTATCACCGCGGCTTCGTCGAACCTTACCTTGCGCTTTTTGCAGGTTTGCTTTATAAAGTCGCCGAGGGCGTCGTATGAAACTATTCTTCCGTCGCGAACAGAGCCGTCGGGCAAAATCTCGGCCACGGCCTTTTTAACGCCCTTTTTGGTCGATACCGCGATATGAAGGGCATGGCCGCCGATGTCGAAACCCGCGATTTTTTTCGCCATAAAACAAACCTCCGAAAAATTTCAGTGAATATGCGCCGAGAAGCCGAACAGCCCGAGATACCACGCAACGGCCGAGTCGGCGAAAAGGGCGGTTATATACGCCCCGAAGGCGATCGCGGGGATAAACGGAAACTCTTTTCCGAGGCCCTTTTTTGCGATCATCGCCGCAAAAAGCCCCGCAACGCAGCTTATTATCGTTAAAAACAACATTTTTATCGGGCCGAAATAAAGCCCCAAGACCCCGAACAGCTTGATATCCGCGCCGCCGAGAGCCTCTTTTTTATAAGCTTTGTCCGCGATCAGCGCGATTATCAACATTCCGCCGCCGTAGATCAAAAGCCCAAGAGCGCCCGAAATAAGCCTCTCGAGCGGCTCTGCATGAGTCGGCAAAAACAAAAGGAAAACCGCGACGAGCGCAAGATGAAGCCAATTGCTGACCTCGAAGGTCTCGATATCGGACAAAGCCTCGGCGCACAAAAGCGTGAACATCAAAAGGTATTCCAAGGTTATCCACGAAAGCCCGAAGACCGCCAAAATCCCGGCGTAGCCGAAGCCGAACGCCAGCTCGACCGCCAAATATCGCGGACTTACCCGAGCTTTGCAGTATCTGCACTTTCCGCCCAAAAAGATGTAGCCGAAAACCGGGATAAGGTCTAAAAATCCGAGGGCGTGGCCGCATTTCGGGCAGGCCGACCGCCCGAACAGCGAGCCGCTTTTATGCGAAAGCCTTATGACCGCGCAGTTGGTAAAGCTTCCCGCGCAGGCGCCGATCAAAAACGCGATTAAAAGCATATAGCCCGCCAAGAGCGGATTAAACAGAAAGATTGACATAAAATCCTCACATCAAATGCCTTTAGAAGTGCGGGCGAGTAGAAAACAGATTCTGACTATCTGACTATCTGACTATCTGTATTCTATTCGCCCCCGCCTCTGCGGGGAACCCCGAGCCGCAACCCAACGAGGCCCGGGGATTAGTTTGGGTTTAATTAACGTGCACGTTAAAGATAGGTACAACTTCAGCTTAGTGAGCAATAGACATTTCGTACTTGCCTTCAGTAGCGTTATAAGTCAATGTTATTTTATCATCTTTTTTATGAGCACCGGAAGCTCCAACCTGACAGCCGGCACTGGAAGCACATTTGTCAGTGTCTCCGGTAGCCAAGCAAACATAGTCGCCATCACCAGTAGCAGCGACAGAACCGTCTTTCTGATAGACAAGAGTCTTTGCAGATGTATCTGTAATCGGGGTAAGGGTACCGCTGTTTCCGATTTCAATCTTGCCCTCGATGTTAGCAACCTGCATAAGAGCATATGCGTTACGGATATTTGCGTGGTCAGTCTGAATACGAGCGTTATCAAGCTGTGCGCCAAAGACAGGGATTGCGATAGCAATCAAAATCGCGATGATAGCGATAACGATCAGAAGCTCGGCGAGCGTAAAGCCCTTTTTGTTAAGCTTTTTCATAAAAAATCTTCCTTTCAAATAAAATATTTATCAGAAAACCCGCGGGTTGCTGCGAGTCATTCTAACCTAAAGTCAGTCGAGCAGAATATCGAGCCAGCTGTCGAACAAAATCCGGCCGTTTTCGCCGACGACGACATAAAGCTCCGTTTCTCCGAGCGCGCGGCTTTCGGCCTTTGCAAGCTCGCCGAAGGCTTTGTTTCCGCCGTCGTTGAAAAAGTCTTTCTTCGGAATCTCAAGCGTTGAAAAGTCGGCTTTCGGGTCAACGGGCGAATGTGCAACAATCATCAAAACCTCCGACCTTCCCGAAAATGTATATACAATCGGTTCGCCGTCAAAGTGCGAAAGCATATATTCCTGCCTTGCCAAATCCTCGGCCCTGACTGCCTTCTGGCGGTCTTGCGATCTGCGCTGGGTCTCAAAAAAGTTAAGAATAACGGGTATTAAAATCGCGATGATTATTGCGATGATGATTATTGCGCTGACAAGCTCGAATCGGGTGAATCCTTTTTTGTTCATGACGCGGCGATACCTCCGTACATATTGAACATCGGAAGATAGACCGCCAAAAGAATGAATCCGACGAACACCCCGAGGAATATGGTCAACAGCGGCTCTAACATTCCGAGGGCTTTGTCCGAGGCCGCCACCGCCTCTTCGTCGTAGTATGTTCCTATCGTGTCCATTGTTTCTTCAAGCGAGCCCGACTCTTCGCCGACCGAAACCATCTCGACCAACATCTCGGGCAGATAGGGGTTGTCTTTCAATACCGAGCCGAAGTTTTTTCCGCTTTCAAGGTCGACCACCGCCTGTTCCAAGGTCGTCCCGACTGCGCGGTTGTCGACAACTCGCGAGACTATGCTTAAAACTCTCGAAGCCGGAAGCCCGGCGGTCAAAAGGGTCGAGACTGTGTTTGCAAACTGGCTCGCAGAGTTCATGATCCCTATTTTCCCGATGACCGGTATTTTAAGCTTGATTTTGTCGACGTTAAGTTCGCCGTTCGGGGTTTTGTAATAAACCTTATAAGCGATGACTATAACGGCTATCCCGACGAGCAGGAATGGCCAATACCCGACGAAGAAATCCGATACCGCGATCAAAATTCGGGTTATAAACGGAAGATCCTGCCCCATATTTCCGTAGAGGTCGATCATAGTCGGAACCAATACGACCATGACTATTCCGACGACCACGAACGAGAGAAGAATAACCACCGCGGGGTAGGTCAGCGCCGAGCGAACCTTCTTTTTGACCTTATAGGCCTTTTCGTAATATTTCTGCAATCTGTCGAAGCAGATCTCGAGCGTTCCGGATTCCTCCCCCGCCCTGACCGTTTCGATAAACGCCGCGGGAATTTTTTTGCCGTTCTTTTCAAGGCTGTGCGCCAAAGAATACCCCGCGTTGACGTCTGCCGCGCAGTCGGTCAGAATACGCTTCATCAAGCGGTCGGAGGTTTGGGCGGCGATAAGCTCTACTACCCTGCCGATGGAAATCCCCGCCCGAAGCATTATCGAAAACTGCGAAGCGGTAAGCGCAAGGGTCTTGTCTTCGACCCAGAGCGGCTCGTTGATGTCGAAATGCTTTTTGTCGGAATTTTTGACTTCGGTTATCTTTTCGACGATAGCGCAGCTTCTTTTTATCTGCTCTACGGCCTCGAATTCGCTGTACGCCTCGACTACCCCGGTAACCAAAACTCCGTCGGCGGTCCTTGCCTTATATTTGTATGTGGTCATAAATCTTCTTCACCTCTTGCCGGGGCGATATCAATACATGGTGTTTCTCTTGACGTATTCCGGGTCTCTCGCCGCGCCTCTTGCGACTTCGGCCGAAATGGTCTTGTTTTTATAAAGCTGGATCAGCGCGTTGTCCATAGTGATGCTGCCCTCGGCCGCCGAGGTAGATATGGCGCTGATGATCTGCGGGGTCTTCCCCTCGCGAATGAGGTTTCTTATGGCCGAGGTGACTATCATAAGCTCGCATGCGCAGACTCTTCCGCCTGTCCTTCTCGGCAAAAGCTGCTGCGAAAGAACCGCCATAAGGGTTGTCGAAAGCTGAAGCCTTATCTGCTTCTGCCGCCCCTCCGGGAAGACGTCTACCACGCGGTCTACTGCCTCCGCCGCAGAGTTGGTGTGGAGCGTTGCGAAGACAAGGTGGCCGGTCTCCGCGGCGGTAAGCGCGGTCTCTATGGTGTTAAGGTCGCGCATTTCGCCGATGAGTATAACGTCCGGGTCTTCGCGGAGGATAGCCCTTAGCCCGCTCTCGTAGCTTTCGGTGTCCGTCCCTATTTCGCGCTGGTTGATCGTGCACTTGTCCGGAGTATATATGTATTCGATAGGGTCTTCAAGGGTTACAATGTGGTTGGGATAGCTGTGGTTGATGCGGTCGAGCAGGGCCGCGAGGGTGGTCGATTTGCCCGAGCCTGTCTCGCCGGTAACGAGGACTATTCCGCGGTTGAGCCCCGGGAAAGTCTGTACCGCCGGGGGAAGCCCGAGGGAATCGAGATCGGGTATTCTCTCAGAGAGAAGACGTATCGCCGAAGATACCGTTCCGCGCTGGCGGAAGATGTTTATACGGCAGCGGATACCGCCCTCGAAGGTTATAGCGAGGTCGAGCTCGCCGATCTTTTCTATCTTATTATATTCCTCGCCGGCCATTTCGCGGGCATAAGCCTCGCAGTCGGCGTCGGTAAGAATGTAGTCGTCGTAATCCTGAAGGTCGCCGTCTATTCTTATTCTTACGGGAAGCCCCCTTACGATATGTATATCCGAGCCTCTGCGCTGGCGGGCGTCCTGTATGATCTTGGTAAGTGCGGTCATTTCAATCCTCCGAAAGAAATCAGTCGGTCTCGACTGCGTTGAGTATTCTCGTCATCTCGGAAACGGTGGTAACTCCGCGAAGAACGAGGTCTCTCGCGCCGTCTTTAAGAGAGCGGTAGTTGCCCTCTCTTACGAATTCCTCCATAAGCTCGGCCCGCGGAACGTTTTCCGCGACCATTCGCTTTGTTCTGCGGCTCATGACCAGAATCTCGAATACCGCGATTCGGCCGTGGTAGCCGGTGTGGAAGCAGTTCGGGCAGCCCTTGCCCTTATATATCTTGACCCCTTTCGAGTCAATCGGAAGGCCCATTCGCATAAGCTCTTCTTCGTCGGCCTCGTATTCGGTCTTGCAGTCGGGGCAGATCCTTCTTACAAGCCTCTGCGAGATAACGCCTTTAAGCGCCTCGGCTATAAGATAGGGCTCGCAGCCGATGTCCAGAAGTCTGTCAAGAAGCGAGATGGCGCTGTTGGTGTGAAGAGTAGAAAGAACAAGGTGGCCGGTGATTGCGGCGCGAAGGGCGATCTCTGCGGTCTCGCCGTCGCGGATTTCGCCGACCGCGATAATATCCGGGTCTTGGCGCAAAATCGAGCGAAGGCCGCCCGCAAAGGTCATTCCGACCTTGTCGTTTATCTGGACTTGGTTTACCCCGTCGATGTTGTATTCGACCGGGTCTTCGAGAGTCACGAGGTTTACTTCCGGCGTGTTCAGAGTTCCGATCATCGTATACATAGTCGAGGATTTACCCGAGCCGGTAGGGCCGACGATGATAACCATGCCGTCCGAGTTATTCATCAGAAGGTTATACTTTTCAAGGTCTTCGCCCTCAAGCCCGAGCGAGCTCGCGCTTTTAAGCTGTGCGCTCTTGTTTAAAATACGGATGGTGATCTTTTCGCCGTAAATCGTCGGCAAAGTCGATACGCGGAGGTCGATCTCGACCCCTTTGACTCTTACGTTCGCGCGGCCGTCCTGCGGCGCGCGCTTTTCGGTCAGATCGAGGTTCGACATAACCTTTATTCTCGATATGACCGAGCCCATCAAGTCTCTCGGTACGGTTAAAATCTGGCGCAAAACGCCGTCGATTCTCATTCTTACGACCATATCGCCCGCTCTGGGCTCCATATGTATATCCGAAGCGCGCTCGGTAACCCCGCGCTCAATTATCGAGTTTACAAGCCTTACGGTCGGCGCGGCGTTGGTCCCTTCGTCGACTATCTCTTGTGCCTCTATCAAAACCTGCCCGTTCGAGATTCCGCCCTCGTTTCTCATGTCTTCGATGGCGCGGGCGGCGCCCTCGTTTCCGTAAAGGGTGGCTATCGCGCGGTCGACCGCGGCCTGCTGCGCGATTCGCGGGGAGATCCTCTTTCTTGTCGCGGTTCTGACTTCTTCGAGGGCGACGAAGTTCATCGGATCGACCATCGCCAAAACAAGCTCGTCTTTAACGACCTTTACGGGCACCACGCTGTGTTTTTTGGCGATGTTTTTCGGCAAAATTCGCGCCATGTCGGTCGGTATAGGGGTCTTGGTAAGGTCGATAAAGCTGATGCCGAGCTGGGTCGCCATCGCGTCGATAAACTGCTGCTCGGTGATAAAGCCCGAGTCGATAAGCACGGTTCCGAGGCGCTGTTTGGTGGTTTTTTGAATCTCGAGAGCCTTTTGAAGCTGCTCTTCGTCTATAAGACCCGCAGATTTAAGCAGATCGCCGAGACGCATATATGCCATTAAAGCAAACCCCCGAACATAAAAATATATGCCGCTTGCGAAAAAACAAATCGCAAAAAGCAGATTTTTTACGGCTTGCGAAGAGACAATACCGCAAAATACATTCAATCATATTATACTACTTTGTGCACTTTTGTCAATACCCCCCCCCGTTGAAACTTTTTTATATATAATTTTGTGAAAATCAACCAAATTTATCGCTTTCGTAATGTAAAAGCCGCCATACTCGGTAGGGCGGCTTTTTTATCACGCTAATTCGATATAACGAGATTCTGATATTATTTTCCTGCGACGGTCAGCCCCTCGACCAAAACGGTCGGCGAGAGGAATGCGGTGCTTCCGCCCGAGCGCGGCTTCTCGACCGTATCCGAAAGGGCGGTTATCTGATTCAGCAGAGAATAGAAGTTTCCGGCGACGGTGAAGGATTTTACCGCCTTGTCGGTCTTTTTGCCGTCTTCGATCATAAAGCCCGAGCTTTGAAGCGAAAAGTCGCCCGATACGGCGTTGGCGCCCGCGTGAAGGCCGCCGAGCTCGGTTATATAAACTCCCTTCCCGGCCTTTTTAAACAGCTCTTCTTCGCTAAGGCTTCCGGGGGCGATATAGAAGGTAAACGGCCTGATTCCGACAGCGGCGGAATATCCGCCCTTAGAGGCGTTGCCGGTGGTCTTGACCCCGGCCACGTTGGCGGTCTTAAGGTTATAAAGCAGGGTCTTCAATACGCCCTTTTCGACGACGTTTTTGGTGTAAGTCGGCGAGCCCTCGGCGTCAAAGCTCATCGGCAGGGCGGAATCTTTATAGAACGGGTCGTCGGTTATGGTGACGATATCCGAGGCGATCTTCTCGCCCTCTCTTCCCGAAAGCCTTGAAAGCCCCTTCTGGGCGTTTTCGGAGGAGAAGACGGAGGAATACACCGCCAAAAGGCTCGACATAGCTCTCGGTGCGAAGACTACGGGATAGGCCCCGGTCGGCGCGACGTCGGCGTTTAGCATAGCTTTTGCATCGTCGACGGCTTTTTTGACGGTCTTAGCGATGTCGGCGTCTTTAAGAGAGCCGAGCTGCATCTCGTAGCTGTCGGACATCTCGCCGTCTTTAGAGACAACCGCCGCCGCGAGGTAGTATGCGCTGCTGTTCTCGCAGCTTAAATCGAGGCCCTTTGAGTTGTATATCGCGACGCGGTTGGTATATACCCCCGCGCCCCCCTGCGAGCCGTCGATGACAAGCGGGTCTGCAGCATAAAGTGCGGCGTCGACGTCGAGGGCGGTTTTAACAAGCTCCGCCGTCTCGGGCAGGGCGTATTCTTTCTTCTCGACGGTTTTATATTCCTGCCCCCCGGCGACGAGGAACTGCTCTTCTTCGCTTTCAAGGGTGGCGGCGTTTTCGGCCGCGCTTTTGACTATCCTCTCGGCTTCCTCGGCCGAAAGAAGCTCGGTAGATGCGTAGCCCATCTTGCCGTTTATAAGGCAGCGGAAGCACACCCCGCCGTCGACCGAGCTTGAAAATTCGTTGATCTCGTGCTTAAAGGTGCCGACGTCGGTGCTCTCCGATGTGGCGTAATAAAGCTCGTAATCCTTAATCCCGAGGGATTCCGCGGAGTCGATGACGAGCCGCTTGAATTCGTTGAAGTTCATCATATAAAATGCCTCCTTATCTTCCGCCGACGGTTATTTTCGACACGCGGATAAGCGGTTCGCCGACCGTCGTGGGGATAGAGCCGCTCGAAGCGCCGCACATTCCGGTGCCGAGGTCGAGCTGTTTTCCTACCATATCAATGTCCATAATGACGTCCGAGCCCTTGCCGACGAGCGAAGCGCCGCGAACAGGCTCGCATATCTTGCCGTTGCGGACGAGGTAGCCCTCGTTTACGGCGAAGTTGAACTCGCCGGTGGCGGGGTTTACCGATCCGCCGCCCATCGACTTTGCAAACAGGCCGTATTCCATCGAGGCGATGATGTCGTCGTTTGAATCGGGGCCCTCGGCGATGAAAGTGTTGGTCATGCGAGAGGTGGTGGTATAGCTGTAATTCTGGCGGCGGGCCGAGCCGGTGGATTCCATGCCCATTCTTCTGCCGTTGAATTTATCCACCATATAGGTCTTCAAAACGCCGTTTTCGATGAGTATCTTCTTCTGCGCGGGGGTTCCTTCGTCGTCGATGTTTATCGAGCCCCAGGCGTTAGGAATGGTTCCGTCGTCTATCGCGGTGACCTTCGGGTTGGCGATCTGCTGCCCGAGCTTTCCGGCGAACTGCGAAAGCCCGTAGGCGACGCTCGAAGCCTCGAGCGAGTGGCCGCATGCCTCGTGGAAGATAACCCCGCCGAAGCCGTTGCCGATGGCCACCGGCATAACGCCCGCCGGGCAATAGCCCGCCCCGGCCATTATCACCGCCTGCTCCGCAGCTTTGATTCCAACGTCGTGAGCGTTTACTTCATGCTCGAACATCTCCATGCCCATTCTTCTTCCGGGGCCGAAGAAGCCGGTCTGCGCCTCGCCGTTCTTTTCGGCGACCGCGCTTACGGTTATCCTCGTTCTGATCTGCCTGTCTTGGGCGTATACGCCGTCGGTCGAGGCGATCAAAATGTTGTGGTCGACGTCGAGAAGCGTTCCGGTGACCTGCTTGATGCAGTCGCTGTATTCTTTCGCGGCGAAATAGCCCTCTTTCAATACGGCGACCTTTTCGGCGTTGGCGACGGTAGAGGGAACGATCTTAACGGGGTGAATGTCGCCGAAGAGGCGTTCGCGAAGGTTGACCGAAATCGCGGCGGTACCTTGTCCGAGGGCGTCGGCGGCCTTTTCGGCGCATCTTAAAAGACCGGCCTCCGAAGTGTCGACAGTCGAGGCGGAAACGCTTCGCAGACCCTTAAATACGCGGATACCGGCGCCCGCGATGACGCCGTCGTTGACGGAATCGACCTTGTCCGAGATCATGGTTATCGCATGATTGACGGTGTATTCCGCAAAAATCTCGGCGTAGTCCGCTCCGGTCGATACGGCCTTTGCGAGGACCCGCGCGCATACTTCTCTTGAAATCATTTGCGTTGCTCCTTTTCAATTTATTGCCCCCTGCGGGAGCTTTTACCATAAAATTATATACCAAAGCGCGGATAAAGTCAAGAAAGCGTAAGCCGATAGACTAAACCCGCCCGCCGTCTTACGATTTATCAATCTTCGCTTCGCAATTTCCGCGAAATATGCACATTCACTAATCCGCGGCGTTAAAATATGTCAGTTTTGCCGCTTGAATATCCGGCGGGTTTTGTGTTATGCTGACAAGGGAAAAAGCCCCGAAGGCAAGAATTTCACAGAGGTGTTTTTATGAAAAAATTTGCGGCAGTTTTGCTCGCGGCGGCGCTTTTGCTCTGCTCTTGCGGGTCGCCGAAAAAAGAGGAGGAAAAAGTCGTGAGAATGTCTCCCGAAGACCTTTTGCAGTTCGCCGAGGAAAACCTTGCGGAGTTCACCCCGAGCGGGGTCAAAGACATTGATTTTTCAAAGCAATACGGCGAATTCGAGCACATAACCTATCATTCGGATTATCTTGACCGCAAGCGAAACGCCAACGTTCTTCTTCCGGCCGGATACGATAAATCCAAGAAATATCCCGTTTTATACGCCCTTCACGGCTATTGGGGGGACGAATACTCCCTTCTTGACCAAGGCGACGGCTCGATCAAGTTCCGCGAAGTTCTCGGAAACCTCATCGCCGACGGCGAGGCCGCCGAGATGATAGTTGTCTTCCCGGATATTTTCTGTCACCCGACAAAAGAGGACTGCGACGGAATGAACGACGAGAACAACAAGGCCTACGACAGCTTCATCACCGAGCTCGAGGAAGAGCTTATGCCCTATATCGAAGACCACTATTCGGTCGCGACCGGCCGCGAAAACACCGCGATAACCGGCTTCTCGATGGGCGGGCGCGAATCCCTATATATCGGGCTTAAGCTTGCGGATAAGATCGGCTATATCGGCGCGGTCTGCCCCGCCCCCGGGCTTATGCAGGACTGCGTTTCAAAAGAAGAGATGACCTTTGCCGAGGGCGAAGAGCCCTATATTCTGATGATAAGCGCCGGCTCGAACGACACCGTGGTATACGACAACCCGAAGACCTATCACGAAGCGTTTACCGACAACGGCGTTCCGCATATCTGGCATATGGTCAGCGGCGGCGAACACTGGGGCTCGACCATCTGCCCGCACATCTACAACTTCTTAAGATTCATCTTCAAATAAGATTTCCGCGCTTCCTTTTGACCTCGGGAGGCGCGGAGATTTTTTAAAAAAATATAAAAGCAGACTCGCCGGAGTCTGCTTTTTCATATCGTTCGATAATCTTTTCCCGCGCTCAATCGCAGATTTTTTCGCAGAGGTCCGCGATCTCTTCCGCGCCGAGGCCGGTTATGTATTTCTCCTGCTGCCTGCGCATCTTCGCGGCGGCGGTCTCGCTCTCAAGCCGCCTTATCGCCGGCAGAAGCCTGTGTTTGACGCTTCTCACCGAAAGAGCCATTCCCCTTCCGACGAAGAATTTGCAGTTATATGTTTCGCAGCCGGGGATCGGTGAGATGAAAACGGTCGGCACCCGGGCCGAGGCACATTCGGTCGAAGAAAGGCCGCCCGGCTTTCCGACGAAAATGTCGCATGCGCGAAGGTAGGAGGGCATATCGTTGGTGCTTTGAAGAAGGATCACCCTTTCGCTTTCGCCGTAGCTTTCGCAAAGGGATTCGTAAAGACCGCCGTTGTTGCCGCATAAAACTATAAGCCGCTTGTCCTCCGGCTCGAGATACGGTTCCAGCGCCTTGATAGCGGTGCGAAGCTTTCCCGCGCCCATGCTCCCGCCCGAGAGGATTATATACTCCGACTTAGGGGCGAGTCCGAGGGCCTTTCGCGCCTCGGTTTTGCTAAGCCCCTCGCGAAAAGCCCTTTTTACGGGTATCTCGCCGATGACTATTTTTTCCTCCGGCACGCCGCAGCGAATGTATTCGTCGTTTAAGTCGCGAGAGGGGACGACGTAGTAGTCGAGCCCGGTCTCTTCGGTGAAGGGAACGCAGGTGTAGTCGGTCGCGATAAAGACGGATTTAGGGACGTTCATGCCGTGTTTTTTCATATATGTGAGCATTTCCGCCGCAAAAACGTGGGTGCATAAAACAACGTCGGTCTTGTTTTCGTCGAAATATTTTTCAAGCCGCCGGGCCATTCCGCCGTTTATCGCGTATACCGGCGACTTTACCGGCAGGCGGCGGTAGGCGTCCCCCAATTTATATACCACCCCGAAGAGCTTCGGAGAGATCTGGACCATTCTGACATATGTTCCGCCGACAGCTTTGGCCAGCTTTTCGCCGACAAGGGAATAAGGGTCTAAAACTCGTGCGTTGTGGCCTCTAAGGCTAAGCGCCTCGGCCGCGGCGTACGCCGCCGCATTGTGCCCCCCGCCGGTCGAGCAGGTCAGTATCAGTGCTTCCATGCTGCTTTTACCTCGATAGATTCTTTTTCTTCGGTGCTTCTTAAAAGCTTAACGACGACGGTAACGGCGCTTATCAAGAACCCGACCGCGACCTGTTTCGGCGCGAGGAAGAATATCGCCGCCGCCGCGACTCCGTATGCCGCGACCGTTCGGTAGTAGTGCGGAGAGATCTTTAATACCACCGAGAAGAATATAAACGCCGCCGCAAGGACCAGCGCCGGGGTCAAAAATACCGGGAATAGGCCGAGCAGCGTTCCGAAAGTGACGGCTATGGCCTTTCCCCCGCGAAATCTGAAGAACACCGGCAGGATATGCCCGACCACCGGCGCCGCTATAACCAGCGCGAGCGCGATGCCGAAGTCGCCGTCATCTTCGCCTTTTAGATATATATGTACCGGCAAAAGGCCCTTTGCGATGTCGCACAAAAGGGTCAGCACCCCGCAGAGAAACCCGCCGTATTTAAACATATTCGAAGTTCCGGGGTTTTTGTCTTCGCTTTGGGCGGTAACGTCTCGGCCGTAAAACAGCCGCCCGAACACCCTTGCGAACAAAACGCTCCCGCTCAAATATCCGAGCAGAATAAACAAAACGTCTCTCGCTTGCATCGCCGTTTCCTTTCCGCGCTTTCGCGCAATTTTTTCCGATATTATATTACACCATAGCGATAAATATGTCAAGGCAGAAGTCAGAAGTCGGAGGTCGGAGGTCAGAGGTCAGTGGTTAGAATCTGACCTGCCGGCGCTACAGGTTGAAGAGCGAGAACCCGACGTTGAGGTGCGCGACCGCTGTCGCAGTCGCGAATTGTAAGGGAAAGCCCTCTCTTGCAGGTCAAACGACGCCTTTTCCATCTGCGGAAATGGAACTTTTGTCAGCGTCGTTCTGCAAAGGCTTCGCCTTTGCCCGGCTTTTGCGGCATTTCCAAAAACAGTCCCCCGGACTGTTTTTTCAATTCACCCATTGCGGAGCGCTTTCGTAAGGGGGTTTCGCAGCCTGCGGGCTGCGACAAGGGGCTCCGCCCCCTTGACCCTCGCCAACCTTTTGAAAAAGGTTGGATCGAAAACTTTTAATTTTTAGCGCTTTTGCGGAAGTTTTTTAGAGCTTTCGCGGAAATTTAAATCAGAATCTGACCTGCCAGCGCTCGCTGTAACTTTCATGGGTCTGCTTTCCACCGCCGGCTTTGGCCGACGAAGCCGCCGCGCGCTCTTTTAAAAGCTTGTCGAAAAGCGCTTCGTCAAAGGGCAGGCTCACCGCGCCGCCCGTCCAAGAAGAAAGATAGGCCGCGTTAGAGATCGAAAGCTCGTTTATCCCCTCTGCCCCGGGGGCGATAAGCTTTTCGCCGTATAAGACCGAATTTGCGAAATTTTGAAGAATCTCGGCGTGTGCGCCGCCCGAATCCTTCGGCTCGAAGACCTCCGTCTCAAGCTCCGGCTCGAACCAGCTTCGCTTTTCGGAAAAGCATATCTCGCGCTCGTCGCTTTTAAGCTTTTTAAAGACGAGCCCGCCCCGCTCGATGACGATTATCCCCCTCGTTCCGCTAATCTCGAGGCGGTTTGTGCCCGGAAGGTCGCCGGTCGAGGTTATAAATACACCCGTCGCGCCGTTTTTGTATTTCGCGAAAATAGTCGCCTCGTCCTCGACTTCTATATTGTGATATTTCCCGACTCCGCAAAATGCCGTAATCTCGCTCGGCATACCGCAAATCCACTGCCACAGATCGAGGTTGTGGGGCGCCTGATTCAAAAGAACCCCGCCGCCCTCGCCCGACCAAGTAGCTCTCCACGACCCGGAGTCGTAGTAGCTTTGGGTGCGATACCAGTTTGTGATTATCCAAACCGAGCGCTTAATCTCCCCCAAAGCGCCGGAAGAGACGAGTTCTTTCGCCTTTGCGAAGACCGGGTTGGTTCGCTGGTTAAACATTATCCCGAAGACCCTGCCGGAGCGCTCGGCGGCCTCGTTGAGCCTTCTTGCGGCCGAAACGGTTATATCCTCCGGCTTCTCGGATAAAACGTGAAGCCCCCGCCCGAGGGCCTTTATCGCCATCTCGGCGTGAAGCGGGTGGGGAGTCGAAATAAGCGCCGCGTCGATAAGCCCGCTGTTTATCATATCGTCGAAGTCGGCGAACCGCGGGATATCGGGGTATACGCTTTTGCAGTATTCGAGCCTCTCGGGGTCGATATCGCAGACCGCCCCGAGGGTCATTCCCGAAATTTTCCCGCCGCCGACGCAGTTGAAGTGCGCCGAGCCTATCCCGCCGACGCCGACTATGCCGAGTCTTAAGCTTTTCATCATTTGTTTCCCGCGTAGGTCGCCGAAGTGTCGGCAACCTGTTCTTTTACGTTCGTCTTTCTCTTTGAGGTCTCTATCCTCTTTTTAAGCTCGGAATAGAACAGCTCTTCGTCGAACTCTCTAAGGTCGATCTCTTTCCCGAGCCAGGCCGAAAGGTGCATCGCGTTCGAGATAGTAAGGCCGTAGATTCCCTCGCTGCCGTGGGCGACAAGCGGCTCTCCGCGAAGAATCGCCCCGCCCCAGGCCCTTAAGACTCCGTCGTGCTGCGGGTTTTGGCCGTCAAGCTCGATTTTAAGCTCTTTCGCGCCGACGTTCCCGAACGGAACGGTGTTGATGCGTGAAAACTCCGGCTCGGGCATATCGAACTCAAGAACCGAAAGCCCCGAATAGTCGGCGACTATTTTTGCGCGGTCGAGCTGGATTTCAAAGCGGTTGGTGCCCTTGGCGTCGCCGGTGGTCGTTATAAACACGCCTGTCGCGCCGTTTTCGTATTCGCAATAGGCGGTGACGTCGTCCTCGACCTCGATGTCGTGCCACTTTCCGAACTTCATATGCGCCGAAATTTTAACCGGCATTCCGCATATCCACTGCCAAAGGTCGAGATTGTGGGGCGCTTGGTTCAAAAGAACTCCCCCGCCCTCGCCCGACCAAGTGGCGCGCCACGAGCCGGAATCGAAATAAGCCTGCGGGCGGTACCAGTCGGTGATTATCCAGTTTGTCCGCCTAATCTGGCCGTATTCGCCGGATTGAACGAGCTCGCGCATCTTCTTATAAACGCAGTTTGTGCGCTGGTTGAACATCATTCCGAAGACGACCTCGGGGTGCTTTTTCGCCTCCTCGTTCATCTCGCGGACCTGCTTAGTATATACCCCCGCCGGCTTCTCGCACATAACGTGGACACCCCGCTTTATGCACTCGATTACATACTTCGGGTGATCGTAGTGCGGCACCGAGACTATGCATGCGTCGATTTTTTTCGAGTCGAGCATTTCTTCGGCGGTGTTGAATCTTAAAACGCTGTCGCCGAGCTCTTTTTTCGCCCATTCGAGCCGAGCCGGGTTGATATCCGCCACCGCCGAAAGAACGAAGGCGGGGCAGTTCCCGGCCATTATCCTCGTCGCGTGGCCCGAGCCCATATTGCCTATCCCGATTATTCCGAGCCTTATCTTTTCCACATTTATCCTCCTATTCCAAGCCTTTTGCCTTAAGATATTCAAAGCTTCGCTTCAAACATTCAAACGGGTCTTCGCCGTAACAGTCGTCCTGCTCGACGAGCAAATATTCTGCCCCCGAATCGGCCGCCGCGTTTATGATCGAATCGAAGTTCATATTCCCCTCGCCGATGACGGCAAACCTTCTTCCGTAGGCGAAGTCTTTAAGATGAATACATGGCGCCCTTCCCGCGAATTTTCTTATCCACGCTGCGGGGTCTCCTCCCCCGGCCTGAATCCAAAACGCGTCGACTATAAAGCCCATGAGTTCGGGCGAAAACGCCTCGGCGAGAATGTCGAATATAAGCCGCCTGCCGACCTTTTTAAACTCTTGGTCGTGGTTGTGATACATAAACTTCACCCCGTCCGCCGAAAGCCTTTTCGCGACCGGAAGATATTTTTCGATAAACGCCTCGGGGGTGTCCCCTTTGTCAAGGTCGAAGGCGTTCCAGCCGAGGCCGCAGTATTTGCAGCCGAAGATTTTGTGCTCTTCGGCCAGCTTTTCGGCCTCGTTTATAAGCCTTTCGGCCGAATTGTGAGTCACCGCGCACTCGAGGCCGTTTTTTTCAAGCTCGCCCTTAAGCCATTCGGCCGGAAAGGCGCAGCTGCCCGAGACCTGGACGGTCTTATAGCCGATATCCGCGACCCTTTTTAAAGTCTCCGAAAAGTCCCCGAGGGTCTGCGTATGCTCTCTTACCGTGTAAAGCTGCGCGCCGATCTTCATGCCTCAATCCCCGAAAGAATTTCTTTCAAGGCGTTGCAGGCGGCGTCGAACGCGGAATTTGAATCGGGGTATGTATAAACCTCGCCGACCTTAGACCTTTCGCCCTCCCGTTCGAGCGCGGAAAGTCCGCCGAAGACCGTCAAATGCGGTTCTATCGTCATCGCGCGGCCGCCCGCGGCGATATATTCGCCGACTATGGTTATAAGGTTTCCTATCCCCTTCCCCGCGGGGACAACCCTGCCGTCGGCGAGGGCGTCTTTGATGTGAAGATAGGCGATCTTATCCTTCAAAAGCTTCCACGCCGCAAGGGTATCCGCCCCGCACTGAACGAAGTTCGCCGGGTCGAAGACCCCGACTATATTCGGCACCGAATCCAGAATGTCGCGGCAGCGCTCGGCATTGTCGCCGTAGATGCCCTTTTCGTTTTCGTGGCAAAGCCTTATGCCGGTCGCGGGGGTATCGGCTATACGCGCCATCTCGCAAAGCCGGTCGATGACCTCGGCGCGGCGGGCTTCCTCCTCGCCCTTTTGAATGTAAAACGAGAAAATTCTTATGTTTTTCGCACCCAAAATTTCGGCGGTCTCAAGGGTCCGCTTAAGCTTTTCAAGCTCGGGGCCGAAGGGGTCGTTTATCCCGATCTTTCCGAGCGGCGAGCCGACAGACCAAACCTCGAGACCCTCGGCCTTAAGGCGGCTTGATATCCCTCTCGCCCGCTCGGGGCTAAGGTCCGAGACGTTGCCGAACTCGGTCCCCCTAAGCTCGACCCCGCAAAGGCCGTTTCTTTTCATCGCCGAGATCTGGGCGGATATTTCGGAACCCGCCTCGTCGGCAAAAGCGTATATTTTAATTCGATTGCCGTACATTTTTCGCACCTCCGTCGGTTTTTCGCGTAATCGCGGTCGAAACAATACTATCACATTTTTTCTTTAAATACAACCTTTTTGAGAGATTCGAGGTAAAAAAGCCGATTTTTATGATATAACGCAAAAGGCAGGCCGAAGCGGTCTGCCTTTTTTTGTTTGGTTTCTGTTTTGTTCCGAAGCGCGCGACGTGCGGTCAAAAATTTATTCGGCGGCGACGATCTCGGCCTCGGGGGCGTTCTTCTTGACGCTTTCGATGCCGTTGAGGCAGCTCGGCTTAGTCTTATATCCCTCGCTTACGGCGACGATCTCGCCGTTGCGGGCCTTAAGCCTAAAGCGATATTCGCCGGCCTTGTCGGTATAAACCTCGAACTTCGGGTGCTTAACGGTCTCGTAGCCCTCGACGGTCTGGTCTTCGACCCCGCCCTCGCAGCATTTGCGAACGCTGTCGATACCGTTGCGGCAGGCGGCCTCGGTGGTGTAAACTTCGCTGGTGGCGATAACCTCGCCGTTGCCGGCCTTAAGGTCGAACTTGAAGCCGGTGGAAGTTTGTTTTAAAACGAATTTTCCCATTTTTATCCTCCTTAAAAAGAAAACTAACCCGCATTTTGACGCAAAAATGCCGTTACTGCGATTATATCACATATTTTTTAAAATTACAAGGGCTTTTTTGATTTATTTGACAAATTTGCGAAACCGCCCCGAAGCGCGGCGAAAAGTTTTTCCAAAAAAGTCTTGACAAATTCCCCGGCGTATGGTATTATATTCAAGCGTTAAGCGCATATCTCACATCGCGGGGTAGAGCAGTTGGTAGCTCGTCGGGCTCATAACCCGGAGGTCGTTGGTTCAAGTCCTTCCCCCGCAACCAAAAATTTAGGCGTCCTATTTAGGACGCCCAAATTTTTTATTGAGAGAATGAGCTAAACCGGCAATCTTAGGGCTCTTGATACGACGAGCTACGCTCGTTGGGCGATTTTTGCGACCGCCGCCGGAGGCGGAAGCAGGGAGCAAAAATCGGCGAAGCGGTCAAAACCGACAGCGACGAACAGGAGCGCCCGTCGGTTTTGGGCACCGCGAGAGGCACGGAGTGATAACCCGGAGGTCGCCCCGCAAGTCCTTCCCCCGCGCGGCGTCACAAGCTCCATATCCCTCGCCGCTCCTGTCCGTCGCGGCTCACTCATTCCGCTGTTCCGCCTTCTCCCCACAAAATCCACGGATTTTGTGGGGCCCCTTTTTTTGCCCCGCAGGGGTGTCTGAATTTTTTTATTATGGAAAAGCTTTGTACCGGCGCCTCCGGGTTCTTGATACGCGAGCTACGCTCGTTGGGCAAAATCCGTGGGATTATGGATATTGATTGAGCGAAATTTTCACGGATAATAAGAGCAATATATCATCAGACAGATACCCCCTTATCTGACAAAACCGATTCCTCGCGAACGCATATCCTATGATTGGGTTCTATGCAATCATAGGATATTTTCTATCTCCGCAAAATTTTCATTCTCCCCTCTTGACAAGTTCAAAAAAACGTGTATAATAAGCAATATCAGTTGCATAACGCTTGATACTCGAAAAGGAGAAACTTATTATGCCGCCAAAATTTATGTTTACGCGAGATGAGATCACCTGCGCCGCGCTGAATATAGTGCGAAGAGGCGGGCTTGCGGGGTTGACCGCTCGTTCGCTTGCGGAGGAGCTTGGCTGTTCTGTCAAGCCGATTTTCGGGCTTTTTAAGAATATGGAAGAGGTGCAGACGTCGGTGCTGTCTGCCGCAGACGAGTTGTATCAAGGCTATATCGCCGAGGACATGGCCGCGGGGAAATATCCGCCGTATAAGGCGAGCGGCATGGCCTATATTCGCTTTGCCACAGAGGAAAAAGAGCTGTTCAAGCTGCTTTTTATGCGCGACCGCAGCGGGGAGACCGTCACCGAAAACCGCGAAGAGATTCGCCCGCTTTTGGAGCTGATTCAAAAGAATCTCGGCATCGACGAGGACGCCGCATACGCCTTTCACATGGAGCTTTGGATCGTCGTCCACGGCATCGCGACAATGATCGCGACTTCCTATCTTCAGTGGGATGAGGCGTTTGTCAGCCGCGTTCTGACCGATGTTTACATGGGGCTGAAAACCCGTTTTTGCGACGCGGAGGGAAAATAAATGGACGCAATTAAAACGGTCGATCTGACTAAAAAATATAAAGATTTGACCGCAGTCGACGGGCTGAATCTCACCGTTCGGCAGGGCGAGCTGATGTCGCTTTTAGGGGTCAACGGCGCTGGCAAGACCACGACTATAAAAATGCTGACAGGTCTGACCAAACCTACCTCGGGCGAGGCTTATCTTCTCGGCAAAAACATAATGACCGAGAGCGAAGCGGTGAAGTCGGCGATTGCGGTGTCTCCGCAGGAAACGGCAGTCGCCCCGAATCTCACCGTCAAGGAAAATCTGGAGCTGATGGCAGGCGTTCATGGGTTTTCAAAAGATGAAATAAAGGTCAAAATTTCGGAGCTGTGCAAGCGCTTTGATCTGAAAAATATCGAAAACAAACGCGCGGGAAAACTTTCAGGCGGCTGGCAGCGGCGGCTCAGCATCGCTATGGCGCTCATCAGCGATCCGCGGATTTTATTCCTCGACGAGCCGACTTTGGGGCTTGATGTGTTGGCTCGAAGCGAGCTTTGGGACATGATCCGCGCCCTCAAAGGAAAAATGACCGTGATTCTGACGACTCATTATATGGAGGAAGCCGAGGCGCTCTCCGACCGTGTGGCGATAATGAAAAGCGGGCGGCTCCTGCTCACCGGCACACCTGCGGAAATCAAAGCCCATGCGGGTACAGACAAATTCGACGAGGCGTTCGTGCGAATTGTAAAGGAGGCGGTCGTATGAAAGTATTTGCTTTTTCCAAGCGGAACGATCTGGAAATTTTGCGCGACCCGCTCAACCTGTTTTTCGGGGTAGGCTTCCCGCTGGTTTTGTTGATTTTAATGACAGCTATCCAGAAAAATATTCCGGTGCAGATGTTTGAAATTGAGCGCCTTGCGCCCGGGATCGTGATTTTCGGGCTGTCGTTTATGACGCTGTTCTCCGCCACGCTTATCGCAAAGGACAGGGGCAGTTCCTTCCTGCAAAGGCTGTACACCACGCCCTTGACGGCAGGAGGCTTCATTCTGGGCTATCTCCTGCCGGTTTTGCCAATCTGTATTGCGCAGTCGGTCATCTGCTTTGCGATGGCGGTGATTTTGGGGCTGAAAGTTACGGTTCATATTTTGACCTCGGTTTTGTTTACCCTCCCCGTCGCGCTGCTGTTCGTATCGTTAGGGCTCTTGTGCGGCAGCATTTTTACGGATAAACAGGTCGGCGGCATCTGCGGGGCGCTGCTCACAAACCTAACGGCGTGGCTCTCGGGAATTTGGTTTGACCTTGGGCTGGTGGGCGGCGCGTTCCAAAAGATCGCAAATTTGTTGCCGTTCGTCCACGCCGTGGAGATGGAGCGGGCCGTTCTGCGCGGAGATTATGCGGGAGTGTTCCCGCATATCCTGTGGGTAATGGGCTACGCAGCCGCCGTGACCGGTATCGCGGTATTTGCCTTTTTGCGGCAGATGAAAAGGCAGTGAGGCAACAATATGCGGATCGGAGCGAAAAATCGGGATTTATGATTGCGGAGGTGTAACATGGAAGAAAAAGTGCGGCTTTCGGATATTGCGGAGGAGCTGGGGCTAAGCACGGCGGCGGTGTCGTATGTGCTCCACGGCAAGACCGACATGGTGTCCGAGCGAACGGCGGTGCGTGTGCGCCGCGCCTTAGAAGAGCGGGGGTATCTGCCGCGGGCGGCGGAGGTGCTGTTGGCAGAAAACCCTGCGAAGATCGTGGGAGTGGTCATCAATGCCCACGAGAAATATGAATCTCACGTCCTGGAGGACGCCTTTATCGCCTCGGCGCTCAATGCTCTTAGCGCGGAGACGGCCCGGCGCGGTTTGCAAATGATGGTGAGGGCTGTGAACGCCCTTGAAGAGATCGTCTCTTTCGCCACCATGTGGAACCTAGAGGGGCTGGTGCTCATCGGCTTTTGCAGCGCGGATTACGGGCGCCTGCGCGAGAATGTCCGCGTACCCTTTGCGGTCTACGACGCCTGCGGCGTCACAGCGGAGCGGGTTTGCGCCGTGAACATCGACGATCGGCATGGGGGATTTCAGGTGGGAGAGTATTTCCGCCTTTGCGGGCACGAGCGTGCCCTTTGCCTCTCGGACAACGATATTGACATGGATCTGGAACGCCGGAAGGGCTTTCGGGAAGGCTTCGGGAGCGGCGCAGAGTTTATGATGATCCCGATGATTAAGGCAGAGCGGACGGCCTTTTACCGGGAGAAGCTGCCCAAAATCAGGAGCTTCACGGCTGTTTTTGCCGTATCGGATTACTATGCGGTTGATCTCATTCATTTTTTGCAAGGCAACGGCGTGGATATACCGGGCGAAATATCTGTCGCCGGATTTGACGACACGCCCCTTTGCAGGTTGGTTTATCCGTCTCTGACTTCCGTTCGTCAGGATAATGCGGAACGCGCAAGGACGGCGCTGGGCGCTATCGCAAAAATGCGGGCCGGTGAGCCGGTGGAGCCGGTCATTACCCTCTCCACGTCCTTGGTGATTCGGGACAGCACAAGGAATTGCCGAACGGATTGATTTTGACATTGTTTTGTCATTTTTAATAAAAATTAAGTTTCATTTTTGTCACAGCTTACGGATTTAAGATTTGAAAATGCACCGTCTGCGGGTTATAATCGGTCTGTCGGGAGGTGTTTTCATGAAAAAACATTCTTTTTTCCGTTCCGTCTGCGCTTTGGCCGTTCCAGTGGCGCTGCAATCCATGCTCCAGGCGTCATTCGGCGTGGTGGATCAGGTAATGATCGGCCAACTCGGGGGCGTGGAGGTGGCCGCTGTGGGTCTTGCAGGGAAATTCACGGGGATATTCAATGTGGTCATATCCGCCGTGGGCGCGGTGGCGGGAATCATGCTCTCGCAATACATGGGGCAAAAAAACACCGCCGAGACGCGGCGAAGTCTGACAGTCAATCTGCGGATATGCCTCATCATCGCCGCGCTGTTTACTTTGGCAGGCATGACCGTCCCGAAGCAAATCATGAGCCTCTACATCAATGACCACGCGACGGCGAAAACGGCGGGTCGGTATCTCGCCATCGTCTCCTGCACTTTCCTGCCGGCGGCGGGGATTACGATCCTGTCCACGTATCTGCGGTGCATGGAGAAGGCGACCCTTCCGCTCTGGGCGGGGCTTGCCTCGGCGGCGGTCAACACGGGCCTCAACTGTATTTTGATCTTCGGGCGGCTGGGCGCACCGACCCTCGGCGTCACCGGGGCGGCGCTGGCCACGCTGCTCTCGCAGCTCGTCTATTTTGCAGTTATTCTTGTGATGTATCTGAAATATCGGGAGAGGGCGGCCAACGCTGCAACAGGCGCCTTTGCATGGAGACAGTATCTCTCCATGCTGCTGCCGCTTTTGATCAGTGAATTTATGTGGGTCCTGGGCGAAAACGTGTATGCGGGCATTTACGGCCACCTGGGCACCGACGCCAGCGCCGCCATGACGTTGACGAACCCCGTGCAGTCCTTAGCTATCGGGGCATTATGCGGCTTGAGCCAGGCAGCGGCGATCCTCATCGGCAAGCGCCTTGGCGACGGAGACCGGGAAACGGCCTACCGGGAAGCCGAAAAGCTGCTGTTTTACGGCCTGGCGGGCTCCCTCGTGCTGTCTGCGGTAATATTCTTTGTAAGCCCCCGGTATGTACTCATTTTCAAGGTGGAGACCGGTATCCGGGAGCTGACGGTACAGCTCCTTGCCGTCTACGCCGCGGTCATGCCCTTCAAGGTGCTGAACATGATCATCGGCAGCGGAATCCTGCGCAGCGGCGGAAAGACAACCTATGTCATGGTCATCGACCTGATGGGCACCTGGCTTTTCGGCGTACCCTTTGGGCTTCTCACCGCTTTCGTGTTCCACCGGTCCGTCCCATTGGTCTACCTCGCCCTGTCCCTGGAGGAGTGCATCCGCTTCGCCGTCTCCCTGGCCGTTTTCAAGCGCCGCGGATGGATGAAACGGCTGGAAGCGTGAGCGTGCAAATTATAGAATTGATGATAGATATGATATTTTGTCAAAACGAAATTTGAAGGAGGCAAAAGCGATGGGAAAGGATATGTGCGTCCCCTGTGAGAGTGGGCTCATCAACCTGCGCGTCGGCGCCATCATCTTGAAGGACGGCCGGATTCTCATGGCCGGCAACAAGCGCAGCCCGGAGTACCTGTATTCCGTCGGCGGACGCATCAAGTTCGGCGAGACCGCCGAGGAGGCTGTAAGGCGGGAGGTGCGGGAGGAAACCGGTGTGGACATGGAGGTCGACCGGCTCGGCTTTGTGCATGAAAACTACTTTTACGGCGACGCCCCCGCCAACATGGGAAAGCTGATTTATGAGATTTCCTTCTATTTTTACATGAAGGTTCCACCGGATTTTGCCCCTGTCTGCGGCTCCTTTACCGAGGATGGGCAGAAAGAATTCCTGCATTGGGTGCCTGTTGATACTCCGGTGCCGTACTATCCGGACTTTTTCCGAACAGAGCTCCTTGTCCCGAGCCGGGAAGTCAAATATTTTTTGAACGACGAGCGGCAGCGCCCCGATTTTTCGGGACATGGATCAGCGTAAAAAATCGTTATTCATGATTTACTTCTTTGTTTCGATGACGTTGAGATGAAGCCACCCTGCAACACTACGCTGGGGAATTGACTTTTACGAATGTATTTGGTATAATATATTTATAATGAAAATCAAAATTTCTCGGAGGAATGTATTATGAAAAAATTTGCAAGGGTAATTATTGCAGCGGCAGCATTGGTATTGTGTTTTACATTATCAGCCTGCGGAAGTAAATATGTAAATCATTACAGCGCTATGCTGATGGTAAGGGAAAATACCTCAAATAAAGCGTCGGTTTCATTTGACAGTTTTAGCGGAACATATGTAATGCAGTTAAAGAACAAAAGCGCTGACGAGGTGTATATAAATTATGATGCGACGTTGGGAGAAGGAAATATAAAAGTTTACTATGATTTTAATGATGAAATTCTGAACTTATTTGAACTTGAAGCTAACGGTTCTGTTGACGGAAAAACCGAAACTTTTACCGGCAATAAAACAATTTACATAATAATTGAATCGGACGGCAAATGCAACGACGGCAGTTTTTCGTTTGTCTTGGAAAAATTGGAGAAATAAATCCCGATTTATCTTCCGGCTACGCCCCGCGCTCTCCCATAGCGCGCTCTATCGCCTCGATGCGCAAAGAAAGCGGCGGGTGGGAATAGGTCAGGGCGACCTCGATCCGAGAGGGCGACAGGTCCGAAAGGTTGTCCTTCGCGAGCTTTTTCAGCCCGGAAATAAGCTCTTTGCCGTAGCCTTCCTCAACTGCGTGGCGGTCGGCGCGGTATTCTGCGCTGCGCGAGACAAAACTTGCAAAAAGCGAAAACAGCGGCATCAGAACCGGCATTTCTATAACCATGACGAGGACGAACGCGAATCCGTAGTTGCGCCCGGCGAAGCCGAAGTCCGGATATATTGCCGCAGTGCGCACGGTAAGCCATGTCAGCAGGACTATCACGACCATCTGCAAAATCCCGATAAAGCTGTTCTTGAACGTGTCTTTATGAAGCCCGTGGCCGAGTTCATGCGCAAACACCGCGACTATCTCGTCGGGGGTCATCGAGGAAATAAGCGTGTCGTATAAAACTATCGTCTTCGAGCGACCTAACCCCGAAAAATATGCGTTTGATTTGGTGGTACGGCGCGAAGCGTCCATAACCTGAATCTCGCGGACCTTATAGCCGTTCTTTTCAAGAAGAGCGGTGAGCTTGTCCCGGAGCTCTCCTTCGCCGAGCGGGGTAAATTTATTGAATATTTTTGAAAAATAGGGCGCGAGGAAAATCATCGCGAACACTACCGCTATCATCATGCCGGAAAACAGCAGCAAGATCCAGTCGCCCATATTCTCATAAAGCAGGGCAAAGAGCAGCGTCAGAGCGATCATAACGACCGTTTGGATCAGCCAGCCCTTTATTTGGTCTGCGACAAAGGTTTTAATGGTCATTCTGTTGAAGCCGTACTTTTCGTCGATCTTCATCGAATAGATATAGGCGAAAACCGCGCCGGTCAGAGAGTCGAGCGTGAGCACAAACAGAAGCAAGCACGCCGACGAAAGGTACGGATTGCCGCCTATGTCAAACTTCGGGAGAATGTCAAAAACAAAAAGCAGCAGGTAAATCACAAAGCTGACGATCGACGAAACGAGGTCGGCAAGAGAGGTCTCGCGGTGATAGTTCCGCCATTTTTTATAGCTCTCCGCGTCATATATATCGCCGACGTTTTCCGGGATCGGATTGTTCTTTGAACGGTATTTGACCGCCTGCAAAAACAGGCTGTAAACAAAGCTTAGCGCGTAAAGTATCATTCCGAGTATTTTAAAGTTCATGCCATGCGCCCCCCTTTATGACATTATATTACAATCGCGTAAGCGTGTCAATCGCGGGTGTTCCGTTATCTTAAAAATCTTTTTATTTCAAGAATCCGTATGGCTTGTTGTAGACGAGCTCGAGACGTTTATTAGAGCTTTTCGCCCGAAACTTCGATGGCAAGGTGACTGATAGGCGGACCTTTCAGAGGTCAGATATCGGATTGTCAGAGGACAGAAGCTGTTTTTGCGGATTTGTGAGATTTAGGCCCGCTCTTTCCTCTTAACTTCTGATTTCTGATTTCTGTGTTCTGTTTTCTGAAAAAAAGCAGGTCTTTAGGCAGCCCCGCATAAAACTACAATACAAAAATATTAATGCGGCGGTCTGCCAAAATGGGTGCAAAACTAATTTCATTAGTTTACACAAAGCCATATCCGAGCAATTGGGTATGGCTTTTGCTTATCCTGCTTAATGAATCATTGTCAGGGTCAAGCCGTTGGGATATATTTTTTACATCCCTCACTGCGCTTCAGTCCTATAATAAACATCTTTCCTCGTTTTTTTCGCTATATTGAAAGTCATCTCACCCTCTCCACCCTCCCCCTATCCATCTCCACCACTTCATCGCACAGCACATCAATATCCTCCGCCGAGTGGGTAATGTCAAGTATTTTTCGCAAATTCATATAGAATGAAGTAATATTTTTGGATTATCACCCTCGGCATGCCGAG
>CANQUJ010000011.1 GCA_947627005.1 uncultured Clostridia bacterium
CCGCACACCGAAACGGTGTAGCGTATCCCGCAGCCGCCGACTTTTGTCGAGGCAGCTCTGCGCACATCTTTTACCCTGTCCACTTCATAGACCATGCCGTCCTCCCAACGAATGAGCCGAGGACGGATTTTGCCGTCAATGCCAACATCAAGATTGACGGCGACATAGGTCTTTTTGAAATTTCTGTATGTCACGGTAATCTCACTTCCTTACAGTAAAAAATCTAAAACTTTCTCTTGACATATTCTTTCGCTTATGGTATTCTTAATAAAGAACAAATGTTCTTTTCTAAAACTATATTATCACGAAACATATGTTTTGTCAATACTCTTTTAAAGAAAAATTTTAAAAATATGGAAATTTGCAATAAGAAAAAATGAATTATTGGATTTAAGTATGAGCAAAATTTTCGGCGAGCTTTTGATGCTCATCGAAAACGACTACCGCGGCAAAAAGCTGACTCTTGCATATAACGGCATGCCGTTCTCGGTGCCGGAAAATCTCTATATAATCGGCATGATGAACACCGCCGACCGCAGCCTTGCGATGATAGACTATGCGCTTCGCAGGCGGTTTAGCTTCTTCGACATGAAGCCGGGATTTGATTCGGAGGGCTTCGGAAAGCTTCAGAAAGAGCAGAACAGCGAAAAGCTTGACAGGCTCATAGAATTGATTCAAAAGCTTAATGAAGTTATTAAAAATGACCGTTCTCTCGGCGAGGGTTTCTGCATTGGTCACAGCTATTTCTGCTTCAACGAAAAGAATGTCTGCACCGATGAAAATCTCAAAAGGATAGTCGACTATGACATTCTTCCGACGCTCAGCGAATACTGGTTTGACAGCGAAAACAAGGTGAAAGAATGGAAAAGCAGATTTGACGGGGTATTCAAATGACCGAAGAAAAGGGAATATTCATTAAGAATATTTACTATATGCTTGCCTATGCGTTTTCGGCGCTGAATCAGGGCGAATATGAAAACATCGCCAAGGAAAAGTTTGATAATATACATAATCTTTTCGCGGCGATACTGTCGGCGGGAATAGGTAAGCAGCTTAAACAGGGCTTGTATAGGGAATACGTCAACAAAACCGAGAGCCTGACGACTGTTCGCGGGAAGATAGATATTGCGGGAACGATCAAAAATCAGCTTGCCCGAAAGCGGGCGGTGAGCTGCGAATACGACGAACTGACCGAGAATAATTTGCTTAATCAGATTATCAAAACTACTGCGGCGCTGCTGATAAAATGCCCCGACGTCGAGGGGAAATATATAATCAGCTTAAAAAGAGAAATGATGTTTTTCTCGGATATCGACGTCTTAGAGCCTGCGAAAATTCCGTGGCAGGCAGTGCGCTATCAGCGAAATAACAGCGCGTACCGAATGCTGATAGGGCTTTGCCGGCTTGCGATTGAGGGAATGTTTCAGACGACCGAATCGGGCGAATATTGCCTCGCGACTTTTATAAACGAGCGGCAGCTGGAACTGCTTTATGAAAAATTTATCCTTGAATACTACGCCAAAGAATGCCCGCAGGTCAAGGCAACGGCGGCGCAGATACATTGGGCTCTGGACGACGGAATGAGCGACATGCTCCCCGTCATGCAAAGCGACATCACCCTGTCAAAGGGCAGCAACGTGCTGATTATCGACGCGAAATTTTATGCCCACACGACGAAGGAGCAGTTTGACGTGCATACGATCCACTCGAATAATCTGTATCAGATTTTCACCTACGTCAAGAACCGTGACAAAGAATTCGGTGACAAGCCGCACACCGTTTCGGGTATGCTTCTGTATGCGGCGACCGGCGAGGCGATACAGCCCGACAACGAGTACGGCATGAGCGGGAATAAGATAAGCGTAAAGACGCTGGATCTGAATAGGGAGTTTTCGGAAATTGCCGAGCAGCTGAATGAGATTGTGAGGGAGCATTTTGGAGAAGAGCGAGACGAATGACTTCATGGGACGGTGTATATAGGCTTGCAGTAGAATTTATATAAGATATTTTGAACTTAATATATAATAATATAATGCACTGCCTCTTTTGAAAAGAGACAGTGCGTTTGATGGGGGTATGTATTGAGCGTGGGTGCGTGCGGGTCTTTAAGTGTGGGGAACGCCCCCTCCCGCGGGGAGGGGGGAAATAAAAGAAAAAGAGCGCCGAAAGAGGACAAGGCGCGGGGGCGGCGGAAAAGGTATTCGCTGCTCGAATGGCGTTTTGAGCGGCCGAAAAGAGTTAAATCCGGAAAATTCCCGCCCACCGTCCCCTTGCCTAAAGGTATACCCGCGAACTCGCTCGCCGCTCGTTCGGGGTATGCTATTTTTAGCCACCTCTCCCCCTGTCCCCGCCCCTCGAGGGGCGGGGGCTTTGCTTTTTATACTTTCGCTCAAAGCTTTGCGGGGGTGGGGTGCAAGCGACGCCCGCTGCAAAGAAGCAAAGGTCTTTTTCGTCAGCGTCGCTGCGAGCCCGCCTTTCGGCGGTCTCCCAACTCGGGCGGAGCGATTCAAATAGCACGAGGCGAAGCCGAGTACCTTTTAGCAGCGGGTAGTGGCGGGCAGGAGCATACCTTGTTTTTAAGTACAAGTCCGGTGGGCGGATCCCCCTCCTCTCGGGAGGGGGCAGGGGGTGGGCGGCTAAAATAGTATACCCGCGGTACGCGGGTATACCTTTTACGCGTGGGTCGGCGGGCGGGATTTATCTGTTTTATCTTCGTCCGGCCGCGTAAACCCCATTCGCGTAGCGAATACCTTTTCACAGTGGGCGGCCGAGTGCGGGACAAAATTATCTGTGCTCTGCTGCACTTTAGTTGCGCCCAAAAATCATCGCTCCCCGCGCGATACCTTTTAACAAGTCGCCCGCACCCCCCTCTCTTGACTTTTTTCCGCGGGTGTTATAAAATAAAATTACAGCGAGGTGATGATTATGAAGATAACCTATAATACCGACGAAAGGCTTGTCGCCGCGATTCGCGAGGGTATCGCCAAAAAAGGCGGGCATTGCCCCTGCCGCCGCGAAATGACCGAAGACACTATGTGTATGTGCCGCGAATTTCGCGAACAGATAGCCGACCCGGATTTCGAGGGATATTGCCACTGCATGCTGTATTACAAAGAAAAATAGGATATTTTTTGCTTCGCGGGCAAAAATGTTATAAAAGAAAGGATGATTTTAAATGCACATTGAGCTTACGGGCGCAAACTTCGAGACCGAGGTTTTAAATTCCGAAAAACCGGTTATAGTCGATTTTTGGGCGGAATGGTGCGGCCCCTGCCGTATGATGGCCCCGATAATCGACGAGATTTCCGACCTGCGCGCAGACGTTAAGGTCTGCAAACTTAACGTAGACGACGAAGGCGACATTGCGAATAAATACAATATCTCCGCGATACCGACCGTTTTGTGCTTTAAAAACGGCGAGGTTTCGGCGACCTCCGTCGGCTATAAACAAAAAGACGAGCTTTTGGCGGCCCTCGGGCTTTGATCATCGAAAGGACTGACAGCTATTATGGAAAACCTTATGAACATCGTTATCAACTTCGTAAACAACTATCTCGTTAAATTCGCGGTTTCGCTAATCTGCGCCGCTATCGTTCTGCTCATCGGCCTTAAGGTCACAAAGGCTTTGGTAAAACGCCTCGGAAAGACCAAGGGCTTCCAAAAGATGGACAGCAGCGCCGCGGCCCTTATCTTAAACGCGATAAAGCTTCTTTTAAACGTTCTGATTATAATCATCGCCGTACAGATTCTCGGCGTCCCTTCGGCGACCATAATCGCCGCGATCGGCTCATGCGGGCTGGCTATCGGCCTTGCCCTTCAGGGCGGGCTTTCAAACCTCGCCGGCGGTGTTATGATCATGATCTTCAAGCCGTTCCATATCGGCGACTATGTAAGCACCCCTGTCGGTGAGGGGACCGTTGAAGACATCGGCCTGTTCTATACAAGGCTGGTGACTATCGACAACCGCGACGTTAATATCCCGAACTCCGTCCTGTCCTCCTCTACCGTAGTAAACCTTTCGGCGAAAGAGACCAGGGGGATAGACACCGAGGTCTCGCTGGCCTACGGCAGCGACATCGAGCTTGCCCGCAAGACGCTTTTGGACTGCGCCGCCGGCTGCGAATACGTCTTAAAAGACCCCGCGCCTATCGTCTTCGTCTCGGCTCACGGCGACTCCGCAGTAAAGGTCACCTTAAGGGTCACCGTCAAGGGAAGCGACTATTGGCCCGCAAGATTCTATCTTTCCGAGCACACCCTTTCGGACGTTGCCGCCGCAGGGCTTACCATCCCGCTGCCGCAGGTCGACGTACATATGAAAAACTGATTCAAAACCAAAAGAAACCCCGCTGCCGCAAAGCGCGACGGCGGGGGATTTTATTTTTACTTTAAATTTTCGGCGATTTTGATTCTAAGCTCGGCTCGCTTAAGCTTTATCTTTGCAAGCTCTTTCGCGGCATCGCTTTTCGGGGCTTCTATTCTCGAAAGAGCCTTTTGCTTTGCGGCTTCGGCTCGCTCGCGGTCTATATCCTCGGCCCACTCGAAGGTGGTCGGCGCCAAGAATACGCCCTCTTTGGTGACGTTTAAAAGCCCGCCGCAGCAGGCCGCCCGCCTCGGTTCGCCGTCGCCTTGATATACCCTACATTCGCCGATCCCGACGGCCGTAAGATAGGGGATATGCCCCGCCAAGATCGAGACGTCGCCGTCTATTGAGCGCAGCGAAAGCTGCCTTGCCTCGCCGTCGAAGAAAACGCCGTCGGGCGAAACTATCTTTAAGTGAAATTCAGCCACAGCGATTCTCCTTTCGGGCTACTTTGCGCCCTTTGCGCGCTCTACCGCCTCGTCGATGGTCCCGACAAAGAGGAACGCCGACTCGGGCAGATCGTCGTGCTTGCCCTCGATTATCTCTTTGAATCCGCGAATAGTCTCGGCTATCGGGACGTATTTTCCGATATAGCCGGTAAACTGCTCGGCGACGGTGAACGGCTGCGATAAGAAGCGCTGGACCTTTCTTGCCCTTGCGACGGTAAGCTTGTCGTCGTCCGAGAGTTCGTCCATACCCATTATCGCGATGATATCCTGAAGCTCTTTATATCTCTGAAGTATCCTCTGAACGTCCCTTGCGACCTTATAGTGCTCCTCGCCGACGATATCGGGCGAGAGTATTCTTGAGGTAGAGTCGAGAGGGTCTACCGCCGGGTAGATACCGAGCGAAGCTATCGAGCGCGAAAGAACGGTGGTCGCGTCGAGGTGCGCAAACGTCGTCGCCGGCGCGGGGTCGGTAAGGTCGTCGGCCGGAACGTATACCGCCTGGACCGAGGTTATCGAGCCGTTTCTCGTCGAGGTGATCCTCTCTTGAAGCGCGCCCATTTCGGTCGCGAGGGTGGGCTGATAGCCGACTTCCGACGGCATTCTTCCCAAAAGCGCCGAAACTTCCGAGCCCGCCTGGGTAAAGCGGAAGATATTGTCGATGAAGAGAAGAACGTCCTGGTTCTCGCGGTCGCGGAAATATTCCGCCATCGTAAGGCCGGTCAGAGCGACTCTCATTCTCGCTCCCGGGGGCTCGTTCATCTGGCCGTAGACCAGCGCGGTTTTAGAGAGGACGCCCGATTCCTTCATTTCATTGTAAAGGTCGTTGCCTTCGCGGGTGCGCTCGCCGACGCCGGAGAATACCGAAAGGCCGCCGTGCTCTTTGGCGACGTTATTGATAAGCTCTTGGATAAGAACCGTCTTGCCTACTCCCGCGCCGCCGAACAGGCCGATCTTTCCGCCCTTGGCATATGGGCAGATGAGGTCGACGACCTTTATTCCCGTCTCCAAAATCTCGGTCGTCGACTGCTGTTCGTCGAAGGCCGGGGCGGGGCGGTGGATAGGCCAGCGCTCTTTGGTCTCGGGCGTGGGCATATTGTCTACGCACTCGCCCAAAAGGTTGAAGATCCTTCCCAAAGTCTCTCTTCCGACAGGGACGGAAATCGGCGCTCCGGTGTCGATCGCCTCGATCCCGCGGGGAAGCCCCTCGGTCCCGGTCATCGCTATGCAGCGGGCGACGCTGTCGCCGATATGCTGTGCGACCTCGAGGGTTATCTTTTTATCGCCGTAGTTGATGACAACGGCGTTGTTAAGGTCGGGCAAGCAGCCGTCTTCAAACCGAATATCCAAAACCGGCCCGATTATCTGGGTTACGACGCCCTTGTTTGATTTATTTGCCATAGTTTTGACCATTCCTTTCAAAACCTTATTGCTCTGCCTGAGCGCCCGAGACTATCTCGGTGATCTGCTGGGTTATCGAGCTCTTTCTCGCCTTATTGTATTTAAGCCGCAGATCGGCGATGATGTCGTCGGCGTTAGAGGTCGCGCTTTCCATCGCGGTTCTTCGCGAGGCAAGCTCGGAGGCGAAGCTTTCGCATACCGCGCCCCAGATAAGCCCCGAAACGGTGTCGGGTATAATCGAATTGAAGACCGCGCCGGCCCCGGGCTCTACAAGGGTATACTTGGCCTCGGAACCGTCCGAAAGAAGCTCTTTATCGAGGGGGAGAAGCTTAAGTTGTGCGGGCTCTTGGCCGAGCATCGTCACGAAGTTTGTGTATACGCACAAAAGCTCGTCGAACCCGCCCTCTAAATACATTCCGCACAAAAGGCGGGAGATCTCATAACAGTCGCCGACGTCGATGTCTTCGACGCTCGCGAAGTCGTCGGATATGATCTCGTACCCGCGGCGCTCGAAGTGTTCGAGCGAGCGCTTGCCTATCGGAAGAACGCAGACGTTTTTGTCGCCGATAAGCTCTTCGGCGAATTTGAAGACGTTAGAGTTATACCCCCCGGCAAGCCCCCTGTCCCCCGCGATGACCACGAGGCAGGTTTTCTTGACCTCTCTTGCGGCGCAATAGCCCGAATCGAGGGGAGAGACCGCCGCCGAAACGTCCGAAAGAGCGGAATAAAGCTCGGTATAAAAGGGCCTTATGCGGTCGATCCGCTCGCGCGCTTTAGCAAGCTTCGATATAGCGACAAGCTCCATCGCCTTGGTGATCTGCCGAGTGCCCGAGATGGATTTGATTCTTAAATTTATTTCCTTCATCGAAGCCATTGCCGCGCCCCCCTTTCTTTATCCGAAATATCGATCATTTGCCGGTGAATTTTGCGGTATATTCCTCTACCGCCTTTGAAAGGGCGGCCTTGTGCTCGTCGTCAAGGCTTCCGCCCCCCGCGATATAATCCAAAAGGTCGCGGTGATAGGAATTCATCTCAAAGTAAAGGCCCTTTTCGTATTCTTTGACTTTAGATACATCTACGTCGCGGAGGAAGTTATTTACCACCGCGAAGATGATGCAGACCTGAAGCTCGACGTCTACCGGCGAGTTGCGGTCCTGTTTTAAGACCTCTACTATCCTCTCGCCCTGCGCGAGGCGCTCTTTGGTGTCTTTATCGAGGTCAGAGCCGAACTGCGCAAAGCTTTGAAGCTCGCGATACTGCGAATACAGCAGCTTCAGCGTTCCCGAAACCTGCTTCATCGCCTTAAGCTGCGCCGCGCCGCCGACGCGCGATACCGAAATACCCGGGTTTACGGCCGGCATGATGCCGGAGTTGAACATCTCGGTCTCAAGGAATATCTGGCCGTCGGTGATCGAGATGACGTTTGTCGGGATATAAGCCGAAACGTCGCCCGCCTGGGTCTCGATTATCGGCAGGGCGGTAAGCGAGCCGCCCCCGGACTCGGGTGAAAGCCTTGCGGCCCTCTCAAGAAGTCTTGAATGAAGGTAGAATACGTCGCCCGGATAGGCTTCTCTTCCCGGCGGGCGGCGGATAAGAAGCGACATCGTTCTGTAAGCGACCGCGTGCTTTGAAAGGTCGTCATAGATGATGAGCGCGTCGAGCCCCTGTTTCATGAAGTATTCGCCCATAGTGCAGCCCGCGTACGGGGCGATATATTGAAGGGTCGCGAGCTCGCTCGCGGTAGAGCTTACGACTATCGTGTAGTCCATCGCGCCCGCTCGCGAAAGAGTTTCAACAAGCTGGGCGACGGTCGAGTTTTTCTGCCCGATGGCGACGTAGATGCAAATGCAGTTTTTGCCCTTTTGGTTGATTATTGTGTCGGTCGCGATGACGGTCTTGCCGGTCTGCCTGTCTCCGATGATAAGTTCGCGCTGGCCGCGGCCTATCGGTATCATCGAGTCGATGGCCTTGATTCCGGTCTGAAGCGGTACGCTTACCGACTTTCTTTCGATGATCCCGGTCGCCTTTTGCTCTATCGGAAGAAAAGCCTCGCTCTCAATAGGGCCCTTGCCGTCTATCGGCTGGCCGAGCGCGTTGACTACTCTTCCTATAAGGCCCTTTCCGACCGGCACCGAAACGACCGAGCCGGTGCGCTTGACTACGTCCCCCTCGCGGATGCCGACGTCGGAGCCGAGCATGACCACCGAGACGGAGTCCTCTTCAAGGTTAAGCGCCATTCCGTAGGTGCCGTTCGAGAATTCGACAAGCTCGTTTGAAAGGCAGTTGTCAAGCCCATAGACCGAAGCGATACCGTCGCCGACGGTTATAACGCTGCCGGTCTCGGAAAGCTCCGCCTTTTTGTCGTAGTTTTTTATTTGAGTCTTTATCAGACTGCTGATATCGTCAATGTTCATAGATACTCTCCAATCAGTCCGAATTTTTTATCGAGCGCCCCAAAGCGGCGAGCCGCCCGCGAACGCTTGCGTCATAGCGCTTTCCGCCGTATTCGAGGCGGATTCCGCCGACGCATGCGGGGTCGGTCTTGCAGGTTAAAAGGATCTCTTTGCCGGTCTTCGCCTTAAGCTTTTCGATGAGTCTGCGCTTTTGGTCTTCGCTCAAATCTACCGCCGAGGTAGCGGTAACCGGGAGGATTCCGGCCTCTTCGCAGTAGAGCTTTTTATAAACCTCGAAGCATTTGCAGACCGAGCCGCAGCGGCGCTTTTCGGCGAGGATCTTAAGGGCGTTCAAGAGATTTTTGTCTATCTTACCTTCAAAAACGCTTCCGACGGTTTCGGCGCGCTCGCTTGCGCTAAGCCTCGGGTTTGAAAGAAGGCGGACAAACTCCGGGTTTCTTTCAAATGCCGCGCTTACGTCGCGAAAATCGTTAAAAACCGCTTCGGCGTTGCGCTCTTCGCTCGCAAGTGCGTATATCGCCGCGCCGTATTCATGAGAAAAATCCTTGGCCATTATTCTTCACCGAGGCTTTCTATCGCGCCGTCGATAAGCGAAGCGTGCGCCTTCGGGTCGATCTCTTTCTCTACCACCTGCTCGGCGAGAGAAATAACCATCTCCGAAATAGAGTCTCGCATTTCGTCGGCGGCCTTTTTCTTAGCGAGCTCGATGTCTTCGTCGGCGTTTCTGCGCCTGCGCTCGGCCTCTGCCTTCGCGCCGGAAATGATCTCGGCCGATTCGGCCTTGGCGCGCTCGCTCGCGGTTTTGATCATCGAGTCTGCCTCGGACTTGGCGTCGTCGAGCTTTTTAAGATAAAGCTCTTTTTCGGCTTCGGCCTCGGATAGGGCCTTGTCGGCGTCGGAATAAGCCTTGCCGATCTCTTCCTCGCGCTGTTTAAGAATCTTCTGAACAGGCTTAAACAGGAACTTTTTGAGTATCAGAACGAGTATCAGAAGGTTTCCTATCGCCATAAGGATATGCCAGACGTTTACGGAGAGAAAATCAAGCGTTCCCGCCATTGTAACCATGATACTATGCCCTTTCTTTTATCAGCCCTCGAGTCTTCTTAAGAAGAGGCCGGGAGCGAGGAATATAAGCAGCAGGCCGATGATAAAGCCGTAAAGACCGGTGGTTTCGGCTACCGCGCAGCCCATCAGCATGGTGGTGGTAACGCTGCCTTTTTGCTCGGGCTGGCGGGCGATCGCTTCGCAGGCCTTGCCGACTGCGAAACCTTCGCCGATACCCGGGCCGATACCCGCGATAAGCGCAAGCCCCGCGCCGATCGCGCAGCCCATCAAAACGAGGGCCCTCGCCATAACGCTGCCGTTGGCGGCCGAAGCGTCGGCGGTGGCGGCGATGATAAGTGACAATATTTCCATAAAAATACCTTCCTTTCAATAATTGACGGTAATTATCGACTTTTTAATGTATTTCTAATCCGAAGGCTCGGCGGCCGAGGCGATATAGAGCATTGTGAGCATGCAGAATATAAACGCCTGTAAAACGCCGCTGAAGACGTCGAAATAGAGCGAAAGAATTGCGGGGACGCCGAGCTGGAGGATCGGGAGCTTTTGCCCCATCTCTCCCAATATCCCCGGAAGCCACCCGAAGAGCGCGTTGTTGGCGACGGAGAGCGCGGCGTAGACGAGCGCCGAGACTACCGTCCCCGAGGCGACGTTTCCGAACATACGGAACGCCATCGAAAGGGGAGTGGCGAATTCGCCGAGAATGTTCATCGGGGTCATGATGAATATCGGCTCGGTAAGGCTTTTTGCGTAGCCCAAAGGCCCGTTTGTCTTTATCTTGTAGAAAGTTATCATCACAAACGTCATTATCGCCCAGCCGGCGGTGGTGTTTAGGTCCGAGGTCGGCGGATACATTCCGAGCAGAGAAGAGAGCGAGCAGAACATCGCCAAAGAAAACAGCGCGGCGATATACGGCGCGAACCACTTCCATTTTTTGCCCATGTTTGAGGTGACGAAGTTTTCGGCCGTCTTGACGAGGTATTCGGCGATTATCTGGCGCTTCGAGGTCGGCCTTACTTTAAGCCCGCGGGTGAGCCATATGCAGACCAGCGCTATCCCGAGCATGACTATCCACATATTCACCTGCGTTTCGGTGATGGTGATACCGAACGGAAGCTCTAAAAGTATCTTCGCGCCGGTTACTTCTATTTCCATCTCAATCGCCCTCCTTTTCTTCGGCGTCAGCCTTTTTTGCGTTTAAAATCTGCCATACCGCTATCGTTATTCGCGGAACTATCATAGAAATTATTATCGGAAGCCAGTGGAAAATTTTTACGGGCGAGTAGTCGGTCGAGAAAAACAGCCCGAGGCCGATCAATACCACCAAAAGAAACATTCTTAAGCTGTAAGCCGCCTGTATTCTCTTTTTTGCGGCGGCGGGGTCTTGATCTTCCGCTGCCTTGGCGGTAGCGTTCGCGAAGAGGAAGTAGTATAAAATCATCGCGGCCGAGCCGTATACCGCGCCGGCAAACACGCTTAAAGAAAGCCTTCCGGCGATCAGAAAGCCCAAGCAAACGAGCGGGATATACGCCGCCTGGCCTATCGCTATGCTTAAAACAAAGCTGCGCACCGCCTTTTTGCTTTCGCTCATAAAACCACCCCGAAAATCTTTATAGAGTCATTATATAATAATACCTCGCGATTGTAAATAGACAATTCCGCTGTTTTGTCTGATTCAACAAAAAATTGCGCCTTTGTGTAAAAAATTTAGCCGTTGAAACCGTCAAACTGCACAAAGCGGTCGAAAGTTTATTGTTTGAAATCCCACTTCAAAACGGCGGCGAACTGTGGTAAAATCATAGCATATATTTTTTAGTTTTACGGAGGAGTTATGAAAAGGATATTATCTTTAATTTTGGTTTTGTCGATGGCCCTGGGGCTTTGCGCCTGCGGTTCTTCCGAGCCGGTCGACTATAAAACCGAGCTTACCGACCAAACCCTTACCTACACCCTCGACGAGCTCAACTCGATGTCGGGCGACCGAAGCCTTTTGATCTCGGACTACGGCGTTCCCGCGCTCTATAAATACTTCGAGGGGAAGGTCAATATCGGCGTGGCGTTCGGCGCTAATCAGATCTCGCTTTTAGACGCCAAGGACGTCGACCTTACCGCCGAGACCGACAACGCCGAGGCCAACATCACCAAAAGCATTTTAAAGCACTACAATATGTTCGTTTTGGGCAACGAATTGAAGTCGGACCACTGCAACCCCGCGCCGGACACCTATAACTTCGACGACGGAGACAGGCTTGTCGCCGCCGGAAAGGCCGCCGGGGCCGAGCTTAGGGGCCACACCATCGTATGGCACTCGCAGGTCCCGCAATGGTGGTTTAAGGCCGACCCGAACGATCAGTCTTCGCTTCAGGACTGCTACAACAACGGAACTCTCGCGACCCGCGAGCAGCTTACCGAGCGGCTTGAGACCTATATCACCGAGCTTATGACCCACTTTAAGGACAACATCAAGATCTGGGACGTTTGCAACGAGGTTTTGAACGATTCCGGCATCCGCCAGGTCAAAGACGACTCGTACTGGGCCGAGATCATCGGCGACGTCGACGGCAACGGCTATGCCGACGACTATGTCGAGATTGCGTTTAACAAGGCACGCGAAGTCGGCGGAGAAGACTTGGTTCTTATGATCAACGACTTCAACCTTGAGTGGCAGGATTCTAAAGTCAACGCGATGTACGACATGGTCGAAAGAATGTTGAGAAAGGGCGTAAGGATCGACGGCGTCGGCTTCCAGTCTCACATTTCGGTAGACTGCAATGTCGAAAAATACCGCAGCTGCATCGAGAAAATCGCAAGCCTTTCGGAGATCTACGACGAATGTTTCCCCGAATACAAGGGCAACTTCAGGGTTCAGATCACCGAACTTGATATGAACATGTTCGTCGGCGCGAACTCGAACGGAACCTTCTATGTTTGGAGCGAGGAGGAATTTGCGCAGCAGGCCGACAAATACTACGAGCTTATCGACATGTTCCTCGACTTTGTCGACGAGGGCAAGATCGACGCGATAGTGTTCTGGGGCACCGACGACGAGAACTCTTGGCTTAACACCACCCCGCATTTGAGAAGAAACGCCGCCATGCTCGTCGACCGCGACCTTACGATAAAGCCCGCGTTCTGGGCGGTCGCCCGCGCCGCGCTGGAGCATTGGAAATAAGAAAAGTCGATTTAATAATGAATGAAAGAGCGCAGCCCATAAAGCCCCTCTGACGTAAGGAAACAAAGGTGCCCTGCGGGCACCGCAAAGCGCCGCATAATCGCGCAGAGCCGCCAAATTCAAGGCGGCGGCTCGCACGCACTACTGTATGTAATGCAAGAGCCGCCAACACAGAAGTTGGCGGCTTTGAGTTAGATTATGCGGGTTTGGTTTCTTGCGGAAGAGGGGCAAAGGGAGGCGCTTTTTTATATATTTTGGGGAGGGGAGGGAAAATGAGATTTAGGGGGCTAAAAGTAAGGTGAAGGAGCGGGGAGCAAGGAACCGGCATTGAGAATATATTTGCCCCAATTATCTATGTGTTAAATTATAATTGCGTTTCCCGCCCGCCGGCCGCGCCTTGTCTAAAGGAACTCGACTGCGCAGAGGGCAGTTTTTAGGCACACCGTCATACTTTAGATAGACGTCAAGAGGCGATCCCCACCCCAAAAGGCCGCTGTCCCCCCCTGTAAAAAGGAATTCGCTACGCTCATACTATCTAAAGTCATCCCACCCCCGTAAGGCTTTGAGCGAAAGTATGAAAAAGCAAAGCCCCCGCCCCTCGAGGGGAGGGGGCGGGGGGAGAGGTGACTAAAATAGCATACCCCCGAACGAGCGGTTAGCGAGTTCGCGGGTATACCTTTTACGCGCGGGCCGGCGGGCGGGAATGTACATTATTTTTGATTTAACACCATGTTTGATAGAAATGCCCCCTCCCCGCGGGAGGGGGCAGGGGGTGGGCGTCTAAAATAGTATGAGCGTAGCGAATACCTTTTACGAGTGGGGTCGCGGCCTATGGGCGGGAATATGCTTTGCTTTTAAGCATGAACCCAGTGGGCGTGCAATAGAAATAGCACTCGTCGCAGTCGAGTTCCTTTTACTCGTGTCCACCGATCTGGCTCACATCTCGTTTTTAAGATAAGCCCTGTGAGCATGCAACAGAAACCGCCCTCTCTTATCCTATTTCCTTTTCCTCCCCCTTGACAAACCTTTATCTTTGTGCTATATATAATGCAATACTGATAGAGGCGCGGCGCGCCATCAGTAGGCGGGGCATAAAAAGGTATGCCGATACCGTTCCGCCGAAAGGGGCCGCCGCCGAGAACATTTCGCGGCAAAGAAATGATTCGGCGCAACGGATTAACAGCCTTTGCGCTGTCGCAGTCGATGCGGAGGGCTATCGCAATAATTTCATCTTTATGATGTTGCTGCGGGGTCTGTTATCAGTCTCCGCGGTTATTTTTCACGAAAGGAAATTTTTATGCACAAGACAGTTTTTAAGGGCGCGGCAACCGCCATCATAACTCCGTTTAAAAACGGCAAGGTAGATTACGAGGCGTTCGGCAGACTTATCGAATGGCAGATATCCTCCGGCATAAGCGCGATAGTCGCCGCGGGGACTACCGGCGAGGGCTCGACCCTTACCGACTCGGAGCACCGCGAGGTCATCAGGTTTTGCGTCGAAAAGGCGGCCGGAAGGGTTCCGATCATCGCCGGGACCGGCTCGAACGACACCGCCTACGCAATAGATTTGACCAAATTCGCCTGCGACGCCGGCGCCGACGCCATGCTTTTGGTCACCCCTTATTACAATAAAGCGACCCAAAAGGGCCTTATCGAAAGCTTTACCGCCGTCGCGGACATAAGCGCGAAGCCCGTCATACTTTATAACGTTCCTTCTCGCACCGGCTGCAACATCGCCCCCGCGACCGCGAAGATTCTGTCTCAACACGAAAACATCGCGGGGATAAAAGAGGCGAGCGGAAATATCTCGCAGGTGGCAGAGATCGCGCAGCTTTGCGGCGACGACCTCGACATATACAGCGGCAACGACGACCAGATCCTTCCGGTTCTCTCGCTCGGCGGAAAGGGCGTTATCTCGGTTCTTTCAAACCTTATGCCGGCAGAGACCGAAAAGATCTGCCGCGACTTCTTCGAGGGCAGATTCGACGACGCTTTAAAGGCACAACTTAAATATCTCCCGCTGATAAACGCCCTGTTTTCCGAAGTCAACCCGATACCCGCAAAGGCCGCGATGGCCGCTATGGGCTACGGCGAAAACGAGCTTAGGCTGCCGCTCACCGAAATCGAGCCGGAGCACAAAGAAAAGCTCTTTAAGCTTATGAAGGAGCAGGGTCTTATCCGACCCGAAAAGGAGATTTGTTAATGCTTTACGACAATATCGAAATTAAGGACGGAGAGCTTTGCTTCGGCGGGGCGAGGGTTTTAAATCTCGCCGAAAAATACGGCACTCCGCTCTATCTTGCCGACGAACGCAAAATTCGCGAAAATTGCAGAAAATATAAGTCCGCGCTCGATTCCTGCGGGCTGCCCGGCTCTTCGGCGATATACGCCTCAAAGGCCTGTTCGTTCGCCGGAATTTACAAGATCATCGCCGAAGAGGGCCTCGGCGCGGACGTCGTCTCTTCGGGGGAAATTTATACCGCGAAAAAGGCGGGTTTCCCTATGGAGCGGGCATATTTTCAGGGAAACAACAAAACCGACGAAGACATAAATTTCGCGCTCGACTGCGGGGTCGGGTACTTCGTCTGCGACAATTTTGAAGAGATTGAAGCTCTCGACAAAATCGCGGGGAAGCGCGGAGTCAGACAAAAAATTCTTCTAAGGGTCACCCCGGGGATAGACCCCCACACCTACGCCGAAGTCGCGACCGGAAAGGTGGACTCTAAATTCGGCGTGGCGATAGAGACAGGCCAGGCGATTGAGGCCGTAAAGCTCGCGCTTTCAAAGAAAAACCTCGAGCTTGAGGGAATACACTGCCATGTCGGGTCGATGGTTTTCGACTCGGAGGTGTTCTTTAAGGCCGCAGCGGTTATGCTCGGCTTCGCGGCAGAGATCAAAAAGGTCTGCGGATTTGAAATAAAGATACTCGACCTCGGCGGCGGCTACGGAGTAAAATACTACGACGGCCAGGGCGAGATCGACATCGAAGAGAATATCGCGAGCGTTGCGGAATATATCTTAAAAAAGGCGAAGGAGCTTGAAATCAGCGCGCCGTCGCTTAGATTGGAGCCCGGGCGGAGCATAGTCGCCGACGCGGGAATCACCGTTTATACCGTCGGCTCGGTTAAAAAGATAACCGGCTATAAAAACTACGTCTCGGTCGACGGCGGAATGACAGACAACCCGCGCTATGCGCTCTACGGATCGAAATACACCGTTCTGACCGCGAACAAGCCCGAAGAGCCCGCTAACCTCGTCGCCGATCTCGTCGGCCGCTGCTGCGAATCGGGGGATATAATCCAGCCCGAGGTGAAATTCCCCGAGAGTATCGAAAGGGGAGACTTGGTGGCGGTTTTGACCACCGGGGCGTATAACTATTCGATGGCTTCAAACTACAACCGAATCCCGCGTCCGCCGATTGTTTTGGTCGACGGCGGAAAAGACCGCCTCGCGGTTCGGCGCGAAAGCCTTGACGACCTTATTTTAAACGACATAATTTAAATTTGCGCGATTGCCGGGGCGCCGCTGACGAAAAGCCTTCGGCTTTTCGCCCCCGCCCCCTGCGGGGGCGGGGGCCCGCGCGAAGCGCGGGCAGGGCGGCGCCGGCAGAACGCCGATCGCGGCGAACCGAGGAGGAAGAGAATGAAATTCACAAAAATGCACGGCATAGCCAACGACTATGTATATATCGACTGCTTTAAAGAGCATATCGAAGACCCGAACGCCCTTTCAATCAGGCTTTCGGATCGCAGGCGCTCGATCGGCGGCGATGGGATAATCCTCATCTGCCCGTCCGAAGTCGCCGACTTTAAGATGAGAATGTTCAACGCCGACGGCAGCGAGGGGAAGATGTGCGGCAACGGCGCAAGATGCGTCGGAAAGTTCGTATACGACAAAGGGCTTACCGACAAAACTACGGTCACACTTGAAACCCTCTCGGGGATAAAAACCCTGCGGCTGCACGTCGACAACGGCGAGGTAAAAACCGTCACCGTGGATATGGGAAAGGCGGAATTTTCCGCAAAAAAGGTCCCCGCGGTCTTCAACGGCGAAGAGATGATAGATTCTCCGCTTTCTTTGGCCGGCGACGAATGGCGCGCTACCGCCGTTTCTATGGGAAACCCACACTGCGTTGTTTTTACCGATAAAGAGATAAGTTCCCTTGATTTGGAGCGCATAGGCCCGGAATTTGAGAACAGCCCGATCTTTCCGGACAGGGTAAATACCGAGTTCGTGAACATAAAAGACCCGCATACCCTTTGCATGAGGGTATGGGAGAGGGGAAGCGGCGAAACTCTCGCCTGCGGAACCGGCGCATGCGCGGTCGCTGCGGCGGCGGTAAAATGCGGGATATCCCCCTTTAACGAAAAGATAACGGTAAAGCTTTCCGGGGGGGACCTTGAAATAGTCTGCGCCGAGGATTACAATATAACCATGACCGGCCCGGCCGAGATCGCGTTCGAGGGCGAAGTCAAGATATAGAAAGGAAATCGCTATGAAAATAAACCGCAACTACGAAAACGTCAAAAAAAGCTACCTCTTCATCGAGATAGCCCATCGCCTTCGCGAATATACGAGCGCTAACCCGGGGGCCGACATTATCAAAATGGGCATCGGCGACGTGACCTTGCCGCTCGCGCCCGCGGTAGTCGAGGCTATGCGCAAGGCCGCCGACGAAATGGGCAAGAAAGAGACTTTTAGGGGCTACGTCGACGACAACGGCTACGATTTTCTCATCAACGCGATAAAGGGGTATTACAAAAAGTTCGGGGTAGACCTCGATTATTGGGAGATTTTCGTTTCGGACGGCGCGAAGAGCGACCTCGGGAACATCTTGGACCTCTTCGATTCGGACAACACCGTTTTGGTCACCGACCCGGTATACCCCGTCTACGTCGACACAAACGTTATGGCCGGCCGCAGGATAATCTATGCCGACGCTACCGAAGAAAACGGCTTTTTGCCGATGCCCGACCCGAGCGTCAAGGCGGACATAATCTACCTCTGCACCCCCAACAACCCCACCGGCGCGGCATATACGAGGGCGCAGCTTAAAGAATGGGTCGACTACGCAAAGGCGCAGGGCGCGATAATTCTTCTCGACTCCGCCTACGAGGCATTCGTCACCGACCCGGACGTCCCTCATTCCGCCTACGAAATCGACGGCGCAAGGGACTGCGTTATCGAGTTCTGCTCGCTGTCTAAAACCGCCGGCTTCACCGGCACAAGGTGCGGCTATACGATAGTTCCGAAGACCTTAAAGGCCGACGGCGACCTTAACGCGATGTGGCTTAGAAGGCAGACCACAAAGTTCAACGGCGTGGCCTATGTCATTCAGCGCGCGGCCGAGGCGGTATTCACCGACGAGGGGCAGCGCCAGATCCGCGAAAACATCGCCTATTATCAGCAAAACGCAAAAATTTTGATGTCCGGCCTCGAAAGGTGCGGAATAAAATACTTCGGCGGAAAAAATTCGCCCTACATATGGCTTAAATGCCCGGGCGGAATGGGCTCGTGGGAGTTCTTCGACAAGCTCTTAAAAGAAGCCGGAGTGGTCGGGACCCCGGGAGAGGGCTTCGGCGTAAACGGAAAGGGATACTTCCGCCTGACCTCGTTCTCGACCCATGAGAAGACCGAGGAAGCGATGGAAAGACTTTATAAGATGCTGAACGGCTGATCGCTCGGCGAAAGGGAAAACAATGAAAACACTGAAATCACTCTTCCCCGAAATCTTCGGGGGAATCGCCTCGGGGCTTCTTATCGCCATCGGGGGAACGGTTCTTTTAAGCGTTGAAGACAGGGCGCTCGGCGCAGTCCTGTTTTCGGTCGCGCTGCTCTCTATTTGTATGCTCGACCTGTTTTTGTATACCGGAAAGATCGGCTTCGTGGCCGAATCCTTCGAGAAAAAGACAGCGCTAAGGCTTTTCGTCGGCCTTTTGGCGAATTTCGTCGGCGCTTCATTCGGCGGCTACGCGATAAGGTTCGCCCGCCCGGCGATCATAGAAAAAGCGCAGGAGGCCTGCGCCGTAAGGCTTGACAACGGGATACTGCGGTCCTTCGTGCTCGGCTGCTTCTGCGGAATGTTGATGTACGTCGCGGTGAAGATCTATCGCTCGAAAAACAGCATCGCCGGAATAGTCTTCTGCATACCGGTCTTCATTCTCTCGGGGTTCGAGCACTCAATCGCCGATATGTTCTATTTCGCCCTCGCGGGAATGATCGACTTCGCCTACCTCGGGTTTATAATCGCGGTAATCTTCGGAAATTCCGTCGGCGCGATACTTATAGCCTGGCTTTGCAGAATGAAAGCCCCGCCGAAAAATTGATTTGCATTTCCGCGGAGCTTTGAGATTATTGTATTTTACGCTTGACAAATCGTGAAAGTTGTGGTATCATAATGGCAGAGAGCCGAACGGCTCGGCATAAATAGTTTAATTACAAAAAAGTAATCGCCCGATTTAGCAAGCTCTGGCGGTTACTTTTTTATTTTACACTTGACAAATTGCAAGAGTTGTGGTATCATAATAGCAGAGAGCCGAACGGCTCGCCTATGCTACAGTTAGAATAACCGCCGCTTTTGGACGAGTAGGGCGGTTATTTCTTTGGGTAAAATCTATCTAAAAGCTCAATTACAAGAATAAGTAACAAGCAGAAAAATAAGTATTCTTCCACAAAGCATCCCCCCTTTCGTTTTAGGTTAGGGAGGCGAGCCGCCCACGGCTCTCTGCAACGCTAATTCTACCACGTTTCGCGAAAAATGTCAATCCGGCGATAAAATAAACCCCCGCCGAGGCTTGACAAGGCGGGGGAATATTTATTTTATACTTGACAAATCGAAAGTATTGTGATATCATAATCGTAGAGAGCCGAACGGCTCGCCTAAAGTTAAAGATTATAAGAAATAACCGTCGCTTTGGAGAGCAGGGCGGTTATTTCTTTGGGTAAAATCTATCTAAAAGCTCAATTACAAGAATAAGTAACAAGCAGAAAAATAAGTATTCTTCCACAAAGCATCCCCTCCTTTCCTAAGGAGGGCGAGCCGCCCACGGCTCTCTGCAACGCTAATTTTACCACATTTCGCGAAAAATGTCAATCCGGCGATAAAATAAACCCCCGCCGAGGCTTGACAAGGCGGGGGAATATTTATTTTATACTTGACAAATCGAAAGTATTGTGATATCATAATCGTAGAGAGCCGAACGGCTCGCCTAAAGTTAAAGATTATAAGAAATAACCGTCGCTTTGGAGAGCAGGGCGGTTATTTCTTTGGGTAAAATCTATCTAAAAGCTCAATTACAAGAATAAGTAACAAGCAGAAAAATAAGTATTCTTCCACAAAGCATCCCCCCTTTCGTTTTAGGTTAGGGAGGCGAGCCGCCCACGGCTCTCTGCAACGCTAATTCTACCACGTTTCGCGAAAAATGTCAATCCGGCGATAAAATAAACCCCGGCCGAGGCTTTACAAGGCGGGAAATTTGTGATATAGTATATTACGAAGTGATTTTTTCAGCTGCGAAAGGAAGGTATATTATGGCGACCAAAAAGCTTTATAAATCAAGAACTAACCGCGTTATCGCCGGGGTGTGCGCCGGGATCGCCGAGTTTTTCAACATCGACCCGACGATAGTCCGCGTGGTCTGGGCGATACTTATCCTTTGCTTCGGGACCGGGATTTTGGCCTACATAATCTGCGCGCTCATCATTCCCGAAATGCCGGACGGCACCGTGATAGTCGAGGACGACAAGGACAGATTCGACGGCGGAGACTTCTGAAAATTTCTGAAAAATATAAAAACTTCCTCCCGGTTTGCGGCCGGGAGGATTTTGTTCTATTCAATTTCCGCCCAAAAGTGTTCTGCGCTCGGGCAATAGTTCTTTTTGGTCGCCGCCCGAAGCTCGACAAAGCAGCCGCACTCTCTGCAAATGCCGTTTTCGAGATTTTTGCAGCTTTTGCAGATCTCAAGCCGTCGCGAGTATTCGCCGTCGGGCGTTTTGGTGTCCTCGGGTATCAGCGAAATAAGCTCGCCGACCTTTTTATAGAGCCCGTCCGGGTCGATATCGAGCAAAAGGCAGCGCTTGCAGATCGGTTTGCCCTCGATCAGCATAGCTCGATCGAGACGACCGAGCAGGCCGGAAGCTTAAAGCAGAGCTTTTCGCCGCTAAGACTTACGGCGTAATCCTTCGGCGAAACCGCGTCGGGGCGGTCGAAGTCGTTGAGGGCGTCGTACTTCGCCGTGAGGATCTTCGCGGAGGCGCTTTTATATTCGGCGCGCGGGATAGCGCAGTCGATGTCGAAGTCTTCGCAGAGCGAGGCGTTCGAGACGGTTATGTGCATCTTTCCCTCCGCGTCGACCGAGACGGACTGCGAGATCGCGGGGAATTTGCCGTCTTTCGCTTCAAGCTCGACATTCTCGCAGCTCGAATATACGAGGTCGGCCTCCATATGATCTTTATACATATCGAAGACGTGATATGTCGGGGTCTTGATCATCTTTTCGCCCTCGGTCAATATTATCGCCTGCAAAACGTTTACCATCTGGGCGATGTTCGCCATCTTGACCCTTGCGGAATGTTGGTTGAAGAGGTTGAGGTTTATCGAGGCCAAAACAGCATCGCGCATGGTGTTCTGCTGATATAAGAACCCGGGGTTGGTGCCCTCTAAAACGTCGGTCCAGATTCCCCATTCGTCGACTATAAGGCCGATCTTCTTGTCGTTGTCATAGCGCTGCATTATGCCCTCTTGGCCTTTGAGGATCCTCTCCATAAACCAAGTGTGCTGCAAGGTGTTGTAGTATTCTTCCTCGTCGAATTTCACCGAATCGCCCTTGTGCTGCCACTGATTCGTCGGGACGGTATAGTGGTGGAGCGAAAGCCCCTGCATCTGCCACGGGCCGACGTTTTTCATCATCGTATCCGTCCAGTTGACGTCGTTCGAGTTAGGGCCGCAGGCGATCTGCTGCTCGGCGCCGCGAACAAAGCAGTGGAACTGTTTATAGAGGCTTGAATAGTAGTCGGCGTTCATCTCGCCGCCGCAGCCCCAGTTTTCGTTGCCGATTCCGACGTACTTGACTTTCCACGGCTTTTCGCGGCCGTTTTTCTTTCTAAGCTCGGTCATCGGGCTCTCGTTCGCCGAGGTCATGTATTCAAGCCACTCCGCGGCCTCCTGAACCGTTCCGGAGCCTACGTTTACCGCAACGTAAGCCTCGCAGCCGACCTGCTCGCAGAAATCCAAAAATTCATGGGTGCCGAAGGAGTTGTCCTCGGTGACTCCGCCCCAGTGGATATTTACTATCTTTTTTCTGCTTTCTTTCGGGCCGATGCCGTCGCGCCAGTGGTATGTATCGGCAAAGCAGCCGCCCGGCCAGCGGCAGACGGGAAGTTTTATCGCCTTAAGCGCCTCGACTACGTCGTTTCTTATCCCCCTTGTGTTGGGAATGGGCGAGTCTTCGCCGACGTAGATTCCGCCGTATATGCAGCGGCCGAGGTGCTCGGTGAAGTGGCCGTAAATTTCTTTATTGATTTTTGATATTCTGTTGGTTTTGTCGATCGTCATTTTTAAGGTTGACATAAAATTCCTCCTTTAATGTTCTTGTTGATATTTTACACTCTCGCAGCCCCGCTGTCAATCCGTTTTAACAAGGTTTTTTGATAAATCGTATGATTTCGGCTTTTAAGAGCGAGATATTTTCGGCGAAATTTTTTTGAAAAAGCGGTTGACAAAGCCGCCGCGCGGTGATATAATAACGAAAAATTTAAAGGCAACGACGAAGACGGATCGCTTTATTCCGCGCTTTACAGAGAATCGGGGTGGGTGTAAGCCCGATAGGCGCCAAAGCATATCACATCACTTCCGAGCCGAAGGTCCGAGCCGCGAAAGCGGAGTAGGCGCCTTCCGCGTCTGCGCGTTACAGCAGAAAGCTTTATATTTTAGAGCTATGAGCGGCGGGGTTCCCCGCAATTTGAGTGGTACCGCGGGTACATGACAAAGTTGTTATGTCTCGTCTCAAAGAAATTTGAGGCGGGATTTCTTTTATTTCAATTATTCTTTATGACAAAGGGGAGTTTTTATGAGCACTAACACCGCTGAAACCCGACTTTACGAGATGGCGGCGAGGATCCGCGAAATGCGCGAGATCATGGGCTGGAGCACGGCGGAAATGGCCGAAAAGACCGAAGTTACCGAGGCGGAGTATCTTGAATACGAAAACGCCGAGGCCGACCTTCCGTTTACGTTTATCCACAAATGCGCCCTCGCGTTCGAGATCGACCTTACCGACCTTTTAGAGGGTCGGACAGCCGCCCGACTTTCAAGCTATACCTTGACCCGCAAGGGGCAGGGGCAGGTCACCGCTCGCGAAAAGGGGATAGACATCGCCAACCTTGCGCCGAAGTTTCGCAACAAGATCGCCGAGCCCTATTGGGTAAAATACGAATACAGCGAGGCCCAGCAGAATATTCCCATCCACCTTACAAAGCACAGCGGGCAGGAGTTCGACATCGTAATCTCGGGCAGCCTTAAGGTTCAGGTAGGAAGCCACATCGAGGTATTGACCGAGGGGGACAGCATTTATTACAATTCCTCGACCCCTCACGGAATGATCGCCGTCGGCGGAAGCGACTGCGTTTTCGTGGCGGTAGTTCTTCCGGGCGAAGACGCCGAGGAGGAGACGGTCAGAACCTCGGTAATTCAGGCCAACCGCCCCGAAAAGAACACGCTTTTGTGCGAAAAGTTCGTCGACACCGAAGAGGACGAGACCGGCAAACTTAAGAGCATAAAATTCAAGAACACCGAAAGCTTTAACTTCGGGTTCGACTGCGTAGACGCCATCGCCGACAAATACCCCGAAAAGCTCGCGATGGTCCACCTTGACAAACACAAGGTCGAGCGCAGATTTACCTTTAAAGACATCAAGCGCGCCTCGAACCAGACCGCAAACTACTTCAAATCCCTCGGGATCAAGAGGGGGGACAGGGTAATGCTCGTATTAAAGAGGCACTACCAGTTCTGGTTCGCGATGACGGCGCTTCACAAGCTCGGCGCGGTGGCGATCCCCGCGACCAACCAGCTTAAAGAGCACGACTTCGAGTATCGCTTTAACAGCGCGACCGTCTCGGCTATCCTTTGCACCGCCGACGGCGACGTCGCCGATATCGCCGAGCGCGCGGCCGAAAAATGCCCGAGCGTTAAGACGAAAATTCTCGTCGGCGGCGCGAAAGAGGGTTGGCACGACTTCGACAACGAATACCCGCTGTTTACCGGAAAGTTCGAGCGCCCCGAAGACTGCTCTGCGGGCAGCGATATGGCGCTTATGTTCTTCACCTCCGGCACCACCGGCAACCCGAAGATGGCCGCCCACGCCCATACATACGCCCTCGGGCACTTTGTCACCGCGAAATACTGGCACTGCTGCGAGCGCGACGGTCTTCACCTTACGATCTCCGACACCGGCTGGGGAAAATCCCTTTGGGGCAAGCTGTACGGCCAGTGGCTTTGCGAGGGCGCGGTCTTCGTCTACGACTTCGACAAGTTCGACGCCGCCGATATCCTGCCGCTCTTCAAAAAATACAATATAACCACCTTCTGCGCTCCGCCGACTATGCTTAGAATGATGATAAAGGAAGACCTCTCGGTCTACGACCTTTCTTCTATCCACCATATGACCACCGCGGGCGAGGCGCTTAACCCCGAGGTCGCGAAGCAGTTTAAACAGGCGACCGGGCTTGAAATAATGGAGGGCTTCGGCCAGACCGAGACCACCCTCGTCATCGGCAACCTCTACGGAGATATTCCGAAATACGGCTCGATGGGCAAGGCCTCGCCGCAGTACGACATCGACATCTTGGACCCGGACGGAAATTCCTGCCCGAACGGCGAGGTCGGCGAGATCTGCATAAAAACCTCCGACGAGGTTCCGGTCGGGCTTTACAAAGAATACTACCTTAACGAAGAGCTTACCAAAGAGGCTTGGCACGACGGCTACTACCACACCGGCGACACCGCCTGGCGCGATGAAGACGGCTACTTCTGGTATGTCTCGCGGGTCGACGACGTCATCAAATCTTCCGGCTACCGAATCGGCCCGTTCGAGATCGAGAGCGTTATCATGGAGCTCCCCTATGTTTTGGAGTGCGGCGTTTCCGCAGTCCCGGACGAAATCAGAGGGCAAATCGTCAAGGCAAGCATCGTTTTGACCAAGGGAACGGTCGGCACCGACGAGCTTAAAAAAGAAATTCAGAACTACGTCAAGAGCCACACCGCGCCCTATAAATATCCTCGCGTCATCGCCTTCCGCGACGAGCTCCCGAAGACGATAAGCGGAAAGATCCAGAGGAACAAGCTTTAATGAATGCGATCCTGAGATATGCCTGTCCCGAGGACGCCGAGGCGGTCGGAAGGCTTCACTACACCTGCTGGCAGGAGACCTACCGGGGTCTTCTGCCCGACGGCTATCTTGACAAAATGAGCCCCGAAAGGAGCGCGAAGATATTTCGCTCGACCGGCTGCCGCAACCTCATCGTCGCGATATGCGGCGGCGAGATAATCGGCGAATGCGGATTCGGCGCCTCGCGCGACGCGGATCTTGAAAACTGCGGCGAGATCCAGGGAATATATGTCCTGAAAAAATATCAGCGCCAAGGTATCGGCAGAAGGTTGATGTCGCTTTCTCTTGACAGGTTAAAATCCTACGGGTATGCTAAGGCGTGTCTTTGGGTGCTTAAAAGCAACGAAAATGCCAAGGAATTTTACCGTTCGGCAGGATTTTCGCCAGACGGCGCAGAAAAGGCGGTTCCGTTCAACGAGATAAGATATATAACCGATATCGAGAGGTGAATATGCACAGGGTAACTCTTTTCGCCGGGCATTACGGAAGCGGGAAGACCAATCTTGCGGTAAACTGGGCGATTATGCTTAAAAAAGAGCATGAGCGCGTGGTAATCGCCGACCTCGACATCGTGAACCCCTATTTCAGAACCAAAGACTCCGCCGAGCTCCTCGAAAAAAGCGGGATAGAAGTGGTCTCGCCGGAATTTGCGAACTCTAACGTCGACCTTCCCGCCCTGCCGTCAGAGCTTTACGGAGTTGTTCAGCAGCGGGGAAGATTCGCGGTTTTGGATATCGGCGGCGACGACCGGGGGGCCTATGCCCTCGGAAGATTCGCGCCCTATATCCTTGAAGAAAACGACTACGAGATGATCTTCGTCGCTAACTTTATGAGGCCGCTCACCCGAACCCCCGAGGAAGCGCTTGAGGTTATGAGAGAGATCGAGGCCGCCGGGGGTATCCCATTTACCGCCATCGCGAACAACACCAATCTTTCAAAGCTCACCGACGAAGCGGTAATCCGCGAGGGGGAGGAAAAATCCGCCGAGCTTTCAAGACTTTGCGGGCTGCCGGTTTTGTTCACATCGGTCGAAAAAAATCTCGCCCGGGGGCTTGATTTAGACGGCGTTTTGCCGATAGAATTGCAGAAGAAATACTATGATTTATAAAAACGGAGGTTGATTTATGGCCAAGATCACATTCGCGACCGATATTTGTAAGGGCTGCGGGCTTTGCGTAAACGCCTGCCCGAGAAAGCTTATCGTTCTCGCAAAAGACAAAATCAACAAAAAGGGCCATTCGCCCGCCGAGATAACCGACCAATCAAAGTGCATCGGCTGCGCCTGCTGCGCGGTTATGTGCCCCGACTGCGTTATCACGGTCGAAAAAGACTGAAAGGGGAGATATTATGGCAAAGGTTTTGATGAAGGGCAACGAGGCGATCGCCGAAGCCGCGATCCGCTCGGGCTGCCGCCACTATTTCGGATACCCGATAACCCCGCAGACCGAAGTCGCCGCCTATATGGCGAAGAGAATGCCGAAGATAGGCGGAACCTTTTTGCAGGCAGAGAGCGAAATTTCCGCGATCAATATGGTCTACGGCGTTTCGTCGGCCGGGCTTAGGGTCATGACTTCTTCCTCGAGCCCCGGAGTTTCTCTTAAGCAAGAGGGGATATCCTACCTCGCGGGGTCGGATCTTCCGGCGCTTATCGTAAACGTACAGAGGGGCGGCCCCGGCCTCGGCGGAATACAGCCCTCGCAGTCGGATTACTTCCAGGCGACAAAGGGCGGCGGCCACGGCGACTATCACCTTATCGTTCTTGCGCCGGCCTCGGTTCAAGAGATGGCCGACCTTACCGCCAAGGCGTTCGACCTTTCGGACAAATACAGAATGCCCGCGATGCTTCTTGCCGACGGCACCATCGGCCAGATGATGGAGCCGGTGGAATTGCCCGAAAAGATGAGCGAGGGCGGATTTGAAAAGCCCTGGGCGGTCACCGGGACCGAAAACAAGCGGGAGCACAACATAATCAACTCGCTCTATCTCGTCCCCGAGCAGCTTGAAGACAAAAACCTCGAAAGATACGAAAGATACAAAGTAGTCGAGCAAAACGAGGTTATGTACGAGGAATATATGACCGACGACGCCGACGTTGTAGTCGTCGCGTTCGGGATAGCGGCGAGGGTCTCTAAAAACGCGATTACCGCCGCGAGGGCGAAGGGGATAAAAGCCGGGCTTATCAGGCCGATAACCCTTTGGCCTTTCCCGAAAGAGGCGATAGCAAAGGCCGCCGAAAGGGCGAAGGGCTTTATTTCGGTAGAGCTCTCGATGGGCCAGATGATAGACGATATCCGCCTCGCCGAGGGCTGCAAAAAGCCGGTAACGCTTTGCAACAGGGTCGGCGGAATGATACCCTCGCCGGACGAGGTTCTTAAAGCTATTGAAGACATGGAAGGAGGCGCTTTCTGATATGGCGACAGTATTTTCAAAGCCCAAGGCGCTTACCGACGCGCCGCTCCACTATTGCCCGGGCTGCACCCACGGCATTATCCACCGCCTTGTCGCCGAGGCTATCGACGATTTGGGCATACTCGGCAAAACCGTCGGCGTTGCGCCGGTGGGCTGCGCGGTTATGGCCTATGACTACTTCTCCTGCGATATGGTAGAGGCCGCCCACGGAAGGGCCCCCGCCGTCGCGACCGGCCTTAAAAGGGCAATGCCGGACAGGATTATCTTCACATACCAGGGCGACGGCGACCTTGCCTCTATCGGCATGGCAGAGACTGTTCATGCCGCGACGAGAAACGAAAACATCACCGTTATTTTCGTGAACAACGCGATCTACGGAATGACCGGCGGCCAGATGGCGCCGACCTCTTTGCCGGGGCAGGTCACGCAGACTTCGCCCTACGGCCGCGACGTCAAAACCGTCGGCTACCCGATAAGGGTCTGCGAGCTGCTTTCGGCTCTCGATGCGCCGGAATATATCGAAAGGGTCGCGGTAAACAACGTCAAAAACGTCTTAAACGCGAAAAGGGCGATCAAAAAGGCGTTCCAAAACCAGATCGAGGGCAAGGGCTTCTCGCTTATAGAGGTCGTCTCAAGCTGCCCGACAAACTGGGGAATGACCCCGCAAAAGGCGCTCGACTGGGTCGAGAGCGATATGATTCCCTATTATCCTCTCGGCGTCTATCGCGATAAATCGGCGAAGGAGGGCAAAGAATAATGTATACGCAGATTCTCATCGCCGGCTTCGGCGGGCAGGGCGTATTGTTCGCCGGAAAGGTTTTGGCCTATAAGGGCCTTACCGAAGAAAAACAGATAAGCTGGCTGCCCTCATACGGCCCCGAAATGCGCGGCGGAACCGCCAACTGCTCGGTCATAGTAAGCGATACCCCGGTCGGCTCGCCGATAGTTCACGAGCCGGATATCCTCATCGTCATGAACCTTCCGTCGCTCGACAAATACGAGGGCGCGGTATCAAAGGGCGGCTACGCTTTCGTCGATTCCACCCTTATCGAAAGAAAGCTCGAAAGAACCGACGTCAAGGCGTTTTATATTCCCGCGACCAAGATGGCGCGCGACCTCGGAATCCCCACCCTTGCGAATATGATAATCGTCGGAAAGGTCATAAAAGAGACCGGCGTGGTGAGCATGGACGGCCTTAGAGACGCTTTGGCGAAGACGGTTTCGGCCAAGCACCAAGACCTTATCGACATCAACCTTAAGGCCATCGAGGCGGGGTATAATTTTAAAGACTGATTTTTTCAGTTAAAGTATTGCATTGTCGCGAAAACGGTATTATAATATTCAAAACCGATTTTTTCAGGAGGCATAATTATGCTTGACATTAAAATTCAGAAGACTACTTCTCCCAAGAAGATCCCCCAGAAGGGCGAGCCCCTCGGATTCGGGCACATTTTCACCGACCACATGTTCATTATGAACTATACCGAGGGCAAGGGCTGGCACGACCCGCGCGTTGTCCCCTTCGGGGATATAACCCTAAGCCCCGCGGCGATGGTCCTTCACTACGGGCAGGAGATGTTTGAGGGCCTAAAGGCTTATCGCGGCGCTAACGGAGAGATTTATCTCTTCAGGCCGGATATGAACGCCAAGCGCGCGAACAACTCGAACACAAGGCTCTGCATACCCCACATTCCCGAAGAGGATTTCGTTCAGGCGATAAAAACCGTAGTCGACGTAGACCGCGACTGGGTTCCGTATGAAGAGGGAACTTCTCTCTACATTCGGCCGTTCGTGATCTCTACCGACCCGCATTTAGGCGTCGCCCCCTCTAAGACCTATATGTTCATAATCATTCTCTCCCCCTCCGGGGCGTACTATGAAAGCGGCCTCGCGCCGGTCGGAATTTGGATAGAGGACGAATACGTCAGAGCGGTTCGCGGAGGAATGGGCTTCGCGAAAACCGGCGGAAACTACGCCGCCTCCCTTGCGGCGCAGGTCAAGGCCCACGACAGCGGCTATTCTCAGGCCCTTTGGCTCGACGGAGTCGAGAGAAAATATATCGAGGAAGTCGGCTCGATGAACATCATGTTCAAGATCAACGGCAAGGTCGTCACCCCGATGTTAAACGGCTCTATCCTTCCGGGCATCACCCGCGACTCGATTATCCACCTCTGCCGCGAGTGGGGATATGAAGTCGAAGAGAGAAGAATTTCGGTCGACGAGCTTGTTGCTGCGGCCCATTCGGGCGAGCTCGAAGAAGTCTTCGGGACCGGCACCGCGGCGGTCGTTTCGCCGGTCGGAAAGCTTAGATATAAAGACGACGTTATCGAGATCGGCGGCGGAAAGATCGGCGAGCTGACCCAAAAGCTCTACGACGAGCTGACCGGTATCCAGTGGGGCAAAAGGCCCGACCCCTACGGATGGAGAGTCACCGTTTGAATTAAAAATTGATTTAAACTTTAAAAGCCGAGAGCCGTCTCGGCTTTTTTCTTGACTTATTCTTAAAAAAGCGGTATGATGTTGATATAAAATCAAGAAAAGAGGTATTTGCCGTGAAAAGAATAATAACCCTTCTTGTCGCGCTCGTGATGATATGCGCCGCCGGCTTCGCCGAGGGGATCTGCACCGCTTTGCAGGCCGCAGAGAGCGCCGAAACGGTCTCTGTGGGGCTTAAGGCGACGAGCGGAGACAAAAAGGTCAAGCTAAGCTGGAACGCCGCGGAGGGCGCTTCGAGCTATACCGTTTACTGGAAACGCTCAAGCTCTAACGCCTGGAAAAAGCTCGGAACGACAAAGCGCACCGTCGTAAACGTCACCGACCTTATCAACGGCCGCAGCTACGACTTTAAAATCGCGTTCGGAAAGAGCGAGACCGCAAAGGTGACCATAACCCCTTCGGATAAAAAGACGGTCACCGCCTATGCCGCAGACCCGGAAAAGCCCGAAGCCCCTAAAATCGAGACCGCAGCCGAAGCCGTCGCGAATATGGACATAGGCTATAATATCGGCAACAGCTTCGATTCTATGGGCGGCCACCTTCCTAAGACTGCCACCCCCGCGCAGCACGAGACCGCCTGGGGCAACCCGCAGATCTCGAAGTCTTTGGTGGATTCCATCGCGAAGCAGGGCTTTAAGGCGGTTCGCCTGCCCGTGACCTGGGGCTTTAACGCCGACGAAAAGGGGAATATCCGCAAGGAGTGGCTCGACAGGGTTCAGGAAGTAGTCGACCTTATTTTGGACGCGGATATGTACTGCGTCATAAACGTTCACCACGACACCGGAACGGACGGCTGGATACATGTCTCGAAAGACTCTTTCGAGAGCGCGAAAGACCGCTTCGGAACGATCTGGACCCAAATCGCCGAGCGCTTTAAAGACTATGGCGAAAAGCTGATCTTCGAGTGTATGAACGAGACCTTGAACGACTCTAACGACTGGGGCGCGACCGACAAGACCTCGGCGGAATACATCACCAAATATCAGCAGATTTTCGTCGACAACGTCAGAAAAACCGGCGGCAACAACGCCGAAAGAAACTTGGTCGTATCGACCTACGCCGCTTCGAGCAGCTCGGCGGTAGTCAACGCCTTCGTTTTGCCGAAGGATTCCGCGAAGGATCACCTTATTATGGAAGTTCACAACTACGACCCCGCCGGATTCGTCAGAACCGAGGCCGGGTGGACTACTCTTCGCGACACTTGGGGGACCTCGCAGGATAAAAAAGACGTCGAAAACCTTATGAACACCCTTGCGAAAAAGGGCGAAGACCTCGGCGTTCCCGTCATCATCGGCGAGTTCGGCTCGATGAACAAGGGCAACGAGAGCGACAGAGTCGCCCACGCGGCATATAACGTCAAGACCGCCGCTGAAAAGGGCATAGTCATCTTTTGGTGGGACAACGGCTGCGACAACGCCCAGTATACCGAGCCGTTCGCCCTCTTCGACCGCTACTCCGCAAAGGTTACCCACCCCGATATCGTCGAGGCGCTTATCAACAACGCGAAATAGCTTTATAGACAAATTTTCGCGCCGGTTTTAGTGCAGATTGACATTTTGCATTTTGCCACGCAAAACCCTTGACTTTTTCGAAGAAAGAGTTATAATATACTTAAGTTTGTGCATAGGCACGGCTGAACTTATTAAGGAGGAAATTTTCATGAAAAAAATTCTTGCAATTGCCATAGCTCTCGTTATGGCTATGGCGCTAAGCGTTACCGCTTTCGCTGCTGAAACCGGCACTTACACCACTACCATTACCAGCGCTGACGAGTGGTGGCATGAGGTCATGTTCAGCGAATTTCTCGATTTCGATAAGGTTGCTGAATACGACACCCTTACCATCGCGGTCGACGGTGTAAACCTCGTCTTCGGATACAACAGCGCAGACGGCTCTTGGGCTCAGACCGATCCCGCTCCCAGCCCCATAACCCTCAACGTCGCGGACTGCAAGTTTGACGAGTACGCCAAGGTCGCTGTTTGCGCCGCTGCCGGCGACTACACCATTACTTGGACTCTTTCCAAGGCCGACGAAGCCGTAGAGGCTCCCGCTGACGATACTGCCGCCGAGGCTCCCGCTGACGATACTCCCGCCGAGACTCCGGCAGAGACTCCCGCCGACGCTCCCGCTACCGGCCTCGCCCTCGCGGTTATCCCCGCTGTTGTCGCTATGGCCGCCGCTGTAGTTTCCAAGAAACACTAAGATTTTAAACAAAAAAGCCGTGACTTGACCGTCGCGGCTTTTATTTTGCGCAAATTTCGTTAAAAAGCTTGCGAATAAGTCAATTTGCATAAAATTTTGGTTAAAACGGAAAAAATTGCTTGACATTCCGCTTGAAATATGGCACTATAATAAATGTAGATTCTCACAAGAGGGTCTTAAAGAAAAATAGGAGGAATTTAATATGAAGAAAATTTTAGCGATTGCCGTAGCCCTCGTTATGGTTATGGCTCTTTGCGTCCCTGCTTTCGCGGTTGAAGCTGCGGATGTTGCGGATATGGATGTTGCTTTCGAATGGACCGAAGGCAAGGCCGCTCACGATTGGTGGACCGCTAAGGATGTTTTCAGCGCCGATGACTTCGCTAAGTTCATCGAGGCTATCAACACCGAAGGCGCTGTCATCGAAATCGCCGGTAACAACACTACCAGCGGCGGCACTATGACCAACTTCGGTACCGACTTCGAAAAGGGTTATATGACCCAGATGGCCGGCGAAGGCAAATGGCCTATGGGAGAGTTTGATCTCTATCTCTCCATCGCCGAGGCTCAGGCTGCCGGCAAGGCTCCCGAAACCTTCGATAACGCTATCTTCCAGTTCAACGTATATGACTCTACTGAAGACGTAACCGTTTCTAAGGTTGTTATTTACGTTCCCGCCGGCGCTGCTGCTGCCGACGACGCTGCTGATGACGCCGCCGAGGCTCCCGCCGACGACGCTGCCGCCGAGGCTCCTGCCGATGACGCTGCCGAGGCTCCCGCTGACGACGCTGCCGAGGCTCCTGCCGACGACGCTGCCGCCGAGACTCCCGCAGAGGCTCCTGCCGAGACTCCCGCTCCGGCTACCGGCCTTGCTCTCGCGGTCGTTCCCGCTGTCGTAGCTATGGCTGCCGCGGTTATCGCCAAGAAGCACTGATTTGATTTAAAATCAAAATAAAAGCCGCGATTTTCGCGGCTTTTTTCTTTGCGCTATTTTTCGGCGAGAGCCTTTGATTTCAGCTCGCAGGCCCTTGCCGCCCTTGATACGATATCCTCGAACCCCGCGCCGTCAAGAACCTTTACCGCCTCGACGGTAGTCCCGCCGGGGGTGCAGATGTTCTGTTTAAGCTTTTCGGGCGGGTCGTTTGATTGCAAAACCATTTTCGCCGAACCGAGAACGGTCTGCGCGGCAAAAAGCTTTGCGGTTTCGGGGGACATTCCGCTTTCCTCGGCGTATTTCATCAGCCCGCAGATGAAGGAATAGACATAGGCGGGGCCCGAGCCGCTCACCGCGGTGACCGAATCGAAGAGCCTTTCGGGAAGGATTTCCGCCCTCCCGAGGCTTTTGAAAATCTCCGCGATGGCGAAAAGCTCGGCTTCCGAGACGTTTTTGTTTGCGCAGAGGGCCGACATTCCCTCCCCGACGAGGGCGGGGGTGTTCGGCATAACGCGGATCAGCTTGATGTCGCCGAAGAGCTCGGCGAGGGTTTCAAGCCGCTTTCCCGCGCAGATCGAGACGACGACCGCGCCGGGCTCGAGCCTGTCTTTGATGAGCTCTGCGAGCTCCGGCAGGTTGTTCGGCTTGACGGCGAGCAGAACGGTTTTTTGCCCGACGACCGCCTCCTCGGCGCGGGGGGTGGTCTTCGTCCCGAGAGCGGCGGCCCTTTCAAGCGCCTGCGGCGAGCTGTCCGCGACCGTAACGTCGCCGGGTTTGATCGCCCCGGCCCGAACCGCCCCGGCGACAATCGCCGAGCCCATATGCCCGAAGCCGATGATAGCAAGATTTTTCATATATATCCACCTTTCGAGAGTTTTGGTCGAAGCGGCGCGTTCAGCCTTTCGCCCGAGTTATAACCTTACCCACGCACTCCATAACCGGGTCGTCGGTGATAATCTCTCCGACGCTGTCGGCCACGATGATGCCGGATTTCGGGTTTTTGACCGAAACTATGCTGCCGTTGATCTCCGCGATGACGTCGGAATACTCGAACGAAAGGTCGCAACCCTCGGTCTCGCAGTTTGAGAGCCTTAGGTTTTTGCAGTAGCAGAGCGGCTGCGTGCCCGAAATTTTGCAGTTTATAAGGGTGAGCCCCTCCGAAAACCAGCCGAGATATTCGCCCTTGACGACCGAATTTTTAACGGTGACGTTTTTCGAGTGCCAAAAAGCGTCCTTCGTGTCTAAAATCGAGTCTTCGATGCAGAGGTTTTCGATGTATTGGAAGGAGTATTTCCCCTTCATTCTGACGTTTTTAAGCGCGATGTCGCGGCTGTCCAAAAAGAGATATTCGCTCGTGATTTCGCTGTCGCGAAGAGATATCCCCGCCGACTTCCACCCGAACTCTTCGGAAACGATCTGCGAATCGGAAATTTCGATATCGCTGCACTCGCGAACCGCCTTAATTCCGCTTAGAACGCAGTTGTCGATCTTTCCGCCCCGGCTGTACCAAATCGCGGCGCGGGTGAGTTCGTCCATCTTCGAGCCGGAAAGGGTGAAGCCGTCGACGTGCCAGAGCGGGTATCTAAGCGAAAATTCGCAGTTTTTGACGTTTATATCCCGCGATTCTTTGAGCACCGACTCGCCGTCGGCAGGCCCCGCGAAAACGCAGCCGACGATGTCGGCGTTTTGTGTGTGGTATAAAGCGCGCTCCTCGTCGAACTGTTTGTTGATGATTTCCCTGCGCATCAATCCAAGCCTCCTTGTGCCCAAGATATTATACACCTGATTTTAAGGTTTGGCAAGGGGGAAAATGAGTTTAGGATCAATGAAAGCGGTTTTGTAGTTGTGAAAGATTTTAAAAGTTTTCGATCCAACCTTTTTCAAAAGGCTTGCGGGGATAATAAAAGTTTTCGCTCAAGCCTTTTCCAAAAGGCTTGCAGGGGTCAAGGGGGCAGAGCCCCTTGTCGCGCTCCGTAGAGCGCGAAAGCCCCTTACGAAGGCGCTCCGAAATGGGTGAATTGAAAAAACAGTCCTGCGGACTGTTTTTTCAAGAGGGAAAGCCCTGTAAGAGAGGGCTTTCCCTTTATATTCGCGGCTGCGACAGCAGTCGCGCACCTTAATGTCGGGCTTTCGACTCTTTTATCCGCAGCTCCGGCAAGAGCTGCGAGCCTTAAAATTTTCTCACTTTGCGTTCGAAAATCGGGGGAACCCCCGGCGAGCAAGTGCCTCGACCGCAGGGGACCCCTTGATAGGGTCCCCTGCGCCCGAACAGTCCACCGGACTGTTCGGGCTACCCTCCTGATCTTTTTTCGCTTTTTAAAAAGAGCACGCTCGGTCGCGTGCTCTTTTTGAGTTTTCGCGCTCTGCGGAGCGCGACCAAAGGCTACTCGCCTTTGGAATCTCGTGAGCCTTTTAAAAAAGGCTCAAGCGAAAACTTTTAGTTTTTGCCTTAAATCGGCTGAAATTTCCTTTCTTAAACCCTCTCGAATACCGGCATGTATTCTATCGGCGCGGCGACGGTTACAGTCTTGCCGCCTTCGAATTTCTCGCCTGTCGAGGTGAGCTTCCAGCTTCCGGCGGGAAGGTATACCTCGCGCTCGAACTTGTTAAGCTCGAATATCGGCGCGACAAGGTATTTTTCGCCGAACATGTACTGATCGTTAAGCTCCCAACACTTCTCGTCGTCGGGAAATTCGTAGAACATCGTTCTGATAAGCGGCGAGCCGTCGGCGTGGGCCTGTTCGTATAGCTTCTTGACGTAGTCGTGCATCGAGACCCTGATGTCGTAATAATGCCGCATTATCTTGTAGTTGTCCTCGCCATAGCTCCAAAGCTCGTTTGGCTGGCCGGTGTGAAGATATCCGCCGCCCCAGTCGCGGTCGTCGAGCGGGGGAATGTCGTAAGGGCCCCTGTCGCCGTGCATACGAAGCACCGCCGAATAGACCGCAAACTGATACCACCTAATCAAAAGCTGCCTGAAATCGGGGTCGTTCACGTCGTCGGTCATAAATCCGCCGATGTCGGTCGTCCACCAAGGTATCCCCGCGAGGCCCATGTTGAGTCCGCACTGAAGCTGGTCCTTAAAGGCTTCAAAGGTCGACGGAACGTCGCCCGACCAGACCACGTTTCCGTATTTCTGCGAGCCCGCCCAAGCGCATCTTAAAAGATTTACGACCGGCTTGCCTAACTTTTTCATCTCGTCGTAGAAGACCCTGCTGTACATCTGCGGGTACATATTGCTGACCTCGAGAGCGGGGCCCGCCGAATAGCGGTAGTTTTCAAAATCGTAGACTCCGTAGTCCGGCTCCGAATTGTCAAGCCAGAACGCGTCGATGCCGAAGTCGTAATAATTCTTCTTGCAGACTTCCCAGACATATTTTCTCGTCTCGGGGTTGAACGGGTCGATCTCTACGCAGTCGCCCTGATAGTCATAGGTCTGCGCGGCGCCGCGCTCGGTCTTGATCAAAAGCCCCTGCTCCATCATCGGATAGAAGTTTTCGCTCTTTCTGTCGACTGACGGCCATACCGATACGATGACTTTTATTCCCATACTGTGAAGCTCGTCGACCATCGCTTTCGGGTCGGGCCAATAGGTTTTGTCGAACTTCCAGTCGCCCTGAACAGTCCAGTGGAAGAAGTCGATGACTATCTGGTCGATCTTTATGCCCTCTTTTTGATACTGCCTCGCAACGGTCAGAACCTCGTCCTGCGTGCGATAGCGAAGCTTGCACTGCCAAAGGCCCATAAGGTCTTCGGGGAACATATCGGCGCGGCCGGTGGCCGAGGTGTAGTTTTCTATGATCTTCTTCGGCGTGTCGGCGACGGTTATGTAGTAGTCCATCTCTTTGGTCGCGCGGGCTATCCATTCGGTGTAGTTGTTTCCGAAGGTGACTCTTCCGACCGCGGGGTTGTTCCACAAGAACCCGTAGCCCAAAGACGAGACCGCAAAGGGCACCGATATCTGCGAGTTGCGCTGCGCAAGCTCTAATACGCAGCCCTTAAGGTTAAGGCAGCCGTCCTGATACTGCCCCATGCCGAAGATTTTTTCGCCGGGGTTGGGCTCGAACTTAAGGTTTAAAGAATATTCGCTGCCGCCGATGATACCCTTCCATTCGCGGTTTACGATTTTTAAGCAGCGGCTTTTTTGCGAAATGGTTCCGCCGTACGAGCGGAAATATTCGCGCAGGATGAGTTTGTCGTCTTTATAGAAAGAAATTACCCCCGCGAAGTTTACCACCGCCTTGACCCTTCCGTTTCTAATCGAAGCGAAATCGCCCCGCTCGGCGACCACTTCGGTTTCGGTCTTTTCGGGCGATTCGGTAAGCGCCCAAAGGTTGCCGGTGAATTTTCCGAGCATAGTCGCCCTTACGCGAAGGGAATCCTTCCCCCAAGCCTCGATCCTAAGGGTCTCGCCGCCGGTGCGGCAGATAAGCGCGCCGTTGTCGTTTATAAATTTCATATTGCAGCCTCCTGTCTGAAAAAATTGACGGTTTATGATAAGTCGATTATACAATAAACCCCCTCGGTTGTCAATCGAAATATTGACCTGCTTTTGCCCGAAATTCCGGTAAGATTGACTTTCGCGGCGCTTTGGGATATAATTTTAAAAAATCCGTAAGAGGGGGCCGCGACTTGAAAAACAAATATACGATAATCGCTCTCGTTATAGTCTGCTGCGCGTTTATGGCGGCGGTAGAGCTTTTTATAGAGCCCGCGTACGCCGTAAAGTCGGCGCTTAAGGCGGCGGCGTTCTTGGCTGCGCCCTTCGCCGTTTTAAAGCTTTTAAAGATAAGTCCTTTCGGCGCGGCCTTTAAGCTTGATAAAAGGGCGCTTATGGGGCATTTGGCCCTCGGCGCGGGGGTATACGCCGTTATTATGCTCGGCTATCTTTTTACGAAAAATCTCTTCGACTACGCCGCGCTGGTCTCCTCTTTGTCGAGCGACCAAAAAGTCGGCGGATTTTGGCCGGTTGCGATATATATTTCTTTCGCAAATTCATTTTTAGAGGAATTTTTGTTCCGACAGATCGCCTTTATCCGGCTTAAAGAGTTCTCCGGCAGGGCGTTCGCCTATGTCTTTTCGTCGCTCGCGTTTTCGATCTACCACGTCGCGATGATAGGCCAATCCTTTCCGCCGGCGCTTCTTCTCCTTTCGCTTATAGGGCTCGCGGTCGGCGGGGTCATCTTCAATCTTGCCGACGAAAAGAGCGAAAATATCTACAACTCGTGGTTTATCCACATGTTCGCCGATTTCGCGCTGATGACGGTCTGGCGGATTTATATTTAGCGCGGCTCTCGTATTGACTGCCCGCGCCTGTTGTGTTATAATAACAGTCGAGGTGATATTATGATTTCATATAAGCCGTTGATGGTAACTCTGGCGCAAAAGGGGATAATGAAAACGGAGCTTGCGGAGAAAGCAGGAATCAGCTCTGCAACATTAGCCAGGCTTGGCAAAGGGGAGAATGTCGCTTTGAGCGTCATTGAGAAAATCTGCATAGTTCTCAACTGCCGCGTTGAGGACGTGGTAGAAATCCTGCCGGATAAAAATAAGGACTGGATTCTTCCAGTCCTTATGCAAACGAACGACAGACGCCGTCTGCTCAGCGAATCTTTTTAACTGTTGACATTTCGGGGTCCTTGTTTGGTACCCGAACCAGCAGGTCATCAAGGTCGCAGTCGAGAGCCTCGCATATACGATCAAGATATTCGATATTAACTCGGTCAGTTAATTCGTTGTAGTAATCGTTGATAGTTGCGGCTCTTATGTTTGTGGCTTTTGCAAGCTGCGCTTGTGTTATTCTTAGCTCGCCGAGCTTTTTGGAAAGTAGAATCTTAATCATGCGTTGCGCTCCTTTTGTTATATTCTACATCGTTTCGGAATAGAAATCTTAAAATCGGAGTATTATTACATATATCGTAATAAAATTACGCATAACTAAGGATAATCCATCAGGAACGCAAAAAACGCTACCGTATCACTACGATAGCGTTTTTTGTCAGTCATTTTGTAGTTGATAGGTCAGTACAATAAGACCACCTACCATAATGTACTGCGCGGACCCCGAAGGTGTTCGCATAAGAGAAATTTGGTGGAGCATACGGGATTCGAACCCGTGACCTCCACACTGCCAGTGTGGCGCGCTTCCAACTGCGCTAATACCCCGAATATATGCGCGGCCTCGGCCGCTGTCTGTTATCATACCACATTCGTTTTGATTTTGCAAGTGTTTTTTGAAAATTTTTTTAATTTTTTTAAGAGGCCGACCTTCAGCCTCTCTGCCCTCGAAAAAACGCCCCCGCAAATCCGTCTCAAATCCGCCGACTCCGCGCAGTCAGCGGCCTTATATTTCGCGGCTTAGGCGAGCGAGCCGCCTTTTTCTTTCGCGGAGCGGCGTTCGGTCCGCGCTTTGATGACCTCTCTCGCCCCGGCGAAAAGCTTTGCCGTTGTCTGAAAATCTTTTTAAAAGCTCGGTGCCGCCCCCCTCGCGAAAACGCCCCCGCAAATCCGTCTCAAATCCGCCGACTCCGCGCAGTCGGCGCACTCTAACTTCTAACCTCTACCCTCTTTCCGGGAGCGTCTAAATCGCTCGCATTATTCTTTATTTTAAAAATTGTCGCCGCAGGCGACCCCTTGAAATTCCGATATCCGACTTCTGACTTCTGTTTTCTTGATGTGGCCGCCTTGGCCACATCTCTCTATCTTCTAATATTGACAGTTCTGCCGAAAGATGGTATAATCAATTCGGCAAAGCGCGCGCAGGTTAAGCCGCGCTATCTCGCAAAATTTTGACTTTGAGGAGGACCACAAGATGAAAATTTATTCCGTATACGACGACGAGTTTCGCCCCTATGGGCAGGTATTAGAGGGCTACGACGTCTCCTGCCTTTTAAAGGCGATGAAGACTATCGCTCTTCCCGAAGAGGGGACCGCCTACGAGCCGAGCATACCGGCATTAGAGGCCGCCTGCGCCTTCGGCGAGTTTACCAACAACGCCTACGGCGGAATGCCGGTTCAGCTCGGAATGTGCTGGGGGCATAACACCAAGCTCAACTGCCTTGAATATCACCGCGACAGCGAGGTGAACGTCGGCGACGTCGACTTTATCCTTCTTCTTGCGAAGCAGGGCGAGATCTGCGACGGCGTACTCGACACCGCCTGCGTCAAGGCGTTTAAGGTTCCTGCCGGCGTACCGGTAGAGGTTTACGCCACCTCTCTTCACTACGCTCCCTGCCAGTCAAGCAAAGACTGCGGCTTTAGGGTCGCCGTCGTTTTGCCGAGGGGGACTAACACCGCCGCCCCCGGAGCAGCCCCCAAGAACGCCGAAGACAAGCGCCTTACCGCCCGCAACAAGTGGCTTCTTGCCCACCCCGAGGCCGCCGAGGCCAAACAGGGCGCGTATATCGGCCTTAAAGGCGAAAACATTGATATCGCGGACTCGATCTGATCTTACAAAACAAACACAAAACAAACAAAAAGCCGGGGACTGAACCTCGGCTTTATTTTTTTATAACTTCGATTTTAAGGCTCTCTCTTGTCACAGATGAAATAAAGCGACAGCGCCTCGGGGCCGCAATGGCAGCCGAACACCGGGCCGATATAGCCTATCGTAACGCTTTTGACCTTTCCCTTTAACATCTGCGCAAGCTCTTCGGCGTCGTCGGGGCAGTCTGCGTGCGCGATGTAAACGTTCTGGCTCTTCGGGTTCATCGCGTGCTTCTCAAACGCTTCATAAAGCGCGCGGACTGCGGCTTTTCTTCCCCTTACTTTGCCGGATATATATATCTTTCCGTCGTCGCCGACGTACAGCACCGGCCTTATTCCCAAAACAGTCCCCGCGACGGCGGCGGCCGCCGATATCCTTCCGCCCTTTTTAAGATACATCAGCGAGGGCATAGTGAAGGAGTGGTAGACCTTTAGCATAATCTTTTCGGCGAAGGCTTTGGCCTCGTCTATCGTCGCGCCTGCGGCACGCTTTCGAGAGACAAGGTCTGCCAAAAGGCCCTGGCCGTTGTTGGCGCATTTGGTGTCTATAATGTATATCTTTCTGTCGGGGTATCTCTCTCTAAGTTCGGCGGCGGCCTGTTCGGCGTTGTTGACCGAAGAGCTTAGCCCCGAGGTGAAGCCCAACAAAAGGATATCCTCGCCGTTTTTAAGATGGGGCTCGAACGCCTCGATATAGTCGTTTACGTTCGCGGCGGCGGTGGTCATCATCTCGCCCTTGCGCTCTAAGTCGTAGAACACCTTCGGGTCCATCTCTTCGTTGGTGTATGTCTTCTCGCCCCTTATAAGCTTAAGGGGGACAAGGTCGAGCCCGAAGGTTTTTAAAAGCTTGGGGGTGAAGTCGGCCGAGGATTCGACGAAAATTCTGTAACTCATTCTTTTTTCTCCTTCCTATAAGAAATATATATAGTATTTTGAGGAAATTATCAGAAAACACGGTTTTTAATATCGCTATATCTAATATAACATATTAGATACGCTCTGTCAATAGATTACAAAAAAATATTTTATTTCTGTTTTTGACAAATTTGTCTTGAATTATCGTCAAAGGTATGTTATACTTTTGTATGCAAGGGGTTTCGCCTTGCCTATTGAATTTATCTGAAAGGACGACAGAACAATGTCAAAAGTTAAGATTATCAACGGCACCACGTTGCCTAACATTCCTTGGCAGGATCGCCCGGCGGGGCACAATCTTCCCGTATGGCGCTACACCGAAAACCCTATAATCGACCGCAACCCGATCCCCGGGATCGCCAGAATATTCAACTCTTCGGTGGTTCCGTATGAAGACGGCTTCATCGGCGTATTCAGAGCAGAGGCCACCGACGGCGTTCCGTTTTTATATCTCGGCCGCTCTAAAGACGGCATCCGCTGGGAATACGAGAACAACGTTATCCCGATGGTAAACGAAAAGGGCGAAAGCGCCATTCCGTTCTATCAATACGACCCGAGGCTTATCAAGATCGAAGACGACTACTACATCGTCTGGTGCCAGGATTTCTACGGCGCCTCGCTCGGAGTCGCAAAGACCCACGACTTCAAACACTTCGAGCGGCTCGAGAACCCGTTTATCCCCTTTAACCGCAACGGCGTACTCTTCCCGCGGAAGATAAACGGAATGTATAAGCTTCTCTCCCGCCCGTCGGACAGCGGCCACACCCCCTTCGGCGACATCTTTATCTCGGAGAGCCCGGATATGATCTATTGGGGCAAACACCGCCACGTTATGGGCCCTTCCGGCAACTGGTGGGAAGGAATGAAGATAGGCGGCGGCGCCAACCCGATCGAAACTTCCGAAGGCTGGCTTTTGATCTATCACGGCGTATGCAACACCTGCAACGGCTATGTATACACCATCGGCGGCGCGATTCTCGATATAGACGAGCCCTCTAAGGTTCTCTACCGCTCGAAGAGATATCTGTTGACCCCGGAGCAGTGGTACGAAGAGAGGGGCTTCGTCCCGAACGTAACCTTCCCTTGCTCGACTCTTCAGGACGACGCGACCGGCAGGATCGCCCTTTATTACGGCTGCGCAGACAGCTATGTGGGTCTCGCGTTCACCACAGTCGACACCCTTGTGGATTACATCAAAGAGAACGACGGCGCAGGCTGGAACGACCACGACCTCGGCAGAAGATAATAAAAAATAAAGGCGGGGGGCCGAAAGCGCCCCCTGCCGATTCGGAGATATAAATGCTTTACGACAAAGAGCTTATCGCTCACAAGCTTTTAAGATGGGAAAAGGCGGTATCGGGGTTCAGACTTCCGGAGTGGGAGAATATACCCGACATCGGGCTTTATATGGACCAAGTCCTGGTGCTGCTTTCGCAGTATCTCGGGCTTATTTCGCCTGCGACCGAGCACGAGGCCGACGAAAAAGGCGACGAGAAGGGCGACGAGGGAGAGACTAAGATCTTCTCCGCCGCGGCGGTAAACAACTACGTCCGCCTTAAAATTATGCCCGCGCCGATAAAAAGAAAATACTACCGCGTTCATATCGCATATATGATCATTATTTTCACCTTAAAACAGGCGGTGAGCATAAATATAGTCAAAGAAATGCTCTCTAACGAGCTCCCGGAAGAGAGCGTTCAGGCCCTTTATTCCGACTATATCGTAAAGCACCACGCGGCGACTATGCTCTTTACCAACATCGTGCGCGAGTGCGCGACCGACGTTTTGAACCCCGAGACTACGGGCGAGAATATCGTTTCAAGCTTTGTCATTCAAGAGGCTTTGATAGCCGGCTTTTCGCGGGTCATAACCGAAAAGCTCGTAAGGCTTAAGGGCAAGAGCTACGACGAAATAGTCTCACGCGAGACGCCGAGAGATTGAAAAAAGCAGCCGAAAGGCTGCTTTTAGATTGTCAGATAATCGGATTGTCGGAGAACAGATTTGTTTTTGCGGCTTTGTGCGATTTCGGACTTTCTATCCTTTTAACTTCTGACTTCTGACCCTCTGATTTCTGATTTCTGTTTTCTACTTGCGCAGATTGTCGGAGAACAGAAGTTGTTTTCGGAAGTTAGTGCGGTTTTTCGCTTTCTATCCTTTTAACTTCTGACTTCTGAACCTCTGATTTCTGATTTCTGTTTTCTGTTCTCTACTTGCGCTTCTATAAGCAATTCATAGTCTCCGATGAGCGCGGAGTTTACGTCTATAACATAGCTCGCGCTTACGCTTCCGCCCGAATCGGTCATTCTGCTCTCTACGTTCTTGCCCTGAACCCCGACCGTAAGTTCGCCGAAGGGGGTTCCGTATAGGCAGAAATTCTTTCTTCCGCGCTCGATATAAAGCTCGCTCGTGACCGCTCCGGTGCGGGTAAGCTCGATCCTCGAGCCGTCCATAATTCTTAAAACGGTCTGCGAGCCCTCGTATCCGGTGGCGTCTGTGTCGTCGTATCTAAGCTCGTAGCCGGATTTTATTTTGCCGAAGGTCCCGGCGGTGATGATTTCGGTCTCGCTCTTGTCGCCGCCCTCGCGCTGTATGCTCTTGATTTTTATAACCGCGTCTTTCATCTTTATAACCTCTTTTTTATTCGACGCTGCACCGCTCTACCGTCGCGCCGCTTATGTCTATAAACCGCGAAGCGTTTTCTTTAAAAAGCTCGGGGCTGTCGGTGCAGTAAAGCTTCATCTTCCCCGCGGACTTTCCCTCGCATAAAAGCCCCTTTTGTTCAAGAAGCATTTTCGCGCACCGCGCGGCCTCCGCCCCCGAGGATATAAGCTTAACCCCGCCGCCGACTACGTCGGAGATGACGTCGGACAAAAGGGGATAGTGGGTGCAGCCGAGGATCAAAACGTCTATCCCTTCGTCTTTAAGCGGCGAAAGATATTCCCTCGCAAAGGCGGCGGTGGGCTCGCATTCGCGGCCGACATAGCCGTTTTCTACAAGAGGGACGAACATCGGGCAGGCCTTTGAAAAAACCTTCGCCTCGGGCATAACGTATTTTATAAGCCGCTCGTAGCTCTCGCTTCTTATAGAAGCGCTCGTCGCGATGACCCCTATCCGCTTGTTTACGGTCGCCCGACAGGCCGCCTTTACCGCCGGAATGATGACCCCGGTGCAAAGGTCGGCGTCGAAGGAATCTTCCCCGACTTTAACGCTCGAGACTGTTCCGCAGGCGGCTATGGTGAACTTCACCCCGAGGCGGCTTAAAAACCCGAAGTCCTGCTCGGCGTATTTAAGAACCGTCTCGCGGCTTTTCGTCCCATAGGGGACCCTCGCGGTGTCCCCGAGATAGATGATGTCCTCGTGGGGCAGGATTTTTCTAAGCTCGTTTACGGTGGTAAGCCCGCCGAGGCCGGAGTCGAAGACCCCGATGGGGCGGTTTCGCATTTCGCTTGGGCTCAATTTATATCACTCTGCTTTCTTGCTTTTGTTTTAATTTTATTTCGCCGCCTGCCCGACTATTCTTCTCTGTGTTTGTCGAGAATACTTTCGGTCGGGCGGTTGTTATATTCGTTTTTCTTTTCTGCGCGGTCGGATATAATCTGCCATATCCTTATTATACAAAGCGCCGCCGCGAGTATCGCAAAGCCGATTACGGGAAGATATCTAAGCTCGAACGAGGGCTTGAATACCGCCCCGCTGCCCTCGACGTGGGCAATCATCTCTCTCGCCGGGGTCAGGAAAACCGCAAGCCCGACGGCGCAGGGGATTATCTGCAAAATATAAAGCCTTAGCCAGCAGAGAATCAGCGCGAAGAGAAGCAAAAGGCTTCCGGCGACAAATTGATAGGCGAGGTGGGAATATTCGGTGTTTAAAAGCGCGAAGTTGACGATAGTGACCCCGCTCCAGAAAAAGCCGGACCACAAAAATATCGCGGTCATAACCGCTTTTATAAAAATGTGCGCTTTAGTATCGCTCGGTCGCTTCATTTTTCATACCCCTCTATAAGGCCGTCTCTTTCAAAGGTCAAAAATCTGTCCCCTCTGTGGGTCAAGAACCCCTCGTCGCCCTCTTCAAAAAGCTTCCATTCGCTTTCGCCGACGCTGAATTCAAGCTCGCCCTCGTCGGTTTTGAATTTTGCGGTATAAACCTTTTTCCCGAGTCTTATCCCGCTGCCCGAAAATTCGCCGTCGCCGACGGTCTCGGTCTTGCTTAAAACTTCGGCCTTTTCGGTAGAGATTTTGGTTTTGCTTTTTGAAACAAGGCCGGTTATCGCGGAGACGAGGGCTTTTGCAAATAATGCCAAAACCGCGAAGAACGCCGCCGAAGCGATAATTTCTTTTAAAACGCTCATACTCGGGTATATCCTTTCAAAAATTGAGAAGTATATCTTTTGTTGTTCTTTGAATCGCGGCGCGAAAGCCGCCCGCAAAAATCCGACTTTTATTATTATACCAAATACCTTCGCAACATTCAAGCCTTATTTTTCTGCATGTGACATCTTTTTGTCCGCGAATTTGACAAAGAAAATAATACTTACTTTCGGCGCGGAGTATTTTTTATGCCTTCGGCAAAAAATATCGAAGCAGCAAGCTTACCGAAAGGAACGGATTTAAAAAAATGAACAGGTTTATAAAACGCTTGGCGGGGCTTTTGGCGGCGTTGAGCATATCTTTGATGACTGCGGTGGGGTATTTTTCCGAGGCCCTGCCGGACAGCTATTTCGTCTCGAAAGAGGGGCTGCCCCGATTGAGCGGAATGGTTAAGCTTATCCCCTCGGCCGACGAGGGCGAGGCCGCGCCCGCAAGCTCTTCCGGGGCGGTTTGCGAAAGGGCGACGGTATCGCTCTTCGGGATCATACCTATTAAAGACGCGCAGATTAAACGAACCGAGGCGCCGCTTCTGATCCCGGGCGGGTCGCCGGTCGGTATAAAGCTTTTGACCGAAGGGGTGGTAGTGGTATCCACCCAAAAGGTGGCGGGAGAGGGCAACCCCGCCGAAGAGGCGGGTATCGAGGCGGGGGACTGTATAGTTTCGGCCAACGGCGAAAGGCTTACCTCTTCTAACCGCCTCGCGGAGATAATAATGAACTCTCACGGCGAGAGCATAGCGATGACGGTTCGGCGGGACGGCGCCGAATTTAAGGCGAGCCTTACCCCGAAATTCTCCGACTCGGAGGGGACCTTTAAGGCCGGGCTTTGGATAAAAGACAGCTCGGCGGGGGTGGGGACTATGACCTTTATAGACCCCGAGACCGGGGCGTTCGGCGCGCTCGGCCACCCCATCTCCGATTCCGAGACCAAAAAGATTCTCCCCCTCGGCTCGGGAGAGATAGTAGACGTCACCATAACCGGCTGCGACAGGGGAAGTGCGGGCTCGCCGGGCGAGCTTTACGGGACCTTTCTTTCCGGCCTTGCGGCGGGAAATATCGCGAAAAACTGCGAGCAGGGGATATTCGGAACGCTAAACTATACCGCCGGCCGCGGCAGGGCGATACCGATAGCCTTTAAAACCGAGGTCGAGACCGGCCCCGCGAGCATTTTGACGACTATCGAGGGCAGCGAGCCGCAGGAATACGGCGTGGTCATTGAAAAAATAAGCCTAAGCGAGGATTCGGACACCAAGAACTTGGTCCTAAGGGTTACCGACCAAAGGCTTTTAAGCGCCACCGGCGGGATAGTCCAGGGAATGAGCGGCAGTCCGATAATCCAGAACGGAAAGTTAGTCGGCGCGGTGACCCACGTTTTTGTAAGCGACCCGACTATGGGCTACGGAATATTCATAGAAAATATGTTGAAAGCGGGCGGAGAGCTTAGATAGAAAACCGCCGGTTTCGCCGCCGACTTCGCCTCGGCGGCGGATTTTTAAATTATTTTCAAAACCCCCTTGCCAAGAGGCGGTTAAAATGTTAAAATATACCCGACCGTATTTTATATATGAGGAGGATTTTTATGCAGTACGGACATTTCGACCTTAAAAACAAAGAATATGTCATCACCCGGCCGGATACCCCCGCCCCTTGGTGCAACTATCTCGGCTCGCCCGCCTACGGCGCAATCATCTCTAACAACGCGGGCGGATACAGCTTTGTTCAAAGCGGCGCAAACGGAAGAATCTCGCGCTACCGCTTTAACTCTATGATGGCTCTTCCGGGCAGATACGTCTATATCCGCGACAATGAGCTTAACGACTATTGGTCCGCGACCTGGCAGCCCGTCGGCAAGCCGCTCGACGAATACAAATCCGAGGTAAGGCACGGCACCGGCTATTCGGTCATGAGCGCGGAATACAAGGGGATAGCTTCCGAAGTCACCTACTACGTCCCTAACGGCGCTACATACGAAGTCTGGCGCGCAAAGGTGAAGAACGTTTCGGACAAGCCGAGAAAGCTCTCGGTCTTCGGCTTCCTCGAATTCACCAACGACAACAACTACGAGCAGGATCAGGTAAACCTGCAATACACCCTCTTCATCACGAGAACTTCATTCGAGGGCAACCGCGTGATCCAGCACATCAACGAAAACTCCGGGCGGGACGCTTCCGGCTCTAACCACCGCGAGCGCTTCTTGGGCCTTGCCGGCCAAAAGGTCGACTTCGCCTGCGGAAACCTTGACAGCTTCATCGGCCCATACAGGACCTATTCCAACCCGATTGCGGTCGAGAGCGGCCGCTGCGACGGTTCGATGAACTACAACTCCAACGCCTGCGGCGCTCTTCAATCCGATATAACCCTTGCCCCCGGCGAAGAAAAGACCTTTGTCTATATCCTCGGGCAGCGCGACTCAAAGGCTGCGGGTGAGATCATCGCGAAGTATGAGAACACCGCGATCGTCGACTCCGAAGTCGAAGAGCTTCGCTCATACTGGCACGAAAAACTTGAGCACTTCGAGATCGAGACCCCCTCGGACGAGTTCAACAATATGATAAACGTCTGGAACGCCTATCAGTGCTTCATCACATTTACTTGGTCGAGAGCGGCCTCGCTCATCTACTGCGGCCTCAGAAACGGCTACGGCTACCGCGACACCGTCCAGGACATTCAGGGAATTATCCACCTCGACCCGGAGATGGCGGCGGACAAGATCAGATTTATGATCTCTGCGCAGGTCGACAACGGCGGCGGCCTCCCGCTCGTCAAATTCAACCACAACGCGGGCCACGAAGACACGCCCGACCAGCCCTCATACGTTCAGGCGACGGGGCACCCGTCATACCGCGCGGACGACGCGCTGTGGCTCTTCCCGACGGTTTATAAGTATATCGGCGAGAGCGGAAACATCGGCTTTTTGGACGAAGTCATCGTCTATGCCAACGGCGGGGAAGACACCGTCTACGACCACCTTAAGAGGGCGATAAACTTCTCGATGGAGCGCCTCGGCGCACACGATATGCCTGCGGGGCTTCACGCCGACTGGAACGACTGCCTGCGCCTCGGCGCAAAGGGCGAATCCACCTTTGTCGCGTTCCAGCTCTACTATGCGATGAGCCTTATGAGAGACTGGGCGAAGGGCAGAGGGGACGACAAATACATCGCCTATCTCGACGACGTACAGTCCAAGCTCGGCGCTTCGCTTGAAAAATGCTGGGACGAAGACAGATTTATCCGCGGTATCCGCGAGGACGGCGTAGTAGTCGGCGCGAAGAAAGACCCCGAGGCCAATATGTGGCTTAACCCGCAGAGCTGGTCGGTTATTTCGGGCTTCGCCGGAAAAGAGCGCGGAAATATCGCGATGGAGAGCGTTCACAGAATCTTGAACACCAAATACGGCGTAAAGCTTCTTGAACCGCCCTATGTCGACCACTACTTCGACGGCGCTTTAATGCACATCTTCAACCCCGACACCAAGGAGAACGGCGGAATTTTCTCGCAGTCGCAGGGCTGGGCAATCCTCGCCGAATCCCTTTTGGGCAACGGCAACCGCGCCTTTGAATACTTCACCGAAAGCTCGCCCGCGACTATGAACGACAAGGCAGAGATACGCGTCATCGAGCCCTATGTTCACGGCCAGTTCGTCGAATCCACCCGCTCGCCTTATGAGGGCAGGGCGCATGTCCACTGGCTTACCGGCACCGGCTCGACGGTTATGGTCGGCTGCGTAGAGGGTATATGCGGAATGAGACCTAACGCCGAGGGCCTGATCATAAGCCCCGCTATCCCCTCAAGCTGGAGCGGCATGAAGATGAAAAAGCTCTTCAGGGGCAAAAAGCTTAACATAACCGTCGACAATTCGGCCCACGTCGAATCCGGCGTTAAAGAGCTTTGGCTCAACGGCGAAAGGCTTGAAGGCGAGCTTGTTCCCGCCGCAAAGCTTAAAGAAGAAAACGAAATTAAAGTAGTTTTGGGATAATTTTTATAAACGCGGTCGGTCGGGCAGTCGCCCGGCCGATTTTGCGCGGAAGAAGATTTTATAATTGCGCCGAAAATATCCGAAATCGGTTGACTTTTCGCAATTCGGTGCTATAATAAATCGCAAGCGAATGTTTAAATCCCGGCGCGAAATATGCGCCTTTTCCGAGAGAAGGCTGTCATAATGTCAGAAGCTCCTTTGGTCTCGATGGACTACCCCGTAATGTGCTATTCGCGAAGCACCACCCCCGGAATACAGGGCGACGGCGACGTTCCGTTTCATCGGCACGACGGATACGAGTTCTATCTTTTTTTGGGCGGAAATATCTCTTTCTACGTCGGCGAGGCCGCATACTACCCCGTAAGGGGGGATCTTTTTATCCTCGCGCCGGAGCTTTCGCACCGCGCCATAAGCCGGGGCGAGCAGCAATACGACCGCTTTATCGTCAATTTAAGAAAAGACCGTATGACCGACTTTTTGGCCTCTAACGCCGACCTCGCCAAAAGCTTCGAGCCGGCAGAGCCCCAGCCTTTCAGAAGAATAAAGCTTTCGGCCGACGGCTTTGACGAATATCTTTCGATAATAGAAAAGCTATCTTCGGCGGTGTATCTAAGGCTTCCCTGCGACGACCTTTTGGTCGAGGCGTATCTTACCGAGCTGCTGGTACTTATAAGCCGCCAGCTCGAGCAAAGCCCCGAATCCTACGGCGGCGGCGCCGTACCGAGCATAGTCACCGAAGTCAAAAGCTATGTTATAGAGCACCTTTCGGAGCAGATCTCGCTTGAAGACCTTTCAAAGAAGTTTTATTTCAACGGAAAATACATCAGCGCGACCTTTAAGAAGTACACCGGAATGACCCTGCGCTCATATATCCTCGACCAGAGGATAATGTTTGCAAAGCGCCTTTTAAGAGAGGGCAGCAACGTCTCGGAGGCCTGCTATCACTCCGGATTTTCCGACTATACCAACTTTATAAGAAGCTTTACCAGATACGTCGGAATGTCGCCGGGGAAGTATTCGCGCTGCGCGAGGGCGGGCAACGCCGGGAAATACTGATTAGAAGTTAGAAGATAGAAGTTAGAAGTTAGAAGATTAGCGGCGCGGCTGCGCAATATAAAATAATTTGACTGGAGTCGTAATATGGCTGATTTTATAAACGAAATAAACCGCCGGCGGACTTTTGCGATAATCTCTCACCCGGACGCCGGCAAGACCACCCTTACCGAAAAGCTTCTTTTATACGGCGGGGCTATCGCGCTCGCGGGGTCGGTCAAAGGCAAGAAAAACGACCGCCACGCAGTCTCGGACTGGATGGAGATAGAAAAACAGCGCGGAATTTCGGTCACGAGCTCGGTCATGCAGTTTGAATACGGCGGCTGCTGCATAAATATTCTCGACACCCCCGGTCACCAAGATTTTTCGGAAGACACCTATCGAACCCTTATGGCCGTAGACTCTGCGGTTATGGTAATCGACGCGGCGAAAGGGGTCGAGAATCAGACGAGAAAGCTCTTTAAAGTCTGCGTAATGCGGCATATACCTATATTCACATTTATAAACAAGCTCGACCGCGACGCGAAAAACCCATTCGATCTGATGTCCGAGATAGAAGACGAGCTCGGGATATCCACCTATCCGATGAACTTTCCTATCGGCAGCGGGGTGGATTTTAAAGGGGTATACGACAGGGCGAGCAAGAGGATTTTAAGCTACGAGCGGGGCGACGGCAGCCGCGAGATCGAGGCGATAGAGGCGGATATAAACGACCCTTCGCTCGACTCGCTTATAGGTTCGCAGAATCGGCTTCAGCTTATCGAAGACGTCGAGCTTTTGGACGGCGCCGGCGGCGATCTCGATATGAAAGAGGTCTCGGCGGGGCGGCTTTCGCCGGTCTTCTTCGGCTCGGCGCTTAACAATTTCGGGGTAGAGCCATTTTTAAAAAGCTTTATTGAGATGAGCCCCGGCCCTTTGCCGAGGGAGTGCGAGGGCGGGATAGTCGAACCGACCGACCCGGCGTTTTCGGCCTTTGTATTTAAAATCCAGGCGAATATGAACAAGGCCCACCGCGACCGCCTTACGTTTATGCGTATCTGCTCCGGCAAGTTCGAGCGGGATATGGAAGTCGTCCATATTCAGGGCGACGGCAAAAAAATGCGCCTTTCGCAGCCCCAGCAGATGATGGCGGACAGCCGCGAGATCATCGAAGAAGCCTACGCGGGCGACATTATCGGCGTCTTCGACCCGGGCGTTTTCTCGATAGGCGACACCGTCTGCGCAGTCGGAAAAAACATCAAGTTCGAGGGGATACCCACCTTCGCGCCCGAGCATTTCGCACGGATACGGCACAAAGACACTATGAAGCGCAAACAGTTCGTCAAGGGCGCGACCCAGATCGCCCAAGAGGGCGCGATACAAATCTTCCGCGAGCCGGATACCGGTATGGAAGAGGTAATAGTCGGGGTGGTCGGTATGCTCCAGTTCGACGTATTCGAGCACCGAATGAGGACGGAATACAACGTCGAAATCATCAACGAGGGCCTGCCGTATCAGTATATCCGCTGGATCGACAACGAGGATATCGACCCGAAAAAGCTTAACCTAAGCTCCGACACCAAGATAGTTCAAGACTTTAAGAACAACTATCTTTTGCTGTTTACAAGCGAGTGGAACATCCGCTGGGCGCTTGAAAAGAACGACGGCCTCTCGCTCTCGGAGTTCAATAAAAACTGACCCCGCGGAAAACTTCAAAAAATTCGTGTAAAATTCGTGTTAGAAATAATAAAGCCCCTTAATCAAGGGGCTTTTGCGTTGGCAAAATGCGGTGTAAATTTTAGCGGAAATAGTTTCAGCGCAGTTCAAAAAACCGCGAAAAGTTGGTAGCGCCGCGGAGCCGTCGTGAGCGCGCTTGCAAGCGAACAGGCGAAGCAAGCGTGACTTTTCGCGGAAGAGGCGGAAAAAGAAGCGCTGCTTTTAGCCGCTCGCACTTCGCGGGCATATCTGCCCGCCCTGCTCGTGCTTGCGGAAAAGCAATCGCATCTTTGCGCGGAGCGAGTGAAGCGGCAATTATAAAAAATAAACGCCCCGCTTGCCGCAAGCGATATGGGGCTTGCGAATAGGGACCCCCGAAAATGCGAAGCATTTTTGGGGAAAAGGAGCGGCAGCCCGTCAAGCGAAGCCGCGATTTGCAAATTATTTTATAAGGCAAATCGCGGCGAGCCAAAAGGGCTCGCCGCGACGTGGTGGAAGCTGGCGGGCTCGAACCGCCGACCTCCTGCGTGTGAAGCAGGCGCTCTGACCGGCTGAGCTAAGTTTCCGCGCCGGAAAGTTCTTCTAAAGTATATACCCTTTTTTCGGTTTTGTCAAGGTTGACAAGAGGGGATATTTGTGAGATAATCATAAAAAAAGAGAGGAGCGGGAAAATGTCTTTAAAGCGCGACCTTAAGGTATTGGCCGAATTTTCCGAAAACCCATACGAAGCCAAATACCGCCCGGATAAAGAGATGAATCGACTCTACGCCGGCCTGTTGATAACTCTGCCGATATTCCTCGGGTTCTGCTGCCAGTTCTATATTCTGATCTCCGCCCCGATCTTTATCTATTGGATAGTCATATACGTCCGTGCGGCGGAATATTGGAAAGAGCTCGGAAGAAAGCTTCGGTGGTATATAATCCCGGTCGTTTTTGTCGCGCTGTTCGGGATATATCTCGCTTTAAGCCAAAATCTCGTTCATCTGATCGGCTGGTTTATCTCAAACTTTGTTTTTTACAGATAGGTGAAATATGTTCAAATTGCTTAAACAAGAGGGTTCCGCCAGAAGGGGGAGCTTTGAAACGGTCCACGGCGTTATTCAAACGCCGGTTTTCATGAACGTCGGGACTTCTGCGGCGATAAAAGGCGCGGTGTCTTCGCTCGACCTTGAGGAATTAAAATGCCAGGTAGAGCTTTGCAACACCTACCACCTTCATATCCGCCCGGGCGACGACGTCATCTATAAAATGGGCGGACTGCACAAATTCATGAACTGGCACAGGCCAATATTGACCGACTCGGGCGGGTTCCAGGTCTTTTCTCTTGCAAAGCTGCGTAGAATTAAAGAAGAAGGCGTGTATTTCCAGTCCCACCTCGACGGCAAGCGGATTTTCATGGGCCCCGAGGAGTCGATGAGGATACAGTCTCACCTCGGGTCGACGATAGCTATGGCCTTTGACGAATGTGTTGAAAACCCCGCGCCGAAGAGCTATGCGAAGTCCTCTTGCGAGAGAACCGTTCGCTGGCTTAGGCGGAGCAAAAACGAGCTTTTAAGGCTTAATTCCCTCGAAGATACCGTCAACCCACGCCAGCTTCTCTTCGGAATAAACCAAGGCTGCACCTTCGACGACCTTCGCATTGAAAATATGAAGCGTATCGCCGAGTTCGACCTCGACGGCTACGCGATAGGCGGCCTTGCGGTCGGAGAGCCGACCGAGGTCATGTACCGCATTATCGAGGCGGTAGAGCCGTTTATGCCGAAGGATAAACCGAGATACCTTATGGGCGTCGGTACGCCGACAAACATCATCGAGGCGGTTTGGCGCGGGGTGGATTTCTTCGACTGCGTAATGCCCTCTCGCAACGCCCGGCACGCCACCGTTTTTACCTGGAACGGTATCATGCACCTTACAAATTCGAGGTACACCCTCGACGAAAGGCCGATAGACCCCGAGTGCGACTGCCCGACCTGCCGCAATTTCACCCGAAGCTATATCCGCCACCTTTTCAAGTCCGACGAACAACTCGGCGGGCGGCTCGCGGTTATGCACAACCTTTATTTTTACAACACCTTGACCGAAAGGATCAGACAAGCCCTCGACGAGGGCAGGTTCGAGCGGTTCAGAAGCGAATATTCCGAGCGGCTTTCAAAAAAGTGCGAGGATTAACCTTCTTTCCGCCCGAATAAGGGTATTTTATGGCGCTTTTTGAAGTTTTTTTGATCGGCCTCGGCCTTGCGGCCGACGCTTTCGCGGTATCCGTCACAAACGGCATGTGCCGAAGCGGCAAAACCGCCTGTATCGCCTTGGCGTGCGGGGTCTGCTTCGGGGCGTTCCAGGGGCTTATGCCCGCGCTCGGATACGCCCTGGGCTCTACCTTTGCAAGCTATATCGAGCGGTTCGACCATATCGTCGCGCTGGTTCTTCTTTGCTATATCGGCGGAAAGATGGTTATAGACAGCTTTAAGAAAGAAAGCGGCGGCGCCTCTTCCGGCCCGCTGAAGCTTACGGAGCTTGCGCTTCAAGGCGTCGCGACTTCTATCGACGCCCTCGCGGTCGGCGTTTCTTTCGCCGCGCTTATGCCTTTAAGCGATATGGCGGTCTCTGCCGCAGTGATCGCGGGAACGACCTTTATTATCTCCGCGGCCGGGGCTTTCGTCGGCAAAAAATTCGGCGACTTTTTAAACAGCAAGGCCCAGCTTATCGGCGGGCTTATACTTATCGCGATAGGGGTGAAGATCTTTGTCGAACACACTTTCTTCCAATAAATACGACCTCATCGTTTTCGACCTCGACGGAACGATTTTGGACACGATAGCCGACCTTAGCGATTCGGTCTGCTTCGCTCTTAAAGAAAACGGCTTTCCGCCGAGGACCGAAGAAGAGGTAAAAAGCTTCGTCGGCAACGGAGTTTTAAAGCTTATCGAGCGCGCCCTGCCCGACGGCGCAAAAGACCCGGAGACCGTAAAGCGGGTATACGACTGCTTCAATACAAGATACGCCGAGCACTATGCCGACAAAACCCGCCCTTACTGCGGAATGGCAGAGCTTTTAAAAAGCCTTAAGGCCGCGGGGTATAAGCTTGCGGTGCTCTCTAATAAGCCGGACAAGTTTACAAAAGAGCTCATCGAAAAATTCTACGGCGGGCTCTTCGATATAGTCGAGGGGAGCGGGGAGAATACGCCCCGAAAGCCCGACCCAACCGGCGAACTTAACATAATTGCCCGGCTCGGGGCTTCACCCGAAAAAACGGTTCATATCGGGGATTCGGACACCGACGTTATGACCGCGAAAAATTCCGGCGCCGCACTTATCGCCTGCTCTTGGGGGTATCGTTCGAGGGAGACGCTTGAAAAAGCCGGGGCTAAGCTCATCGCAGACAGCGTGGAGGAGCTCGGAAAAATTTTTTTAGAAAACAGTTGAAATTATCGAAAAAATGTGTTAGAATAACTTTTAATATCAAACGCAAAGACTGAGAGAGTAAGCCGCAAGGGATTATAGAGAGGGGCTGCATGAGCTGAAACGGCCCTATTTCCGACCGGCCGAAGTTCACTCACGAGCGGTTCCGCTGAAGCTTTTTGTTGTAGGCGGAAACGCACCCGCGGCGTTATCGCGGAGGAAGTGTCTGCTTCCGCAGGGTGGTTTATAAGCATAGCTTAAAGTTATGTCCCGGTTTCGGGGCATTTTTGTTTGATAAAGGAAATTTTACCGAAAGGAAGAAAAACCAATGAAACAAGCACTTGAAAAGATCGAGCTTGCCGCCAAGGCCGAGCTTGAGAAAATCGGCGACTCTGCCGAGCTTGAAAACCTAAGGATCAAGTTTTTGGGCAAAAAAGGCGAGCTTACGGCGATTTTAAAACAGATGGCCGCGCTTTCGGCGGAAGAGAGGCCGGTTATCGGCCAGCTTGCGAACCGAGTCAGGGCGGATATCGAAGAGGCGGTCGCCCAAAAGGCGGCGGAACTTAAAGCCGAGGCTTCGCAGAGAAGGCTTATAGAAGAGCGGCTCGACGTAACCCTGCCCGGAAAGGCCCCCAAGCTCGGCAAGCTTCACCCGATGGATTCGGTCATGCACGAGATAGAAGATATCTTCATCGGCATGGGCTTCGATATAGTCGGCGGACCGGAGGTTGAATACGACTACTACAACTTCGAGGCGCTAAATATCCCGCCGGATCACCCCGCGCGCGACACGCAGGACACTTTCTATATTTCCGACAATATTCTTTTAAGGACCCAGACCTCGTCGGTACAGATCCACGTTATGGAAAACCGCAAGCCGCCGATAAGAATAGTCTCTCCCGGAAGGGTCTACCGTTCCGACGCCGTAGACGCGACCCATTCGCCTATATTCCACCAGATCGAAGGGCTTGTGGTCGATAAAGGAATCACGATGGCCGACCTTATCGGGACCCTCGATATGCTGATGAAGCGGCTTTACGGCGAGGAATGTAAAATAAGGCTTAGGCCCCACCACTTCCCGTTTACCGAGCCCTCGGCCGAAGTCGACGTTTTGTGCTTCAACTGCGGCGGCAAGGGCTGCTCGATGTGCAAGGGCGAGGGATATGTAGAGCTTTTGGGCGCGGGAATGGTCCACCCGAAGGTTCTTCGCAACTGCGGGATAGACCCGGATGTATATTCCGGCTTCGCTTTCGGCCTTGGGCTTGAGAGAATCGTTATGAGAAAATACGGCGTCAACGACATGAGGCTTCTTTACGAGAACGACCTTCGGTTCCTTGAGCAGTTCTGATTAAAGGGGGGTATAATTATGAATCTTTCGATGAAATGGCTCGCGGACTACGTCAAAGTCGACGTCGACGCGAAAAAATATTGCTACGATTTAACCATGACCGGCTCTAAGGTCGAGGGATACGAGGTAGAGGGAGAGAACATCAAAAACGTCGTAGTCGGAAAGCTTCTCTCGGTCGTTCCTCACGAAAACTCCGACCATCTGGTGGTCTGCCAAGTAGACGTCGGAAAGGAAGAACCAATACAAATCGTCACCGGCGCAAATAACGTCAAGGCGGGGGATCTCGTCCCTGTCGCGCTCGACGGTTCGGACCTTCCGAACGGCGTTCACATCAAAAAGGGCAAGCTTCGCGGGGTCGAGTCAAACGGAATGTTATGCTCGCTCGGCGAGCTCGGGCTTACAAAGCACGACTTTCCCTATGCGATAGAAGACGGAATATTTATCTTGGAGGAAGACTGCAAGCCCGGCGACGATATCCGCGAGGCTATCGGCCTTAACGACACTTCGGTGGAGTTCGAGATAACCTCTAACCGGCCCGACTGCCTGTCGGTCATCGGCCTTGCAAGAGAGACCGCCGCGACCTACGGCATACCTTTCGAGACCCCGAAGCCGGAATACAACGGTATCCGCGGGAATGTTACGGACAGCCTTAACGTGGTAGTCGAGAACGAAGAGCTTTGCAAGCGCTATATCGGCGGAATGGTCAAAAACGTCAAGATAGGCCCGTCGCCCCGCTGGATGAGGGAAAGGCTTCGCGCCTCGGGCGTAAGGCCGATAAACAACCTCGTCGATATAACAAACTACGTCATGCTCGAATACGGCCAGCCGATGCACGCGTTCGACGCACGATTCATCGTCGGAAACGAGATCCACGTCAGAAACGCCCGCGAAGGCGAGACTATCACCACCCTCGACGGCACGGTTCGCGAGCTTTCGCCCGAAATGCTCGTCATCGCCGACACCGAAAAGCCGGTGGCGGTCGCCGGGGTTATGGGCGGGGAATACAGCGGAATTATGGACGACACCGTAGACGTCATCTTCGAGTCGGCCTGCTTCGACGGCGCTTCTATAAGGCGGACCGCCAAAAAGCTCGGAATGAGGACCGATTCCTCCGCAAGATTTGAAAAGGGCCTCGACCAAGAGGGCTGTATGCCAGCTATTCTTCGCGCGTTCCAACTCGTAGAGATTTTGGCCTGCGGCGAGCCGCTCGACACCGTTATCGACTGCTGCGCCAAAAAGCGCGAAAGAAAAACCGTCGACTTCGACCCGAAGTGGATAAACTCCTTCCTCGGGACGGATATCCCCCGCGAGGATATGGTCAAATACCTCAAAAACATCGGCTTCGAGGTGGTTCTGAATAAAGTTATCGTTCCGTCGTTCAGGGTGGATATCGAGTGCAACGCCGACATCGCCGAAGAGGTCGCGCGGTTCTACGGATATAACAACATCAAAGGGACCGAGCTCACCGGGGTCGCGAACGCGAGGCTTACCGAAGACAGAAAGCTTAGAAGAAAGCTCGAGCAGGCCTGCAACGCCCTCGGACTTTACCAGATAGAGACTTTCAGCTTCATCTCGCCTAAATACTACGACAAGATCGGCCTTCCGAAGGATTCAAAGCTTCGCGAAAGCGTCACCATCTCTAACCCCCTCGGCGAGGATACCTCGGTCATGAGAACCACCGTCCTGCCCTCGATGTGCGAGGTTTTGGCGAGAAACTATAACCTTAGAAACCCCGAGGCTTCGCTGTTTGAGCTCGGTACGGAATATCTTCCGACCGAAGAGGGCAAGCTTCCGTATGAGCCGGACAGGCTTTCGATCGGCATATACGGCGGCGGGGCGGACTTCTATTCGCTAAAGGGGATAGTCGAAGAGATATTCGATTCTATCGGCATAGACGGCGTAGAATACGAGGCCGCCGACCAAAACTGCGGGTTCGACGAGGTTTCGATGTTCCACCCCGGAAGGGTCGCCGCCGCTTCGGTGAACGGCGAAAAGCTTGCGATTTTCGGCGAAATGCACCCCGAGATCGCCGAGGGCTACGGGATCGGAACAAGGGTATACTGCGCCAAGATAAACGTCGACGTTTTGCTTAAGCTCGACTATTCGGAGCGAGTATACAAGCCCCTTCCGAAATACCCCGCCGCGACGAGAGACATTTCGCTTATCTGCGACGATTCTCTTCCGGTCGCAAGCCTTGAAAAGCTTATAAAGGGCGCCGTCGGCTCGGTGCTCGAAAGGGTCAAGCTGTTCGACGTCTATAAGGGCGAGCAGATCGCCGGCGGAAAGAAATCGGTCGCGTTCTCGATAGTTATGCGCTCGGCCGAGGGGACCCTTAACGACGAGCAGGCCGACGCCGCGATGAAGCGGGTCAAAAAGGCCCTCGCCGAAATAGGCGCCGAAGTGAGATAATCCCGGGCAAACCTAAACCGCTCGGGCGATAAAGCTCGGGCGGTTTGTTGTATCAAACAAAAGTTCTTTGCGCGATTTATTTATTTTTTACAAATCTTACCTCGGGTACTTGTTATTCGCGAAAAAATGCGATATAATAATCAATAAGTTCGATTGCGGAAGTTCTCTAAACGAAGGAGCTGAAATGTATGCTGAATGACCGAACAATGACCTTTTCCGTTAAGCAGGACAGGCAGGACGAAATCAAAAAGACTCTGACCGCCGTATACGACGCGCTTTATGAAAAGGGCTACAACCCAGTAAACCAGATCGTCGGATACATTCTTTCGGAAGACCCGACCTACATCACCACATATAACAACGCAAGAAGCCTTATAAGGCATATCGACCGCGACGAGCTTTTGCAGGAAATGGTTAAAAGCTACCTTTCCGCCAAGGACTAAACAAAACTCAACCCCGCGCTTAATTCGGCGCGGGGCGTTTTTTATTCTTCGCTCGGTCTCCAGCGGTATTTTTCCATAACGACCCTTCCGTCGTCGGTAAATTCCACTCCGTCTTTGGCCAAAAGCTCTCGCTGAACGTTTATCCCGCCGAACGCGAAAGCCTCCGAAAGTCCGCCGTCTTTTCTGACGACTCTGTAACAGGGTATTCCGTCCGGGTCGGGGTTGACGTGAAGCGCATAGCCGACGACTCTGCTAAGCCGCGGGTTGCCCGCAAGCGCGGCGATCTGGCCGTAGCTCGCGACTTTCCCCCTCGGGATAAGCTTTACTATATCGTAAATCCTCTCAAAAGTGTTCATGATTCGCCGTCCGGCCGCTCGATTTTAAGGTATTCCTCCGGAATGTGGGCCAAAACTTTGTCTATGCTCTCCTGCGTAAAGCCCGGCGCGCCGTGGGAAGAAAGCTCTTCTTTGGTGTATTCGCAGTAGGGGACTATGTGAATCTGGTAATAATTCGCGCCGTATTGGGTTATTATCGGTATCGCCGCCGGGTCTTCTATCGAAATTTCGCCGGTCGACGAATTTTTCTTGACGGTAAGCTCGCCGATTATCCCGACGAGCGCCTTCGGGTTGTTCTGCGCAGAGACGAAATTTCCGAGGCAATAGAAGCAAAAGCCCTTCGTTCCGTCCTCCCGCTCGATATAAGCCGCCTCCTGCGCGGTGTGCGGCTGCGTTCCGATGATTATATCCGCGCCCCAGTCGATAAACTGCTTCGCGAGGGTCCGCTGACTGTCGGTAACTTCGTTTGAGATCTCTTTTCCGAAGTGGGGCGAAACGATAACCACGTCCGCAAGCTCTTTCGCGCGCTTGATCTGTTCCTCGATGACGTCGAGCTCTTTAAGATAAGTCACCTTGCAGGGCGAATCGCTCGGCAAAGAAAGGCCGTTCGTGTGCTCGGTATAGCCCAAAAAAGCAAAGGTTATTCCGTTTACCTCGAGGGTTCGGATGTTGTTCATATCCTCCTCGTCGCGATAAGCCCCGTAGCGGACTATCCCTTCCTGCGAATCCCAGAACCGCAGGGTCGCCAAAAGGCCCTCTTCGCCCCGGTCGAGAACGTGGTTATTTGACATCGAGAAAGCGTCAAAGCCGAGGTCGATCATCTGCTTTCCGAGGTCCGCCGGAGAGCAGAACTGTGGATAGTCCGACGGCTCAAGTTCGTCGGTGACTATCGTCTCTTGATTCAAAATCGCAAGGTCTGCGTCTTTGATGTAGTGCTCGACCCGCTCGTAGACGTATGAAAAATCATACCCGCCGTCGTTGCCGTTTGATTTTGCGCGGCGCTTGGCCTGGTTGTATATCGAAGAGTGGATAAGATTATCCCCCGCGCAGACGAGCTTGACCTCGTAAATCTCCGGCTCTGCGGGCTCGGTCTCGGTTATCGGCTCAGTCTCGGGCTCGGTCGCAGATTCGGTCAAAGCCGAACTCTCTTCGGCTTCGGGCTTCGGCTCGCTGTCCGAAAATTGCGTTTCTTCCGGGGTGGTTTGCTCGGCGGGGGGCTCTTCAATCCTCCCGCATGAAGACATCAGCGCGACGCAGCAGATCGCGCAGAAAAAGATTTTAAAAGCTTTCATATAACGCCTCTTGCGCTCAAAGGTCCTCCGTAGAGTCGCCTTGAGCGATTATCTTTTTTATAAGCTTGCAGATTAAATATATCCCCCAAGGGATAAGGCAGGCGGCCAAAAGAACCGCCGCCCAGACCGCCAGAATAAGGTATCCTATTCCGTCCCAGCCGCCCGCGGTTATCGCGCCGATAAACAGCAGCGCGGTTATAACCGCAAAAATCGCGCTCGGGATAAGCCTTATTATCAGCGACTTGACGTTAAAACATAGGACAAGCTGAACTATAAAGCAGAGCGGAATTGCCAAAAACAGAAGAATTTCGCCGAGGTTTGCCGCGCCGACGTGAACGTCCATCATAAGCTTCGGCCCCTTTCGTCAGAGGTGATTTTTAAGGGTCTCGCGGACTGCGCCCTTTCCGGCGATAAGCTCTTTGAAGTATTCCTCAATTTTCTCTCCGAGCCCTATCTCGACGAGGTTCGAGCCGAAAATAGTCTCGTTTTCAAGGATCGGCCTAAGCTTTTCGCCGACCGTCTCGGGTCTGCCTATCTCTATCCCCGCAAGCTTTGCCTGAAGCTCGTCCTTAAGTGGGTCTGAAGAGACCTCGATGGGTTCGAGGTTGTCGTCGAGCGCCAAAAGATATCTAAGCCAGCCCGCAATCGCGAGCGGAACCGCCTTAAGCTTTGAAATTTTCCCGATTTTCGCGTAGCTTTTAATGGTCTCGCCGAATCTTATCCCCACCTTTTGCGAGGTGTCGGTCGCTATCCTCTGCGGCGCGTCGGGCATAAACGGGTTGGGCAGGCGTTCGTTGACTACCTCGTCGATAAAGGCGCGGGGGCTTATTATCTTCGGGTCGACTACGACCGGCAGGCCCTCGTCGTAGCCCAATTTTTTAATGAGTTTGACGAGCTCCTCGTCCTTCATTTCCTCGCAGATCAGCGTATATCCGAGCATACAGCCGTATACCGCCAGCGCGGTGTGAAGCGGGTTGAGGCAGGTCGTGACCTTCATTCTCTCGGTCTTGTTGACGGTCTCGCGGTCGGTAAGGTATACCCCCGCCTTTTCAAGCGGCGGCCGGCCGTTCGGGAAGTCGTCTTCAATGACGAGATACTGCGGCCTCTCGGCATTTACGAACGGCGCGATGTAGGTGTTTTTAGAGGTTATTATCGGCGACATATCCTCTATCCCCGCGGCGGCCAGCTTTTCTTCGACGGTTTTCGCGGGGCGGGGGGTGATCTTGTCGATCATCGACCAGGGGAAGGATACCGCCCGGCTTTCGAGGTAGTCGGTGAACTCCTTCGGCGCGAAGCCCTTTTCTACCCACGCTTTCGCGACCGTCATAACCGAGCTTTTAAGTTTTTCGCCGTTGTGCGAGCAGTTGTCCATCGAAACCACCGCCAAAGGCAGTCTTCCGGCCTTGAATCTTTCAAAAAGCATCGCCGCGACAAAGCTCATCGCGTGGCGGGGCTTTTCGGGGCCGTTTGAAATGTCGCTCTCGACTATCGGCAAAAGCTCGCCCGAGGTGTTTTTTATAGCGTAGCCCTTTTCGGTGATGGTGAAGCTTATCATCTGTAAAGAGGGCGAGGCGAATATCTCTTTGAATTTAGCCATCTCGGCCTTGTCGCCGCAGTCGGCCTTAAGAGCGCCGACTATCGAGCCCAAAATTTCGCAGTCGGTCGAGCCGTCGGGGTTTAGGCTTACGTTTAAGGTAAGATTGTCGAACGGCTTGTATATTTTGTCGATGATTTCATAGTCAAAGGTGTCGGCCGCGATAATCCCGCGGTCCGAAAGGCCGTCGTTTAAAAGCTTTTGCTGGATCGAGCCGATAAACCCTCTGAAAATATTTCCCGCGCCGAAGTGAAGCCAGATCGGCTTCTCTGCGGTCTGTTCCGCGACTTTCGCGACGTCGTATTTCGGCAGGGCGACCCCCGCCGCTTCCCACGCGGATTTATTCTTTAAAGAGGCAATGTTAAGTTTCATTTTTTGTTATCCTCCGCTTTGCAAATCGCTTCCCACAATCCGTTGAGATAGCAGGCGCCGAGAGCGCGGTCGTAAAGGCCGTAACCCGGGCGGCCGACCTCTCCCCATATCATTCTTCCGTGGTCGGGGCGGATATATGTGTCGGGGCAGAAGTCGTGGACCGCCTTCATTATCGCGTACATATCAAGGTCGCCCTCGCTCGAAAGGTGCGCCGACTCGCAGAAGCAGCGGTCGCTGCCGAGGTGCTTAAGGTTTCTGACGTGCAGACAGCCGATTCTCCCCATTTTGCCGAAGTGCTCGATGACTTTTACTACGTCGTTATGGACGTTCGAGCCGAACGACCCGGTGCAGAGGCAGACGGTGTTGGCGGGGCTGTCGTGAAGCTTGATTATCTTGTCATACCCCTCTTGGTCGTGAGCGAGGCGGGGCAGGCCGAATATCTTCCAGCCCGGGTCGTCCGGGTGGCAGGCCATAACAACGCCGCACTCCTCGCATGTCGGAATTATGCCGTCGAGGAAGTATTTATAGTTCTCCAAAAGCTTCTCCTCGTCGATGTTTTTGTAAAGCTCCAAGACCTTTTCAAGGTCGGCGAGGCGCTCCGGCTCCCACCCCGGAAGCGAGAAGCCGTTGCAGTTTTCGGCGGTGCGCTTAACGATGTCTATCGGAGAGAGCGTCCCTAACTCGGCTTCGTCGTAATACATCGAGGTCGAGCCGTCGGGGTTCGGCCTCGCAAGGTCGGTCCTAAGCCAGTCCAAAACCGGCATGAAGTTGTAGACTATAACCTTAACGCCGTATTTTGCGAGGTTGCGAATGGTGATACGGTAGTTTTCTATGTATTTATCGCGGGTCGGCAGGCCGAGCTTGATGTCTTCGTGAACGTTTACGCTCTCGATGACCTCACATTCAAGCCCCGCTGCGTGAACTTCGTCGATATAGCTTTTGATCTCGTCTTCCGTCCAGACCTCTCCGGCCGCCTTATAGTCCAAAAATCCCATAACTCCGGTCATACCGGGGATCTGCCGAATCTGTTCGAGGGTTACGCTGTCGCTTTTAGAGCCGAACCAGCGGAATGTCATTTTCATAAAATCATCCTTTCCGATATAAAATATATCCATTTTAATGATATCACTTTCAAAGAAATATATCAAGGCAATTTTCAAGTTTTTTCTTGCTTAATGGAAAATACGCGGAAATAAATCGTTGACTTCGGTTGAAAAAGGCGTATAATGTATTTAAAACGCGGGAGGCGAGATTATGACCGAGAGAGAAAGAATGGAAAAGGGCCTTGTATACGACCCTACCGACGATTCGCTTAAAGGCGAGCAGGCCGAGCTCGCAGAGCTTTTATACGACTACAACCACTCCCGCCCGAGCGAACAAAATAAGCGGGACGAGCTTTTAAAGAAAATGCTCGGTTCGGTGGGCGAGGGCTGCTATATCGAGCCGCCGTTTTACGCCAACTGGTCGGGCAAAAACGCCTTTTTCGGAAGGTCCGTATACGCAAACTTCGGGCTTACCCTCGTCGACGACGAAAAAATAACGGTCGGCGACTATGTTTTGTTCGGCCCGCACGTCACCCTCGCGACCGCAAACCACACCGTTTGGCCGGAGCTTAGGCGCCGCGGTATGCAGTATAACCGCCCGATAACGATAGGCAGCAACGTATGGATAGGCGCGGGCGCTGTGGTGGTTCCCGGCGTTACAATAGGCGAAAATTCGGTAATCGGCGCGGGAAGCGTCGTCACCCGGGATATCCCGGCTAACGTCGTCGCGGTCGGCGTACCTTGCAGAGTTATCCGCGAAATTTCGGAGCATGACCGCGAATATTTCTATAAAAACGAGAGGATCGACTGGGAAAACATCAAGCTTTAGCCGGGGTAAAAATATGAGGCTCGAATACGAAAATCTTACTATAAGAAGCGCCGAAGACGCAGATATTCCATTCTATGTAATGTGGTGGAACGACGGCGAGGTTATGGCCTATGCGGGCTTCCCGAAGGGGCTTAATACAACGCTTCAAAAGGTCGGCGATATACTTTCGCAAGACGACGAAAGCAAAAGCCTGCACCTTATTGTCGAGATCGACGGCAGGCGGGTCGGCGAGATGAGCTATAAGCTTAGCGGAAATATCGCCGAGATAGGGATAAAGATCTGCGACAAGGATTACCGCGACAGGGGCTACGGCAAAAAGCTTTTGAGCATGCTTATAGCCGAGCTTTTTAGCCGGGGGAACGAAAAAATCGTCCTCGGGACAAACTATAAAAACCGCCGCGCAAGGCATGTATACGAGCGGCTCGGATTTGAAGAGACCGAGATTCGGCGGGACGACTGGATAGATCAGCTCGGCGAGCTTCAGACCACCGTTTTATGCGAGCTTTCGCCCGAAAATTTCGTCAGCTTTATAAATTGACATATACGGAGGAAAAATTATGACCGAAAAGGAAAAAATCGTAAAGAGAATAGAAGCGATAGGGGTGGTCCCGGTTATCGCGATAAACGACGTCGAAAACGCCGTTCCGCTCGCTCATGCGCTCGTAAGGGGCGGTATCCCCGCGGCGGAGATAACCTTCAGGACCGACTGCGCCGCCGAAGCGATAAAGCGTATCCGCGGCGAAGTCCCCGAAATGCTCGTCGGCGCGGGAACGGTTTTGACCGAAGAGCAGGTAGACGGCGCCATCGAGGCCGGCTCGCAGTTTATAGTCACCCCCGGGTTCAATCCCGCGATAGTAAAATACGCCCTCTCTAAAGGCGCGATAATAATGCCCGGAACCGCCACCCCCGGAGAGATGGAGCAGGCGATGAGCCTCGGACTGGACATAGTAAAATTCTTCCCGGCAGAGCAAAACGGCGGGGTCGCAAAACTTAAAGCCGTTTCGGCGCCCTATTCTAAGCTTAGGTTTATGCCCACCGGCGGGGTCAACGAAAAGAACATTTCAAGCTATTTGAGCTTCGACAAAATTGTCGCCTGCGGCGGAACATGGTTCGTAAAAAAAGACCTTATCGACAAAAAGGATTGGGACGGGATCGAAAAGCTTACCCGCGAGGCGGTCGCGGCGGCGCAGGGATTTGAGGTCAAGGGCTTTTCAAAAGACGGCATAACCCTTTCATGCAACAATATCGAGCGCGCCGAGGCGTATATAAAATCGACTATGGGCGAGGTCTGCCCTATGATAAAGCTTATAAAAAAATAATCGGAGGCTAAAAAAGATGAAAAGAATAGTAACTTTCGGCGAGATAATGCTTCGCCTTAACCCCGAGGGGTATTTGAGATTCGTCCAGGCCGATAAATTCGAGGCTACATACGGAGGGGGAGAGGCGAACGTCGCGGTTTCCCTTTCAAACTACGGAATGAGCGCCGCTTTTGTAACAAAAGTCCCCGCGCACGAGATCGGCCAGTGCGCGATAAACGAGCTTAGGCGCTATGGGGTCGACACCTCGATGATTGTTCGCGGGGGAGACAGGCTGGGAATCTACTACGCCGAAAAGGGAGCTTCGCAGCGCGCCTCTAAGGTCATCTACGACCGCGCTGGCAGCTCGATCTCTAAAGCCGAGCCCGCGGACTTCAACTGGGATAAGATCTTCGACGGCGCGGACTGGTTCCACTTTACCGGGATCACCCCGGCTCTGGGCGGAAACCTGCCCGAGATCTGCCTTGAAGCCTGCAAGGCCGCAAAAAAGCGCGGGGTCATGATCTCGTGCGACCTCAACTACCGCAAAAAACTTTGGACCCGCGAAGAGGCCGGCAGAACGATGGAAAAGCTCATCCCCTACGTCGACCTTTGCATCGCCAACGAAGAGGACGCCAAAGACGTTTTCGGGATCGAGGCCGAGAACACCGATATCACCTCGGGCAAGCTGAACCGCGACGGATACGTCAGCGTGGCGAAAAAGCTTGCCGACCGCTTCGGCTGCAAATACGTCGCGATAACCCTTCGCAGCTCGATCTCTGCCAACGACAACGACTGGGCGGGTATGCTCTATACCGGCGGCAGGGCCTATTTCTCGAAGGAATATCATATGCACATCGTCGACAGGGTCGGCGGGGGAGACAGCTTCGGCGGCGGGCTTATCTACGCCCTTCTTTCGGACTATGACCCCGAGCCCGCGATAAACTTTGCGGTAGCGGCCTCATGCCTTAAGCACTCTATCGAGCACGACTTCAACCTCTGCTCTGTCTCGGAGGTCGAGGCTTTGGCCGGCGGCGACGGCTCCGGCAGGGTGCAGAGATAAAATTAAATAATAAAAAGAAAAATCCCCCGCCTCGGCAGGGGATTTATTTTACTTTTCTTTTGTTTGAACGAGCGCTCCGACTCTCTCAACGCACGCCTTATATCTCGGCTCGTTTCGTATCGGGTCGAACCACTCCCAGCCGCGCTCAGCGGTGAGCATATAGAGATACTGCGACGGATAAACGCAGAAGCAGCAGTTGCCCGAGCTGTTTATAAAGATGTTTCTTTCAAGCGGCCCCGGCTGCGAATCCGGGTTGTGCCAGCTTTCCTCCGCAGTCCATTTTATAGTCGGGGTAAAGCGCGAGGTCTCAAGCTCAACTCTGTCGGTTATCTTCATGACATCTTCGAGCAGAGATACAACGTCCTCTAAGACCGCGAACGCCTCGTCGCGCCTTCCCATAGAGGCCAAATAGCACGAGCGGCGAATTCCTATCTCGATTCTCGTTTCCGCCCAATAGTCAACGCCTTTTCCGCAGGTTATCGGGTGCTCGGACGTAGGGGTCTCCTCGGCGAACGCGTGAAGGATTCCGAGGCGGGCGGTGTTTTCCGCAAAGACGTGCTCAAGCGTTTTGCCGTTGAGGTTAAGATACATCGCTCGGGAATTCACTGCGTCGTCGATGATCTCAAACAGCTTTTGATTCTGAAGCGGAGTCGCCTTGTCGGGTTCGTTTCTCTGAATATACCGCCTCATCAAAAGCGTTTCCTTGCCGATGTCGTAGGGCGTTGCATAGCGCTTTAAAAACGAATCAATGCGGTCTTCGTCCTCGATTATCGCCATTTTTTCAATGACGTCGGTGCTGTAAGGACGCTTTTCAAGCCTCGCCTCGGCAAAAAGTCTGACCTCCGGCATAAGCCTTTTGTCTTTCAGAATTTGGTCAAAGCCGTTCATCCAGAATTTCCACACCGCTTCGCAGGCCGAATAGTCTCGGCGAAGCTCAACGACAATTTCCGCGAGCCTTTCAAAGCGCTCGTTCTCCTTTTCTTTGGGCATATCCGCGCTTTGAAGCCTGCAAAATTCGTCGCAAAGCTCTTCCGCCCGTTTTTCCTTTTCGCTCTCGGAAATCCCCAAAAGCTCGTCGACCGACACCGAGAAGATGCCGGATATCGCCGGCAAAAGCTCCATATCCGGATAGGCCGTGCCGTTTTCCCACCTGCTCACCGACTGATAAGTCACCCCGAGGCGCTCGGCAAGCTGTTCCTGGGTCATATCCTTTTCGCGCCTTAATTTTCTGATGTTTTCACCGATCATAAGTTTCATATTGATTTCTCCTTGTTTTAAGATTTGTTGATTGCCCTTTGCAAAGAGTTTTCCTGTCGACGATTTAAGTATACCCCGCCGCCGAAGGCAAATCAATAACTCATCAAGAGAGAATTTTTCAACAAACGAGTGAGAAGCGAAGCAAAGAAAAATCCCCCGCCTCGGCAGGGGATTTTTGCGGTTTATCAGTAGTTCTCTTTTCTGACTTCAAAGAAGCTCTGCGGGTGCGCGCAGACGGGGCAGACGGCGGGGGCTTTCTTGCCGATGACAAGGTGGCCGCAGTTGCGACATTCCCACATAGTCTCCTCGGATTTCTCGAATACCTTCTGCATCTCTACGTTGTTTAAAAGAGCGCGGTATCTTTCTTCGTGGGCCTTTTCGATGGCGGCTACGGCCTTGAATCTGTAAGCCAAGGCGGTAAAGCCCTCTTCCTCGGCCTCTTTGGCGAAGGTCGCATACATGTCGGTCCACTCATAGTTTTCGCCCTCGGCGGCGGCCTTAAGGTTCTCGGCGGTGGTGCCTATCCCTTTAAGCTCTTTAAGCCAGAGCTTTGCATGCTCTTTTTCGTTCTCGGCGGTCTTAAGGAAGATTTCCGCTATCTGCTCGTATCCTTCCTTCTTTGCGACGGAAGCGAAATAAGTATACTTGTTTCTCGCCTGAGATTCGCCCGCGAAAGCTGTCTGAAGGTTCTTTTCGGTTTTGCTGCCCTTAAGTTCCATAATAAATCTCTCCTTTAAGCGTGAATTTAAATTCCGAAAGGTGTTTCCACCCGTCGAAAATATTATAGCAATTTCAAACGGCAAAGTCAATATCAAAAAGGGGGAGATTTTTAAAAGTAAAACTTGTTACGCGCTTGCAAAATAGTCTAAAAAAAGTTAAAATAGGCGGGCAAATCCGCCAAAACGCCGAATATGCCCCGCTTCGCTTGACACGGCCGCGCTAAAGCAATATAATATTGAAAATTTTATCGAAAGCAGGTGCGATTGATGAAGAAGCTGAAAGAAATTCTGAATCATATTTTCATCGACGGCCTTTCGGGAATGGCGCTCGGGCTGTTTTCAACCCTTATCGTCGGAACGATCCTCGGGCAGATAGCCTCGCTTATCGCCGGCCCGGTCGGGGACTATATCGACATAATCGCCGGGTTCTGCAAGGCGCTTACCGGCGCGGGGATAGCGATAGGCGTCGCGGTGAAATATAAGGCGCCGGCTCTCGTCGCGATAACCTCGGCGATCTGCGGAATGGTCGGCGCTTTCGCCGGAAAGATCACACCCGAAACCTTTACCTCCGGCTCGATGACCTTCGTCGGACCGGGAGAGCCTCTCGGCGCTTTCGTCGCCGCTTTTGTCGGAATCGAGCTCGGAATTTTAGTCAGCGGAAAGACTAAGGTCGACATTTTGGTGACCCCGCTGGTCACCGCCCTCGCGGGTTCTGCCGCCGGGATAGTCTTAAGTCCCCCGATATCCGCCTTTATGAAATGGATAGGCGGGCTTATCAACTTCGGCGTCGAGCGCGAGCCGATTCTTATGGGAATAATCGTCGCGGTGCTGATGGGCATGGCGCTGACTCTGCCGATATCCTCGGCCGCGATAGGCGTTTCGCTCGGCCTTTCGGGGATAGCCGCCGGCGCCGCCTGCGCGGGCTGCTGCGCGCAGATGGTCGGCTTTGCGGTCATGAGCTTTAGGGAAAACAAGTGGTCGGGGCTTATATCGCAGGGGATAGGCACCTCGATGCTTCAGATGCCGAATATAATCCGCCACCCGCTGATCTGGCTTCCGCCGATAATTTCAAGCGCTATCCTCGGGCCGATATCCTCATTCGTCCTCGGAATGGCCAACAACGCCACCGGCGCGGGAATGGGAACGGCCGGGCTCGTAGGGCAGTTTATGGGCTACCAGGCGATGACCGAAGCGGGGGTAAGCCCCGCCGCCGCGCTGTTCGAGATAGCGATAATCCACTTTATCGCCCCCGGGCTTTTGTCTCTCGGGATCTGCGAGGCGATGAGAAAGCTTAAGCTTATCAAGCCCGGCGACTTATCCCTCGGCGTGTGATTAAAACTTTTTTGAATAAAATAATTCCTGCGCT
>CANQUJ010000012.1 GCA_947627005.1 uncultured Clostridia bacterium
TTTTGGGATAGGTATGTTACGCAGTAGAGGGTAAAAAGCCCTTGATTTATGCGGTATTACAAACGCAAAAACGACAGAGTAAGGGTTTTATACGTCTGCCCTCAAAAATGGGCTTCTACTGCGTAACATAGTACAGAAAAAAGCAGAGAGCCAGCCACTTCTGAAAGTGATTAACTCTCTGCTTGCACCCTGTTTGTCAGCGTTAATGATAAGTTGTTGTGAATACTTCCTTATCGCTATAAAATTCACTGTTGATGCGCTTGTTCCTAATTCTGCCTTCGGATATAACATTCAGACCGGAGAGCACCTCAATTTCTGCTCGCCGAACAACCCCGACGTATCGGTCGGCGACACGCTGGTTGTCGAAGTCACAGAGGTATCAAGCGCTTTAGGGTCTTACATTATTTCCTACGACAAAAAATAATTTGCTAATCGCAATGCCGAATCGCCCCCGCCCGCCGGGGGCTTTTTGCTGCCCCCTCTCCCCTTGATTTTCCCTGCGCTTTGTGCTAAAATAGTCTTATATACGTCCTCGGCGATAAAACGGAGTGTTAAAATGAAAGAATCTGTTTTAAAAAATAAAATATACCTCTATCTGACCGAATTTTTCGCGGGAATGTCGGTTATGGCGGTCGAGTTGGGGGCTTCAAGGCTTTTGGCCCCATATTTCAGCTCGTCGCAGATAGTCTGGACTATAATCATCGGCACGATTATGATCGCGATGGCCCTCGGTAACATCTACGGCGGCCGCTCGGCGGACAAAAACCCCGACCCGGACAGGCTCTATATCCGAATCCTCGTCGCGGCGGTCTGGCTTGCCGCGATACCGGTTCTCGGAAAGTATGTAATTGTCGGCATCTCCGGCGTTATGATCTTCGCGGTAAACTCAAATCTTCTGATCTGGGCGGCGTTCGCGGCGTGTATGATAATCTTCGTCTTCCCGCTCTTTCTTTTGGGAACGGTCACCCCGTCGCTCGTAAAATATACCGTCGACAGCCTTGACAGCAGCGGCAGAACCGTCGGGCTTTTAAACGCTTTTAATACGATCGGCAGCATTATCGGGACCTTTGTGCCGACCTTTATCACTATCCCCTCGGTAGGGACCTCGGCGACATTTTTGATCTTCTCGGGGATCCTTCTTCTGCTCGCGGCGGTATATTTCGTCAGCGCCAAGAGAAAGCTCGTTCAGGTCGCCGTCGCGGTCGCGATTGCGGTCGTCTGCTGCTTCTTCGGCGCGGTTTCAAGCTTCGCCTTTTGGCAGGAAGACATCGAATACGAGGGCGAGTCGGTATATAACTATCTTCAGGTTACCGAGGACGACGACGAGGTAATTCTCTCTACAAACGTCCTCTTCGGCGTCCAGTCGATGCTCGTAAAATCCGGCGGACTGACCGGAATGTACTACGATATCGCGATGGCCGCGCCCTATATGGCCGGCGTTCGCGAGCGCGAAAGCCTCGACGTTTTAATCCTCGGAATGGGCACCGGGACATATGCGACCCAGTGCTCGCGGTATTTCGACAATCTGAACTTCGAGGGGGTAGAGATCGACGAAAAGATCATCGCCCTCTCGCGAAAATATTTCGAGCTGCCCGAATCCGTCCACGTCGAGCTCTACGACGGCAGGGCGTATTTAAACGCCGTCGACAAGACCTACGACATAATTATGGTCGACGCGTATCAAGACATTACGATACCCTTTCAGATGTCGACCGTCGAGTTTTTCACCCTCGTTAAAAACCACCTTAACGACGGCGGGGTCATGGTCATGAATATGAATATGAAGACCGGCGGCAACGGCGGAATAAACGACTATCTTTGCGACACAGTCTCGGCGGTTTTTGAAGAGGTCTATACCGTAGACGTCGAGCGCTCTTCAAACGTCGAGCTTTTCGCCTCGCAAAACCCGGATATTTTATCCGTTATGACCGAAAACATCGGGCTTGAGAAGGATTTTAGGCTAAATTCGCTTATGGCCTCTACCGCCGAAAGGCTTGAAAAATATTCCGCCGGCGATAAGATCATGACCGACGACCGCGCGCCGGTCGAGCTTTTGGGAATGAGGGCGATAGACGCGCTGATTTTCGACGAGGCGGCGTATTATAAAAACGTTTTTAAAGCAAGGGGCTTTAAGGGGCTTATAGAAAGCCTTTCGTAATAAAATTCTGAGGAGAAGGAAATGGAAGAAGAAAAGCTTGCCTCCGCGCAAAAATCGGCGGCGGAGGCAAAATACATAAGAATGACCACCGAGCCGGTCGAAAAGCTTGTCGCCCAGCTCGCCGTGCCGACTATAATCAGTATGCTCGTGACTTCGTTTTACAATCTTGCGGATACGTTCTTCGTCCGCCAGCTTGAAAGCGATTCGATGATAGCCGCAGTCGGAATAGTCTTCCCGCTGATGGCGATAATACAGTCCTTCGGGTTCTTCTGCGGCCACGGCTCGGGGAACTATATCTCGCGCGCGCTCGGAAGAAAAGACTATTCCGACGCCGAAAAGATGGCCGCCACCGGCTTCGGCTATGCGGTTATCTTCGGCCTTGCGATATGCGTTCTCGGGCTTTTGTTTAAAAACCCGTTCGTGACCCTTCTCGGCGCAAAAACCGAAGCCGCGGCCTCGGCCTCGCTCGATTATATGCAGTGGATACTCATCGCCGCGCCCTTTATGACCGGCGCTTTCGTGCTTAACAACCAGCTGAGAATGCAGGGCAACGCCTTTTTCGCGATGCTCGGGCTGACCTCCGGCGCGATACTCAACTTGGTCTTGGACCCGCTCTTTATCTTTAAAAAAGGCGACCTTTTATTCGGCGGCGCGGTAAAAATGCCCTTCGGGATAGGTATGGCGGTCGGCGGGGCGGCCCTCGCGACCGGAATAAGCCAGCTCGTAAGCTTCGTTATACTCTTTTTGGGGATACATTTCAGCGACAATATAAAGATAAAGCTTCGCAACTTTACCTTTAAGCCCTATTATTTCAAGGGAATCGTGCAGGGCGGGCTGCCCTCGCTCGTAAGGCAGGGGCTCGCAAGCGTTGCGACTATGTCTTTAAACCACGCCGTCGGGCTTTATGTAGTCGGAGGAGAGACGATAGACGCCGTCCAGGCGGCGATGACCGGCGTTTCAAAGATCATGAACGTCGCTTCTTCGGCGCTTATCGGCTTCGGGCAGGGGTTCCAGCCGGTCTGCGGGTTCAACTACGGCGCGAAAAAATACAACAGGGTCAAAAAGGCTTTCTATTTCTGCGTAAAGGTCGGGTTTGCGGCGCTCGTTCTGCTCTCGGCGGTCGGAATTATCTTCTCCGGCCCGATAACCGCCGCGATCGCCGGTTCGAGCGAGCTCGCGCAGTCGATAGCTTCGTTCACCCTAAAGGTCCAGCTCGCGGTGTTCCCGCTTATGTCTTGGGTCATGCTGATAAATATGATGCTTCAAAACATCGGAATGACCTTAAGCGCGACGGTGGTCGCGATGACGAGGCAGGGGCTTACCTTTATCCCCTGCGTTCTGGGGCTTCCTTTATTGGCGAAGCTTTGCGGGCTCGACCCTGTTTTGGGCCTTGAATTTGCCCAGTTTTTCGCCGATTTGTTCGCGTTTATAATCTCCTTCCCGATAGGCGTTCACGTTTTAAGGGGAATGAAGGAAGACCCGGCCGACGAAACTGTTGCAAAATCGAAATAAGTGTGATATAGTTTATAAAAACCTTTGAAAGGGGCGATTTATACGGAGCTCGGGGCTTGGGGCATCTTCTTTCTTAAACTGTTCGTTCTCTTCGCGGGGGTGTATGTGATAATCATTCTTACGCCCAAGATAGCCGCGCTTATCGACAAACACAAAAAAGCCGCCGAGCAGGAGCCCGAGGCGCCTCGACCCGAAAGGGTGGAAGATGACGACAAAAACGAAGAAAATAACGATGACAAAGAGTTTAAATCTTAATAAATATTAAAGGGAGTATAAAAGTTATGGCTAAAAATGAAAAACTTGTCGCCTCGATAACCTCGATGGACGAGGATTTTGCGCAGTGGTACACCGACATTGTAAAAAAAGCGGAGCTTATCGAATACACCTCGGTCAAGGGCTGTATGGTGATCCGCCCTTACGGCTATGCGATTTGGGAGAATATGCAGAAGATTCTGGACTCTAAGTTCAAAGAGCTCGGACACGAGAACGTCTGTATGCCGATGTTCATTCCCGAAAGCCTGCTGAACAAAGAAAAAGACCACGTCGAGGGCTTCGCGCCCGAAGTCGCGTGGGTAACTCACGGCGGAAACGAAAAGCTTGAAGAGCGCCTCTGCGTCCGCCCGACTTCCGAGACTCTTTTCTGCGAGCACTACGCCAACATCGTCCACAGCTACCGCGACCTTCCAAAGCTTTATAACCAGTGGGTCTCGGTCGTAAGATGGGAGAAGACCACCCGGCCGTTTTTGCGCTCGCGCGAGTTTTTGTGGCAAGAGGGTCACACCATTCACGCCACCGCCGAGGAGGCAATCGAAGAGACCGAGAGAATGTTAAACGTATACGCCGACTTCTGCGAGCAGTCCCTCGCGATGCCGGTAGTCAAGGGCAAAAAGACCGAGAGCGACAAGTTCGCCGGCGCGGTATCCACCTACGCCATCGAGGCGCTTATGCACGACGGCAAGGCGCTTCAGGCCGGAACCTCTCACTATTTCGGCGACGGCTTCGCAAAGGCTTTCGGAATCACCTATACCGATAAAAACAACACCGTTCAGGTCCCGCACCAGACCTCTTGGGGGGTCACCACCCGCCTTATCGGCGCGATCATAATGACCCACGGCGACGACAACGGCCTTGTTCTTCCGCCCGCCGTGGCGCCGATACAGGTAGTTATAATCCCGGTCGCGCAGCACAAAGAGGGGGTCCTTGAAAAGGCGAACGAGCTTTATAACGAGCTTAAGGCCGCCGGAATAAGAGTCAAGCTCGACGACTCGGAGCAGTCGCCGGGTTGGAAATATTCGGAATACGAGATGAAAGGCGTTCCGCTTAGAATCGAGATCGGTCCGAGGGATATCGAAGAGGGGCACTGCGTGGCGGTCGAGCGGCACAACCGCAACAAGACCTTTATCCCCCTCGGCGAGCTTGTAGAGCGCGTAAACGAGCGGCTTAAGGCGGTTCACGACGGAATGTATCAAAAGGCGCTCGAAAATCAGCAGAGAAGGACCTACGCCTGCAAGTCGATCGACGAGATAAACGCGGCCCTCGCCGAAAAGGGCGACGGCTTCGTCAAGGCGATGTGGTGCGGCAGCGAAGAGTGCGAGAAAAAGGTCAAAGAGCTCACCGGCGCCGGTAGCCGCTGCATACCCTTCGAGCAGGAGCATATCGATGACAAATGCGTTTGCTGCGGCAAGCCCGCCGAATGTATGGTAATCTGGGGAAAAGCCTATTAAATGTAAAAAAGCCCTTGATACGTTCAAGGGCTCTTTTAATTGACAAAAATATCAGGTTATGATAGAATAGCCGAGAGGAGACCCCGCTTTTATGCGAATAAAGCGGAAAACGGCGTGGCGCTGAAATGCCCTTCGGGGAATTCACCCATTGCTTGTACATCGCCCGAGGGAGTAAGTAGCCGAGGGAGGTATGTGCATGACAGCTTTTCTTGAAATTGTCGCCGACGTTTGCAGCATCATAAGGTTCGTTTTAGACCTGTTGATATACATATCGAAGCGCGAAGATAAAAAGTGAGCCGTTTGTCTGACACACAAGCGGCTCTTGTCAGTATAATCTGACATTTGTTCCTTGCCGTTCAGCGACCCGTCGGGTCTCCTCGCTACTTATATTATACCACACATTTAATCTTTGTCAAGCGCTTTGCGGAAAGGCTTAAAGTGAAAAAATTATCAAAATCGGCAAAGGGCAAGATTTATATAATAATCTGCTTTTTGGCCGCAATTATTTTCTGCATACTCTGGCTTTCGACCAAAATCGACATCAACAAATATATCAAGTGGAACCGCCTTTACTACGAGACCCATCTTTCCTCGGCGGCGGATTCCCTTGAAAAATACGTTTCGGGAGGAGATATCGCCGACTGGAACGCCGCGGCAGAGGATTTTCACGCATACGCCGTTTTAATGACCGAATCCGCACTTCGGATCGACCGCAACCCGAATATGAAAGGGGCGGACCCTTTCGTTGCAAAGGCCTGCTATTCGGCCTCGGAGGCTATGCTCATCAACCGGGGCGAAACGCTTTCGCATGCCGAGGAGATACTTTCGGCGCTGCGGCTTTTAGAGAAGGACGAAAACAGCCCCGAGGCGGCGAAGATTTTAGAGGAAATAGCCGAGAGCGCCCCCGGCGGCGCGGAAGAATGATAAAAATTCCGACTTAGCGATTGCCAAGTCGGATTTTTTTGTATTAAATGCCGAAACAGCGCGGTTTTATTGACTTTGCCGCGGGTTTCTGATATATTGTAATATGTATAAGCAGGCGGCGAGGGGTGAGAATATGAAAATAATGATAGCTTCTGATATCCACGGCTCGGCCGAATATTGCCGAAGGCTTCTCGACCGTTTCGACTCTTCGGGTGCCGAAAAGCTTCTTCTTTTGGGGGATATCCTATACCACGGCCCGCGAAACGGCCTTTGCGATGGGTACGACCCGAAAGCCGTCGCCGATATGTTAAACGGCTATGCCGAAAAAATCGTCTGCATAAAGGGCAACTGCGACAGCGAAGTCGACCAAATGGTTCTCGATTTCCCGATAACGAGCGAGACCGCGATCATATTTAACGAAGGCGTCGCCGCGCTCGCAATTCATGGGCACAAAAACATGGAAAATCTTCCCCTTTGCGGGGTGAAGATCCTGTTTTACGGGCACACGCATGTCCCCGACAATACCGTTAAAAACGGCGTTATCTACGCAAACCCCGGGTCGGTATCCGTCCCGAAAGAGGGCAGCCCCAAAGGCTTTATTCTTTGGGAGGGCGAAACCCTTAACTGGATCTCTCTTTCCGGCGATTGGTACGACTCGCGGGAAATTGGCTAAGGCTCTTTTATAATTTTATATAGGAGGATATATATGGAAAAAAGAAAGTATGAGACCGTCGACAGTGTTCCCAAGCTCGAAGAAACGCTTAAGCGCGTCCGCAAGGCGCAGGCGCGTTTTGCCGAGTATTCTCAGGAAGAGGTCGACAAGATCTTCCTTGCAGCGGCGACCGCCGCCAACCGCCAAAGGATCCCGCTCGCAAAAATGGCGGTTGAAGAGACCGGCATGGGAGTAGTCGAAGACAAGGTCATCAAAAACCACTACGCGAGCGAATATATCTACAACCAGTACAAAGACTTTAAAACCTGCGGAGTTATCGAAGAGGACAAGGCGGGCGGAATGATGAAGGTTGCCGAGCCGATAGGCGTTATCGCGGCGGTAATTCCGACCACCAACCCGACTTCTACCGCGATTTTTAAAACGCTCATCTCGTTAAAGACCCGCAACGGAATCATCATCAGCCCCCACCCGAGGGCAAAGAAGTCGACCATCGAGGCGGCGAAAATCGTTTTAGAGGCCGCAGTAGAGGCCGGAGCGCCGGAGGATATAATCGCTTGGATCGACGTCCCGACCCTTGAAATGACCACCCTTTTGATGCGCGAGGCGGATATAATCCTTGCCACCGGCGGCGCGGGAATGGTCAAATCGGCATATTCGAGCGGCAAGCCCGCCCTCGGCGTCGGCGCGGGGAACACCCCGGCGATAATCGACGACACCGCCGACATTCTTCTGGCGGTAAACTCGATAATCCACTCCAAGACCTTCGACAACGGAATGATCTGCGCTTCGGAGCAGTCGGTTATCGTCCTCAAGGGCGTATACGAAAAGGTCAAAGAGGAATTTAAAAAGCGGGGCTGCTATTTCCTGAACCCCGAGGAGACCGACAAAGTTCGCCACACGATGATAATTAACGGCGCGCTTAACGCGAAGATAGTCGGCCAAAAGGCCGCGACTATCGCCGAGCTATGCGGAGTCAGCGTTCCTAAATCCACAAAAATTTTGATCGGCGAGGTCGAGAGCGTCGAGCTTTCGGAAGAATTCGCCCACGAAAAGCTTTCGCCGGTTCTCGCGATGTATAAAGCCAAAGACATTGAAGACGCCTTTAAAAAGGCCGAAAGGCTTATCGCCGACGGCGGATTCGGGCACACCTCTTCGATATACCTTAACACCGCGACCGAGGGCGAAAAGCTTCACGAGTTTGCCGAGCGAATGAAGACCTGCCGAATTTTGGTGAACACCCCCTCGTCGCAGGGCGGAATCGGCGACCTTTACAACTTCAGGCTCGCCCCTTCGCTCACCTTGGGCTGCGGCTCGTGGGGCGGCAACTCGGTTTCGGATAACGTAGGCGTTAAGCACCTTCTGAACATTAAAACAGTCGCCGAAAGGAGAGAGAATATGCTCTGGTTCCGCGCACCCGAAAAGGTGTATATCAAAAAGGGCTGCCTGCCCACCGCTCTTTCGGAGCTTTCGGATATGGGCAAAAAGCGCGCGTTTATAGTCACCGACAGCTTTTTGTATAAAAACGGCTACACCAAGCCGATAGAAGACAAACTTACCGAGCTCGGGATAAGATATACCTCCTTCTTCGACGTCGAGCCCGACCCGACCCTTGCTTCCGCAAAGGCCGGCGCAAAGGCGATGCAAAACTTCGAGCCGGACGTTATCATAGCGCTCGGCGGCGGCTCGGCGATGGACGCCGCAAAGATAATGTGGGTTCTTTACGAGCACCCCGAGGCCGATTTTGCCGATATGGCGATGAGATTTTCGGATATAAGAAAGAGGATATACAAGTTCCCGACTATGGGCGAAAAGGCCTATTTCGTCGCGATACCGACTTCTGCCGGTACCGGCTCGGAAGTAACTCCGTTCGCGGTCATAACTGACGAGACTACCGGGGTAAAATACCCGCTCGCAGACTATGAGCTTCTGCCGGATATGGCGGTTATCGACACCGACTTCCATATGAGCGCGCCGAAGGGGCTTACCGCTGCCTCGGGAATCGACGCCGTCACCCACGCGCTCGAGGCTTACGCTTCGGTCATGGCGACCGACTATACCGACGGCCTCGCGATCCAGGCGCTTAAGATAATCTTCAAATATCTTCCTATCGCATATAAAGACGGCTCGAACGTCGAGGCTCGCGAAAAAATGGCCAACGCCGCGACTATGGCGGGCATGGCCTTTGCGAACGCCTTCCTCGGGGTCTGCCACTCGATGGCGCACAAGCTTGGGGCGTATCACCACATCGCCCACGGAATCGCGAACGCGCTTTTGATCGACGAGGTTATAAGATTCAACTCCGCCGAAGTCCCGCAAAAGATGGGCACCTTCCCGCAGTACGCCTATCCCCACGGCCTTGAAAGATACGCCGAGATTGCCGACGCACTCGGTATCAAGGGCGCGGACGACCAAAAGAAGGTCGCAAACCTCATCAAGGCCATCGACTCGCTTAAAGAAGAGATCGGCATAAAGCCGACTATCCGCGACTATGTTCCGGACGAGAAGGACTTCCTTGACAGGCTCGACAGCATGGTAGAGAACGCCTTCGACGACCAGTGCACCGGCGCGAACCCGCGCTATCCGCTTATGAGCGAAATCAAACAAATGTATCTCAACGCATATTACGGCAAGAAATGGAGTGAAGAAGCATGAATCTTAAAAACGCCGAAATAATCGCCGAAAGGGCGACCAAAACCGTTTATCGCGACGGAAACAGATGTATCAAGCTTTTTGTCGAGGGCTATTCAAAGGCGCTGATTTTAAACGAAGCCCTTAACCACGCCCGAATCGAAGAGACCGGAATCAAAATGCCGAAGCTGCTCGAAGTCACTACCGTCGACGGCCGCTGGGCGATCGTCACCGAATATATCGAAGGCAAGACCCTTGCCGAGCTTATCGAGGAGCACCCCGAAAAGAGCGCGGAATACCTTGAAACGTTCGTAGACCTTCAGATCTCGGTTCAAAACCACGTCTGCCCGATGCTTAACAAGCTTAAAGACAAGATGAACTCAAAGATCTCGCAGGCAAGGCTCGACGCCACCACAAGATACGAGCTTCACGTCCGCCTCGACGGCATGCCGAAGCACAATAAGGTCTGCCACGGCGACTTTAACCCCTCTAACGTTATAGTCTCCGAATCGGGCGAGCTTTATATAATCGACTGGGCCCACGCGACCCAGGGCAACGCCTCGGCCGACGCCGCAAGGACCTATCTTCTCTTCTGCCTCGACGGAAAATTCGAGACCGCGAAGAAATATCTCGACCTTTTCTGCAAAAAATCGGACACCGCGAAGCAGTACGTCCAGAAGTGGATGCCGATAGTCGCGGCCTCGCAGTCGGTCAAAGAAAAAGAAAAAGAGCGCGACTTCCTTCTTAATTGGGTCAACGTTGTAGATTACGAGTGATCCCTATACGCCGAGAGGTACGATATGGTAGTTATCCTTAAAGAAAACCCCGACAAGGCCCAGCTTCGCGGGCTTATGACCTGGCTCGAATCGAAGGGCGTAAGCGTACACACGACGGTAGGCGCAAGGCAGACCATTCTCGGCCTTGTGGGGGATACCTCGGCCCTTGATATAGACCTTATCTCCGCGCTCGATATAGTCGAGGCGGTAAGGCGAGTACAAGAGCCTTATAAAAACGCAAACCGAAAGTTTCACCCGGCGGACAGCGTTGTAGAAGTCGGCGGGGTAAAGATCGGCGGCGGAAGCGCGGTTAATATCGCCGGCCCCGGGGCGGTGGAATCGGAAGAGCAGATTTGCGCCCTCGCGCAGATTTTAAAGGACTGCGGCGCGGATATTCTTATGGGCCCCGCGTTTAAATCGCGGACCTCGCCCTATTCCTTCCAGGGTCTCGGAAAGGACGGCCTTAGGTATCTTTCCTCCGCGAAAAGGCTTACCGGCCTGCCGACCGCTTCCGAGATCACCGACCTTTCGCAGCTTGGGCTTTTCGACGACGTTGACCTTATCGTCGTCGGATCGAGAAATATGCGCAACTACGAGCTTTTAAAGGCATTGGGGCAAACCGAGCGCCCTATACTTTTAAAGCGCGGCGTTTCGGCGACCTATGAAGAGCTTTTGATGAGCGCGGAATACATAATGGCGGGCGGAAACCCGAACGTCATCCTCTGCGAGCGCGGAATACGAACCTTCGAGCCCTATACCGCCTATACCTTCGACGTCTCGGCGATACCCGTTTTAAAACAGCTTTCACACCTTCCGGTGGTCGCAGACCCGAGCATAGCCGCGGGGAAATACTCACTTGTAGAGCCGCTTTCTCTTTCGGCTGCGGCGGCGGGCGCGGACGGAATCATAACCTTCGTCCACCAAGACCCTGCGCACGCGCTTTGCGACGGCCCTCTTTCGGTCAAGCCGGAGAGGTTTAGAGAGGCCGCGAAAAAGCTTTCTTCGCTTCGCTCGGCGATATCGGGCGAAAAAGACCTTAGCGAAAGGACATAAAAAGATGGAGCTTGACGAAATAAGAAACGAAATCGACAGACTTGATAAAGAGCTCCTGCCCATTATTTTAAAAAGAATGAAGCTTTCGGCCTCGGCCGCCGATACCAAAGCCCTTTCACCGGCCGAGATAAAATCCCGCGAGCGTGAGCTTTTAAAGTGGGCCTCAGAGCAGAACTGCGGCGATATGGAGCAGTATATCCACCGCTTCTATTCCTCTCTGTTCGAGCTTGGGCGGGCCTATCGCGAGACCTGTTCGCCGGTAGGGGGAACGGTCCGTGAGCTTATTAAAACCGCCCTCTCGCGGGATTGCGGAGAATTTCCGCAGACCGGCACGGTGGCGGTCCAAGGGGTAGAGGGCGCGAACTCGCAGATGGCGGCGGACAGCCTTTTCCCCCGGGGGAACCTCATCTTCTTCAAAAGCTTCGAGGCGGTCTTCGACGCGGTCGAAAGCGGACTTTGCCGCTTCGGCGTTCTTCCGATAGAAAACAGCTCCAACGGCTCGGTTAGGGCGAATTACGACCTTTTAAACCGCAAGAACGTAAAAATCGTCCGCTCTACCCGCCTTTGCATCCGCCACGAGCTTTTGGCCAAGCCGGGCGCGACTTTGGACGGAATAAGAGAGATTCGCTCGCACGAACAGGCTCTCGGCCAGTGCTCCGAATTTTTGAAGTCTCTCGGCGACAGGGTCAAGGTCGTTCCCTGCGCCAACACCGCTATGGCGGCCGAGCTCGCCTCAAGATCCGAATTCGGCGACATCGCGGCGATAGCCTCTCACCCCGCCTGCGAGCTTTACGGCCTTGTTCCCATCGCGAAAAACATTCAGAACAGCGACAATAACTACACCCGCTTTATCTGCATCTCAAAAGACTGCGATATCTATCCGGGGGCGGACAGGATCAGCCTTATTTTGGCGCTTAAACACCGCCCGGGCGCGCTTTACGAGATTCTGGCGAAGCTTACCGCGCTCGAGATCAACCTCATCAAGCTTGAAAGCTGCCCTATTGTCGGGCACGATTTTGAGTTTATGTTCTTCTTCGAGATGCAGGGCTCCGTCCACGACCCGAAGGTCGCGGCGATGCTCGAAAGCCTTGAGCAGACCTGCGAGAGCTTTAAATTCTTGGGCAACTACGCGGAGGCATAAAATAATCGCGGCGCTTGTTTTGGCTGCCGCGACGATTTTTGCCGCCCCGAGATTTTTAAGCAGACTTCCCGAAACAATTCGGTTTGAATATTCCGAAAATCAGCCGGTAAGGTGATAAGATGTTTAATACAGATAACAGAATCAAGCTTAAAGAAATGACCGTTATCGCGGTATTTTCTGCGCTTTTGTGCATAATTTCGCCCTTCGCCGTGCCGATAGGGCCGATTTCCATAACCCTTGCGACCTTCGGGGTATATCTCTCCGGGGCGGTCCTCGGCTCGAAAAGGGGCGGCGCCGCCGTCGCGATATACCTTATGCTCGGGTTCGTCGGCCTGCCCGTTTTTTCGGGCTTTTCGGGCGGAATTCAGAAGCTTTTCAGCGCCACGGGCGGCTATCTTGTCGGCTATATCACCTGCGCCGCGATAACGGGCCTTTTCGCCGATAAATTCAAAAAGCCTTGGGCCTGCCCTCTCGGAATGATCGCGGGGACTGCGGCGCTCTATTCTTTCGGGACGGCTTGGTATTGTATTCTGACCGGCTCTAAGCTTTTGCCCGCGCTGTCGCTCTGCGTTCTGCCGTTTTTGGCCGGCGACGGAATAAAGATCGCCTGCGCCTCGGCCTTGGCGATAAAGATAAAATCGAGGGGGAGGTAAACTTTCCCCCAAAAAAACCTATACCCCCCGCTTTATGGCAGGGGGTATTTTCATCTTTCGCCGCTACTCTTCGATAAGTCTCGAATTTCTGAAGTAGAGCGATATGCACCATATCGCGCAGAGCGATACGACGATATAGATTATTCTCGAGATAAGCCCCGCAGAGCCCCCGAACAGATAGGCGACAAGGTCGAATTTGAATATTCCGACAAGTCCCCAGTTGACCCCGCCCACTATAAGAAGAAAGAGCGCGATTTTATCCAATATTTTCACTTTTCAGCCTTCCTTTCAAATCAAGGTTTCCCTTGTATCTCTAAGGTTAATGCGCCGATGTTTACAATCGGTCGTTTATATTCTTGCCGCTCGGCGCGATTTTATACCGAACAGGCAAAAAATTCAAATTTATATTTACAAAGTCGAAAAACTATTGTATAATTATTCCGACGCAATGCGATTTTTTTGTGATCGGGAGGAACGACATGAAATTCGGTTATTTCGACGATAAAAACAAAGAATACGTTATAACAAGCCCGAAAACGCCCTACCCTTGGATCAACTACCTTGGGACGGACGGCTTCTTCGGCCTTATCTCAAACACCGCGGGGGGATATTGCTTCTATCGCGACGCAAGACTCAGAAGGATCACCCGCTACCGCTACAACAACGTCCCGGTTGATATGGGCGGGCGGTACTACTACATAAACGACGGCGGCTCGGTATGGAGCCCCTCGTGGTCTCCGATAAAGCGCGACCTCGAAGACTATTCCTGCCGCCACGGAATGGGCTATACCGTGATAACCGGCGAATCTGCCGGTATCCGCGCCGAGATAACCTATTTCGTCCCGGTCGGCTATAACGGCGAGGTCCATAAGCTTAAGCTTAAAAACACCTGGGGCAGGGCGAAAAGCTTCTCGGTATACAGCTTTGTCGAATGGTGCCTTTGGGACGCCAACGACGACTCTACAAACTTCCAGCGCAACTTCAACACCGGCGAGGTAGAGATCGAAGGGTCGACTATATACCACAAGACCGAATACCGCGAGCGCCGCGACCACTACGCCTTCTTCAGCTGTTCCGAGCCTATTTCCGGCTTCGACACCGACCGCGAGGCTTTCTTGGGGCTTTATAACGGCTTCGAGCGGCCCGACGCCGTCTTTGAAAACCGCTCGCGCAACTCCGTCGCCCACGGCTGGTCTCCGATAGCTTCTCATCGCCTCGATATAACCCTTGCCCCCGGCGAGGAGAAAGAAATAGTCTTTATCCTCGGCTACGTCGAAAACCCGGTCGACGAAAAATTCAACCCGGACGGAACGATAAACAAAACCCGCGCGCATAAGATGGTCTCGATGTTCGACAAGCCCGCTAAGGCGGATTCCGCGCTTTCAGAGCTTAAAAAATACTGGGATTCGCTTCTTTCGCAGTTCAGCGTCAATTCGCCCGACGAGCGGGTCGACCGGATGGTGAATATCTGGAACCAATACCAGTGCATGGTAACCTTTAATATGTCCCGCTCGGCCTCGTATTTCGAGAGCGGGATCGGCAGGGGAATGGGCTTTAGGGACTCTAACCAAGACCTTTTGGGCTTTATGCACCAGATCCCCGACCGCGCCCGCGAGCGGCTTATCGACCTCGCGTCGACCCAGATGCCGGACGGCAGCTGCTATCACCAATATCAGCCGCTGACCAAAAAGGGGAACGGCGAGATAGGCGGAAACTTCTCTGACGACCCGCTTTGGATGATCCTCGCCGTAGCGCAGTATATAAAAGAGACCGGCGACTACGGAATCTTGAACGAATCGGTGCCGTATGATAACGACCCCGCGCTTGCGCAAAGCCTTATGCACCACCTTAAGATGAGCTTTAAGCGCGTCGCCGAAAACCTCGGCCCCCACGGCCTGCCGCTTATAATGCGCGCCGACTGGAACGACTGCCTTAACCTTAACTGCTTCTCTACCGAATCGGGCGAAAGCTTCCAGACCACCACCTCTAAAGACGGCAAGGTCGCAGAATCTGTCCTCGTCGCCTGTATGTTCACCTTTATCGTTCCCGAATATATAAAATTATGCCTCCACGAGGGGCTTAAGGCCGAAGCCGAAGAGGCCGCCGCCGCGGTCGACAAAATGTCGGAGGCGGTAATGCGCGACGGCTACGACGGCGAATGGTTTATCAGGGCATACGACGACTTCGGAAGAAAGATCGGCTCTAAAGAATGTGAAGAGGGCAAAATCTTCATCGAGCCGCAGGGGTTTGCGGTCCTCTCCGGCCTCGGAAAGAAGCAAGGGGCCGACCTTAGAGCCCTTGAAAGCGTTAAAAAATACCTCGACTGCGAGCGCGGCTTGGTTCTTTTGAACCCTTGCTATACCCGCTACTACGTCGAATACGGCGAAATCTCGACCTATCCGGGCGGATTTAAAGAAAACGCCGGCGTATTCTGCCACAACAACGCCTGGATAATCTGCGCCGAGGCTTTCGTCGGCCACGGCGACAGGGCCTTTGAATATTATTCCAAGATCGCCCCCGCCTTCTTGGAGGACATCTCCGAGATCCACCGAACCGAGCCCTATGTATACGCCCAGATGGTCGCCGGAAAAGACGCCCCGAGCGCAAGCTTCGGCGAGGCCAAAAACAGTTGGCTTACCGGCACCGCCGCGTGGAATTTCGTCGCGATATCGCAGTATATCCTCGGAATCGCGCCGGACTACGACGGATTGCGTATCGACCCGTCTATCCCCCAAAGCTGGAGCGGCTTTAAGGCGACGAGGCTTTTCAGGGGAGCGAGGTATAACATCACCGTCAACAACCCCGACGGCGTTTGCAAGGGCGTCAAAACCCTCATCTGCGACGGCGTAAGGATAGGCGGAAACGTCCTGCCGGTGTTCGAGGCCGGAACCGAGCACGAGGTCGAAGTAACCCTCGGATAAAACGTTAAAGTTTTCGGGCAATAAAAATATTCCCGGCTGTAATTTTAACAATATTGCGCGGGCGGATTGTTGAAAATCTGCCCGCCTTTTCATATTCAAAGGGCGGTTTAAAGGGATTTGTCAACATTTTCAACATTATTTTCAACCGTTTTCCTCGGAATACCGACGGTAAAACATAAAAAGCCCGCCCGCTTAATTTAGCGGACGGGCGGAGTTTTTATCAATCAGTTTCTGTGGCCGATCCAGTCGTAGGCCAAATCCAAAGCCTCGAAAAGACTCGGCTTAACGGCGGTTTTGGTTATTCTCTGCATAACCGGAACGCTCTCGTCGGTCAACATTCTGTAAAGCTGAACCTTTGTCGCGACCTCTATCCCGCCGACTTCCTTCTTTCCGCCGAGCTGCATCATAACAACCTCCGGGTCCCCCATCGAGCCGTAGTAGAGCTCGTTGCCCTTTCTTACGAGCGGCAGGCCCTTGTATTCAAAATATTTCGCCATAATAAACTCCTCCGTTTTTTAAAGTGATTTTACGTTTACCAAACTTCCAAAAGCGCCTCTTTGTTCATAAACAGCTCGATGTTCTGCTTCAAAACGTTGATATATCCAATCGGCTGACTGAACGAAGTCTGCCCGTTAAGCTTTACCGCGACCCTGTTGTTTCCGAGGTCGTAGAATCCGAGGGAGTCGTCGTTGCCGTCGCTGCGGTGGAATATCATCTCGGCAATCTTTGCGTCTTCGCTCGGGTCTTCAAAGCAAAGGTCGTCTATCGGGCATTTCAGCATAAACTGATAGAGCTTTTTAAAGTCTTCTTCTTCAAATTCCTCGCCGTTGACCGTCCCGGTGAGGTATTTTTCCTCCATATTCGGCGAAAGGTCGAAGTGGAAGGCCTCTTTGTCGCCGGTAAGGTAGTTTACGTCGATATAGTCGAGGGTATAGATATAGTTCGCGGTCATCATCGACGAGAGAATGTCTATCGGCATAAAGGTCGCCCAAGGGACTTCACCCGATTCAAAGACGTAGATAATGTCTATCCCCTGATAGTAGCAATAGAAGGTCGCGGGGATAGAGGTGGGCTCTCCGTTTTCGTCGAGCTGATACGCCGCGACGTTTCCGATCTTGATGTTATAAGTCTGAAGCTCGGCCTCAAGGTTTACTTCGCAGAACGGGTCGCTAAGGCCGTATTTTTCAAAGTCCTCTTCTGTCGGGTGAACCTTTTCGACGTCGTAGGCGGTAAGCCCCCAAAGGCCGTACATAATCGCGTTGGAGTTTGTAATGTCAAGATATGCGTATACCGGAGAGATCATAACCTGCGCCGAGGCCATCGAAATGTCGTCTATCGAATAGTTTTTGCTGTCGTCGATAAATTCGATGTCGTAGTCGAGGTCTTTTCTTTTGATGACCATTCGGTCAAGGGTCGGCGCGGTGTTATTGTTTGTAAGCTCGTCGGTGACCACAAGGCTGATAAAGTCTTTGTCCGCGTTGTAAAAATACCCAGAGCTGTTGATCAAAACGGTATAAACGTCCCGCGAGTCCGCAAGTCTGACGTATCTCGTTTTTCCGTCCGGCGCGTCTATCCCGAAGTATACCGAATACTTTGTGCCGTCTTTAAGCTCGATATCGCATGAAGCCTTTGGCGAACCCTCGGCGAGGCCGTATTTTTCAAGGTCCTGCGCGTTTTCTTCGACAAGCGCCTGCGCCGTAAGCTCGGTCGCGCAGCGAACCGCCGCGCCCATGGTGGTCGAATTTTGCCTGAAGCCGTTGAACTTGTCTATAACAAAGCCGGAAACGCCGTTTCTTATGGTGTATTCGCCGGTCTCGTTTTTAATCGTCGCCGTAAGGGCGTCGTCGCGGTTATAGTTTAAAAGCTGAATGGTCTGATCCTCGGTCGTCTCCTCAACTTCTTCCTTCGGCTGGGTAAGGACCAAAACGAGCAGCACGATCGCCATGCTTAATATAAAAATGCCGATGACGATAAGGTTTCTTATCCGCTTGCTCATTATTTGTGCCTCCTTCTAAGCCAAACCGCCGTGCCGACGATAAGTATCGCCGCGGGGATAATCAGAGAGAAGACGAGAGTAAGGGTTCTGGTCTGGGCCTCGGTGATGTCGAAGGTCCCGCCGGTAACCTCTTTCGGCTTGATGGTTATTCCCTCGGTCTTGCCGGTGATCTCGTTTATCATGCTCAAAACAAAGTCGCCGTTGTTGAACGAGGCGGTGCTCATCAAGGTCGAGCTCAGCATAAGATCCGAGCCGAAGGCGATAACGTGGGTAAAGGTCGAAATATGGGTGTCTTGGTTAAGCTTTTCCTGCTTTCCGACGACCACGGTATTAAAGCTTCCGCGCTCCTCGGCGTTCTCTGGCGTCCAGCCGTCGTCCTCGGTGAACATATCTTTTAAGACCGAGGTCGCGCTCGAGGCGATGACCGGCTCGCAGCTGTAAGTCGAGTCGACGTTTCCGAATCTTGCTGTGACCGGCCTCGAATCCGGGACGAATATCGGGCGGTCGAGCGAGGTCATATCCTCAAGATAGTTTTCGGTGACTATGTCCTGAATCGTATATGTGTCAAGATTCGAGTATCTCGCAGTTGAGGTCTCATGAATGACCTTATATTCTACCGTCAGCCCGTATTTATAGAGCAGCGCGTCAAGGTTAGGGGTCTCGCCCTGCTCCGTCGAGGCGACGTATATAACGTCTTTTTCAAGCATACCTCCGCCGAATATCCAATTTTCTATCTTGTCGATGATCTCGGTCGGATAGTCTATCTTCGGCGCGGGGATGATTATAAGGTCTATATCGTCGCTAAGCTCGTCGGCCTGAATGTCGAGGTTTTCGATAAGGTATCCGTTGGTGTCCATAAGGTCGGTAAGGCCCGAGACGTCCGATTCGTCGCCGCCCGGATAGCTTAATACCGCGACGGTGATCGGGTTGGCGTCGGTGACCGTCATAATGGCCGAGGTTATCGCCTGTTCTGCCGACGAAGAGCGGATAAGCCCATAGGCGTTCAGCATCGAGTGCATATAATCCGAGCCGTAGTTAGAGGTATAGGTCGACCCGAGATACGCCTCGTAGCCGTCTTCGACAACGATAATGTCGGTCAATGTTATGACCTTGACCCTGTCGTGAAGTCCGTCGTCGAGCTCGACGATAATGTCGCCGTTGTTAAGCTCTTGCGTATAGTTCGCGACGAAATCCGGGTTAGAGAGAAGGTCCATAAATTTAAGCGAGATCCCGCCGTTGTGCTGTGTATAATTCTTTAAAAGCTCCACCGTCTGGGCGGTATAGCTGCTTATCGAGCGATATTCCTCTTCGGTCGCCAAAACGGTTATCGCGACCGGGCTTTCTATCCCCTCGATATATTCCGCGGTCTCTTCCGAAACGGTGTATATGCTCCCGGAGGTAAGGTCGAGGGTTATCGGGAAGCGGTCGAAGAGCATCGTTGCGACTATGTTTATCAAAACTATCGCCGCGATGAACAAAACCGTCAGCGCGGTTGCCAGCGAGCCGTATTTTAAGCGGCGCTTGTTTGTATGAGCTTTAACAAATTCCTTCAATTTCATTTAGTCCGCACCCCCTTAAGACCATCTGCGGCGTTCCAGAATACGGATCGTCAGAAACAGAAAGATTATCGCCGCGCTGATAAAGAAGAGAACGTTCGAGAAGTCGAACACTCCGTAGGTAAACGGCGCGTATCGTGACGAGAACGAAAGCTCGGTGAATATCGAGGCTATCCAGTCCACCGGGATTATCTGCGCGATAGAGCCTATCAAAAACAGAACCAGCATAGCCGCAAAGCCGCCAATCGCCGCGATGACCTGGTTTTCGGTCAGCGACGACACCATTATCCCGACCGCGATATATGCCGCGCCCAAAAGCATAAGCCCGACCGCGTTGCCGAGAACGGTAAGCCAAGAAACCACCCCGAAGAACGACGCCACGACCGCGTAAACCACCGTCATGCAAACGCCGATGCCGTAGATTATAAGCGCCGCGAAGAATTTTCCCAAAACGAGGGCCGAAAGGCTTATCGGCGCGGTCAAAAGAAGCTGATCCGTCTTCTGCCGCTTTTCTTCCGAAAGGGTTCTCATCGTCAAAATCGGTATCAGAACCAAAAGAATGTAGAACAGGCCGGAATACATTCCGGACATATCCGTCGAGCCGTATTGAAGCGAAGAAACGCTGAACAAAACGCCCGAGCCCGCAAAGAACGCCGTCAGAAAGATATATCCTATCAGCGAATCGAAATAGGCGCGTATCTCGCGCTTTAAAATCGCGGTCATGAATTATCCCCCTCTTCTTTATAGCGCTCTTCAAGGTCGTCGGCCTTGTCGGCCAAAAATTCGGTTACGCTTTCGCCCATCGTAAGCTTTAAGAAGATATCCTCAAGCGAAAGCTCGCTCGAGCGAAGGCCGAGTATATACCAGTTTCGCGACATAAGCCTTCGGTTGAGCTCGCGCCGAATGTCCGTCCCCTCTATCGCCTCGATGTTATATTCCCAAACTCCTCTTTCTCGCTGAAGGTCGGCGACCACCGAAACGACCCCCGGTATAGTCTGAACAAGCTTGATGACTTCGTCCTTCGGGCCGTCGATTCGTGCGATAAGCTTGTGGTCGGCGGTAAGCTCTCTCGAAAGATTGTCCGCCGTGTCGTCGGCGACTATTTTGCCTTGGTTGATGACCACAATCCTGTCGCAAACCGCCTGGACTTCGGAAAGTATATGCGAAGAAAGAATGACGGTGTGGTTCTTCCCGAGCTTTTTGATAAGCGTTCTAATCTCGATTATCTGCTTCGGGTCGAGCCCGACGGTCGGCTCGTCGAGTATCAAAACGTTCGGGTTGCCCACAAGCGCCTGCGCAAGCCCGACGCGCTGTTTATACCCCTTTGAAAGATTGTTTATCCGCCGGTCGTATACGTTGTCTATCTTAACAAGCTCGCAGATCTCTTTAAGATGGGTGTTCCGCGGAAGGGTGCACCCCCTAAGCTCGTATACGAAATAAAGGTATTCCTTTACCGTCATATCGAGGTATAGCGGCGGAAATTCCGGAAGATAGCCTATCTCTTTTTTCGCGGCGATAGGGTCTTCGAGTATGTCGTGCCCGTTGATATAAGCCTCGCCCGAGGTCGACGAAAGATACCCGGTAAGAATGTTCATCGTCGTCGATTTTCCGGCGCCGTTCGGGCCCAAAAACCCGAGTATCTCGCCGTCTTGGGCTTTAAAGCTTATCCCCGCGACGGCAAGCTTGTCGCCGTAAGACTTCACCAAGTTTTTAACTTCAATCATATTTCTATATCCCCTCCGATGGGAAATTTAAAACAGGAAAAAAGGGCGCTTAAGCCTTAAGCTTTTCTATCGAGCGCTTCATTCTTGAAAGCGTTTCGTCCTTTCCGATAATGTCGGCGATCTCTACCGCGCCGCCCGGGGTGAACTGTTTGCCGCTTATCGCAATCCTTACCGGCCAAAGAACATATCCGTTTTTGACCCCCATCTCCGCCACAAGATTAAACAGAGAGTCGTGAACAGAGTCAAAATTCCAGTCAGTAATATTTTCCAACACCGGCAGGGCCCTTTCAAGGGCCTCGAGGGCGGTCTCGCGGTTGGTCTTCATCTTCTTGTTTTCGTAAAGAGAAAGATCATAGTCCGGCATCTCGTCGAAGAAGTCAACCTGGTCGGGTATCTCGGATAAAACTTCCGTCCTCGGCTGCAAAAGCGCCGAGATCTTTTTAAGGTCGAAGTCTCCCTTACAGGTCTGCCGAATATAGGGCTCGGCGTATTCCGCAAACTTTTCTGGGCTTAGCGCTCTGATGTATTCGCCGTTTATCGCCCTAAGCTTAAGCGGGTCGAAGATGGCGGGGGACTTTGAAAGCCCAGAAATGTCGAATTCTTCGACAAGCTCTTTAAGCGAGAATATCTCCCTCTCGCCCTTCGGCGACCAGCCCAAAAGCGCGATATAGTTTACGATAGCCTCGCTTAAATACCCCTTTTTGATGAAGTCCTCATACGAGGCGTCGCCGTCCCGCTTTGAAAGCTTGTGCTGCTTGTCGCGCATAATGTGCTCGACGTGGATATAAACCGGCTCTTCCCAGCCGAAAGCTTCGTATAAAAGCGTATATTTCGGCGCCGAGGCGAGATATTCGTTTCCTCTGACTACGTGGGTTATCCCCATCAAGTGGTCGTCGACTACGTTCGCGAAGTTATAGGTCGGAAGTCCGTCCGTCTTTAAAAGAATCTGGTCGTCAAGGGTGGAATTTTCAACCGTAATATCGCCGTATAAAACGTCGTGGAAGGTGGTAGTCCCCTCAAGCGGGACTTTCTGCCTTATAACATAGGGAATCCCGGCTTCGAGCTTTTGCTTTATCTCCTCCTCCGAAAGATTGCGGCAGTGCCGGTCATACATCGGGTTTACCCCCGAGGCTTCTTGAACCGCTTTTAATTCCGCAAGCCTGTCCTTGTCGCAGAAGCAATAATAAGCTCCGCCGAGCTCTACAAGCTTTTCGGCGTATTCTTTGTAAATTCCCTGTCTCTCGGTCTGAATGTAGGGCCCGTAGTTTCCGCCTACGTCCGGCCCCTCGTCCCAGTCAAGTCCGACCGCCCTGAGCGTGCGGTATATAACCTCGTTCGCGCCCTCGACATATCTCTGTCTGTCGGTGTCTTCGATACGAAGAATAAACTTTCCGCCCGCCTTTTTCGCGATGCAGTAGGTAAACAGCGCCGTCCTAAGCCCGCCTATATGAAGATACCCGGTGGGGCTCGGCGCAAATCTTGTTCTGACTTCGCTCATATCCCGTAAAACTCCTTTGCTTTGTTTATATCTTTCGCAACGGTCTCTTTAAGCTCTTCCAAAGAGCCGAAGCGCTTTTCTTCTCTGTAAAATTCCATAAGCCCGACCTTCGCTTTCGCGCCGTAGACTTCTCCGCAGTCGGTAAGAATATGGGTCTCTATAACTATTTTTCCGTCGCCGTGAACCGTCGGCCTTTCGCCGATATTGGTAACGCTCGGGTAAATTTCCCCCGAAATCTCCGTCTTTGAAAGATAAACGCCCTTTTTCGGCAGCGCCCTTTTTTCGTCGAAGTCTATGTTTACGGTCTTAAACCCCATCTTCGAGCCCAAGCCGTATCCGTGAGATATCTCGCCCTCAAAGCCGTATTCATACCCGAGAAGCTCGTTCGCGCGGACTATTTCCCCGCGCTCGATAAGCCCGCGTATCCTCGTCGTGCTGACGGGCTCGCCCCCGTCGTAAACCGTCGGGACTATAACAGCCGCCGCCCCCGAGGCTTCGCAGATTTTTCTAAGCTCCTCCGCTCCGGCGGCTCCGCCCTTTCCGAAGCGAAAATTTTCGCCGCAGACGACGGTTTTTGCGCAAAGCCCGCCGATAATCGTGTTTTTTATAAAATCTTCCGCCGAAATATTTTTAAATTCGGCGAAATCCCGCGAGACGACCTCGTCTATCCCCAGCCCCAAAAGCCTTTCGCGCTTTTCAAGGTCGGTGGTCAAAAGCCCCCGCGCGCCCTTTGTGTCCATCGAAAGAGAGTCGAAGGTGAAGACTATTTTCTTTTTTCCGCGCTGATTCAAAAGGCGGTCTATCGCGCTCATATGCCCGCGGTGAAGCCCGTCGAACAGCCCCAAAAGAACCGCCGAGTCAGTCATTTTCAGACCCCCAAAAGCTTTTATAAACCCTTAAAGCGCCGGCTTTGATCTCTCCGAGTCCCAAAAATTCGCTCCCGCAGATTCGGTAGATTCCGTCTTCCGCCGCAAACCCGAGCGATTTTTCATCGAGAACGACCCCGCATTTAAAGCGCCTTTCCGTCCGCTCGTCAAGTTCGATCTTCGGGTAAGCCTTAAAGCAGCCTTCGACCGAAAGAACAAGCTTCTCTATCTCTTTGTTCTTCGCCGCAAGCTCGACTTCTTCAAGGGCATAACACCCCGAAATCTCAAATCCTTGGGTGTAGGTCCGTCTAAGAGAGGTCATCGCGCCGAAAGCCCCGAGCCGCTCGCCGAGGTCGTTAATGACGGTTCTGATATAAGTCCCCTTAGAACACTCGATCTCGATCTCTCCGCTCCGCTCGGCCTCGTTATAAGCCGTAAGCCTCGCGCCGAAGATCTCAATTTCCCGCGGCTTCCGCTCGACCGTCTCACCTCTTCTTGCAATATCGTAAAGCCGGCGGCCGTTGATTTTTATCGCCGAATACATCGGCGGAAGCTGCTCTTGCTTCCCGATAAACCCCAAAAGCGCCGCCTCGACTTCTTCTTTATTCGGGCGCTTTTCGCTTTTTTCGATAATTTTCCCGGTGATATCCTGCGTGTCGGTAGAAAATCCGAGCGCAAACCCGGCGGTATAGCGCTTTTTATTGTCCGGAATAATGTCCGCCGCGCGGGTGGCCTTTCCGATAAAAACCGGCAAAACCCCGGTCGCTAAAGGGTCTAAAGTCCCCGAATGTCCGAGCCGCCTTATTTTCAAGATCCCCCTCAATTTCGCGATAACGTCGAACGAGGTGAATCCCGCCGGCTTGTCAATCGGGATAACTCCGCTTATCATAGATATTTTTCCGCGACGGCGATGATTTTTTCGGCGACTTCGTCGAGCTCGCCGGAAATAGAACACCCCGCCGCGCGAATGTGCCCCCCTCCGCCGAAATTCTGCGCGATAGCGCTTGCGTCGGCGTCAAGGGTTCTTATAGATACCTTAAACAGCCTCTCGTCTTCGGGCTGCTGCTTAAGGGTTATGCCTATTCTTACCCCTTCGACGGTAAGCGGTATCGCCGCAAAGCCGTCAAGGTCCGCCCTGTCGACCCCGAAATTGTCAATAATGTCGTTGGTGATGGCTATAAGCGCGATGCTTCCGCTGTCCGCAAACTTCATAGTCCCGATCATCTTTTGCTCCGCGAAGATTCTTCCGCGCGACTTGATCTGGAACATGCTGCGGTTTATCGCCGAGGCGTTCGCTCCGAGCTCGATAAGGTCGGCCGCCGCCCTGTGCGCCTCCGGCGAGGTGCTCTCATACATAAAGCAGCCGGTGTCGGTCGATATCCCGGTGTATAAACAGTCCGCCATAAGCGGGGTGATCTTCGCCTTTAAAGTCTTCAAAAGATCGTAGATGATAAGGCAGGCCGAGCAGCAGCCGCCGTCGATAAAGCTTTCTTTTGCAAAAAGCCTGTTCGAGGCGTGGTGGTCGATGCAGATATCGACCTTATCGGCATAGCTTTCAAGCGCCGGGCCGAGCAGTTTCGGGTCCGCGACGTCTACCGATATGACCGCCTCTTCTTCAAAGTCTTGGTTCTTGTAGTCTTTAAAAAGATAGGCGAATTTAGCGGGAAATTCCTCGGAATTTTTAACGTTGGCCATAACGCCGACGCTTCTAAGGTAGTAGCAGAGCCCGAAGCCCGCTCCGATAGTGTCCCCGTCGGGGTGGTAGTGGGTCAAAACGGTGACGTTTCGACAGCTTTTGATCTTCTTTGCCAAAGCTTCAAGCATCTGTTCCGTCATTATCCTTTTCCTCCGTTTCGCCTTCGGAAATATTCAAATCCTTCAGCATTTTTGAAATGTGCGCGGAATATTCCGCCGAATCGTCGGCGATAAATCTAAGCTCGGGGGCTTTTCTGATTCCCAGAACCGCGACGATCTCATGCCGCAAAAGCCCCGAGGCGCTTTCAAGCCCCTTTATCGCGCCCTTTGCGGAATTTAAACCGTCGAGGCTCGAGACGTATACCCTTGCGACCGAGCGGTCCCTTGAAACGTCGACTCGAACGACGGTAAGCCGCTCGGCGTTGATCCTCGGGTCTTTTAAGTCTCTGAGCTTTCCGCCGATGATTCTCTGTATATCCGACGCGAGCCGCGCGGACTTGAAATCAGCCATATTTTTTCTCCTTTACAGATCATCGCGCCTCTTCGCTCATAATATATCCCTCGAAGATGTCGCCCTCTTTGAAGTCGTTGAACTTTTCAAGGGTTATGCCGCATTCAAATCCGGCCGCGACCTCGCGCACATTGTCTTTAAATCTCTTAAGGCTCGACATCTTGTCGTCCGCGATGATAATGCCGTCGCGAACGATTCTGACCTGGTCGTTTCTTGATATCTTGCCGTCCAGAACATAGCACCCCGCGACCGCGCCGACGCCGGTAATCTTATATACCTGCCTGACTTCGACCCTCGCGGTGTCGACTTCTTTGAATTTCGGCGCGAGCATGCCCTTCATCGCGGTCTCTATCTCTTCGATGGCGTCATAGATGACCCTGTAAAGCCTCATATCCACTCCGTCCCGCTCGGCGTTCGCCTTTGCGACCGGGTCCGGCCTTACGTTGAACCCGACGATGATGGCGTTAGAGGCGCTCGCGAGCATAACGTCGCTCTCCGAAATTGCGCCGACTCCGCCGTGGATGACCTTAACTCTGACTTCGTCGTTAGAGATCTTTTCAAGCGACTGTTTGACCGCCTCTACCGAGCCCTGAACGTCGGCTTTGATGACTATCGGAAGCTCTTTGATGTCGCCCTCCGAGATCTGGTTGAACAGGTTGTCGAGCGTGACCTTCTTGTATTTGCTGAAGACTTCCTCCTTGGCCTCCTGCTTGCGCTGTTCGACCAATTCTCTCGCAAGCTTTTCGTCGGCGACGGCGTTGAATACGTCCCCCGCAGCCGGGACTTCGTCGAGGCCGGTGATCTCAACCGGAACGGCGGGCCCCGCCGAGCTGACGGCCCTGCCCTTGTCGTCGGTCATCGTTCTGACTCTTCCGACCGCAGTTCCCGCGATGATTATGTCTCCCGAGTGAAGCGTGCCGTTCTGAACCAAAACGGTCGCCACCGGGCCGCGCCCCTTGTCAAGCCTCGCTTCAATGACCGAGCCCTTCGCAAGGCGGTTCGGGTTGGCCTTAAGCTCCAAAACGTCGGCGACCAGAAGAACATTCTCCAAAAGCTCGTCGATTCCCTCGCCGGTCTTCGCCGAGACCGGAACGCAGACCACGTCGCCGCCCCAAGCCTCGACCACGAGGTCGTGCTCGGTAAGCTGCTGCATGATTCTGTCGGGGTTCGCGCCCTCTTTATCCATCTTGTTTATCGCGACGATGATAGAGACCCCCGCGGCTTTCGCGTGGTTTATGGCCTCGATCGTCTGCGGCATGATTCCGTCGTCCGCCGCGACGACGAGTATCGCGATATCCGTCACCATCGCGCCGCGAAGCCTCATCGCGGTGAACGCCTCGTGCCCCGGGGTGTCGAGGAAGGTTATCTCCCTTCCCTTGACCGAAACGCGATAAGCGCCGATGTGCTGGGTGATTCCGCCCGCCTCGGTCGCGGTGACGTTTGCGTGGCGAATTTTATCCAAAAGCGAGGTCTTTCCGTGGTCGACGTGGCCCATGACGACTACGACCGGGCTTCTTTCTACAAGGTCTTCCGCCTTGTCCTCTTCGTCGACTATAAGCCGCTCCTCGATGGTCACGACTACCTCTTTTTCGACCTTCGCGCCGAGTTCTTCCGCGACGAGCGCCGCGGTGTCAAAGTCTACGGTCTCGTTTATGGTCGCGAAAACGCCGAGCCCCATAAGCTTTTTGATGACCTCCGTCGCGGCGGTCTTAAGGCGGGTCGCAAGCTCGCCGACTGTTATTTCGTCGGGTATGGTTATCCTGAGCTGCTGTTTTCTCGCCCTTTCAAGCTCAAGTCTGCGAAGCTTTTCGGCCTCGGTCTCGCGCTTGGTCGAAAGCTGCTGCTTTTTCTGCTGCTTCGATTTTTGAACGAGTTTCTGCTTTTTCTGGTAGTTTTCGTTGTTTTTGCGGCCGTTGTCGGCAAGATTGTCGTATCTGTCGTTGTACTTGTCGATATTGACGTAGCTTCCGCGGGTGTCGACTACCCGCTGCTTCTCGTTCGCCGAAGAAGCCGCCCCCGTTCCGCTCGAAACAAGCTTCTGCCGCTCGCCGTGCTCCTGCTTTTTGGCGGGCTGCTTTTTCTCCTCGCGCTTGGGCTTGGGCTTCGGCGCCTCTTTTTCGATCGGCTTGGGCTTTTCGGCCTCGGCCTTCGGCTTTTCCGGCTCGGCCGGCTTTTGCTCTTTTTCGGGCAGGGGCTTTTCTTCCTCTTTTTTGACCTCCGCCGCAGGCTCTTTTTTCGGCTTGGGCTTTTTGGGCTCCGGCTTTTTCGAGGCCGTCTTGTCGGCAAAATAGGGCTCGAAGCTCTCGACTTGGTTTTTAGAGGTGTAAAGCTCCAAAACAAAGTTGACCTCCTCCGGCGCAAGCGAAGCGCCGGTCTTCTTCGCGCCGAACTGCGGGGCAAGAGCCTCGATGATTTCGGCGCTCGTAAGGCCGAGGTCTTTGGCAAGGTCTGAAAGTTTGTATTTTGTAATCATAGGCAAAACTCCTTAACAGATTTCGGATGTCTAAATCGAAAAGCGCTCAATCGCTTGAAAGCTTTTTTAAAATCGCCTTCGCAAAGCCCGGGTCGGTGATCGCGACTACCGCCCAGCGCTTTCCGATACACGCCCCAAAGTCGTCCGCCGTTTCCGGGGCGACCGCGAGCGGGGCCTTTTCCCTGTCGCAAATAAATTTTATTTCTTTAAGCGACTTCCCGGAGATGTCCGAAGCCGCGATAACCAGCCGGGCCTCTTTTCTTCGGCAGGCGGCTTTAACTTCGTCCGCCCCGCCGATAAGCTTTCCCGCCCGGCGGCAGATAGAAAGGGTTCCTTTAATGTCAGCCATCTTTTACCCCGAGCCTTGAAAGCTCCGCCTCAAGGGTTTCGTAAACCTCGGGCGCTATTTCGGTCTCAAGGCTTTTTTCAAGGCGCTTGGCCTTTCTTGCCTTTTTAAGACATTCGATGTTAGGGCAGATATAAGCCCCTCTGCCGGATTTTTTTCCGTTAGGGTCGAAGCTTATTTCGCCCTCGGGCGAGCGCACCACGCGCAAAAGCTCTTTTTTGGGCTTGGATTCGTAGCACCCCACGCAAGAGCGCATCGGAATTTTACGCTGTTTCAAGCTATCCCTTCCTTTCAGCGGCTTACGCCGAGTCAGACGGTTTCTTCTTTATTAAGGGGAACTATGTCTATTTTATATCCCGTAAGCCTTGCGGCAAGCTTTGCGTTCTGGCCCTTGTTTCCTATCGCAAGGGAAAGCTGGTTGTTCGGAACTACCGCAGTGCAGCTTCTCGTTCCGTCGTCGGCGAGGGTTACGCTTATGACCTCCGCCGGGGCGAGGGATTTGGAGATGAATTCCGCGTCGTCCTCGCTGTAAGGGATAAGGTCTATCTTTTCGCCGCCAAGCTCGCTCATAACCGCCGAAATCCTTGAGCGCTTCGGCCCGATGCAAGAGCCTATCGCGTCGACGTCCGGGTTTTTAGAGTATACCGCTATCTTGCTTCGCGAGCCCGCCTCTCTCGATATCGCCTTGATCTCTACCGTTCCGTCGTAAATCTCCGGCACTTCGAGCTCGAACAGGCGCTTTACAAAGTCCTTATGGGTCCTCGATACTTTGACCGAGGGCTTTTTGTCCGGGTTGACCACCCCGACGACGTAGACTTTTATGATATCCCCGGCACGATAGCTTTCGCCGGGAATTTGCTCAATCCTCGGGAAGTATACCTCGTCTTTGTCGATGGTTATGATCGCGTTGCCGGTTCCGGGCTCGATCTTTTGAACGGTCGCCGAAACAAGCTCGTGCTCTTTGTCTTTATACTGCTCGACAAGCCTGTCGCGCTCGAACTGCTTGATGTCCGAGCGAATCGACTGTTTCGCCGAGCTTGCGGCGACTCTTCCGAAAGCCGCGGGGTTCAAAACTATTTCGCAAACGTCGCCGACCGCGATATTTTCGCTGCGGGTCCTCGCTTCGTCGAGTGAGATTTCGTTCGCCGGGTCCTCCGGCTCGCCCTCTACCACGGTTTTCAAAATCGCCATTTCAAACTTTTCGGTCTCGGGGTCGAGGTCGATCCTGATGTTTTCCGAGTCGGGGTAATCCCTCTTTACCGCCTTTAAAATCCCGCTTTTGATTTTTTCGATGAGAATGTCCGCGGGAACTCCGCTCGCGAGCTCTATTCCTTTAAGAGCTTCAAAAATTTCCTTGCTCATGATTTTGTGACCAATCCTTTCAATATTTATCATGCGGAAGGACCCGCTCGGGCCTCCGCGAAGCTTTAAATTTCGGTTATACCCCCGCGAAAAGGTCTTCGTCGTCGTCAAGCTTGACGAACGCGCAATCCGAAAGCGAAACGCTTTCCTCCTCGCCGAGGTCGTTTATAACGGCGATAGCGCCGTCGTTATAGGATTTAAGAGTGCGAATGATCTCTTTTTCGCCGTTTTTAGGGCGAATGAACCGAATCTTGATTTTGTCCCCTTCGCAGACTTCAAAGTGTTCCGGCCGCTCAAGCCTTCTTCCGAGCCCGGGCGAGCACACCTCGAAAATATAGCTCTCGGGTATCGGGTCGTATTCGTCCAAAAGGCGGTCGAGCGGGCGATGAAGCGCCTCGCAGTCGTCGATGGATATCCCGCCGTCCTTGTCGATATAAACCCTAAGATATCTGTCCGCCCCCTCTTTTTCAAACTTGACGTCCCATAAAAACAGGCCGAGCTGCTCGCAAAGAGGGGCCGCAAGCTCGCGGACCTTTTTTACCGCGGCGCCGTCCGCCATAAGTCATTCCTCCGATTCAAACAAGAAAGGCCGGAACTCTAATTCCAACCTTTCCGTAATCTTATCCAAGTAATATTATACCACTTATTTTCAAAAATGCAAGGGTTTTAGCAAACTTTTTTTATTTTATCCGGCGGAACCCCCGCTCGGTCGATATTTCGGTTGACTTGCCGCCGATTCGGTGGTAAAACCGCTTGCCGAGCCGCCTTTTCCGCTTGAAAGCTTAACGCCCGAAACCGAGTGATAAAAACAAACAGCCGAAGAAATTCGGCTGTTTGTTAGTCTTTTCTTAGAAGTTTATCCTGCTTGCGATATAGTCGCCGACCTCGGAGACAGGCATCCTGACCTGCTCCATGGTGTCGCGGTCGCGAACGGTTACGCAGCCGTCGGTCTGCGAATCGAAGTCGTAGGTCACGCACCACGGCGTGCCGATCTCGTCCTCGCGGCGATAGCGCTTGCCGATCGAGCCGGTTTCGTCAAAGTCGGTCATAAAGCGCTTCGAGAGCTCGTTATAGACATTCAAGGCGTCCTCCGAAAGCTTCTTTGAGAGCGGCAGAACCGCGCACTTATACGGCGCGACGACCGGGCTTAGGTGCAAAACGGTGCGGACGTCGTTCTTCTCGGCGTCGATGACCTCTTCGTCGTAGGCCTCGCACAAAAGCGCAAGAACGGTTCTGTCAAGGCCGTAGGTCGACTCGATTATATAAGGTATGAACCTCTCGTTGGTGTCGGGGTCGAGGTAGCTCATATTCGTGCCGCTGTATTCCTGGTGGCGGGTGAGGTCGAAGTTAGTGCGGTTGTGGGTGCCGTTGATCTCTCCCCAGCCGAACGGGAAGAGGAATTCGATATCGCAGGCTGCCTTGGCATAGTGGGCGAGCTTTTCGTGGTCGTGGAAGCGCAGGTGGTCGGCGGGAATCCCGAGGTCTTCAAAGTATCTGCGGCCGTACTCCTTGAAGTATTCGTAGAGCTCGCCGTCGGTGCCCTCTTTGCAGAAGGTCTGGAACTCCATCTGCTCGAATTCTATCGTTCTGAAGGTGAAGTTGCCGGGGGTTATCTCGTTTCTGAAAGCCTTGCCGATCTGCCCGATAGAAAACGGCAGCTTCGCGCGCATCGTGCGCTGAACATTCAAGAAGTTGACGTATTCGCCCTGCGCGTTTTCGGGGCGAAGATAGATCACGCTTTTAGAATCGTTAGTGACCCCGCGGAAAGTCTGGAACATAAGGTTGAACTCGCGGATATCGGTGAAATTGTGTTTGCCGCACTTCGGACAGGGGATGTGATGGTCTTTGATGTATTGGAACATCTCTTCTTTGGTCATGCCGTCGGCGTGGGCTTCGGGGTCGAAGGAATCAATAAGGTTGTCGGCGCGGTGGCGGGTCTTGCACTCGCGGCAGTCCAAAAGCGGGTCGGAAAAGCTTGCGACATGGCCCGATGCCTCCCATACGCGGGGGTGCATAAGAATATCCGCGTCGACCTCGTAGCTGTTCTTTCGCTCTTGAATAAAGCGTTTGCGCCATGTATCTTTTACATTATTCTTTAAACGCGAGCCGAGCGGCCCATAGTCCCAGGTGTTGGCAAGGCCGCCGTAGATATCCGAGCCGGGGAAGATGAACCCGCGCCCTTTGCAAAGCTCGACTATTTTCTGCATTGATTTTTCGGTGTTGCGCATACTTTCAAGTCTCCTTCAAAAAAATCTTCGTATTGTATTTTACCGCCCCGATTGACGGAAGTCAATAGATTTTCGCCTGTTTTTCCGTCAAAATTCATAAACCGAGAGGTCAAAAACCGAAAAATTAACGAAAATCAAAAAAATACTTGACAATCCCGCGCGATTGTGGCAATATTAAATCGTGGCATCGTGCCGAATAGGGCGCGACCTTATTGAAAAAATGAAAAAATGAATTAGGAGGTCATTATAATGACTAAAAGAATTTTGGCAGCGCTTCTTGCGCTGGCAATGGCTTTGTCATTGTGCAGTTTTGAAGTGTTTGCGGCTGACATGGAAGTTGTCTACGATTCCGACGAAGTAAGCTTTGGACCGGACACTTGGAAAGGCTTTGACAGCTATCTCGACTCTGCCGAACTTGCTAAACTTTTAGAGGCAGTAAATAAAGACGGCGCCGAGCTTACCGTTTCGTTTAACGCTGCTGAAGACGGCGGCATGCTCAAAATTGTTTTTAACGGCGCTTACGAAGACAATGACAAGTGCCTTGTTAAGGGTATCGCTAAATCCGGCGACTACGAGGCGACCGCCGTTGTTTCCGAAAAATGCGCGGACAAGGTTACTTCTCTTTTAAACAACAGCAGCGGCAAAATCGTTATTACCCGGATTGTTGTTAAGGCTCCCGCTTCTTCGTCCGCTACTCTTCCCTCCGGCAAGGTTACTCTTGACGGCAACGACGGTTACTGGGCTGAATATCCGATTAGCACAACTGCCGCTTTGGCCGACTTGAATAAAGCTTTAACCGAATATGCCGGCAAGCCGGGCTACATGGTAGTCATTACTTCTAAAGAAAGCGTTTCAGTCGGTTTCAATACCACAGCTCCGGAAGGAGATTGGGCGCAACCCGAACTCGGAACCACCATTAAATTCGGCACCGAGGCTTACAGCCCCAGCGAGATTGATAAAGTTTGCCTTAATACCAACGCAAAGAATGTTGAAATTTCTTGGGAAATCATCAAGGAAGAGTGTAAACACAAAAATCTTTCCTACGTTGTAAACGAAGACGGCACTCACAGCGCTATTTGCAAAAACTGCTGCCTTTACATTAAATCCGAATACAAACAGGCTCATACCTTTACAAACGGCAAGTGCACCAAGTGCAAAACTCCCGAAGTAGAAGATCCCGACAAGGTTGTGTTGGGCGTTCAGGTTTACGTTCAAGAAACCGTTGGATGGACCGGCGCATATAAAGGACTTAAGACCGGCAAAGAAGTAGAGTTCGAATTGACCAACGAGGCTGCTTTGGCTGAAATGGCAGATATTGTTGCCAAGCCCGAAGTTACTAAAAATTACACTCAAGCTCCCGTCTTTGCGCTTCAAGTTGCTATAAACGACTGCGACTATAACACCAAAGAGGTAGACGGAAAATATCCTACCGTTGATTTCGCTTTCCATTACGGCGATATCACTATAAAGGCCAAGGGATTTGAAGACGTTGTTATCCCCGGCGACAGCGTAAATGTAACTCTTACCGCAGAAAAAACGGGATGGGGCTTCGATAAAACTTCTACTACCATTGACCTTTACAGCGCGGTTATGAAGCTTAAGGATATGACGTTAGAGAAATTCTGCAAAGAATATCTCCCCGCGATTACCTCGATCACCTGCGATTTAGAGTATGACAGCCTCACCTGCCATCACGACGTTAAGACCTATAAGAGCAACAAAGACAAGGCTACCCACACCGTAACCTGCGCCTTCTGCGGCGAGGTTATCGACGCGGCCGAAGCCCACGACGGCGATCCTTGCTCTAAGTGCAACTTTACCGCCGCTGAAAAAGATTCCAAGAAGAAAACCAACTATCCCGGCTACGTTGTTCAGCTCGGCGAAGAGTATCACGGTTTCTTCATGGGCGGCTTTATGATCACCATGCCTCACACCTTCGTCGGCGACGAGTGCACCCAGTGCGGATATATCCGCCCCGCCGCGGTTGAAGAGGCCCCCGCCGAAAGCGCGGAGTAATTACATTCGACATCCTCGTAATTGTATAAACCACTTCTTGCATCGAGAGCGTCCCGCGTGGGCGCTCTCGGTGTTTATGCGGGTTCGCGCGGTGCTTTAGTCTGCGAATCGGCGAATCATACAAATTCGGCGATATACTGTGGTAAAAAATTTTGTTTTCGAGCGATTGACACTTGTGCGCGAGGGGAGTATAATCAAAACAATCACTTTATTACTTTGGAGGAGATTACATGAGAGTTTACAATTTCAGCGCGGGCCCCGCAATGCTGCCCGAAGAAGTCCTTAAAAGAGCGGCCGACGAAATGCTCGAATACGGCGAGACCGGCCAGTCGGTTATGGAGATGTCGCACCGCTCGAAGGAATATCAGGCGATCATAGACTCTGTCGAGGCCAAGCTCCGCGAGGTTATGAACATTCCCGAAAACTATAAGGTTCTGTTCCTTCAAGGCGGCGCTTCAAGCCAGTTTGCGATGGTTCCGCTAAATTTAATGAACGGTTCGGGCAAGGCGGATTTCGTCCTTACCGGCCAGTGGGCGACCAAGGCGTATCAAGAAGCCTCGAGATACGGCGACTGCAAGGTAGTCGCGAGTTCGAAAGACAAGACCTTCAGCTACATTCCCGAGCTCAATAAGGCCGACTTCACCCCGGACGCCGACTATTTCCACATCTGCTACAACAACACCATCTACGGCACCAAATTCTCCGAGCTGCCCGACACCGGCAGCGTTCCGCTCGTCGCGGATATGTCGAGCTCGATCCTCTCCGAGCCGGTAGACGTCTCGAAGTTCGGGCTTATCTATGCCGGCGCGCAGAAGAATATGGGTCCCGCCGGTCTGACCGTAGTTATAATTCGCGAAGACCTCATCGGCAAGGCGAGAGACATCACCCCGACTATGTTCAACTACCAAACTCATGCCGACAACGGCTCGATGTATAACACCCCGCCGACCTACGGAATCTATATCCTCGGCCTCGTGCTCGACTGGGTCAAAGAAAAGGGCGGACTTGAAGCCATGGCAAAGATCAACGCCGAAAAGGCGAAGCTCCTCTACGACTTCTTGGACGGCTCGAAGCTCTTCAAGCCCACCGTTCACGGCAAAGACCGCTCGATGATGAACATTCCGTTCGTAACCGGCTCAGACGAGCTTGACGCCAAGTTTGTTTCGGAGGCGAAAAAGGCCGGGCTTATCAACATCAAGGGGCACCGCTCGGTCGGCGGAATGAGAGCCTCTATCTACAACGCCATGCCCAAAGCCGGAGTTGAAAAGCTGGTCGAATTTATGCGCAAATTCGAGGCCGAAAACGCTTAAGGAGATAACGATATGTTCAATATTTTAACTTTAAACAAGATCGCCGCCTGCGGGACCGACCTTTTCGACCGCGCGCGCTATAACGTTTCGGATTCCGAAAAAGAGCCGGACGGAATAATGGTTCGCTCCTACAATATGCTCGAAGACGAGTTTTCCCCCAACCTTAAGGCTGTCGCGAGGGCGGGCGCGGGCGTGAACAACATCCCCGTCGACCGCTGCTCCGAATCCGGAATCTGCGTATTCAACACCCCCGGCGCCAACGCCAACGCAGTCAAAGAGCTTGTCATCGCCGGCCTTTTGATGACTTCGAGAAAGATCCCCGCCGCCATCGACTGGGCGAAGACCCTTAAGGGCAAGGGCGACGAAGTTTCGAAGCTCGTAGAAAAAGGCAAGGCAGCCTTCGCAGGGCCCGAGATTATGGGCAAAACCCTCGGAATTGTCGGCCTCGGCGCCATCGGCGTTAAGGTCGCGAACACCGCGCTCTCCCTCGGAATGAAGGTCGTCGGCTACGACCCCTTCCTCTCGGTCAACGCCGCCCTCGGGCTTAAGCCGAACGTCACCGTAGTAAAATCTCTTGCCGAGGTTTACTCTTGCGCCGACTATTTGACCCTCCACCTGCCCTATAATAAAGACACCAAGGATACCGTCTGCGCCGAAAGCCTTTCGAAAATGAAGGACGGCGTAAGAATCCTCAACTTCGCGCGCGGCGAGCTTGTCAACACCGGCGACCTTTTGGCCGCTCTCGCAAACGGCAAATGCGCTGCCTATATCACCGACTTCCCGAACGACGCGCTCATCGGGGTCGAGGGAGTAGTCGCGATACCCCACCTCGGGGCGTCGACTCCCGAGTCGGAAGACAACTGCGCCGTTATGGCCGCCCGCGAGCTTATCGACTATTTAGAGAGCGGAAAGATCACAAATTCCGTGAACCTGCCCGACTGCGAGCTTGCCAAAACCGCCGACTGTTTGGTCTGCGTGATTCACAAAAACGTTCCCGCGATCATAACCCAGATCACCGGCGTTATCTCTGCCGGCGGCGGAAACATCGAGAATGTCGCCTCTAAATCCAAGAAGGATTGGGCCTATACGATGCTCGACGTTACCGGCGTCGTCACCCCCTCGGATATCGAAAAGATCGAGGGCGTTACCGGCGTTCGCGTTCTGTAATTCGCAAAAAATCGCAATAAAAAAGCCGCGAAGTAAAACTTCGCGGTTATTTTTTGTGCTTTTACCCGAGCTCTTTGAGGTGTTTTATCCATTCGTCGAGCTCCGATTTAGGCGAGACGAGCCCGCTTTTTCCGAATTCGAGCCGCAGCCCGCTGAAGAGCATAGCGCCTTTGGCCTCTTTTCTCATATCCGAGATGACGTGGCCGGGCTGGCCGGCGTGGGTCTGAAAGGGCGCGACGGTTTTTCCGGCGAAGTCGGTCTTGCGCATAAAGCTTAATACCGCCGGAGCCATGGTATACCACCAGGTCGGCGTTCCGATTACGATGACGTCGTAGTCGGCGGGGTTGTGGCTAAGGGGCTTAAGCTCGGGGCAGAAGCCGCTTTCGGCCTCGCGCTTTCCCTGCTCGACCGCTGCGTCGTAGTCGGCTGGGTAGGGGGTTGCGGTCTCGAGCCGCTCAAGGTCGGCCCCGAGGGCGGCCGCAAGCTCTTTAGAGACGCTTTCGGTGTCCTTTCCCGAAAGAGAATAGTATACAACAAGCGTTTTGGGCATAAATGTTGCCTCCTTTATCATTTCTGAAATTATTTTAAACCTTTCTCTTCGATATGTCAAGCGCGAGCGAAAGTTTGAAAGAGATATCTGCTTTCCGACCTCTGTTTTCTGTTCTCTTTTTGCCGTGAAACGGCAAAATGAACAATCGCGGCGAAATCCTGCAATTTTTGCGCGATTATGCAGTCTGCACACCCTATAAGCGCGGCAAATTTGAATTTTCGGCAATTATTTTATGCAGAATTGATTGACACTTTAATTTTTATATGGTAAAATATAAGCACTCACTTTTAACGGCCTTATGAGAAAGGAAACAGGATGAAGCTTAATATCGACGAACAATACAGAAACGCGCTCGGCTCGGCTATTATGAGCAACAACAGGATCGAGCCGAAATACTACTCCAAATACGACGTTAAGCGCGGGCTTCGCAACGCCGACGGAACCGGCGTGGTCGCCGGGATAACCAACATCTGCAACGTCCACGGATACGTTATGAACGAGGGCGAAAAACAGAATATCGAGGGCGAGCTTTATTATCGCGGATACAACATCAAGGATATAGTCGAATCGGTCGAGAAGGAAGACAGATTCGGATACGAAGAGGTCGTTTATCTTCTTTTGATGGGCAGGCTGCCGGATATCGAAGAACTTAGAAGGTTCAACCTTGCCATTTCTCGCAACCGCGAGCTGCCGGACGGATTTTTTGAAGATATGATCCTTAAAGCCCCGTCGAGGGACATTATGAACAAGATCGCCAGGTCTATCCTCGCGCTTTATTCATACGACGACTCGCCCGAGACCAAAGCCCCGGTCGACGAGCTTATGACCGCAATCTCGATAATCGCAAAGCTGCCGGTCATAGTCGCCGCGGCGTATCAGGCGAAGAGAAGATTTTACGACGGCGAAACGATGTATATGCACCAGGTAAGGCCGGAGGAATCGACCGCCGAGACTCTTCTTTCGCTTTTAAGATTCGACCGCAAATTCACCTTTGAAGAAGCCAAACTTTTGGACCTTATGCTTATGCTGCACGCAGAGCACGGCGGAGGAAACAACTCCGCCTTCGCTTGCCGCGTTCTGACCTCTTCGGGGACCGACCCCTATTCCGCATATTCGGCGGCAATCGGCGCGCTTAAGGGGCCGCTTCACGGCGGCGCGAACCAAAAGATTTTGGAGCAGCTCGACTACTTAAAAGCCAATATCCGCGACTGGCGGGACGAGGGCGAAATAAGGGATATGCTCAAAAAGATCCTCTTGAAAGAGGCCGGGGACCGCTCCGGAAAGATCTACGGCATGGGCCACGCGGTATACACCCTTTCCGACCCGCGCGCGGTCATACTAAAGCGCGAGGCAAGAAAGCTTGCCGCAGGGACCCCTTACGAGGCGGAGATCGGGCTTCTCGAAGCGGTCGAGCGCAACGCGCAGGAGGTTTTCACCGAAGTCACCGGAAGCGAGAAGACCTTGTGCGCGAACGTGGATATGTACTCCGGAATGTGCTACCGCATGCTCGGAATACCCGACGAGCTTTGCACGCCTTTGTTCGCGACCGCGAGGATAGCAGGCTGGTCGGCGCACAGGATAGAAGAAAGGCTTACCGGCGCAAGGATCATTCGGCCGGCCTATAAAGCGGTCAGCAAACCGAGGGAATATCTCCCTCTTTCGGAGCGCGCGCGGCAATAATTATCCTTCAAACTCTTGCAACATTGATAAATATGTGGTAAAATAAGATAGGTACACCCTATCTTATTTTATTTTTCGGGGGTTTGGCGATGCGCAGGCTTTGGATAATTCTTATATGTCTGCTGCTAAGCGGCTGTCAGTCCGTGACATTTTCGGTAGACGGCCTTTTAAGCGCGCCGAACATCGCGGACGAGCAGTCGGCGATATATCAGGCGCTGATAGAAAGCGCCGGAAGAAACATCACCCTCGAATACCCCAGAAGCGGCGAATACCGCTCGGCTTTCGTGGCGTATGACATCGACGGCGACAAAGAGGAGGAGACCCTCGCTTTTTATTCCGTAAGCTCGGTCGCGGATTCTAACGTTAAAATCTCGGTTTTGGACCGCGACGGCGACGGCGCGTGGCACTCTACATTCGAGCTTGCCGGGGCGGGGAATTCAGTCGAGACGGTGGAATTTTTGGGCTGCGACGCGATAGTCGGCTATGCCGCGCAGGAATACGAAGAAAACACCCTCGGGATATACCGCTTTGAAAACGGAACTCTTCAGCCGATCTATGAAGACAGTTACAGTTTTATGGAGACCGTCGACCTTGACGGCTGCGGAACAGAAGAGATCGCGACGGTCGGCCGAAGCGGCCTTGGGATGGAGATCACCGTTTTAAAGCCGGGGGAGAGCGGGGTATATACCAAATACGACTATAACCTTGAAAGCGGCGAGGCGGCGGTTTACGGCTGCAAAATCGGCGAGCTCGGCGGGGCAAAGGCCCTTTATATCGACCTTGCGGCGGACGCCGGAAGGCTTTATACCGAGCTGTTTTTGCTTAAAGAGGGCGGAATTTTCGCCCCGATAAACAGCGCCGGAACGGAGGCGCTTACTCTGCGCCCCTCGGGCTATCCTTCTTCCGACTACGACGGCGACGGGCAGATCGAAATACCCACCGTTTCGCCATTTTACGGCTACGAATCTTCGGACCGCGCGCCGACCGAATATATGACCTCGTTTTGGGCCTATAACGAAGAAACCATGTCGCTCGAATTTGAGTCTAACGCATACTGCAACATCTCCGACGGCTACGCGTTTACCATTCCGAACCGCTGGCTCAACGTCGTAACCGTATTAAAAGACGGCAGCACCGGTGAAGTCACCTTTTACCGCTACGACCCCGCAGCCGAGCGGATATCGGATATGTCGCCGATTATAACCTTCGCCTCGGCCGAAAGTTCGGGCGGAAGGGCGTATGAGACCGCGGGGTATACCCTTTTGAAAGAGACCGATTCCCGCTCGTACTACTTTATCGTAAGGGCCTCGGGCGACGAACCCCTCGTTCTTACCTTTGACGAAATAAGAGATAATTTCCGCGTTTTTGAATAGCGCGAACGCTTTTTTAAAACTATTACAGGGGGCAGAATATGAAGCGCATAATCGTTTGCGAGGACGAAGACTCGATCAGAGAATTTATTGTTTTAAACCTTAACCGCAGCGGATACGAGGTCACCGACGTCAGCCGGGGAGAGGACGCCGTCAAGGCGTTCAAGGAATCCGGCGGGGCCTACGACGTCGCGCTTTTGGACATTATGATGCCCGGCATCGACGGCTTCGAGGTCTGCAAAAGACTGAGAGAGATGTCGGACAAGATCGGGATAATAATGCTCTCGGCGAAGTCGCAGGAGATGGACAAGGTCAGCTCGCTTATGATGGGCGCGGACGACTATATCACCAAGCCCTTTTCGGTTACCGAGCTTGTCGCAAGAGTCGACGCGGTTTGCAGAAGAGTCAATATGACCGCAGACCGCCCCTCGAGCCTTGGAACTATAAAATCCGGGCCGTTTACCGCCGACCTTAAAAGCCGGACGGTTTATAAAAACGGCGTACCGATAGACCTTACGCAAAACGAATATCAGATAGTCGAATTTTTCCTTAAAAATCAGAACACCGCGCTCGACAGAACGAGTATTCTTCGCTCGATCTGGGGGGACGACTATTACGGCGAAAAGATTGTGGACGTGAACATCAGGCGGATAAGAATGAAGATAGAAGACGAGCCGACCAACCCCAAGTATATAACCACGATTTGGGGCTACGGTTATAAGTGGTGCAGCCCCGAGGAGTAGACCGCGATGCGGAAGATCGGCATTAAAAAGTCAATAACGGTTAGGTGGGCGGTAAACACCCTCGGTCTTGTTATACTTATTCTTGCCGCCGCGGTTATTCTCACCGTTTTTATGGCGAGAAACTACTATGAAAACACCGCCGAGCAATACCTCGTCTCGCGAATGGACACCATAACCTCGGCTTTGTCGCAGTTTACCGGCGCTTCTTCCTATCGCTCGGGGGTAAGAAATACCGTCGAAAGATTTTCCGAAAAAGACCGCTTCGAGCTTATAGTTTTAAGCGACGGAGGGGAGGTCACCCTTACAAGCTCGGGCTTTCAGCCCTCTTCATGGCTTAAAACCGACGGTTTTGCCTCCGCCCTCGAATCGGAGGACGGAACCTCTCTTTCTGACGTCACCCTTTTAAACGGCGAGCATGTTTTATATTATACCTCTCTCCTTCCGGCGCTTTCAAAAGAATATTCCGCGATGATGATAATGACCTCTCTGGATATGATAGACGGGCAGGTTTCGGCCTTGGCGGCGATTCTTACCGGCGCCGTGGCGCTTATAGTCGTTTTGATGCTCGCCTCGGGACTATATTTTGTAAAGTCGATAGTTCTGCCGGTGCGGCAGATTAGCGAGATAGCCCGAGGATACGCCGACGGCGACTTTTCGAGAAGAATAGAAAAGCGGACCGACGACGAGCTCGGCGACCTTGCGGATTCGATAAACTATATGGCCGGCGCCCTTGAAAACACCGAAAAGATGAAGAACGAATTTATTTCATCCGTCTCTCATGAGCTTCGCACGCCGCTTACCGCGATAAAAGGCTGGAGCGAGACGCTTTGCGAAGTCGGCGACGACCCGGAGACTTTTAAGAAGGGAATGAGAGTCATCACCGGCGAGACCGAGCGGCTTTCCGAGATGGTCGAAGAGCTTTTGGATTTCTCTCGAATCCAGGACGGAAGATTCACCCTTACGAAGGGAACTACCGACATTTTGGCCGAGCTTGGCGACGCGGTTTTGATCTATACCGAGCGGGCAAAGGCCCTTGGGATAGATATAGAATACTTCGAGCCGGAAATGCTGCCCTTCGTATACGGCGATGCTTCGCGGCTTAGGCAGGTTTTCATCAATATAATCGACAATGCGGTAAAATATTCCAACCCGGGCGGAAAGGTATCTATCGAAGCCTTTGCCGAAAAAGACGAAGTCATCGTTCTGGTATCCGACACCGGCGTGGGGATATCGAGCGAAGATTTGCCGAAGGTAAAAACCAAATTCTACAAGGCGAATCAGACCCGCCGCGGCTCGGGTATCGGGCTTGCGGTCGCGGACGAAATAATAGAAATGCACGGCGGAAGCCTTATGATAAACAGCGAGCTCGGCAAGGGCACGACGGTAAGGATATCGCTTCCGGCGCAGAATCAAAACAAAGCTTGACCCGCGTTTTTGCGGAAAGAAAGGAAAGGTTTATATGGCTGAAAAATTCAAGACCCAGATAGGCGGGCAGGCGCTTATCGAGGGGGTTATGATGCGCGGACCGGAGGTTCAGGCCATGGCCGTAAGGCTTCCGAGCGGAGAGATAGACGTCGAAAAGTGGGACTTGAAGCCCGCAAAGTGGTACCGAAAGATACCCTTTATCCGCGGGCCCTTCAACTTTGTTTTTTCGATGGTCGACGGCTATAAGTGCCTCTCGAAATCGGCGGATAAGTCGATGCAGGGGGTGGAGTCGGAGGAGCCCTCGAAGTTTGAAAAGTGGCTGACCGACAAGCTTGGCGACAAGCTTATGGCCGTCGTTATGGTCGTCGCGTCGGTGCTCGGGGTGGCGCTGGCGCTCGGGCTGTTTATGTGGCTTCCCGCGATGGCGACAAAGGGGATCACCGCTTTGGCCGGAATGTTCGGCCTCGGGATATCAGACTTCGTTAAAACCTGTATCGAGGGGATCATAAAAATATTCATCTTTGTCTGCTATATCGGGCTTACCGCCCTTTTAAAAGACATTCGGCGGACCTACGAATACCACGGCGCCGAGCATAAGACCATCGCCTGCTACGAGGCCGGCGACGACCTTACCGTCGAAAACGTTAAAAAGCACTGCCGCTTCCACCCTCGCTGCGGAACATCGTTTATGTTTTTGATTCTTTTCATCAGCATAATCGTCTTTTCGCTCTTCCGCGTACCGTGGGACAATCTTGCGCTAAGAGTTCTGCTAAAGCTCTGCGTTCTGCCGGTAATCGTCTCGATAGCCTACGAGATTATAAAGCTCGCCGGGCGGTATGACAATATTCTGACGAGAATAATCTCCGCCCCCGGGCTGTGGATTCAGCGGCTTACCACCCGCGAGCCGGACGATTCGCAGATCGAGTGCGCCATCGCGGCGTTTATCCCTTGTATTCCGAAGGAAAAGGGCGCAGATAAGTGGTAAGCGCTTTAAAACGAGAGCTTTCGCAGAAGCTTTCTAAAGTCACCGAAGACCCGGATTTCGAGTCGCTGGTTATTTTACAGACGGTCTTCGGGAAGGATTTTCGGGAAAAAGCCCTTACGGGGAAGCTCGCCGAGCCGACGGAATCCGAGCTTAGGCGAGTCGACGAAATGTTAAACCGCAGACTTCGCGGAGAGCCGCTTCAATACATCGTCGGGGAGTGGGAGTTTTACGGCCTCGATTTCAAGGTCGGCGAGGGGGTGCTGATCCCCCGGCAGGACACCGAAACGGTCGCCGAAGCCGCGATAGAGTTTATAAAAAACGAAAAAAGCCCGAGGGTCGCGGATCTGTGCTCGGGGACCGGCTGTATCGCCGCGGCGATTAAACACTCAATCCCCGGGGCGGAGGTTTGGGCGATCGAGCTTTGGCCGAAGGCGTATGAAATCCTTTGCGAAAATTCAAAGAGATACGGCCTTAAGCCCCTTTTGGCGGACGTTTTGAGCCGCGAGACCGCCGAAAAATTCAAGGATTTGGACCTTATAACCGCAAACCCGCCCTATCTTACCGCCGAGGATATGAAAAATCTTCAGCGCGAGGTTAAGTTCGAGCCGAAGACCGCGCTTTTCGGCGGGCCCGACGGGCTTGACTACTACCGAAAAATATCCGAAGCTTGGCGTGAATCATTAAAGCCGGGCGGGCATATGGTCTTCGAGATCGGCCTCGGAAGAGAAAAAGAGGTCGAAGATATCCTCGCCGGGGCGGGGTATAAAAACATTAGGCATATTAACGACCCGACCGGCCGCGCAAGGGCCGCGGTCGCGGAAAGATAAGTCCGTATTTTCGGACCGTTTTGGGCTTAGTATATATTTGCGGCGGCCGCGCCGATAAAACTTTTACAACGATTTTACACTGGAGGTCAAACTTATGGCAACAAAAAAACCCGCCGAAAAAAAGGCAGTCCCGCTTGCGCAGCAAACCAAAGAAGAGAAGAAAAAGGCGCTTGAAACCGCCATCGCCCAGCTTGAAAAGACTTACGGCGCGGGCGCGGTAATGCGGCTTGGGCAGACGACCACCCTTAACGTAGAGGCTATACCGACCGGCTCGATGACTCTTGACATCGCGCTCGGCATCGGCGGCGTTCCGCGCGGAAGAATAGTAGAGATCTACGGCCCCGAAAGCTCGGGCAAGACTACCGTCGCGCTGCATATTATCGCCGAGGCGCAGAAGATGGGCGGAGAGGTCGCTTTTATAGACGTCGAGCACGCGCTCGACCCGATATACGCCGAGCAGCTCGGCGTCAATATAGACAATATGCTCGTCTCTCAGCCGGATTCCGGCGAGCAGGCGCTTGAAATAGCCGAGGCGCTTGTGCGCTCCGGCGCTATCGACGTTATAGTTCTCGACTCTGTCGCCGCGATGGTCACCAAGGCCGAGATCGACGGCGAAATGGGCGACGCCCACGTCGGCCAGCTTGCAAGGCTTATGTCGCAGGCGATGAGAAAGCTTACGAGCGTCATCTCAAAATCCAACTGCGTGGCGGTGTTTATAAACCAAGTCCGCGAGAAGATAGGCGTTATCTACGGCAACCCCGAGACTACCCCGGGCGGCAGGGCGCTTAAGTTCTATTCCTCCGTCAGAATCGAAGTCAGAAAGGGCGAGATCATCAAGAACGGCTCGGAACCCATCGGAAACAGGGTTCGCTGCAAGGTGGTAAAGAACAAAGTCGCCCCGCCTTTTAAAGAGGCCGAGTTCGATATGCTCTACGGCAAGGGAATCTCGCGGATCGGCGAGGTGGTCGACATCGCGACCGACCTCGATATAATCCACAAATCCGGCGCGTGGTTCAGCTATGAGGGCAACAAGATCGGCCAGGGTCGCGAGAATACCAAAGACTTTTTGCTCGCGCACCCCGAAATGCTCGCCGAAATCGAAGAAAAGGTCTATAAAAACAAAGACTCCGTCGCTTCGGCCTCGAAAAATTCGAGGAAAGAGGCCGAGCTTAGCGCGGCGGCCTCGGCGGCTTCTTCCCAAAAAGGAGGAGAGCCGACCTCGGTCATAGTCGACGCGGAGGACGACTTTGAGGAGTTCACCCCGGTAGTAGATGAGCAGTGAAAAATACAGGGTCTCGGAAATATCCCGCTTTAAAGGAGAGACCTTAAGGATAGACTTTGACGGCGAGCGCGAGCCGATATTTATAAACGCCTCGGTGGTATACGACCTCGGAATCTCTGCCGGAAAGCTTATGAGCGAGGAAGAAATTCTTTTCGCAGAGGAGAGGAACGACTATCGCCGGGCGCGCGAGCGGGCGCTCTATCTTCTTGACGACCGCGACTACGGATATGTCGAGCTTTTTAAAAAGCTTGAAAAAAACTACCCCGAGAGTATCTGCTACGAGGTCGCGAACAACCTTGCGGAATTGGGGCTTATCGACGACAGGCGATATGCCAAAAAGTGCGCGGAATATTTTGTCGTCACCAAGATGCGCGGAAAATACCGCGCAAGTGAGGAAATGCGCCAAAGGGGGATTCCGAGAGAGCTTATCGACGAGGCGCTTTCGGAATATGAAGACTCTTCGGATGAGCGCCTTAAAGAGCTTATCGAGAAGAAATACGCAAGAAGGCTTTTAGAAGAAAACGGCGTAAAAAAAGTCAAGGCCGCCCTTATAAGGCAGGGCTACGGCTTTGATGAGATAAACGCCGCGCTTAAAGAATTTGAGGAAGAATAACTTAATGGGGGGATTTTCTTGCCTATAAGGGTTGGAATGGTGTCTCTCGGCTGCCCGAAAAACCAGGTCGACGCCGAGCATATGATATATAACCTTCGCGAAGAGGGATTTGAGATTATCGCCGACGCCGCTTTGGCAGACGTCGCTGTTATCAACACCTGCGGGTTTATAGAATCGGCGAAGCAAGAGGCTATCGACACTATTTTGGAGTTCTGCACCCTTAAGCAGGAGGGCAGGATCAAGGGCGTTATCGTTACCGGCTGCCTTGCAGAGAGATATTTTAAAGACATAAGAGCCGACCTTCCCGAAGTCGACGCGGTTTTGGGCCTTGGGGCGGACGAATTTTTGGGCGAGGCCGTCAAAAAAGTCATGGGCGGCGAAAGCTTCGACCTTATGGGGGATAAATATTCCCTTTTGATCGACTCAAGAAGGGTCATCTCGACCGAGACATACGCCTACATAAAAATCGCCGAGGGGTGCGACAATCGCTGCACCTACTGCGCGATTCCTTCGATCAGGGGGAAGCTTAGAAGCAGGAAGATCGAGAGCATTGTAGACGAGGCGAAGTGGCTTGCAAAGGTCGGGTTTAAAGAGATCGTTCTCGTCGCGCAGGACACTACGGTCTACGGGCTCGACATCTACGGCGAGCCGAAAATATGCGAGCTTCTGCGCGAGCTTTGCAAAATCGACGGGCTGAAATGGATAAGGACGCTTTACAGCTACCCCGAAAGGATTACCGACGAGCTTATCGGGCTTATCGCGGGGGAAGAAAAGCTTGTAAAATATCTCGATATCCCGATTCAGCACTGCAACGACCGCGTTTTAAAGCGAATGAACCGAAAGAGCACCAAAGCCGAGCTTGTTTCGCTTATAAAAAAGCTTCGAGAGAGGATTCCGGATATAACCCTCAGAACCACCCTTATCGCGGGATTCCCGGGAGAGACGGAGGAAGAATTCGACGAGCTCTGCGAGTTTGTAAACGAAATGAAGTTCGACCGCCTCGGGTGCTTCGCATATTCTCAAGAAGAGGGGACAGCGGCGGCTCGGCTTCCGGAGCAGATAGACGAGGAAGAAAAACAGCGCCGCGCGGATATAATCATGCAGTCGCAGATGATTATAAGCGACCGATTGAACCAAAACCGCCTCGGTAAGGATATCGAGGTAGTAGTCGAGGGGTGGGACCGCTACGCCGAGTGTTATTTCGGCAGAAGCGCCGCCGAAGCGCCCGAGATCGACGGAAAGATATTCTTTACCTCCGGCGAGAAGCGCTCTGTCGGCGAATTTGTCACCGTTCATATAGAAGAAACGATGGATTACGACCTTTTGGGGAGTGTTGTATAAAATGAATCTTCCGAATAAGCTTACTCTTTTGCGGGTTATAATGATACCCTTTTTCGCGTTTTTCCTTTTGTGGCAGTTTACAAAGTGGAACATTCTGATCTCGCTTTTGATATTCGCGGCGGCCTCGCTTACCGACCTTTTCGACGGCAAGATCGCGAGGAAATACAACCTTATCACCAATTTCGGCAAGTTTTTGGACCCTCTTGCCGATAAAGCCCTTGTTATGGCTGCGCTGGTCGCTTTTATCGAGCTGGGCTGGTGTTCGTCGGTGCCGGTGATGATAATTTTGTTCCGCGAATTTATGGTCTCGGCCCTGCGGCTGGTGGTCAAATCGGGGGACGGAATAGTCGTTCCGGCCGGCTGGTTCGGAAAGATAAAGACCTCGTTCACTATGGTCTCTTTGGTCGCAATTCTTCTTCTTCGAGGGCTCGAGCCCTTCGGGATAGAGATCCCGCACATCTACGGGATCTCCGCCGCGCTTATATGGATCTCCGCCGCGCTTACCGCCGGCTCGGGGCTTCAATATCTTGCGGCCTATCGTAAGGTCATCGACCCGAACAAATAAGGAGCGCAAAATGGCTAAAAAAGAGAAAAAAGAGAGAAAGCTTACCCCGGCAGAGCTGGCGAGGCGTGAGCGATATATCGAAATAAGCGAGCGGCTTGCCGAAGAGGGGTATAAAAAAACCGAGCTTACCGTCGGCGTAGTCAAGGCGAACATCTTGGCTTATATAGTTATGCTGCCCTTCGTCGTCGCCGCGCTGATAATTTTCTTCGCGGTGAACCCGATTGACGGGCTTGAAACGCCTTCTAATCTCGATAAATACCTTATGTTTCTGCTCGGGATAATAGTTCTCGCGGTGGTCCACGAGGGTATCCACGGGCTTACTTGGGGCATCTTCGCCGAGGGGCATTTTAAGTCGATTCAGTTCGGAATAATCTGGAAGATGCTGACGCCTTACTGCGCCTGCTGTTCGCCGCTTAAAAGGTGGCAATATATCCTGGGCTCGGCTATGCCGACGATAATTTGCGGCTTCGGGCTTGCCGCCGCCGCGACCGCTTTGGCCGACTTTTTGATGTTCGCCCTCGCCGAGCTTATGATTCTTGGCGGCGGAGGGGACTTTATAATCATCTGCAAAACGCTCGCATATAAAAGCGGAGGGGGAGAGCTTTTGTTCTACGACCACCCCTACGAATGTGGCGTTGCGGCTTTTGAAAAGCAATAAAAGCAAACTCATCGGTTTTTCAAGGAGGTAAATTCAATGAAAAGATTTTTGTCACTGTTTCTGATATTCGCGCTCGCGATATCTCTCTGCGCCTGCGGGGGCGGGGAAAAGACACCCGATTATGTTCCGAATAACGCCCATTCCGACGTATCGGTTGAAGCTAAAAGCATAGAGATGGACGAACTTTTGTCCGAAATGGGCGTTGGGTGGAACCTCGGAAACGCGCTTGACGCGCCCGAGGGCGAGACCGATTGGCATATGCCGGCGACTACGCCCGAGATGATAGACAAAATCCACGAGCTCGGCTTCAATACTATCCGCATACCGACCTCTTGGGGGCTTCATACCTCCGGCGCGCCGGATTACACCATCGACGAAGAATGGTTCGCAAGGGTGGAAGAGGTCGTGAACTACGCGCTCGACAACGATATGTACGTCATTTTAAACTCTCACCACGATAACGACTTCTACTATCCCTCCCGCTCTCACGAGGAGGAGACCTATAACTACATCGAAAAGATATGGACCCAGATCGCCGAGCGCTTTAAAGACTATGACCAGCACCTTATCTTCCAGTCGATGAACGAGCCCCGCCTTTCGGGGACCGACTATGAATGGTGGGTCGATTACAACAACCAAGACTGCCTTGACGCGCTTGAAATCATCAGCAACTGCAACCAGAAGTTTGTGGATATAGTCCGCTCTTCGGGCGGAAGAAACGAAGACAGATATCTTCTCTGCGCGGTATACTGCGGCTCGGGGTATTACGCCCTTGAAGAGCCCTATAAGCTTCCGAACGATACAGTCGACGGCAGGCTTTTGATCTCGGTTCACGCCTATACCCCCTATGACCTTGCGATGGACGGCAACCTCAGCATAAAAAGCTTCGGCGCCGCGCAAAGGCAGCCTATCGACGACGTTATCGACAAAAACTATGAAAAATTCGGCAAAAACGGCGTAGGCGTTATCATCGACGAAATGGGTATCACCAACAAAAACAACCCCTACGACCGCCAGGATTGGGCGACATATTTCGTCGCAAAGGCGAAGAGCCGCAATCAGGTCTGCATTTGGTGGGACAACGGCAACACCGCCGCCGGAAGCGAGGCATACGGCCTGTTCGACCGCAACAACCTTGAAATATTCAGCGAAAGCAAATCGGCCTACGACGGGCTTATGGCCGGCCTTACCACCCCGCTCGACGAGGTTAAATCTTCAAGACCGGAGTAAAGACGGCCCTTATCGAAAGGAGAAAGCTTATGAACGGCATTGAAGCGGCCGAGCTTGTTAAAAAAATGCGCCTCGGGTGGAACCTTGGGAACACCTTTGACGCCCCCGCCGGCGAAACCTCTTGGGGCAACCCTATTACCACCCGCGAGATGATAAAGGCCGTCCATGCCTTAGGGTTCGAGACCTTAAGGCTTCCGGTTTCGTGGCATGGGCATGTAGATGAAAACGACATTATCCTGCCCGAGTGGCTCGACAGGGTCAACGAAGTCGTCGACTATGCCTACGACGACGGAATGTTCGTTATTTTAAACATTCACCACGACGACCGGCGCTTTCAGCCCACCGCCGAGGGGCTTGAGGGCGGGCTGAAATATATCCGCGCGATATGGTCGCAGCTTTCCGAAAGATTCAAAGACTACGGCGAGCGGCTTATATTCGAGGCTATGAACGAGCCGAGAATGGTCAAGACCAAATACGAGTGGAACCTTGACCTTAGCGAACAGCTCTGCCTTGACGCGATAGAGTATATAAACCGCTACAACCAAGCCTTTGTGGATACAGTCCGCGCGGGAGAGGGGGACAATAAGACGAGGTTTTTGATGACCCCTTCGTACGCCGCCGCCCCGCACCACACCTTTATCCCGGCGTTTAGGCTTGCGAGCGACCCGGCCGAGAGGATAGTCGTTTCGGTACATTCTTATCAGCCGATAGAGCTTTGCCTTATGCCCAACCCCGACGTTTCAAAATTCACCGAGACCGGCGAGCGCGAGCTTTCATACACCTTCGAGCGCCTTAAAAAGCGGTTTATCGAAAGCGGCGTTCCGGTAGTTATCGGCGAGATCGGAATGGTAGACAAGCAGAACCCCGAGGAGCGAAGAAAATGGGCGGAATATTTCGTCTCTAAGGCAAAAGAGAACGGAATGGTCTCGGCCTGGTGGGACAATGGGGGAAGGGAGTTTAAGCTCTTCGACCGCAGAAATCTTCGGCTTTATAAAGAGGGCGAAAGCGTTTTGGCCGGGCTTTTAAAGGGCGCGGAACAGAAAAATTCATAAAAAATCCGCAGGGACTACCCCCCTGCGGCATTATTTTATTATCATTTCGAGATAGCCGAGCTCTTCAAAGCCGGAGCTTTTATAAAGCGCCACCGCCGAAAGATTCTCCCTCTCGGCCTCAAGCCTTAAAACGCTTTCCGGGAACTTTTCTTTCAAAAGCCCGAAAAATTCCCGCCCGAAGCCCTTTCTTCGGTATTCCGGCTTAAGATAGATGTCCTCTATCCAAACGCAGGGCTTGCCGAATTCGGTCGAAAAGCTGTGCGCAAGCATCGCGTAGCCCGCAATCTCTTCGCCCTGCTCGAAGATAAAGCCCTCTAAAAAAGGGGAATCCGAAACGCAGGCCGAAAAGTCGGCGGAAAATATCTCCTCCGAGCCGTTGGTCATAACCGCCGCCGAGGAATAGAAAACCCTCATCATTCCGAGAACCTCGTCGCGGTCTTTTAAAAGCATTTTTCTTATATTTTTCATTCTTTCACCCGCTATTTGTGGTATTTCCCGCCGCCGATGATAGAAAACGCGCGGTAGATCTGTTCGAGCAAAACCACCCTCGCAAGCTGGTGCGGCAGGGTCATTTTTGATATCCCGAGCCTAAGGTCGCAGCTTTGTTTGACGTTTTCGTCCAGCCCGAACGAGCTTCCGACGACGAAATTGATAACGCTTGCCCCGCCGACCGAAACGTCTTCTATCTTTTTTGAAAGGGCCTCGCTCGAAAGCTGCCCGGCCTCTATGCAGAGGGCGACGCTGTATGAATTTTTTACGCCGAGGTATTTTAAAATCGCCTTTCCCTCGGCCGAAAGCGCGGCCCTGATTTCTCCCTCCGAGGGCTTTAAAGAAAGCCGCGATTCGGGCAGCTCGATTATATTTATCCTGCAATAGGCGCCGAGGCGCTTTTCGTATTCGGCGCAGGCATCGCGCCAATAGCTCTCTTTAAGTTTGCCGACGCAGACTACGTTTACGTCCATCAGAACACCACCTCTAACCCCGAAGTTTCTACCGGCGCGATATAAAGCATATAGTCGCGGTTGCGGACGAAATCGCCGCCGAGAGTTCTTAAAAGGGTGTTTTCCGCGATTCGCGGGGTGTTGTTCTCGCGGCTCAAATGCCCGAGGATTATCCTGCGGGTCCCGCCGGATATCAGCCTTTTGACCTCTTTTGCGCTGTCGGAATTTGAAAGGTGCCCGAATTTCGAGGCTATGCGCTGCTTAAGCGGATAGGGGTAGCTTCCGTTTCTTAACATCGACTCGTCGTAGTTAGACTCCAACAAAACGAGATCCGAGCCGGAAAGCTCTCTGTCTATTTCGTCGGAGACATAGCCGAGGTCGGTGCATACGCAGCAGACCTTTCCGTCCGGGGTATGTATTTTATATCCCACGCTGTCGACGGCGTCGTGCGGGGTCTTAAAGGCGGTCACGAAAAAGCCGTCTATATCCGCCCCAGAGCCGATTTCTTTCGCCGCGCCGCAGATGAAGTCGTGATCTTTTAAAAACCCGAGAGTTCCCGCCGAGGCGAAGACGGGCGTGTTAAAGCTTTTTGAAAAAACCTTAAGCCCGCCGATATGGTCGGAGTGGTCGTGGGTTATGAAAACCGCGCGAACGGCTTCGGGCGGGATTCCGTTTTGACGGAGCGCGTATACAAGCCTTTTGCAGCTCGCGCCCGCGTCGATCAAAATTCCGCCCTCGGGGGTTCCGATAAAGTGGGAATTTCCGGAACTTGAAGAAAAAAGCGGGTAAATCCTTGCCAAATCAGTCTTCCTTTCAAAATAAAAGCTGTCAGAGAGACAGCTTGGGCTTTAAATGTTTCAAAATAATTTCGACGTTTTCCTCGATCGGTTTTTCGCCGTCAAGCTCGTAAAACGGCAGATTATATCGCAATCCCGCTCATCCGACTCTTCGGGCTTTGTCGAAGTCGTTCACTCTGGTGATATCCGCGCCGAGAGCGCGAAGCTTTTCGTCGATGTTTTCATATCCGCGCTCGATGTGGTATATCTCTTCGACTACCGTCGTTCCGCTCGCCATAAGCCCCGCGATGACAAGGGCGGCGCCTGCGCGAAGGTCGGTCGCCTTAACGGTCGCGCCGGAGAGTTCGGATACGCCCTGGATAACGGCGGTGGTGCCCTCGACTGTTATGTCCGCGCCGAAACGCCTAAGCTCGTTGACGTATCTGAAGCGATTGTCGAAGATATTGTCGGTGACGACGCTCGTGCCGTCGGCGGTGGTCAGCATAGTCGAAAATTGTGGCTGCATGTCGGTCGGGAATCCGGGGTGGGGCAGGGTCTTGAAGCTGGTCTTCATAAGCCGCCCCTCGCTCTTGACGTGTATGCACTCGTCAAACTCTTCGACGAAAGCCCCCGCCTTGCGAAGCTTGTCTGTGATCGACTCGAGGTGCTTCGGAATGACGTTTTTGACGTATACGTCGCCTTTGGTCGCCGCTGCGGCGACCATATAGGTTCCGGCCTCGATCGGGTCGGGAATGATTCCGTAGGTTACGCCGCGAAGGTATTTTACCCCTCTGATCTTGATAACGTCCGTCCCGGCGCCCATAATATCCGCGCCCATAGAGTTCAAAAAGTTGGCGAGGTCGACAATCTGCGGCTCTTTCGCGGCGTTTTCGATGACGGTAAGCCCCTCGGCCTTGACGGCCGCGAACATCGCGTTGATGGTTCCGCCGACCGTTACGATGTCGAAATAAATCTGGCTGCCGATAAGCTTGTCCGCCTTAAGGCTTACTACGCCGCCGTCGATGGTGTGCCTCGCCCCGAGAATGTTAAAGGCTTTAAGGTGTTGGTCGATAGGTCGGTCTCCGAGGTCGCAGCCGCCGGGCATAGGAACGTCCGCCTTGAGGAACCGGCCCAAAAGGGTCCCGAGAAAATAGCTCGAGGCGCGGCAGGCCCTTGCGAGTTCGTACGGAACAACGGGGTCGCTGATGCCGCGGGTGTCAATGCGGATGGTGTTTTTATCTATGATTTTGATGCTCGCTCCCATTTCGTAGAGGATCTTTACGCAGACGTTGATATCCTGAATTTCGGGAACGTTTTCCAATACGCAGGGTTCGTCGGCCAGAATGGCGGCGGCGACTATCGCGACCGCGGCGTTTTTGGCCCCGCTTACGGCGACTTCGCCTTTAAGGGGCTTTCCGCCGTGAATAACAAACTTTTCCATAATTTCTATCTCCGATGGGCAGACGCCCGAATTTTTTATTTGACTAAGCTATTGTAACACGCTTTTTCAAAAATAGCAATTACAAAACAGTAACAAATGCAAAAAAATTTCAAAAATTTTCGATTTTTTGCGATTTCAACCTCGATTTTTCGCCGACCGGGGGCAAATCGCCGAAGAACGAGAGGGGTTTCGGACTCCGGGGAGCGCGAATCGCCGGATTAAACTGAAAGTTTTCGATCCAACCTTTTTCAAAAGGTTGGCGGGGCGATTAAAAGTTTTCGGTCAAGCCTTTTCTAAAAGGCTTGCGGGATTCCAAAGGGCGGCGCCCTTTGGTCGCAGCCCGCAGGCTGCGAAACACCTTTACTAAAAATAGCGCAGGAAGGGGAGCGAAAATCTGTCCGGCGGACAGTTTTCGCGTGGGGGAACCCTCGCCGGGGGTTCCCCCAAAATTCACAGCTCCGGCAGGAGCTGCGCGCCCTAACGCCGGGTCCTCGCCTCTTTAATTCCCGCCCCCGACCGAAGCCGCGAATCTTGACATCTCCGCCCATTCTGCTATAATAAAACTATAATTTGGAACATTAACGGAGGTAATCGGCAATGAAAAAAACATATCTCGGAATAGAATTCGGCTCGACGAGGATCAAGGCGATCTTGATCGACGAAAAGGCGAACGTAGTCGCTTCGGGCGCCCACGATTGGGAAAACAGGCTCGAAAACGGGGTCTGGACTTACAGCCTCGAGGATATTCGCGGCGGCCTTCAAGACGCTTACGCAAACGTCGCGAAGGATTATAAAGAAAAGACAGGCGAGACCCTTACGACGGTCGGCGCGATGGGAATCAGCGCGATGATGCACGGCTATATGCCGTTTGACGAGGGCGGAAGGCTTTTGACCCCGTTCCGCACTTGGCGCAACACCATAACCGCCGAGGCTTCGGAGAAGCTTTCTAAGCTGTTCGGGTTCAATATCCCCCAGCGCTGGTCGATAGCCCACCTTTACCAGGCGATTTTAAACGGCGAGGAGCATGTCGCCGAGATCAAGAGCGTTCTCACCCTTGCGGGGTATATCCAGTGGGTTTTGACCGGCGAAAAAACAGTCGGCGTGGGCGAAGCCTCGGGAATGTTCCCGATAGACTCGAAGACCTGCGGCTATGACGAAGAGATGATGAAAAAATTCGACTCGCTTATCGCCGAAAAGGGCTTTAAATGGAAGCTGCGCGAGGTTTTGCCGAAGGTCGCGGTCGCGGGCGAGACCGCGGGAACGCTCACCGAAGAGGGCGCGAAATTCCTCGACCCGACAGGCAATCTTAAGGCCGGGATACCCCTTTGCCCGCCGGAGGGCGACGCGGGGACCGGAATGGTCGCGACGGACAGCGTCAGGGCGCGGACCGGCAACGTTTCGGCCGGGACCTCGGTCTTCGCGATGATAGTTCTTGAAAAGGCGCTTTCAAAGCTCTACCCCGAGATAGATATGGTCACCACCCCGAGCGGCGCGCCGGTCGCGATGGTGCACTGCAACAACTGCTGCACCGACCTCGACGCCTGGATGAAGATTTTTATGGAATTTGCCGAGCTCTCCGGTCACCCGATGCGCAAGCCCGACCTCTACGACCTTCTTCTTAAAAACGCGATGAACGGCGACCCGGACTGCGGCGGGCTGACCTCTTGCAACTATTTCTCGGGCGAGCCGATAACCCACCTCGACGAGGGCAGGCCGATGCTTTTAAGGCGGCCGGATTCCGCCTTTAACCTTGCGAACCTCATCAGAAACAATCTGTTTTCGGCCCTCGCGACCCTTAAGATCGGCCTCGATATCCTTCTTGAAGAGAAGGTCGAGATAGATAAAATTCTCGGCCATGGCGGATATTTCAAGACCAAAGGGGTCGGCCAGAAGCTTTTGGCCGCCGCGATGAGAACCCCGGTCTCGACTATGGAGACAGCGGGAGAGGGCGGCGCCTGGGGAATGGCGATTTTGGCGAAATATTCGGCCGACGGCGCGGGGCAGAGCCTTGAAGACTACCTCGACGAAAAGATCTTCGCGGGAATGAGCGCGGTCACCGAGCAGCCCGACCCCCGCGACGTTGCGGGCTTCGAGGCGTATATGAGCAACTACGCGAAGATGCTTAAGGCCGAGACCGAAGCGGTTAAAAGCTATTGAGCGAAGATAAATAAAATAAAAGCAGTCCGCAAAGCCCCTCTTCCACAAGAAAACAAACCCGCATAATCTAACTCAAAGCCGCCAACTTCTGTGTTGGCGGCTCTTGCATTACATACAGTAGCGCGTGCGAGCCGCCGCCTTGAATTTGGCGGCTCTGCGCGATTATGCGGCGCTTCGCGGTGCCCACAGAGCACCTTTGTTTTCTTATGTCAGAGGGGCTAAGGGCTGCTTTTTTGCGTTTTTCTCTTTTGTCAGTCGCACAAAAACGTCGCGACTCCCATGTCGTAGGCCTTTATCGTATTGCCGAAGACCTGTTCTTCGGCCGGCTCGGCCTCGCCCGAAAGTATCTTTTCGGCGGCGGCCATAAGCTTTGGGATTATATCCGCCTTAAGCGGGAAGCTTCCGTGAGAGGGGTAGATCTCGTCGAACTCGCCCGAAAGCTGCTCGACCCTTTCGAGGCTGCGCAGATAGGCGTGCATTTCTCGCTGAACGCCGAACATAAAAATTCTGCCGTCCTGTATCGGGTCGCCGGTGAAGATCCTGCGGGTTTTAAGGTCGAGCAGGGCGATACTTCCGGGGGTGTGCCCCGGGGTCTCGATCACCCTTATTTTCCTGTCGCCGAGGTCGATCTCGTCGCCGTCCCGGACCGGCTCGAACTCGCCGGTTCCGCCCGAGCGGTAGTAGTTTGAACATTCGGCGGGGGACATATAGAACCGCGCAAATTCGGCGTTGCTCGCGGTGTGGTCCCTGTCGGCGTGAGTGTTTATAAGCTCGATCGGAAGCGAGGTTATCTCTTCGGCGAGCTCTTTTGCGTTGCGGGTCTTCATTCCGCTGTCGATCATAAGCGCGCGCTCGGTTCCTATCAAAAGAAAGAACCTTACCCCGCCTTCGTCGAAGACCCAAGTGTCGTTTGAAAGTTTAATTTTGTTCATAATTCTGTCCTTCCTCCGCCGGTGAAGCCTCGCCGAATTCCATATTTGCGAAAATTCTCTCCATTCTGCTGTCCGGGAATCTTTCGTCGACAAATTCCCAGAAGCCGTTCGAGGCCGGCTTTCCGTCTATTCTTGAAGACCACCTTGCGAGCGCGACGGCGGTTACGCATGCGTCGACTATCAAAAACGCGGTTATAACGCAGGTTATAATCCTTCCCGCGCGGTTCGGTATCTTAAGTATAAGCTTTGCGGCGCGGGGGTAGATGTCTTTTATCCACAATACCCCCAGAACGCCCCAGAAGACGGAATAGGCAAGACAGATTCTTCCGTTTATGTTCAAGGGCATATCGCTGTAATCCCAGGAGCGGGAGCCGAGCAAAACCTCTTGACCCCAAGAACAGAGGTATTCGAGCAGGCTGCCGACGACGAATCCTCCCAAAAAAGACCAGATATAGCCGCGGTTACGGAACTTGTAGAGGGTAAGGGTCAGAAATACCGCGCCCGCGCCGTATAAAAGATTGAACGGCCCGTAGACCAGCCCCCTGCGGCTTTCGAGGTATCCCCTTGTAAGATAGCACCAGAGCATCTCTACTATAACCCCGGCGAAGCTTCCCACCGCCAAAAGAAGCAGAAGCTTATAAAGGTTCATTCCGCGGGCGAAGTGGTCTTTTCGCTCCTCTTCGAGGTCGATAGAGCCGTTGGCCGGCGGGTTCAGCGCCTGAAGCTTTTTGTGCTTCTGGCTTCGGCGGGCGTCATGCGTTCGGGCCTTAAGCTCGTCTTCCATCGCCGAAACCGTCTGATAAGACTGCAAAATGCTGTGCGCCGCACGGTGCAGCGAATCTATTTCGTTTTTGGCGTCTTCAAGCCGCGCGGAGTCTGAGGTGTGTTTAGAAGCCTCTTCGGCAAGGGGGATGTAATATCTTTCCTCGAGGCCGGCTTCGATATCCTTCGCGGTTTGGGCGAGCTCGAGGCTGCTCTGTTCGAGCCTGCCAGAAACCGCCGCCCTCGCGATTTTTTGCTGTTCGTCCATTTTAAACTCCTCGTAAAAAGTGATAGTACCATTGTAGCACATATGGGAGGGAAATGCAATCGGGGGAGCAATTTTAGAGATGAAATCGCAGAGGATAAAAGATGCTCGGCAAAGGCGAGGAGGATTTCTATTGCATACTCACTGTGCTTACGACTAAAATAAAATGATTTCCCGCCCGCCGTCCCCTTGCTACAAAGGTATTCGCTTCGCTCATACTATTTTAGACGCCCACCCCCTGCCCCCTCCCGCGGGGAGGGGGAATTTACATCAAACGCTGTGGTATATTAAAACCAGGGAGTTTTCCCGCTCGCCGCCCCCATTGCTAAAAGGAATTCGCTGCGCGAAAGGGGCTTAAAGCACTTGGCAGAACAAAGTCAAGTACTTCCCACCCGCCGAACCATTGTTAAAAGGTACTCGGCTTCGCCGAGCGCTATTATAAACGCCCACCCCCCTCCCTCTCCCGCGGGGAGTGGGATTCGGCACACAGCCGCACGATGTGAAAAGGTGTTCGGCTGCGCCGAGGGGTATTTCTATTGCACACTAACTGGGTACAAACTTAAAAGCAAGAATTATCCCCGCCCGCCGACCCGCGCATAAAAGGAATACCCGCGAACTCGCTAACCGCTCGTTCGGGGGTATGCTATTTTTAGCCACCTCTCCCCCTGCCCCCTCCCCTCGAGGGGAGGGGGCGGCGCTATTTCACACTTTCGCACAAAGACTGGCGGGGGTGGGGTGACTTAAGATAGTATCCCCTCGCGAAGCGGGGGATACCTTTTTTACGCCATAGTGAACGCATTGTTTTCTTGCTGCACTCTTTTTTCTTTTGTTCCCCTCCCTGCGGGAGGGGGTTAGGGGGTGGGCGTTTTAAATAGTATGAGCGTAGCGAATACCTTTTTTACACCGACCGGCTGCGGGTGGGCAAAACTATCAGTGTTCTGTAATCGTTTACAGCGCCCAAAAATAGCCTTCGCCCGCGCGCCTTTTATATGGCTTCATCTTCTCACAAAAAGCTTACCCTTTTCTACCCCGCCGCGTTTATCGCTATCCCCGCAAGGGCGCCGATCAAATACAGCGCCGCCGCGACGGAGAGGTTCTCTTTTAAATTTTTGTTCGCCTTAAAAAGCACCATAAGCCCGAGGCCCGCGCCGGTCGATAGCCCGGCTATCACCGAGCCGAAGCTAAGGCTTCCGGCGGCGTAAAGGTCGGTCAAAACCACCGAGGCGGCGCAGTTCGGGATAAGCCCTATCAGCGCGGTTATAAAGGGCTGAAGCGGGCTGTCGGTCATCAATATCCGCTTTATCGAATCCTCGCCCAAAAGCTCTATCCCAAGGCCGAGAATAAGCGAAGCCGCAAAGACGAATACGGTAATCTTGACGGTGTGCATTATCGCGGAATAGACTACGCCGTGCTCGTCGCAGCCGCAGTCTTCGCAAAGGTCGCGATAGGGCTCGGCCTCTTCGTTGCGGCGGCCTTTTGTAAGTCTGACGATAAGGTCGACCGCTATCCCCCCTGCTATCGCTACGATTATTTTTATCCCGATAAGGGGGAGGATCTTCTTCGCACCCTCGGGGTGTGAAAGAAGAATAGGAACGGCTTCGTCCGAGGTCGCGACAAAGACGGCAATCAATGTCCCGAGACTGATAAGTCTGCCGGAATAAAGATTAGAGGCCGCGACCGAAAAACCGCATTGCGGAATACAGCCGAGCGCCGCGCCGCCTATCGGGCCGAACGGGCCGAGCTTACGCAAAAGGTTCGGAAGCCTGTCCGAAGCCTTGTGCTCGAAATATTCTATTAAAAGATAGACGCCGAACAAAAAAGGCAGCATTTTCGCGGTGTCGACAGCTGCGTCGGCGAGCACGCCGAGAAAAAGTTTCATAATTTTTTCCTTTCGGATTTTTTCACCTAATTATAGTGCGATTTTGTGCCGCTTGTCAAGTTGATTTCCGCAAAGATATATGCTATAATAGCCGTAACTCTTGCAAAGCTGCGGTCGTTGTTTGTTTTTGACCGCAAAACTTTTCAAAAAAGGCGGTGCGATGATGTTTGACGGCGTTAAAATAGTTCTCGCCTCTCAATCGGCAAGAAGAAAAGAGCTTTTAAAATATCTGTTTGAAGATTTCGAGATTATCCCCTCCGGGGCGGACGAGACCCCGCCCGAGGGCGTTTCGGCGGAGGATGTTCCCGAAATTCTCGCGGTTAGAAAGGCCCGCGACGTTTCGCAAAATATGCCCGACTGCCTTGTCATCGGCTGCGACACCGTGGTCATTCTCGACGGAGTCATCTTCGGCAAGCCGCACGATCTCGCCGAGGCGGCGGATATGCTCTCCTCTCTTTCCGGGCGGACCCACAGGGTGGTCAGCGGGGTGTGTTTCTGTTATAAGGGCAGAACGATGTCTTTTTCGCAGACCACCGAGGTTACCTTCTATCCCCTTTCGGCCGAGGATATAATCGGCTACATCGCCGAAAGCTCGCCGCTCGACAAGGCGGGCTCCTACGGAATTCAGGACAGGGGCGGTCTTTTTGTCGAAAAGATAAGCGGCGACCACTACAACGTCATCGGCTTCCCGATTGCGAGGATAAAGGCCGAGCTTAAACGATTTGAAAAGATTATAGGGGGCGAATGATTTGCCGAAGTTTGAACAGGTCGAGCTTACCAACCTCTGCCTTTTGCACCGGGGCGACAGCTATCTTCTGCAAAACCGCGTCGCGAGCGACTGGGGCGGCTACGCCCTGCCCGGCGGCCACGTCGAGCCGAACGAGTCGATAGTCGAGTCGGCGATTAGAGAAATGCGGGAGGAAACCGGCCTCGAGATAAAAAATCCGCGGCTCTGCGGGGTCAAGCAGTTTCCGAAAAACGGCGGAAGATATTTAGTCTTTTTGTTTGAGACGACCGAATTTTCCGGCGAGCTGCGCTCTTCCGAAGAGGGCGAAATGCGCTGGGTGAGCCGCGAAGAGCTTAAGTCGCTTAAAACCGTCGACGACCTTGAAATTCTCATAGATATGATGCTCGACCCGCAAAAAAGCGAATTTCAATATGAAATAGAAAACGGCGAATGGCTCGTCAGGCTTAGATAGGAGGGCCCCATGGGGATTTTCGGAAAGAAGGACAAATACGCGCTTTCCCGCAAGGAGCTTGAGCGCTTTAACGGCAAGTCGATAATCTACGCCGTCGAGCGGATCGACGGACAGGAAAAGGTCCTCGGCAAAGAGGGCGGAATCATCGTTTTGGACGACGTCATCGTCGTTATGTGCGAGGCGCACGAGGTCTTTCGCTGCAAAATAAAGGGCGCGACCGTCGCCGAGCTTCTTTCCGGCAACGGCGTTGAAATCTCGGGCTTTGACGCCTATACCGGCGAGAAGAGGTATGTCGTGGCGCATTATTCTTATTACAGGAAGGTGTAGCCGGAGAGCGGAAGGCAGAAGTCGGAGAGCGGAGCGCTCGACCGAAACGTTGAGCGCAGCTAAGGCTTGGGGCGAAGCCCCCGCCGGCCCCGAAGGGGCCGGCGCGCCCGCGCCCCGCGGGGCGCGGGCGGCGCGCGAAGCGCGCGGGGCTTCGCCTGCGCGAACGCACGATTTTCGGCAAAGTAAAAAATACAAAGCGAGGTATAAAATATGGACAACTACCGCATCGAACACGATTCAATGGGCGAGGTGAAAGTCCCCGCAGAGCGGCTTTGGGGCGCGCAGACACAGCGCAGCTTTGAAAACTTTAAGATCGGGGTTGAAAAAATGCCGCCCGAGCTTATCCGCGCGTTCGCGATTCTGAAAAAATCCTGCGCCGAGGCCAACCGCGAGCTTCTGCCCGAAAAAATGACCGAAGAAAAGCTTTCGGCGATATCCGCCGCCTGCGACGAGATAATCGCGGGCAAGCTGCCGAACGAGTTCCCCCTCGCGATATGGCAGACCGGCTCGGGCACCCAGACCAACATGAATTTAAACGAGGTCATCGCGAACAGGGGCAACCGAATCGCCGGCAAAAAGCTTTTGCACCCGAACGACGACGTGAATATGTCGCAGTCTTCAAACGACACCTTCCCCGCGGCGATTCATATCGCGGCGATCTGCGAGACGAAAAGGACGCTTTTGCCCGCGCTTTCGGGGCTGATCGACGAATTTTCCCGCCTCGAAAAGGAAAACGAGGGGATCTTGAAGTGCGGCAGGACCCACCTTCAAGATGCCGTGCCGATACGATTTTCGCAGGAAATAAGCGGCTGGAAAGCGCTTTTAGACCGCTCCCGCGAGCAGATCATTCTCTCGTTTGAAACGCTTTCAAACCTCTCTTTAGGGGGGACGGCGGTCGGAACCGGCCTTAACGCGCCGAAGGGGTTCGACAGGCTCGTCGCCGAAAAAATTTCGACTGCGACGAATCACCCCTTTAAAACCGACCCGAACAAGTTCCACAGCCTAAGCTCGCAGGACGAGGCGGTCTTCGCGCACGGGGCGCTTAAAGCCCTTGCGGCCGACCTTATGAAGATAGCTAACGATATCCGCTGGCTGGCCTCTGGCCCGAGGACCGGCCTCGGCGAGATAACCATTCCCGCGAACGAACCCGGCAGCTCGATAATGCCGGGAAAGGTTAACCCGACCCAGTGCGAAGCGGTCACTATGGTCGCGGCGCAGGTTATGGGCAACGACGCGACCGTCGGCTTTGCGGCCTCGCAGGGGAATTTTCAGCTGAACGTCTTCCTGCCGGTCATCGCTTACAATTATTTACAGTCGGTTCGCCTTTTGGGCGACGTCGTCGAAAGCTTCCGCAAAAACTGCGTTTCGGGGATAAAGCCGAACGTCGAAAAGATGACCGAAAACGTAAACAAGTCGCTGATGCTCGCGGCGGCGCTGAACCCGTCTATCGGCTACGAAAACGCCGCGAAGACCGTCAAACGCGCCTTTGAAAAGAATATCACCCTTAAAGAAGCTGCCGTCGAGCTCAGGTTTTTGAGCGAAGAGGAGTTCGACAGGGTGTTCAGGCCGGAGGAAATGACCTGATAGAGGATAGAAGACAGAGGTCGGAAGCCGGAATTTTGTTTCAAGCCGAAACATGGCGGTTCGGCGAAGCCCACGGCGGGCGGGCGGGGCTTCGCCCCCGCAGTCTGCGAAAATTCAAACCCGCAACATTAACATAAAGGAGTATAAATATGACGATCAACGAAGAATCGCTTCAAAAGCATTACGAATGGAAGGGCAAGATCGAGGTGGTGCCGAGGTGCAAGATCGAGGACTGGCACGACCTCTCGGTGGCGTATACCCCGGGGGTTGCCGAGCCTTGTCTCGAGATTCAAAAAGACTACGCGAAGTCCTTCGAGCTCACTCGGCGTGGCAACCTTATCGCGGTAGTGACCGACGGCACGGCGGTCCTCGGGCTTGGGGATATCGGCCCCGAGGCGGGTATGCCGGTTATGGAGGGCAAGTGCGCCCTCTTTAAAACCTTCGCCGACGTCGACGCTTTCCCGATATGCGTCCGCTCGAAAGACGTCGACGAGATAGTCAGAACGGTATATCTCATTTCGGGCAGCTTCGGCGGGATAAACCTTGAAGATATCTCCGCGCCGAGGTGCTTCGAGGTCGAGCGCAGACTCAAAGAGATCTGCGATATTCCGGTCTTCCACGACGACCAGCACGGCACCGCGATAGTGGTCGCGGCGGCGCTTTTAAACGCGATAAAGGTGGTAAAAAAAGACCTCTCCGCAAGGGTCACGATATGCGGCGCGGGCTCGGCGGGCTGCTCTATCGCGAAACACCTTTTAAACATCGGCTTCAAAGACGTCACCCTTGTAGATGTCAAGGGGATAGTCCGCGAGGGCGAGGATTGGCTTAACCCCGAGACCGAGAGAATGGCAAAGCTTACCAACCGCAGGCATTTAAGGGGCTCTTTGGCGGACGCCATCAAAGGTGCGGACATTTTCATCGGGGTCTCCGCGCCGAATATAGTCAGCGAGGATATGATCCGCTCGATGGCCCCGCGCGCCATCGCCTTCCCGATGGCCAACCCGGTTCCCGAAATAATGCCCGACCTCGCCCTCAAAGCCGGGGCGGAGGTAGTCGGCACCGGCCGATCCGACTTCAAAAACCAGATCAACAACGTCCTCGCCTTCCCGGGGATATTCAGGGGCGCGCTCGACTGCCGCGCCTCGCAGATAAACGAAGAGATGAAGGTCGCGGCGTCATACGCCCTGGCGGGGCTCGTCGGCGAAGACGAGCTTTCGGCGGACTACATTATCCCTTCGGCGACAGACAAGCGGGTCGCCAAAGCCGTCGCCGAGGCGACTGTCAAGGCCGCAAGAGAGAGCGGGGTCTCAAGACTTTAAGCCTAAACCGCAGTTTGCGCGGGGCGAAGCCCCGCGCGCCCGGCGCAGCCGGGCGCGCTCGCGCCCTTCGGGCGCGAGGCCGCCGCCCCCCAAAGGGGGCGGCGGCCGGGCTTCGCCCGCAGAAAGCGCCCTATTTTCGCAAAGTGAGGAATAACATGAAAACGCTTCTTTTGATCTACAACCCCCATTCCGGCTTGCAGACTATCTCGAAAAACCTGCACAAAATCGTCGACATCTACACCGCTTCGGGCTGGGACGTTATCGCGCACCCGTCGCAGTCGGGAGAGGACATCTTCGACACCGCGAAAAGGCTCTGCCAAAAGGTCGACAGGGTGGTCGCGGCGGGCGGGGACGGCACCCTTAATTCGACGATAAACGGCCTTATGGCGGTGGGCCTGCAAAAGCCGTTCGGCTATATTCCTTGCGGCTCGACGAACGATTTTTCCCACTCTCTCGGCATCCCGACCAAGCTGGCCGACGCCGCGAAAAATTCGGTCGAGGGGGTTCCGTTCGCATACGACATCGGCTGCATGAACGGCAGATATTTTTCCTATGTGACCGGCTTCGGCGCGTTCACCGACGTAACCTACACCACCCCGCAGGAGACCAAAAACGCCCTCGGCTATTTCGCATATCTGATCTCCGGCGCGGCCTCGCTTCCGAATATCGTCCCATATCGCGCGTCGTTCGAGTCTGCCGAGCGAAGCGGCGAGGGCGAATATATCCTCGGGCTGGTTACGAACACTCTTCAAGTCGGCGGAATGAAAAATCTTCTGCCGAAGGATATAGCCCTAAACGACGGCCTTTTCGAGGTCATTCTCGTTAAAAACCCGAAAAATCCGCTCGATTTGAACAAAATCCTCTCCTCGGTGATGAAAAAAGACTACGCCGCCGACTGTTTTGAGTATTTCAAGACCGCCGAGGTGACCTTCAGGAGCGAAAAGCCCCTCGCTTGGACGATAGACGGCGAAAACGGCGGGGCGTTTTACGAGACCAAAATTTCCTGCATAAAACAGGCGCTCAGCATAATAACGAAAAACGGTTAAAATGAATAAAAAGCAGTCCCCGCGGACTGCTTTTCTTTTCTGTTTCTGCTTTTTTATTTAATTTCTTTTACGTCGTACGGCGTGGTCTGATATACGAAGTAGTTCAGCCAGTTAGAGAAGAGAAGGTTTGCGTGGGCGCGCCACAAAACGGTCGGCGGCGCGGTCGGGTCGTCGTTCGGGAAATAGTTCTTCGGGACGGCGATATCAAGGCCCTTTTCTTTGTCGCGGAAGTATTCCTTCGCCAGGGTGTCGGGGTCGTATTCCGAGTGCCCGGTGACGAAAATCTGCCTTCCCTCGCTCGTCATACAGGCGTAGACCCCGGCCTCTGCGCTCTCGGCGAGAATTTTTATCTCGGGGTGATTCCGCAGGGCGGCCTCGTCTACGGCCGAATTTCTCGAATGAGGGGCGTAAAAAACGTCGTCGAATCCGCGGAAGAGTATCGGGTTTTTATAGCTTACCGAATGTGGGAAGACCCCGAAAAGCTTCTTTTCAAGGGGAATCTTCTCTATCCCGAAGTGGTAGTAAAGCCCCGCCTGCGCGCCCCAGCAGATGTGAAGGGTAGAGTGAACGTGGGTTTTAGACCACTCGAAGATCTCGCAGAGCTCGCTCCAATACTCGACCTCTTCAAATTTAAGGTGCTCGACCGGCGCGCCGGTTATGACCATTCCGTCGAAGCGCTCCTGCTTGACGTCGTCAAAGGTCTTGTAGAACGACAGCAGGTGCTCGGTCGAGGTGTTCTTCGGCTCGTGGCTCGCGGTTCTTATAAGCTCGATCTCGACCTGAAGCGGGGTGTTTCCCAAAAGGCGGGCAAGCTGCGTTTCGGTCGCGATTTTTGTCGGCATAAGGTTCAATATTAAAATTTTAAGCGGCCGAATGTCTTGGGTAAGCGCCCTCGTCTCGGTCATTACGAATATGTTCTCGTCCGCAAGCGTTTTCGCGGCGGGCAGAGTGTTCGGAATTTTGATAGGCATTTAAGCCCTCCTCAAATGTCGAAAAAGGTAAAATAAGGTAAAATTACCCGACTATATGTAATATTTTAAGACAAAATTACAGATTGTCAAGCGCTTGTTTGACGTCTGCGATTAAATCTTCGGCGCTCTCGATTCCGCATGAGAGGCGGATAAGGTCGGCCGAGACCCCGGCGGCTTCAAGCTCTTGGTCGTTCATCTGGCGGTGAGTGGTGCTCGCGGGGTGTAAACAGCAGGTGCGCGCGTCGGCGACATGAGTCTCTATCGCGCAGAGCTTAAGGTTGCTCATAAACTTCTCTGCGGCGGCCCTTCCGCCCTTGACTCCGAAGCTTATGACCCCGCACGAGCCCTTCGGGAGATATTTCTTCGCGAGGTTATAGTCGGGGTTGTTTTCAAGGTCGGGGTAGTATACCCAGCTTATCCTCGAGTCGGTCAAAAGATATTTCGCGACGGCGAGGGCGTTGGCGCAATGCCTTTCCATTCTGACGTGAAGGCTTTCGAGCCCGAGGTTCAAAAGATATGCGCTGAAAGGCGACGGGGTCGAGCCGAAGTCGCGCATAAGCTGGGCGGTGGCCTTGGTTATAAAAGCGCCCTCTTTGCCGAATTTTTCGGCGTAGGTGATCCCGTGGTAGCTGTCGTCGGGGGTGGTAAGCCCGGGGAATTTATCGGCGTGGGCGAACCAGTCGAATTTTCCGCCGTCGACTATCGCCCCGCCGACCGCCGAACCGTGGCCGTCCATATATTTTGTGGTCGAGTGGGTGACGATATCTGCACCGAAATCTATCGGGCGGCAGTTTATCGGGGTGGCGAAGGTGTTGTCTACTACGAGCGGGACGCCGTGGCGGTGGGCGGCCTCGGCGAATCTTTCGATATCCAAGACCCTAAGAGCCGGGTTTGCGATGGTTTCGCCGAAGACGGCCTTTGTGTTGGGCTTAAAGGCGGCTTCAAGCTCGTCGTCGGTGCAGTCGGGCGAGACGAAGGTGAAGTCCACCCCCATTTTTTTCATAGTCACCGCGAAAAGGTTATAGGTTCCGCCGTAGATGGTGGATTCTGCGACGACGTGATCCCCGCAAGAGGCGATGTTGAAGATAGCCATAAGGTTTGCGGCCTGGCCGGAAGAGGTAAGCATCGCGGCGGTCCCGCCCTCGAGCTCGCAGATCTTTCTCGCTACGGCGTCGCAGGTCGGGTTCTGAAGCCTCGAATAAAAATAGCCCGCCGCCTCAAGGTCGAAGAGCTTCGCCATCTCCCCGCCGGTCGAATATTTAAAAGTGGTCGATTCGACTATCGGGATCTGCCTCGGTTCGCCGTTCCCGGGGGTATACCCGCCCTGAACGCAAATTGTTTCTATCTTTTTGGACATAAGTAACTTCCTTTCAAATGGGTGATTGAGCATAAGCAAAGCGCGAGGGAAAATAATCGTGTAGCGAGTATTATAGCATAAAGTCGAAGACTTTTGCTATAATTCGCCAACTTTTGCGGTTCTCGGCGAAGCCGAGGAGCAAAAGGGCGATAAAAATAAAAAATAATAATCGCGCAGCGATTATTATAGCATATTTAGACGGCGGAGTCAAGGAGCGGCGCCAAACATATCTCGTGCGAGGGGAAATCGTCATGCGGATTTTCCCCCAAATTTTGCCCCTTTCTTTGCATAATTCCGAAAATCCGGCTAATACTTAACTTGAACAGCGTAGACTGTTTTCCTACAAGTATTTCCATGGAGGTAGCTATGAAAAAGGTTAAATTCAGAAAACCCGGCCGCAGGGCCCTTTATCTTATGCTCTGCGTCGGAATCCTCGCGGTGGGCGCGGCCTCGGTCGCGGGGTATCGCGCGGCGATAAGTTCGGTCACCGACGGCCTCATCACCCCGAAAAGCGAGGCAAAGATCCCGGATATCGACTATTCCGAGGTCGACGCGGTTCTTTCGGACATCGAAAAGGACAGGGCCGAAAGCGCTTCCGCCCCCGCCGATCTTCAGCCGAGCGACCCCTCTTCGCCGACCGAACAGCCGACCGACGAGGCGATCGTAGACATCACCGACGAGCTCGAGGCTTTGTATTACGAGCAGGCGATAATGATGCCGGTAAACGGAGAGATCATCGCGGCATATTCGGGCGGCGAGCTTGTTAAAACGACCGGCGGGGTTTGGCGGACCCACGACGGAATAGACATCGCGGCGGAGGACGGGACGGAAGTCAGGGCGATGACCTCGGGAGTTGTGACCGACGTATACGACGACCCGCTCTGGGGCTGCTGCGTCGTCGTCGACCACGGCAACACCCTTACGGGCTGTTATTGCGGGCTTTCGCCCGATTTAGAGGTCACGATCGGCCAAAAACTTAACGCGGGGGACGCCGTCGGAAAGGTCGGCAACACCGCGGATATCGAGGCGGATTCGGATTCGCACCTTCACTTCGCGCTGAAATATCAGGACAGGTGGATCGACCCGATCGAGTATATCGAGCCGATGAAGTAGGCGGATAAAAGGCGAGGGCTATTCGCGCATAAAATCGAAAGTTTTCGATCCAACCTTTTTCAAAAGGTTGGCGGGGGTCAAGGGGGCGGAGCCCCTTGTCGCAGCCCGCAGGCTGCGAAAGCCCCAAACGGAGGCGCTCCGAATTTGGGTGAATTGAAAAAACAGTCCGGGGGACTGTTTTTTTCAAGAGGGAAAGCCCTGCAAGAGAGGGCTTTCCCTTACAATTCGCGGCTGCGACAGCAGTCGCGCACCTCAACGTCGGGCTTTTCGCTTTAATCCCCGGCTCCGACAGGAGCTGCGAACTTTAATATTTTCTCGCTTGCGCAAAAAATCGGGGGAACCCCCGGCGAAGAGAGCGCCACGACTTCAGGGGACCCCTTGATAGGGTCCCCTGCGCCCGAACAGTCCACCGGACTGTTCGGGCTACCCTCCTGATCTTTTTTCGATTTTAAAAAGAGCACGCTCGGTCGCGTGCTCTTTTTTAGGTGTTTCGCGCTCTGCGGAGCGCGACCAAAGGGCGCCGCCCTTTGGAAACCTGCCAACCTTTTGAAAAAGGTTGGATCGAAAACTTCATGTTTTGTTGCCTTGACGTTCTTCCACAATTATGCTATAA